>CAYTGR010000016.1:2400-3528 GCA_964437445.1 uncultured Anaerolineales bacterium | reverse complement strand
GTGCTTGGGGGAGTACACCTCATAGACCAGGAGCCAGCCGATGCCCAGCATGATAGCGAGGTCCGCGACGTTGAAAATCCCTGTGCGGACGGGGCCGATCCCCACGCTCACGAAGTCCACAACCCGCCCTGCGTGCAGCCACCGGTCTATCCAGTTGCCCAGGCCACCGCCGATGATCAGCGCCAGCGCCAGCAGAACGGAGCGGGGCAGCGTGGGGGCCGTCAGGGCGAAGTAGAGCAGCGCGAGCAGCAACGCGCCGACGCCCAGGATCCACAGCCAGAAACGGGCCGTGGCCGGCAGGCCGGCTCCCAGGCTCAAGAAAGAGCCGGCGTTCTCAATGTATTCAAATCGCCACAGTCCCAGCCAGCCGTTGAGAGGCCGGGCAGGATCTAACCAGGCGCGGGCTGCCAGCTTGGTGAGCCGGTCGGCCACTAAGCAAAGGGCCACGGTCAAAGCGAGCAGACGCGCTCTGGTTGCAGGGGGCAGGGGTGAGGCCGAGCTCATCCGGGATTGCCTGGTGCCAGCAGTTCCACTTCGCCGTTATCCAGGTGGTAGCAGGCCGCGACGATCTGCAAGTTGCCAGCGTGGACTCGCGGGGCCAAAATCGGCTGGGCGGTGCTCAGCTGTTCGGCCATTCGCCGGGCATTCAGGCGGGCGGCTTGGTCCACAACCTCGCTGGTCCCACCCCGCAGCGGCGCTACGGTGGGTTCCAGTAGCGCCATGAGCGCGGGCAGATGGCCTTCTGGCGGTCCCCCGGCCAACGCGGCCGTGATCGCGCCGCAGCGGGTATGGCCCAAGACCACCACCAGGGGGGTATGCAGGTGGGCGACCGCATACTCTACGCTGGCCAGGCCGATTTCATCCACGACATTGCCCGCCACGCGGATCACAAAGAGATCGCCCAGGCCTTGATCAAAAATAATCTCCGGGGGGACGCGCGAATCGGAGCAGGTGAGCACAACGGCAAACGGCTGCTGTCCCGGCAGCACTGCGGCCCGTCGGTCGGCGCCCTGCCGGGGGTGCAGCCGCCAGCCACTGACGTAACGTTGGTTGCCCTCTTGCAAGCGTTGTAACGCCTCAGCCGGGGTTAGGGTAGTCATGGGTTGGTGCATGGTATCCTCCTGATGG
>CAYTGR010000016.1:0-2300 GCA_964437445.1 uncultured Anaerolineales bacterium | reverse complement strand
ACGGCGTAACGGCGCGGATAGTGGCGTTCGCCCAGGATGGCAAGGGTGTACAGCGTGGCCGCCAGGGGAAAGGCCCGAAAAGCGCCCAGGACGGCCTGGATGTGGACCAGGCTGGCCCGGTCGGCCGGCGCCCAGGCCACGCCGATAAAGCAGAGGCCGGCGCTGATCCCAAAACCGGAGCCGAGGGCGCTCAGCAGTTTGACCGGCGTTGAGGAACGGAAAAACTGCCTGAAAGCGAGAAAGAAAAGGATCAACCCGCTGCCGGCTAACGTCAGCGCGGTGGTGAACAGCATGGCTGAGGCCGGGTTGGGTTGGCCGTTGCGCGCCTGGAGGCGGCCTAAATCGCTGAAGAAGTTCTGGCAAAACGAATATCCTGTAGTGGTGGGATCGGCCAGCGTACCGCCTGGGTAAAGGAACATGGCGATGAAAGTCAGCACGACGAAGAGCAGGCTGGCGCCGCCGGAAAGCCAAAAGGCAAAAGAAGGCCAGCTCCGGCCCGGAGCTGCTTTTCCATTACCGGTTGGTGTAGGGCTGGCCGTTGTTCCTGCGGAGGTTGGCATGTTTATGATTTGTCGTCGGCCTGGAGGGCAGCCAGGGCTGCCTGGAGGTGGGCGACGGCGGCCTCCGGCGGGACGATGGTGGCCGTCGCGCCTACGCGCGGCTTGATCTCCACGCCGCCGCGCTTGAGCGAACGCTCGCTCACGGTGACGCGCAGCGGCAGGCCGATCAGGTCGGCGTCGTTAAATTTAACGCCGGCGCTCTCCTCGCGGTCGTCGCAGAGCGTTTCAATCCCGGCGGCCCAGAGCGCGGCATACAGCTGTTCGGCGGTCTCCAGCGCGGTGGGCGAGCTCTTGCCCGGCAGCGCCACCAGGTGGACGTGGTAGGGGGCGATGGAGACCGGCCAGCACAGTCCTTTGTCGTCGTGGTGCTCCTCGGCCACGCAGGCTAGCAGCCGGCCCACGCCGATGCCGTAAGAGCCCATGATGACCGGCTTTTCCTGACCGTCGCGGTCCAAAAAGGTCGCGCCGACGGTGGCGCTGTAACGGGTGCCGAGCTTGAAGATGTTGCCCACCTCCACACCGCGCGATTCGCGCAACGGCGCGCCGCAGGCCGGGCAGGCATCGCCGGCGCGGGCGGCGGTGATGTCGGCCACCAGGTCGGCGGTGAAGTCGCGCCCGTAGTTGACGTGGCGCAGGTGGTAGCCCTCCTCGTTCGCGCCGGCGACCAGGTTGGGCGCTTGCGGGATGAGCTCATCTACCACGACCAGCGCGCCCCGCACGCCGAGGGGGGAGGCGTAGCCCGGCACGGCCCCCACAGCGCGGATCTCCTCCTCGTGGGCCGGGCGCAGCTCGCGCGCGCCAATGGCGTTGGCCAGCTTGGTCTCGTTCACTTCCATATCGCCCCGCACGACGGCAAAGACGAACCGCTCGCCGGCCCCGGTTTGGGCGACCATGAAGACGGCTTTGGCGGTGCGGGATTCCGGCACGCCGAGCAGGGCGGCCAGGTCGGCGATCGTTTTGGTCTCCGGCGTGGCGATCTTCTCCAGCGGCAGCGGCGGCTCGGCCTCCGGTTGCGGTTTGCGGCAGCGGGCGATCTGCCGGTTGGCCTGGTGTCCGCAGGCATCGCAGAGCAGCAGCGTATCCTCGCCGATCGGCGTCAGGTACATGAACTCATGCGCTAAGCTGCCGCCCATCATCCCCACGTCGGAACCGACGGCGATCACCGGCAGCCCGCAGCGGCGGAAGATGTTAAAGTAAGCCTGGTAATGGGCCTGATATTGCCGGTCCAGCCCGGCTTCGTCGGCATCCAGGCTGTAGCTGTCTAACATCGTGAACTCGCGGACGCGGATCAACCCGGCGCGCGGGCGGGGATCGTCGCGCCATTTGGTCTGGAGGTGATAGACCAGCAACGGCAACTGGCGGTAGGAGCGGATCTCCTTGCGGGCCAGGTCGGCGACGACCTCCTCGTGGGTCATCGCCAGCACCAGGTCGCGCCCCAGGCGGTCCTTGAAGCGCCCCATCTCGGCGCCGACGCTCTCCCAACGGCCGGTGGCCTTCCAGACCTCGGCGGGATGGATGACCGGCATGGTGATTTCCTGTCCGCCGATGGCGTTGATCTCTTCCCGCATGATGGCCTGGATTTTATCCATGGCGCGGCGGGCGAGCGGCAGGTAACTGAAGATGCCGGCCCCTAGCTGCCGGATGAAGCCGGCGCGTAGCAAGAGCTGGTGGCTGTTCACCTCGGCCTCGGCCGGAATTTCCCGCAGGGTGGTACCGAAGAGCTGACTCATGCGCATGGAA
>CAYTGR010000015.1:66703-84408 GCA_964437445.1 uncultured Anaerolineales bacterium | reverse complement strand
ACACTTTCATTTCTCTAACCGTTTTTTTGGTCTAGTAAATGGGGGTCACCTCACTCAAACCAAAGGCATTTTAGGGCCTTTCTCAGGGGTCTTAACACCAGCGCCGGCCACTGCACAGTGGCCGGCGCTGATCTTTCGCTTACTGTCTACCGTCTACTGTTTACCGTTTACCGCTGCTTACTCCAGGTCCTCCTCAAACATCGTGATCTCCCGCTTGCTGTTGGAGATGACCCAGACCAGCAATCCCAACAGCAGGACGACCGCAATCGCCAGCGGCCACGAGAAGCCTGAGTACCGCACAATCAGCGGGGCCAGGAGCAGCGAGACCAGGTTGACCACCTTGATCATCGGGTTGAGCGCAGGCCCGGCAGTATCTTTCAGCGGATCGCCAATAGTGTCGCCAACCACCGACGCCTTGTGCGCTTCGGACCTTTTGCCGCCATACAGGCCATCCTCAATGATCTTCTTGGCATTGTCCCAGGCGCCACCCGCGGTCGCCATGAAGACGGCAAGCAACTGCCCGCTGACGATGATCCCTGCCAGGAAGCCGCCCAACACCTCCACTTTGAGCGCAAAGCCGATCAGCACCGGCACGGCAATCACCAGAATCGCCAGGTTAAGCAATTCCTTCTGCGCCGCCTTCGTGCAGATAGCCACAGCGCGGGTATAATCGGGGGCGACCCGCCCCTCCATTAAGCCGGGAAGGCGGAACTGGCGGCGCACTTCCTGCACCACTAACACCGCTGCGCGCGTCACGGCGCGGATCGCCAGCGAGCTGAATAGAAAGGGCAGCGTCCCGCCGATCAGCAGGCCGACAAAGACGAGCGGTTTGGCGACGTCAATTCCGGAGATCACCTGTTCGGCCGCCAGCAGCCCCTGGGCGACCAGCTCCTTCTGGATGGTGGCCGTATCCGTAATGAACGAGCCGAAGAGCGAGACGGCCGCGATGACCGCCGAGGCGATGGCAATCCCTTTGGTGATCGCTTTGGTCGTGTTGCCTACGGCGTCCAGGTCGGCCATCACCTGCCGCTGGCGTGGCGAGAGACCTGCCATCTCACCGATGCCGTTGGCGTTGTCGGCGATGGGGCCGAAGGCGTCCATCGCCACGTTGTTGCCGGTGTGCGAGAGCATCCCGATCCCGGCCAGGGAGACACTGTACAGGACGAAGGTCGTCTGGAGCCAGGTGTAATTCACCCCCGCCCACGGCTCGGCCAGCTTGAACGAGGCGATGATCAGCGTCACCACGATGATCCCTAATGCGCCAAAGACGCCCAGGTCCGGCTCTCTGGTCTTGCGGAAGATGGCAAAGCCGCCGCCTACCGCTAACGCCGCGCCGAGGCCGATGATCACGTTGCGCAGCGAATCGGGAAGCGCAACGGTGTAGATGAAGAGCGAGAGTACAATGGTCGCTGCAATGATGAGCGTGGCCCAAACGGCGCTCTCAAAGCCGATGGCCAGCCCTTGCAGAATCAACGTGGCCGAACCGGTACGGCTGTTCTTGGCAATCTGCCGGACGGGCGTCATGTTAGGATGGGTGAAGTACGACGTGAATTTGTTGAAGCCAACCGCCAGCAGGATGCCGGCCGCCGTTGCGGCGAAGACTCGCAGGTCATGGACGTAGAATTGGGCCAGCAGGAAGAAGCTGATGGTGGAAATGACGGATGACAAATCATACGAAAGGTCCATAGCTTTGAATGCGTCGCCGTGGGTCAGCTGCCTGGGCCACCAGGAGACGGCGTAAGTCCCGATGATAGAGCTCACGACGCCGATGGCGCGCACCAACAGCGGGAAGACAATCCAGCGCAGGTGCGAGCCCCCGCTGGGATCGGCGGACATCAGGGCCAGGCCCAGGATCATCGTGGAGACGATGGTCACTTCGTAAGATTCAAAGATGTCGGCGGCCATCCCGGCGCAGTCGCCGACGTTATCGCCGACCAGATCGGCAATCACCGCGGCGTTACGGGGATCATCTTCAGGGATGTTGTGTTCCACTTTGCCGACCAAATCCGCCCCCACGTCGGCGGCCTTGGTGTAGATGCCGCCGCCGACGCGCATGAAAAGCGCAATCAGTGTCCCGCCAAAGCCAAAGCCCAACAGGACCTCTGGCGCGGCCTTCGTAAAGATGATGAAAATAAGGGTGCCGCCGAAGAGCCCCAGCCCATCGGTCAGCATCCCCGTGATCGTGCCGGCGCGGTAGGCAATCTGTAGCGGGGCCATCTTCCCTTCGGCGGAAGCGGCGGCCACCCGCAGGCTGCCCTCCACAGCCATCAGCATCCCGAAGCGTCCCACGGCGATGGAGAAGAAGCTGCCCGCCAGAAAAGCCCCGGCCCGGCCCAGGGCGATTTGCAGCCTGGTAAAGCCCAGCTCCCGCGCGGCAGGGGCCAGCTCGGCCAGGTAGGCGGAAAGGAAGAGGAGGACGGCGAGAATGCCAACGATCCAGATAATGGTGCGGAACTGTTGATTCAGATAGGTCACCGCGCCTTCCCGGATCGGCCGGGCGACCTTCTGAATGCGTTCACTGCCTCGGCTGGCTTTGAGCACGTTCGTGCGCAGCAGCCAGGCATAAATCAAGGCTGCTATTGCCACGACCAGCACACTGTAAATACCGACAGTCTCAAATTGTGTTGCACCTTCCAAGTCAAATACCTCCGTCAGGTAAAATTTTAGACGGGGCCGTGGTGGGTGACGGCAGTTTCCGGGAACAGAGCTGCCAACCAACCGGGGCCTCGCAAAGTGCAGAGACTGTCTTTATGGGTGATCGGATACCATCAAGGCACATTGCGCCCTCGTGCCGGCTGGTTCCATCACACCGGTCAGGGGTGATGTCTCGCCGGATCATGAGGGCGCGCTGTCAATTCAATGGTTTGGCCATGATAGCAAAGAATGGTTACCGGGCGGTTACCAGGGACGGCACCGAAAGGCTCAACCTGCCCTGAAAAAAGTCACCACCGAGTAGAGCTTGTAGTGACACGCTAAGGATTGACACGCCCACTTGACCACAGACGCCAGACAACGGACGACTTGTGGGAAACAAATCGCGGTCTGTTGTCAGTGATCGGTGGTCAAAATTCAGCAGGTAGCAACTTGAGTTAACTATATCACGAGTTGCCTGGGATGACAAGCATTATTGGCGGCGGCTGAGCCAGCCGATCAGAGCCCCCACCAGGACCACCAGGGCTACTACCCGGCCCAGCGTGATCAGCGTCTGATTGCGGGCCGGCTTGCCGGGAGGCAACGCAGGTGTGACCGTGGCAACTGGTGTGACGGTGGGCGCGAGCGCAGGGACCGCCGACGTGGGCGTGACGGTGGACGTGGAGGTGGATGTGCCTGTCGGAGAAACCGGCGCGGGCGTAGGCACCCGTTCAGGCGCGGCATCCACATCTGCCGGCGTGGGTTCCACGCGATCACCCGGCGCGAAAACGTCCAGCAGCCCGTTGGCGATGACGAAGCCGTCGTTGGTCCCCAGCGCCAGCCGGGCCTGCCGCAGGTCCAGCGCCAAGATGACGTTGCGCCCGATCACCTGCGCGCCGCCGGCCGTGAGCTCCAACGCGGTCTCCTGCGCCAGCCCCAGCGCGAGCCGGTCGGGGTGATGGTAGGCCAGCGAGAAGAGCCGCCCCCAGCGGTTATCTTCCGGCACCTGCGGCTCCACCACAATGTCCAGCAGGCCCAGCCCCGGGGAGATGACAGTATTCCCTTGCAAAAATGACATCTGCGTGGCGATCTCTTCCTGATCGGCGTCTTGAGGGGTAGGACCGTGAGCCGAGTAGCTGAGGCCAAGCACCGCGGCGGCGGCGTTGTCGGCCAGCAGGGGCATTCCCGCCCGCCAGGCCGCCTGGAGCGGGGCCACCCGTTCCGGCCGGAGCCGGGACTGGTCTTTGCCGATGAAGACAATGCCGGTGGTCCCCTCCGGCACGGTCAGGGGAGCGCTCTCTTGCTGGCCGACGATGAACGTAGTCGCTCCCTGGCCCAGGGCGGCCTTGAACTTGTCGGCGTTGGTCTGCGCGGAGCGGTCCGTGGGGTAGCCGGCCGCCACGATGAGGAGTCGCGCCTGGTCGCCGCCGGCCAGCGCTTTGAAACGGCGCAACACGGGATTATCCGGGCTGAGCGCCGGGCTGAGATCGCCGGCCAGGAGCAGCGGCCCGGCACCGGGGGGCAGCCGCAGCGCCTCAAACGTGCGCTGCACCTGCGGCGCGGGCGCGCCCAACGAGGCCTGGCGTGTGGTCAGATCGTAGGCGAAAGCGCCAGGGGCCAGCAGGTGGACCAGGACGTTGCGCAGGCTCAGCGTGGCGTGGTCGCCCCGGTAGCGGACGCCCTCGGCAGCATGATAGGTCTCGGCATCCAGCACGGCGACGGTGTAGAGGCCAAAGACACCTTCCAAGCGCGTCCCGCCCGGAGCACGGACGCCGGTGTAGGCGTCCACGCCAATCCCGACGTGGGGCACGTCCGGTTGCGCAATGGCGTTGAGCAGCCGCCCGAAGCGGCTCCGCTGCCAGAAATGTTGATCCAGGATGGCCGTTTGAATCCCGAAGGGCAGGCCGCGCCGGTCCGGGGTGTGCCAGACTTCGGCAGCGCCGAAATCCAGCGCGTTGCCGGTGGCGAAATTGGGGGCGTAGCCGGCCAGCATGTTGACCCCCTGAATGCCGCAGCCGGCACTGGTGCCGGCAATGATGGTCCCGCGCGCGTAGGCGGCGGTGAGTGCCGCTTCTACAGGGGTGTTGATCAGCACTTGCATGGCGACGGTCTGGTCGCCGCCGAGGAAGAAGACGGCCGCCAGCTCGTCCTTGAAATAGTCCAGGGCTGAGGGGGCCAGCGCATCGGCACGCACCAAGAGCGGCGCGAGCACAGCCTGGCAGGTGATTTCGGGCGGGGCGGCACGTTTGCAGGCTTCTTCTATCTGAAAGCGACGCTGTTCGGCATCCCGCAGATTGGTAGCCCGTTCGGCGTCGGTGATCGTCTCAGGATGGGTGGAGTAGCTCATGGGCAGCACCAGGATATTCACCCGTCCGTTGTGGGCGTTGGCGACAGCAGCCGCGGCGAAGCCGGCGTAGGTGTCGGAGTAGCCGCCGCCAATGGGCATGAGTAACGGCGTGCCGCCAGCCTGGGGGGGATTGCCGGCGCCTAAGGTTAAGCTGAACAATAGCCATAAGTTGATGACATGCATGGTTCCTCCGTTGTGTATAAGTTGTACGCTGTGGCAGGCTGGCACCAATCGCCGACCGCCTCTGAAGGCGGTCGGCGGTAGGGCAAAGGGCTGGCCGGCTCACCCTCGTTTCATCACATGACGCGGATCCAGGGCGTCGCGCAGCCCATCCCCGATGTAGTTGATGGCAATCACGACGATAAAGATCATCAAACCGGGGAAGATCGCAGTCCACGGCGCGATGAGGAGCTGGCTTTGGGCACCGCTGAGCATGTTGCCCCAGGTCGGTGTGGGCAGCTGGACGCCGAAACCCAGAAACGAGAGGCCCGATTCGCTGATGATGGCACCGGCCAGGCCCAACGTAGCCGAGACGATGATCGGCGAAATCACGTTGGGGAAAATGTGCTGGGCCATGATGCGCGCATCCGATTCCCCCAGCGAGCGGGCCGCGGCCACGAAATCGCGCTCGCGCAGTTCCAGCGTGGAGGCGCGCACCAGCCGGGCGACGGTCATCCAGGCCATGATGCCGATCACGACGGCAATGGGCCAGAAGGAGCCGGGTTCAATCCCTGGAATATCGGCGGCGCGCAGAAAAGTAGTGAGCAGGATCAACACAAAGAGCCGGGGCAGGGCGAGAAAGACATCGGTGATACGCATCAGAACTGTATCCACCCACCCCCCATAGTAGCCGGCGGAGATGCCAAAAATAGAGCCAATGGTGATCGCCACAGCCATCGCCAGCAAGCCCACCGTTAACGAGATCCGCCCCCCGTACAGGGTGCGCGCCCACATGTCGCGCCCCAACTCGTCGGTGCCCATCCAGTGCTCCCACGAGGGGGGCTGGAAACGGTGGCGCAGGTCCTGTTTCAGCGGATCGTAGCGGGCGGTCAGCGGAGCAGCGGCAATCAGAAAGACGAGCAGCGCCATGGTAAGCGCTCCCAGCAGCGCCATCCGGTGCCGGACAAAGCGGCGCAAGAAGAACCGGAAGAGCGATTGGGCCGGGGGCAGGGCCTCAGCAGTCATTGGCGCGGATGATGAGTGTGTCATGGGGACCCTCTATCACGTGTACTTGATCCGCGGATCCAGATAAGCGTAGAGCAGATCGGCCAGCAGGTTGGAAAAAATGATGAGAGCGCCGCTGATTAACAGCAGGGCCATCAACACCGGGTAGTCAGTTTTGAAGGCGGCGTCAATGTAGAGCCGCCCCATCCCCGGCCAGGCGAAAATGCGTTCGGTGAAGACAGCGCCAAAGAAAAGAGTGGGGATATCTAAAGCGACCAACGTAACCACCGGAATCAGGGCGTTGCGGAGGGCATGTTTGAAGACGACCTCTTTTTCTGCCATCCCTTTGGCGCGGGCGGTGCGGACATAATCCTGGTTGACCACATCCAACATGGCCGAGCGCATGAAGCGCATGTAACCGGCCGCGGAGACGAGCGACAGCATAGTCACCGGCAGGATCAGATGGCGGACGCGGTCTACCAGGGAGAACGGCGCGTTGGGGGTCGCCATCCCGGAGCCCGGCAGGAGGGGCGCGCCAGTCGGTCCCTTGAGCGTGACCGCAAAAATGATGATGAGCACCAGCCCGAACCAGAAGACCGGCAGGGATTGGCCGGCAAAGGCGAACGTGGTGGCTACGTGGTCAAAGAGTGAGTACTGTCTAAGCGAAGAGTAAATCCCCAGAGGGATGGCGATGAGCAGTGTCACCAGTTCGGCCAGCCCCATCAACAAGAGCGTGTTGGGCAACCGGTCGCCGATCTCTTGCATGACAGGCCGTTTGGAGACAAAGGACGTGCCCCAATCCCCGCGCAACACATTCCCCAGCCATTTAACATAGCGGACCGGGACGGGCTGATCCAGCCCGTACTTGGCTTGCAGGCGGGCATAGTCTTCCGGCGTGATGTCCGGGTTGTTCTCGTAAGCGGTCATCAATCCGCCCGGGACCGCGCTGATCAGCCCGAACAGGATGAGGCTTAGCAAGAAAAGCAGCACAAGCGCTTGCACCAAACGACGGGCCAGATATTCAACCATAGCTTAACCTGTGCAGCGGGATTCCCCATGCCCTGGCGTTCACCAGCGGGGGATAAAAACAGGTTCGTAGTGCCGCGCTTCAGCGCGGCTCAGACGGCGCTAAAGCGCCTGACTACAAACTCAGAGCGTTATTTTCAAAGGAGATTTCATCCTTCCGCCTTCATCCTTCATCCTTTCCAAATGTGAGCAGTGAGCAGGAAACAGGAACTGCTACCGGCTGCTCTCTGCTCACTCCTTAACGTGAAAGGTTAACCGTGAGCGGCGGGCGGGGAGCGAGTAGCGGAGACCGGCCCGCTACTCGCTCTAACCTGTTAACCGCTCACCCTGTCCTGCGCACCCGACTTATTTCTTAATCCACCAGTTCGCGGCGTTGCTGGCGAAGTCTTCGGGGCCGGGGGAAACGAGGAAGTTCTGCAGGTGTGTCCGGTACCCGCTCAGCAGCAACCGTTCATAGAGGAAGATGCGCGGCAGGTCTTGATTGATCTGGGCGGCCACTTTGCAATAAAGCTCGTGCCGCTTGTTCATGTCAGCGGTGCTGGCCGCGTCGTCAATCCACTGATCCACGTCGGCGTTGATGTAACGCGAGTAATTGGAGCCGGCGCCTCCGTTGTCGGCAGTCGGGATGCGGGCGGAATGATAGTTGCCGAACAGGTGGCTGTCGGGATCAATGCCGGCGCCGGTCGTGTAGAGCAGGAGATCAAAGTTGCCGTGCTTGCGCAGGCCGTTATCCCCCCACCCGGCGAACAGGACGTCAGACGGCACGTTCTCAATCTTGAGCTCAATGCCGATCTGCTGCATCATGTCCACCAGCACCTGTTCGGTATCCTCGCGCAGCTTGTTACCGGAGGTGGTCTGGATCTTGAGGCTCATGCGGACGCCGTCTTTCTGGCGGATGCCATCGGCACCGACTTTCCAGCCGGCCTCTTCCAACAGCGCTTTGGCCCCTTCGGGATCGTATCGGCTCGGCTCCTGCGGGCAGGCAAACGGCCCGGCGGGGAGCACCGTGGTGCCAACCTTGACTTTGCCGTAGAGCAGCGCATCGGCGATCAGCTGCTTATCAATGCCCAGTTGAATGGCCTGGCGCACCCGCAAGTCGTAGAGGATGGGATGCGGATTGGCGGCGGGATCGGGAGGGGCATCCACTTTGGGGTCGGCGAAGTTCAGCACCAGCAGTTCGTTTTCGCCGGAGCCGGCTAAAACCCCGGCATAGCTGACCCCTTCCATCTTGTCCAGGGTAGGAAAGTCGCTCTCGTTGAGATCCCACAGCGCATCCAGCTCACCGGTGCCGAGCAGTTGCAGCCCCACCTCACGGCTGGGGATGATCTTGATGACGATGCTATCCAGGTAAGGCCGGCCGGCTTCGTGATAGTAAGGGTTCTTGACGAAGGTGATGCTATCGCCGGATTTCCACTCTTTCACGATGAACGGCCCGGTGCCGACCGGATTGCGGTTGTATTCCCAGGTGTCCAGCTGGGCCAGGTCGCCGGCGCTTTTGGGGAGGATGTAGGAAAAGAGCCGCAGATAGGGGGCGTAGAGCTCGGCAAAGGTGACGACCACGGTGTAATCATCCTGGCACTCCAGCGAGTCAATGTCGCTGTAGCCGGCGGTGCTGGCGCCGGAGAGATCGGAGAGAATGGCATCTAACGTGAACTTGACGTCGGCGCAGGTGAAGGGATCGCCGTTGGAGAATTTGATCCCCTTCCGCAACAAATAGGTCACGACCAGGCCATCTTCGGAGACGGTAGGCAGCGCCTCGGCCAGCACGGCTTCGTACTGGCCGTCGGCATTGATCTCCACCAGACCTTCAATCGTCAGGGAGCTGACGGCATCCTCAATGGAGGAAGAAGCCAGCAGCGGACTGAGCACGGCCGGTTCCTGCGGCGTGCCGAAGACGACGGTCCCGCCAGTCTGGGCCGCGTTGGGATCGGTGGTGGCGACCGGAGGGGGCGGGGTGGCAGGTTCCTCCGTCTTGGGTGCCTCAGTGGCCGGCACTTCAGTCGTCGCCGGGGCCGGGGTGGTCTTGGGCCCACAGGCGGAGAGGAGCAGGGCAATCAGCAACAATACCAACAACAATTTGGGCGCTCTCATGGTTTCTCCTCATAGCAAATAATGATAGGATTTTAACGGGCAGGGCGACAGGCTCATAGAAACATTGAGCTTGCAGGGTCCTCTTTCACCTCCATTCTCTTGAAATGACCCAACTGAGATTCCGCTGCAAAGATGGTTCTACGTAGAGAATAACAGGGCTGCCGCTTACGCGGGTCCACGCAACGCAGCGACCAGCTGCCTGGCGGCCGACTCAATGTGCTGGCGGACTAAACGCTCGGCCGCGTCGGGGTTGTGGTTTTCTAATGCAGTCAGGATCGCCTGGTGCTCCTCAACATCGTTGAGGTTCCGGTCGGGGAGGGGCTCGACCGCCGTCTGCGCGAAGTTGCCCCATAGCATGTTGGGGAAGGCATTCCACAGCTGGTCCAGGGTGCGGATAAGATAGGCCCGGTGGCTGGCCTGGTAGACTATTTGATGGAAACGGCGGTTCAGCTCGCGATATTCCGTCAGGTCTTGCGGACCTAAGCGCTGGGCCATCTGGCTCAAGAGGGAACGCAGCTCATCCAGCTCTTCCTGGGTGATGAGTGTGGCGGCCGCGCGGGCGGCCATTCCTTCCAGGAACCCGCGTTGCGCGTAGAGGTCCGCCACGTCATCCACGGCAAATTCTACGACCCGGACGCCCCGGTAGGGAACGTGCTCCACCAGGCCCTCGGCGGCCAGCTCTTTGAACGCCTCACGGATCGGCATCTGGCTCACGCCGTATTCCTGGGCCAGCCGTTCCTGGCGCAGCCACTCGCCGGGCTTGAGCCGTCCTTCAAGGATGTCCGCGCGTAGACGATCGGCCACCCAACGGCGCAGCTGCTTGTGTGAGAGAGGTTGTGTTTCGTTCATGGGGTTCATCGCCTTATATATTTGATATTAGATATAATATCTTGAAAGAGTATAACACAAAAAGGGGGCGGCTGTCAAGGGGCAATTTTCTGTGGTATAATGAATTTTTAGGGCAGGCGGGCCGCTCGCCCGAATTCAATGGGGGGTGATGATATCTATGCATCTTGACCTGGTGCAACTGATTGAGACGGTAGGATACATTGGGCTGTTCGCCATTATCTTCGCGGAATCCGGGCTTTTCTTTGGGTTCTTTCTGCCGGGCGACAGTCTCTTATTGACGGCTGGCTTGCTCGCTTCGCGCGGCGTCATGAATGAGTTCATTCTGGTGCCGGGCCTCTTCATTGCCGCCGTGTTGGGAGATACCGTTGGCTACTGGTTTGGAGCCAAGACCGGCCCCAGAATTTTCAACCGGCCCAATTCTTTCCTCTTCAAACGCGAGAATCTGCTCAAGGCCAAAGCGTTCTATGAAAAACATGGCGGCAAAACGGTGACGCTGGCCCGTTTCATACCGGTTGTCCGAACTTTTGTGCCCATTGTGGCCGGCGCTGCGGAAATGCATTACGGCCGTTTTCTGTTTTTCAACGTCTTTGGCGCACTGGCCTGGGCGGTCGGCGTGACCTTGTTGGGGTTTGGCCTGGGGCGGGCCTTTGGTTCCATTGAAGGAGTGGACAAGTACTTCACGCTGTTGGTGCTGGCTTTCTTTTTCATTCCCGGTCTCCCCACCCTGATTCACCTGTGGAAAGAGAACCGCGAGAAGCTGCTGGGCTATGTCCGGCACTGGCTGAGGCGCGACAAAGGGGTCAGGGAACTGCCGGAAGCCTGAGGGGATACGGCCACGAGTCCGATTGGAGGAGACCATGACAACACTCATCAAAATTGAACAGATCGCTGACTACGTAGGACAAACCGTTACCATCCAGGGGTGGGTCTACAACCGGACCGATAAAGGGAATCTCCAATTCCTGCTGGTGCGCGATGGCTATGGCTTTGCCCAATGTGTCGTTTTCAAGAAAGAGGTCACAGCAGAGACCTTTGACCGGGCAGCCCATATCCCCCAGGAGTCATCGGTGATCATCACCGGCGTGGTGCGGGCCGACCCGCGCGCGCCCGGCATCCCCGGTGGCTATGAGATCGGCGTCCAGACTTTAGAGGTCGTGCAGCTGGCACAGCCTTATCCGATTGCCCTGAAAGAGCATGGGGTGGATTTCCTGCTGGATAACCGCCACCTCTGGCTCCGGGCACAGAGTCAGTGGGCGATCCTGCGGGTGCGGGCCACCGTGATTGCCGCCGTCCGCGGCTGGCTGGATTCCCACGGTTACCTGAACGTGGATGGCCCCATCCTGACGCCGGCCGCTTGCGAAGGGACCACCACGCTCTTTGAGACGGACTATTTTGACGAGGGCAAAGCCTATCTGACGCAGAGCGGGCAGCTCTACAACGAAGCCAACATCTTTGCCTTCGGCAAGGTCTATTGTTTCGGGCCGACTTTCCGCGCGGAGAAATCTAAAACGCGCCGCCACCTGACCGAGTTCTGGATGGTGGAGCCAGAGATGGCCTTCTTCACGCTGGAAGACCTCTTTGTGATGGAAGAGGAATTTGTCTCCTACATCGTGCAGCGCGTTTTGCGCGAACGGGCTGCCGAGCTGCGTTTTCTGGGCCGCGATACGACCGCGCTGGAGCGGGTGGTGCCACCTTTCCCGCGCATCTCTTACGATGAGGCGGTGGAGCGCCTGATCCGGCTGCGCGAAGAGACCACCGACCCCGAGCAAAAAGAGCTGCTCAAGATTGAGTGGGGGATGGATTTTGGCTCCCCCCATGAGACGGCGCTGACCCAGCAATTTGATAAGCCGGTCTTCGTCTATGGGTACCCTTCGGCGGTCAAAGCGTTCTACATGGAACCCTGGCCGGGACGCCCGGAAGTCTGCAAGAGCACTGACTTGCTGGCTCCAGAGGGGTACGGCGAGATCTGCGGCGGCAGCGAGCGGATCTCCGACCCCGACCTGTTGCTCCAGCGGATCCGCGAGCAGAATTTGCCGGAGGAGGCCTTCAAATGGTACCTGGACCTGCGCCGGTACGGCAGCGTCCCGCACAGCGGTTTTGGGATGGGAATTGAGCGGGTGGTCACCTGGCTCTGCGGCATTGAGCACATCCGCGAGACGATCCCCTATCCGCGCACCATCAAGCGTGTCTATCCGTGAGGATCGTCCATCAGCCCTCAGCCGCTTAGTCAAGCACACGATGGCACAAGCTAAAGCTTGTGCCATCGTGGTATTGACAGGACTTACGCACTTTCCGGGTAACGTTTAACTTCCGTAGCCCTGTACCCTTCAGACGTTCCCATGGCGCTAAGAGCGGCTGAAGCCGCCACTACGAACCCTATTCGGCGTAAGTTCTGAGCTAATTGCCGGCCCCTCACGAATCGGCCATGAATAGACGAGCGGTTGCACTACCCCATTCGTGGACGACGGCGCATTTGCTCCCGGCTTAAGGCAGCGCCCGCACCCGCGGGATGAAAAGCCAGACGAGGGCAGCGCAAGCCAACAGCACGCCCGCGCTCAAGGTGACTGTCAGCGGTTCCCCGATTCGCTCGGCGATTTCACCAGCCAGCAACCCGCCGACCGGCATCAAGCCCATGAAAACCAGCGTGTAGACCCCCATCACCCTTCCACGCAGCTCATCGGTGACTTGCGTTTGGACCAGCGCGTTGGCCAGGTTCATGAACAGGGTGATGCTGGCCCCGACGCCAACCAGCACGACGAGGGCCAGCGGCAGCCAGCGCATGGCGGCAAAGACCAGCATCGTCAACGGCAGCAGGAACATCCCCACCGTCAGCAGTTTTCCCTTGAATTGGAAGTGGCTCAGGGAGGCAATGCCCAACGCACTGATGAGGGCCCCCACCCCCCGGGCCGATTGCAACCACCCATTGGTGCGGGCATCGCCGCCAAGAACGGTGACTGCCCAGGCCGGGAAGAGGGTCACGAACGAGAACCCGAAAAGGCTGGTCACGGCCACCATCCCGATCAACACGCGGATGATCGGCTCACCGACAATATAACGCAAGGCCTCGCGGAGGTCGCTCCAGGCGGAAGCGCGGCGCGCCGGCGTGGCGAACGGCTTCAGCCGCATCAACGCCAGCGCACCGATCACGGCAATGAACGAAAGGGCGTTGAGCAGGAAGCACCAGCCGGGACCAAACGCCGCGTAGGTTAAGCCAGCCATGGCCGGCCCCAGCGCCGTGCCCATGTTGAACATGGTGGCGTTGAGCGCAATCGCGTTGGTCAGGTCCTCGCGTTCCACCATCTCCAGGACAAAGGCCTGCCGGGCCGGGGCGTCAAAGGCGTTGGCCGTGCCGAGGCAAAAAGCCAGCACCAAAATATGCCACGGTTGCACCCAGTGGCTGAACGTCAGCGCGGCCAGGATAAAGGCCAGGAGCATCATCGCGGTCTGGGTGATGAGCAACAGCGTCCGGCGTGGCATCCGGTCGGCGACGACGCCGCCGTACAAGGTGAAGAGCCAGCTGGGAACCCCCGAGGCAAAGCTGACGTAGCCCAAAAAGGCCGGTGAGTGGGTCAGTTGGAAGATCAGATAGCCCTGCGCTGTGGATTGCATCCAGGTCCCGAAGAGCGAGACAGTCTGCCCGAAGAACCAGAGCCGATAGTTCGGATGTCTGAGCGCTGTAAAAGTTTGCTGCCAGCGGGAGCGGCGTTTAGGGGGAGCAGGAGCAACGGCGGCCATGACTCCCCTTTCAGCTGACCGGGGAGGGAATCGGCTCGGCCTGGTCGCTGGAGCCGGTGGTGACCGGCTCCAGGCAACCCCTTTTCACCAGGTAGACGCACGCAACCCTGGCCAGCGGTTGGATTGGCATGGCTTTTTTCCTCAAAATCGGATATGCGGATAGCATGAGGGCTATTATACTCCTGTCTTACAAACTGTGATTTTACCCAATCCATCTTGACGTTATTGCAGGTCACGTATATTATGAGGGTGATAAACGCGATGTTCAGTTTCGGTGGTCAGGGTTAGTCTTGGTTAGCGGAAGGAGGCATGGTCATGCGTAAGTTGAGCGGTTTGCTGGTAACACTGGTCATGTTGTTCTGCCTGGCGGCACCGGTGATGGCCCAGAGCGGAGGAGTTCATGTGGTCCAGCCCGGCGAAAATCTATCGGGTATTGCGGCCCGTTATGGCGTAGACATGTGGACGCTGGCCCGCGCTAACGGCATCGTGAACCCCAACACGATTTATGTGGGGCAGCGGTTGACGATCCCCGGCACAGCGCCGGCCCCGACCCCTGCCCCCACCGGTAAGGTGCACGTCGTCCAGCCCGGCGAGACCCTCTTCAGCATCGCCCGGCGCTACGGCGTGACGGTCTGGGCACTTTCGCAGGCGAACGGGCTGTACAACATGAACGTGATCTACGTGGGACAAAATCTGGTCATTCCCGGCACTGCCGTGACTCCACGCCAGCCATCCACCGGTGGCGGTGTCTGGCGCGGCGAGTACTTCAACGGCACGGAGCCGACCGGCGGGCCGCTCTTCGTCCGCAACGATTCGGCGGTCAATTTCCATTGGGGACTCTGCTCGCCCGACAAGCGCCTGCCCTGCGATAAATTCTCGGTGCGCTGGGCACGCACCATCAACTTCCGGGGCGGAGTCTATCGCTTCACGATGGTGGCCGACGACGGCGCTCGCATCTACGTGGATGACGCCAGGGTCCTGGATGCCTGGAAGGTCCAGCCGGAGACCACCTACACGTTTGATGTCACGTTGACGCCGGGCAACCACGTGATCACCATTGAGTATTTTGAGGACACCGGCACCGCCACGGCACAATTTTCCTTTGTCCGCGTGGGCAATGCGCCGGCCGCGACCCCCTGCCCTGGTTGTGGGACACCCACCGGCGAGGATCCGGCCTGGACCGCGACCTACTACGGCAATCCCAGCCTGACCGATCCGGCGGCGGCCACGCTGACGCAGGGGACGGTAGATTTCAACTGGGGCAGCGGTGGGCCGACGGCGGGCGTACCGGCCGACGGTTTCAGTGCGCGGTGGGTGCGCCGCGTGGCCTTTGAGGGGCGCACGTATAGCTTCTGCACGAAGGCCGACGACGGCATCCGCCTCTGGTTGGACGATACGCTCCTGGTGGACGAGTGGCACATCGCCGCGGGCGACGTGACCCTTTGCCGTGACGTTGCCGTGACTGCGGGGGTGCACGCCCTGCGCGTGGAGTATTACGAGGATACCGGCAACGCGCTGGTCAAAGTCTGGTGGCAGAAGCGGTAGGCTGCGTCCATGGTCAAAGTCTCCGCCTGCCCTGCCTGTGGCGCACCGGTGTCACCCGGCACCGAGCGCTGCCCCTATTGCCAGCAGTATTTGATCTGGGATGAAAAGCCGGCGGCGCGGCCGCCGGGGGGCGGCGGTGCGGCCGCCGTGCGCGGGCTGCTCTTTGAGCGGCGCGCCGAACCGCGCGAGAGCGCATTCACGCTGGCGGTCCCCAAAGGCTGGCTGCTGGAAGGTGGCATTCAACGCGCCGACCTGATGCACCAGGTAATCAGCACCCAGTCCATTGAGGCGAAATTGGATCTCACCGTCAAGCGCGATCCGGCCGGGACGGTGGCCCTCCGCTGGTGCCCGGAGATCAAATACTGCGATCCACGTTACCTGCAGCAAGTGGCCATGTTTTTCCCGCCGGGCAGCAATTATCAGGGAATGCTGGTCTGGCCGCAGCCGGGCGCAACGGATTTCCTGATTCAGATGGTCTTCCCGTGGGCGCACCCGCAGGCGCAGCGAGTGCGTGTGGTGGAGCAAGGGTTGCGCCCTGAACTGGCGGAAAACTTCCGCGCCCGGTTGGCGCGCTGGGGGACCCCGCCGCCGTTTAACTACGAAGGCGGGGCAGTGCTCTGGGATTATGTGGAAAATGGTATCCACTACCGGGAAGGCGGGTGCGTTGTACTGGAGGCGCTGGGTATGTTAGGAGCCGGGATGTGGAGCAACAAAGAGACCATCCTCTGGCGCGCGCCCGAAGACGAATTTGCTGCCTGGGACGCAGTCTTTGATCACATTATAGCGTCGGCGACGCCCAATCCGCGTTGGGTGGTGCAGGAACAGGCCAATCAGCAAATGCTCTCCCGCTCCTTTATGCAGGCCCAATATGCGGAGCAGGAGCGGGCGCGCCGCCAGCTGGAGTTCCAGCGCTCCATGCAGGAGATGGCGCAGGACATCGTGGAGCATCGCCGCCAGACCTATGCCGAAATCCGCAACGATGCCTACCTGATGATAACCAACCAGGAGGAATACGTCAATCCCTATACGCACGAAGTGGAGATCGGCTCCAACCAGTGGCAATATCGCTGGGTGACGGCAGATGGCGATGAGTATTACACCGATCATGAAGGAGATGATCCCAACCAACTGGATGGACTGAACCAGGCGACCTGGGAACGGACGCCGGTGCGGCCCCGTTTCCCGTATTGAAGTTTGAGGAGCAAGATGTTCCGCCGTGATTTCAATCCGGCCTACGTACTGGCCGGGATCGTCTTTGCGGTGCTCCTGGCGGTAGTGGGAATCACACCGATGGCAACTCCCATCCATTCGCTGGATGAGACGCAAGCGCTACTGGCGCGGATGGGAGCGTCATGGCCCGGGCCGGGGGTGCCGGTGATCGTCTTCGCCAGCGCCGGCTGTCCCGCCAGCAACGCCTTGGAGGCCGAGTTGCAGCGGCGCGGGATCCTCTATTTGCGGGCTGACGTGAACCAGAACCGGGTGGCATGGCAGATCCACGGCGAATTAGGGCGGAATTATGTAGGAACGGTGGCGACGCGCGCCACACCGACGACAGTCGTAGGGACACAGGTGATCCGTGGCAACGACGTTGAGCGGATCGTGCAGGCCATCACGCAGCAGGGGAAATAATCACGCGGCCGGCGCTGAAATCAGCGCCGGCCTGGTTTAGATCAGGCTTGAGTGGCTAACCACCAGGTCATGAACTCGGCCGGCGTCAACACGGTCACCCTCTCACAAGCTTCTACGGGGAAATGACGCCGGTTGCCAGTCACCAGAGTTGCCCCCACCTGCGCCGCTACTTCCAGGAAAGGCAAATCGTGCGGGTCGGGCAGCACGGTTGCAAGGGGGCGAGCTGCTGTCCAGAGACCGGTTGTAGCCAGATAATTCACAAGCTCTGCTGTGGCCATGGGGTCAAATTTAAATTTGGGCCGCGCCAGTACTTGCCGGTATTCGGCTAACAAGCGGTCATCATAAGCCAGCTGAAGCTCCCCCGTCAGCAACAGGTCCAGAATACGCGCAGAAGGGCCGAAGGCTGACAGCAAGGCTGAGACCAGCACGTTGGTATCCAGGACGATGATCATCCGGCTCGTTCCTGGCGTGCAGCTGCAATCTCGGCCTCAATCTCCTCGGCGGTTAACCGTTCGGTCCCTTGTTCGGCGGCGGCCTGGCGCAACCGCGAAACCGCCAGTTGCGCACGCGCACGCCGTAGAGTGATCAAAGTATCTTCCACTGTATCCTCGTCCACAGCAATGAGCACTCCCACAGGTCGCCCATTGGAGGTGAGAACCAGATCGCGCTCGCGCCGCAATTTACGCCA
>CAYTGR010000015.1:31702-66603 GCA_964437445.1 uncultured Anaerolineales bacterium | reverse complement strand
CAGGTCGCCCATTGGAGGTGAGAACCAGATCGCGCTCGCGCCGCAATTTACGCCATATTTCTCCCGGCCGTATGCGCAAGTCTCGTACCGTGATAAATTCCATTGCCCTCTCCTGAGTCACAATTGTCCTACGAATAGTGTAACGGCAAACTGGCAGGGTGTCAAGGTTGACTTTTTGCTAAATCAAGGTACAAAGGCCGTTCAGGCTGATCGCCCTGGTTCATAGCGTGAAACGTGAAACGTGAGACGTAAAACGTGAGACGTGAAACGTGAGACGTGAAACGTGAAATAACAGAAAGGAGTGCACAGATGTTAGTCACAAGCAAAGAGCTGCTGTTGGAAGCCTACCGCAACGGGTACGCGGTGGGGGCATTTAACACGAACAACCTGGAGATCACGCACGCGATCTTCCGCGCGGCGAAGGCGAAGCGCGCGCCGGTGATGATCCAGATTTCGGCAGGGGCGCTCAAATACGCCGGGATGGATTTCCTGCCGCTCATTGTCCGCACGCACGCACAACTGGCCGACGTGCCCGCCGTGGTACACCTGGATCACGGCCCCAGCTTTGAGGTGGCGATGCAATGTCTGCGCGCCGGTTTCACCTCTATCATGATTGACGCTTCCAAACTGCCGTTTGACGAGAACGTCGCGGCAACCCGCAAGGTAGTGGAAGTGGCCCATGCAATGGGCGTGCCGGTGGAGGCGGAGCTCGGTCGCATCGGCGGTGCGGAGGAGCATGTGGTGGTCTCCGACCGCGAGGCCTTCATGACCGACCCGGACGAAGCGGCGGAGTTCGTCAAGGCGACCGGCTGCGATTCTTTGGCCGTCTCCATCGGCAATGCGCACGGCTTCTACAAGGGCGTGCCCAAGCTGGCGCTGGATCGCTTGCAGGCGATCCGTGACCGGGTGGCGATCCCCCTGGTGTTGCACGGCGGCACCGGCATCCCTGACGACCAGATCCGCGAAGCGGTCAAACTCGGCATCGCCAAGATCAACATTGACACTGAGATCCGCAACGCCTTCACGCAGGCACTGCGCCAGACGCTGGCGGAGAAGCCAACCGAGATTGACCCGCGCAATGTCCTGGGACCCTCCATTGCGGCCATGCAGGCGGTGGTGGAAGGCCGGATTGAGGTCTTCGGCAGCAGCGGCAAAGCGTAAACGGAATGTAATGTAACGTAAAACGTGAGGCCGCCCTGGCGTGCTATCACGTTTTACGTTTTATGTAGGGGAATAAAATGGCACAAACAACTGCGGCAAATCACCCGGCGCTCCTGGCGCGCCACGTGGAACGACATGGGGGTGGCGGGGCGCTCTCCGACATCATCCTGGGGGGACAGGACGGTCTGGTCAACGTCCTTGGCGTGATTCTCGGCGTGGCGGCGGCAACGCCTGATCCGCGCATCGTGCTGGCGGGCGGGCTGGCGGCGACTTTCGCCGAGAGCATTTCCATGGGGGCGGTGGCCTACACCAGCACCTTAGCCGACCGTGATTTCTACCGCGCCGAGCTGGAACGCGAGCGGTGGGAGATCAAAAACCTGCCGGATGCCGAGCGCGAGGAGGTCCGGGAGATCTACCGGCAGTGGGGCCTCCAGGGCGATGCCCTGGAGGAGGTGGTCAGGCAGATCACCGCTAACGAGGAGACCTGGTTGCAGGTAATGATGGCTGACGAGCTCAAGCTCCAGCCGGTGGACGACACCAAGGCGTTCCGCAGCGCGCTGGTGGTAGGACTTTCAGCGATGGTCGGCTCGTTGATCCCGCTCACGCCGTTTTTCTTTCTCGCCAGTGGCGCGTTCACACGGGGGACGGCAATCGGTGCTGCCATTGCGATCTCGGCCCTGGCACTTTTCCTGGTCGGCGTCTACAAAGCGAAGCAGACGGTCGGGCGGCCGGGCCGCTCCGGCGTGCAGATGGCGGTGATCGGCATCGTGTCGGCGCTTGCGGGCTATTTGATCGGCGCGCTCTTCGGAGCGCCGGGTGGATGACGTCAAAACGTGAACCCTGGCGGTCAGATTCGTCACGTTTCACGGCGGGAGGTCTTTTATGAAGTATGTTACAACGTTGCGCGAGCAGATCGCCGCGCTGGTACAGGCCGGATTGCAAGCGGCGCAAGCGGCGGGGACCTTCCCGTCGTTTGACTTGCCGCCGGTGGTGGTGGAGCCGACCCGCCAGGCGGCGCATGGTGATTATGCGACGCCGGTCTGCCTGGGGCTGGCCAAGACATTGAAGCGCGCCCCGTTGCAGATTGCGCAAGCGCTCGTGCCGCATCTGCCGGCGGCCGAGTTCATCGGCCAGGTAGAGGTGGCCGCTCCGGGCTATCTCAACTTCACGTTGGATACCGGCTGGCTGGCCCGCCAGGTGCCGGAGATCCTGGCGGCGGGCGAGACCTGGGGCAACGTCAGCCTGGGAGCTGGACAGCGCGTCCAGGTGGAGTTCGTCAGCGCCAACCCGACCGGGCCGCTCACCATCGGCTCGGCACGCAATGCGGTGATCGGCGACGCGCTGGCGGCGGTCCTGCAGGCGGCGGGCTACACGGTGGAGCGCGAATACTACGTCAACGACGCCGGCTCCAAGTCGCGCGTCTTTGGCGAGAGCATCTTTGCCCGCTATGCCGCCCTGCTGGGGGAGGAGTACCCGTTCCCGGAGAAGGGCTATCCCGGCGCTTACGTGGCCGAGCTCGCGCGCGAGGCGCTGGAGCACGAGGGCCGGCGTTATCTGGAACTGGAGCGCGCGCAGGCGATCCGCGAACTGACCCTCTGGGGCATTGACCGCATTTTGGCCGGCATCCGTGACGACTTGGCGGCCCTGCGCATCCACTTTGATACCTGGTTCCATGAGCGCTGGTTCTACGAGCGGGGGATGTTTGAGCCGATCATGGCGCGCTTGTGGGCAAACGGCGCGATTGTGGAACAGGATGACGCGGTCTGGTTCCACGCTGACGAG
The DNA here is from genome assembly GCA_964437445.1 of uncultured Anaerolineales bacterium. Lineage (GTDB taxonomy): Bacteria > Chloroflexota > Anaerolineae > B4-G1 > SLSP01 > CAYTGR01. Next base: position 63,660 of record CAYTGR010000015.1, on the reverse strand, counting down.
CTGGAAAAGGATGCGGTCCTCATCCGTTCGCCGCGGGTGGTGGCCGACCCGGAGGACCGCCCCACTTATCTGGCTTCCGATGCGGTCTACGTCTGGGACAAGCTGGTCACGCGCGGCTTTGACCGGGCGATTTATGTCTGGGGGGCCGACCATCACGGCGACGTGCCACGGGTCAAGGCGGTGGCGCGCGCGTTAGGACTGGACCCGGCGCGGGCGATCTTTATCCTCTACCAGCTGGTCACGCTGCGGCGCGGCGGGCAGGAAGTGCGGATGTCCAAAAGCTCCGGCGAGTTTGTCACCCTGCGCGAATTGGTGGACGAGGTCGGCCCCGACCCCATCCGCTACATGATGCTCACACGCACCGCCGATGTGACGCTGGAGTTTGACCTGGACCTGGTGGTGGAGCAATCGGAGCGCAACCCGGTCTACTACGTGCAGTACGCGCACACGCGCATCGCGGGGGTGTTGCGTCATGCGGCGGAGCAGAGCTGGGACGTGACAGCGGCCGGCGATCCGGCGCTGCTCACCCACCCCAGCGAGCTGGCGTTGATCCGCAAGCTGCTGGCGCTGCCGGAGGTGATCACCTTAGCGGCGACGCAGTTGACGGCGCACTATCTCACAGCCTATGCCACCGAGCTGGCGGCGCTCTTCCACGCTTTTTACCGCGATTGCCGGGTGGTCTCGGCCGATCCGGCCGACGCGGAGCTGACCCGCGCGCGGCTGCTCCTGGTCCGCGCGGCGCAGGGAGTGCTCGCGCGCGTCCTGCATTTGATGGGCATGGCAGCGCCGGAGCGGATGTGAGACGGGAGACGTGAAGCGTGAAGCGTGAAGCGTGAAACGTGAGGCGTGAAAAGAGATTGCGGTCTGCGGTCGGTGGTCCATTATCTAAACTTGAGAGCGAGGTTGTGTCTGGATGGGATTGAAACCCGATCATTGGATTCGGCGGATGGTACAGGACTATGGGATGATTGACCCGTTTGTGGAGACGCAGGTGCGCAACGGGACGATTTCGTATGGGCTGTCGTCGTATGGCTACGATATCCGCGTGGCCGACGAGTTCAAGGTCTTCACGCCGGGGGTGGGCGATCTGGCGGTGGTGGATCCCAAACATCTGGATACGCGCGCCATGGTGGATTTCCGCGGGGAGGTCTGCATCATCCCGCCCAACTCGTTCGCGCTGGCGCGGACAATGGAGTATTTTCGGATGCCCCGCAATGTTTTAGGGGCCGTGCTGGGAAAAAGCACTTACGCCCGTTGCGGCATCGTGACCAATTTCACGCCCTTAGAGCCGGGTTGGGAGGGCTACATCACCATTGAGATCAGCAATACCACGCCGCTGCCGGCCAAGATTTACGCGCATGAAGGGATCGCGCAGGTGCTTTTTTTTGAGGGCGACGAGCCGTGTGAGGTCTCTTACGCCGATAAGAAGGGCAAGTATCAAGGCCAACAGGGCATTGTGTTGCCACGGCTATAAAGTGAAGAGTGAGCCGTGAGCAGGGCTAAAGCCATCCTGCTCACGGCTCACCGCTTACCGCACAAACAAGCGTTATGCAGTTCGCAGTGCTGCGCTTCAGCGCGGCTCAAACGGCGCTAAAGCGCCTGACTACAAACTTCTCACGCTATAAAAGGGCATCTTATGTCACCCAGACGGCCTGTCGGCATGGCGGCTTTCATCGTGGTCTGGCTGGGCCAGATCGTCTCCCTGCTGGGCACCAGCATGACCGGCTTCGCGCTGACGATCTGGGCCTACCAGAAAACCGGTCAAGCGACGGCGCTGGCGCTGGTCGGCTTCTTCTTCGTCACGCCGATGCTGATCATGAGCCCGGTGGCCGGCGCTATTGTGGATCGCTCCAACCGCAAGCTGATGATGATGGTCAGCGACCTGGCGGCCGGCGCGACCACTATCGGCTTGCTGCTCCTCTACAGCCTGGGGCGGCTGGAAATCTGGCACCTTTACATCGCGGTAGCGATTGAGGGGACCTTCCAGACCTTCCAGTGGCCGGCCTACTCGGCTTCCATCAGCCTGATGCTGCCCAAGGAGCAGTACGGCCGAGCCAACGGGATGATGGAGCTGGCCGACAGCGCCTCCGGGGTCTTCGCGCCGATGCTGGCCGGGGCGCTGTTGCCGTTCCTCGGCCTGGGTGGCATCCTCACGATCGACATCGTAACGTTTGTGGTCGCGGTGGGAGCGTTATGCTTTGTCCATGTGCCGCAGCCACCGCAGACAGAGGAAGGGCGCGCCGGTCAGGGAAGTCTTTGGAAAGAGGCGGCTTACGGGTTTCGTTACATTGTGGAGCGCCCCAGTTTGTTGGGGTTGCAACTGGTCTTTTTGACCGGCAACTTTTTCGCCAACTTGGCCGGCGCGGTGCGACCGGCGCTGATTTTAGCGCGGACGGCCAGCAACGCGCTGATTCTGGGCACCGTGCAATCGGCCGGCGCTATCGGCGGCGTGGTGGGCGGCCTGGCGATGAGCGCCTGGGGCGGTCCCCGGCGGCGCGTCCACGGTGTGCTGTTGGGCTGGGTGCTGGTCAGCCTGTTGGGGCAGGTGTGGATGGGCGTGGGGCTGAGCCTGCCGGTCTGGGTCGTTGCCAGCTTCTGCGCCGTCTTCTTTGTCCCGTTCATCAACGGTTCCAATCAAGCCATCTGGCAGGCCAAGGTCGCGCCCGATGTACAGGGGCGAGTCTTTGCCACCCGGCGGCTGATCGCCTGGTTTGTCACACCCTTAGCCCAGCTGATCGCCGGGCCACTGGCCGACAAAGTTTTGGAGCCGGCCATGCGGGAGGGCGGCGCACTGGTGCCGGTCTTCAGCTGGCTGGTGGGGAGCGGCCCCGGCGCGGGGATGGGGCTGCTGTTTGTCTTCACGGGCCTGTTAGCGATGCTGGTGGGCGGCGGCGGCTATCTCTTCCCGGCGGTGCGCGAGGCAGAGACCATCCTGCCGGATCATGTCGCCGCTCAAGCACCTCAGCCTGACGTAGAAAGCGAGGTGGCTTAAATGGAAAGCTGGATAGCACACATTCCTTTGCTGCAAAGTGGATATCACAGGCAGCTATTGGCCCAGGTCGCGGCGCTGCGGGCCACGGCGACGATTTACCCGCCGCAGGAGCGCATCTTTTACGCGCTGGAGATGACGCCGTTTGACGCCGTGCAAGTGGTCCTGCTGGGACAGGATCCCTATCACGGGCCGGGACAGGCGCACGGGCTGGCTTTCTCGGTGCCGGAAGGCGTCAAAGCGCCCCCGTCGCTGAAAAATATTTTCAAAGAGATTGAACGCGATGTATACGGCGGCGTCAAACAGACCTTTTCCACCGACCTGACCCGATGGGCCCGGCAGGGCGTGCTCTTGCTCAATGCGATCTTGACCGTAGAGGCGGGCAAACCCGCCTCCCACCAGAAATTGGGCTGGCAGGCGCTCACCGATCAGATCATCCAGAGCTTGAGTGAACAACGGGAGGGACTGGTCTTTATGCTGTGGGGCGCCTATGCCCAGGCCAAGCGCGCATTGATTAATCCCACCCGGCATTTGATCCTGGAGACTGTGCACCCTTCACCACTTTCAGCGAAGCGGGGCTTTTTCGGCTGCGGCCATTTCTCGGCGGCCAACCGTTATTTGATGGAACACGGCGGTCGGCCTATTCAGTGGTGATCGTACTCAAGCTGACGGGGAGGGCGGCAAAGTGAAACTCATTATCGGCGCGGATCACGGCGGTTTTGCACTCAAGGAGCATCTGAAGCAGTTTCTGACGGCGCAGGGGCACGAGGTCTTTGATCAGGGGACACACGACGGAGCTGTCTCGGTGGATTATCCGGCCTATGCGCTGCCGGTGGCGCGAGCGGTCGTGGCCGGTGAGTACGAGCTCGGGATTTTGGTTTGCGGCACGGGGATTGGCGTCTCCATCGCGGCGAACAAGGTGCGCGGGGCGCGGGCGGCGCTCTGCACCGACGCGACGATGGCGCGGCTGGCGCGTGAGCACAACCAGGCCAATATCCTCTGTCTGGGTGGGCGGATCCTGGGTGCGGCGCTGGCCGAGGACATTGTGACGGCGTTCCTGGCCGGGCAATTCCAGGGGGGGCGGCACGCGCGCCGGGTGGCGCAGCTCGCGGCGATAGAAAAATATCCTCTGTGATAGAGAGTACGTAGTATCCTAATAATGTCCACAATCAAACCTCTACTTGGGACGGCAGTGAGGTAAGTTTGATCGTCTACACTTTCTCGGTGGTGGGAGTGACGCCGGAGCGCCTGTATGGCTTTTTCGTCGGCTGGCCGAATCTTCCCTCGGCGGAGACCCATTTGCGATTGTTGCAGCAGAGCGATAGAGTGGTTTTGGCACTGGATGAAGCAACGGGACAAGTAGTTGGTTTCATCACGGCGATCACCGATCACGTGTTGAGTGCTTACATCCCGTTCCTGGAAGTGTTGCCGGCATACCAGGGGCAGGGGATCGGCACCGAATTGGTGCGGCGGATGTTAGACCAGGTGCGTGACTGCTATATGGTAGATTTGCTATGTGATCCCGAAGTGCAACCTTTTTACGAACATCTGGGGCTACATCGGGCAACCGGGATGATGCTGCGCCATTATGAATGGCAAGCGGGGAGCGATATATGAGCCAGGCGCGGATTTACCTGGCCGATAGCCGCCAGATGCCAGAGGTCGCCGACGCAAGTGTCGCGCTGGTGGTCACGTCGCCCCCTTACTATGCCATCAAAGATTACGGCGCGCCAGGGCAGATCGGGCACGGCCAGACGCTCCACAGTTACCTGACCGACCTCTACCGGGTCTGGGCGGAGTGCTTCCGGGTGCTGCTCCCAGGCGGGCGGCTCTGCATCAACATCGGTGACCAGTTTGCGCGGGCGGCGCAGTTCGGCCGCTACAAGGTCATTCCGCTCCATGCCGAGCTCATCGTCCAGGCCGAGCAGCTGGGCTTTGACAGTTTAGGGGCAATCATCTGGCAGAAGAAAACGACGTTGGAAACCAGCGGGGGCGCCGTAGTGATGGGGTCGTTCCCTTACCCCCCCAACGGAATTGTGGAACTGGATTACGAGTACATCCTGTTGTTCAAGAAACCGGGTAAGCGGCAGCTGACGCCAGAGCAGAAAGAGAAAGCCCGGTTGACCAAAGAAGAGTGGAAAACTTATTTTGCTGGCCATTGGGCCTTCGGCGGTGCGCGGCAGATAGGCCATGAGGCGATGTTTCCAGAGGAGCTGCCGCGCCGCCTGATTCGCATGTTCACGGCACCGGGGGAGACTGTATTGGATCCGTTCCTGGGCAGCGGCACGACGGCGCAGGTCGCGTTAGCTCTGGAACGCAATGCCATCGGCTATGAGCTCAACCCGGAGTACCTGCCGCTGATTCAGGCGCGTTTGCAAACCGATGGTGGATTATTTGAGCTCTACCAGGTCACAGTGGAGCGGCCGGAGCGTGTGGGCGAATTGCGGCCGGCGGCTTACCGGCCCGCCATTCAAGACCTGCAACCCCTGGCAGAGCCACCGGAGCAAGCGGTTGAGCCGCTCTACCGGGTGCGCGACGTAGTCGGGCCGGAGCGGCTACGATTGGACGACGGGCGCGAGATCCGGTTGTTGGGTGTGCTGATCCCGGCCGTGCAGGTGGAGGCCGCCACTGCCTATCTCCGGCAATTCGTGCGCGGCAAACAGGTCACGTTGCGCACCCCGCTGCCTGAAGCGCCCGAGGCGGCTTATGTCTATCTCAAAAACCGCCTCTTTATCAACCGTAAAATGATTGAAATGGGGCTGGCGCTGCCGGATGAACAGGTCAACCATCCTTATCGAGAGCGCTTCGCGGCGCTGAAGCGCCTGACTACGAATTTAGCGTTGTAGCGTTCCAGCGTTTTAGCGTGCTTGTAGTGCCGCGCTTTAGCGCGGCGAAACGGCGCTGAAGCACCTCACTACAAACGAAGAGCGCTCTTTTCAAGGAAGATTTCATCCTTCCGCCTTCATCCTTTTTCAACGGCGCTGAAGCGCTTGACTACAAACCTGTGAGCCGTGAGCAGGAAACAAGAACTTCTACTTTCTGCTCTCTGCTCACTTTTTAAACTGGTTCTATTTTCAAAGGAGCGAGTAGGATGAGCAGCCATTCCCTTCGCCTGCTTCATTTTGCCGACCTGCACATCGGCATGGAAAACTACGGGCGGCTGGACCCCGAAACGGGGCTGAATCTGCGCGTGGTGGATTTCCTGCGGCGACTGGATGAGGTGGTGGCTTATGCGATGGAGCACGAAGCCGACGCGGTGCTCTTCGCCGGCGACGCCTTCCGCACACGCGACCCCGACCCAACCCACCAGCGCGAGTTCGCCCGCCGGATCCGGCAGCTTTCCGCAGCGGGCATCCCCACCGTGCTGCTGGTGGGGAACCACGATATCCCGGTGATGCGGCAGCGGGCCTCCAGCGTGGAGATTTTTGATACGCTGGCCGTCCCTCATGTCACGGTTGCCGCGCAGGCCGGCCTGCACCGCCTGGAGACGCGCCATGGGCCATTGCAGGTGGCAACACTCCCCTATCCGGTCCGCCAGCGTTTGCTGACACAGGAGCAGTACCGTCGCCTGAGCCAGGAAGCCCTGGACAAAGAGGTCACCGGGGCGGTTGTGGGGCTGATCCAGCAGCTGGCGCAGGAGGTGGACCCCACACTCCCGGCAGTCCTGCTGGGCCACTTCTCGGTAGAAAGCGCCCATTGGGGTTCGGAGCGCTCCATCATGGTGGGACGTGATGTCACCGTGCCGCTCTCGGCGCTGGTGGAGCCGGTGTGGGACTACGTGGCCCTGGGACATATCCACCAACACCAGAATCTCAACCCGCAAAACACGCCGCCGGTGGTCTATGCCGGCAGCCTGGAGCGGGTGGATTTTGGCGAGGAGCGGCAGCCAAAGGGTTTTTGCTGGGTGGAAGTGCAGCGCGGGGCAACTGAGTGGCGCTATGTGGAACTCCCGGCGCGGCCGTTTCACACCCTCCGGGTGGATGCACGAGGAGAACCTGATCCGGTCGCGGCAGTGCAGCAGGCGGTCGCGGGGCGCGAGCTGACCGGAGCCGTTGTCCGGCTTATTGTCCAGCTGTTGCCGGAGCAGGAACCGCAGCTGCGCGACGGTGATCTGGCCCCCCTGTTGGTCGGCGCGTTCTTCACCCAAATCAACCGCGAGGTGGAACGTGCCACCCGTGACCGGTTGGAGGGGTTGAACCCTGAGGCTTTAACTCCGGCCCATCTCCTGGAACGTTATTTGCTCGCCCGGGGCCATGCTGAGGCAGATTTACCGGCTTTTCTGGAAGAGGCTAACGCAATTTTCACCACCGAACCTGGGGAAGTTTAATTTTTGATGGATATTTTGCCGGCTTGACAAATCCATCACAATCTTGTATCATGGTTGTGTCTTGATGCTGTTATGTCCCCAGGTCCAAGCGAGAAGTCATTTTGCAGGGCGGGCGGCATTACCGGATAGAGGTAAAACTGCATGAGATCCCGGCGTCTACATCTGGCTTGGTGCGGCCTCCTGGCTCTGGTATTGAGCTTGATCCCCGTTTGGGTGTCGGCCGCTAAGCCCCCGGCACAGGCCCCTCCTCTACTTTCGCCCTACTGGAATTACAAAGTGCAACGCTGGGATTGGCTCATCCAGCAGGAGGCCGAACGCCGCTCGTTGGATCCTGATTTCCTGGCGGCCTTGATCTGGCAGGAATCGCGGGGCAATGCAGATGCGATCGGCCCGGGCGGGTCGGTAGGGCTGATGCAGGTGATGCCCTATGAGGCCGGTTTTACCTGGCGGCCAACCCGTGATGAATTGATGGACCCCTGGTTGAATCTATTTTGGGGCACCCGGACGCTGACCATCATCATCCAGCAGGGCCAAGGGGATATCTTCAACTCGCTGGCGGCCTATAATGCCGGTTGGGATCAGATCCACCTGCGACGACCCCGCTATTTTGCCACGACCATCCTGCGTGACTATGCGCGGGCCGTCGTCCTGCGGCGGGGCCTGGAGGAGACGGCACATTGGACGGCCTATTTTGCGGTGCTGGACCCGGCCCTGCGCGGCCCGATCTGGATTGCGGACTCGGCGCGCGATGATGTCTTCTATTTCGGGGAGCGGAACCAAACGCCTGAAGGGGCAATAGTCATCCCTGAAACGGCACCGCCCACGGCCCTGGTCGCTCAATGGACTGAAGACGATGGCGCGGTCTACCAGGTTGGGCTCTGGCTCTGCCTGGAAGACCAGGGGCAATGGGTTACCCCTTGAGTGAGAGCGCCGGCCCCGGTCCAAAGACCGGGGCCGGCGCTTGCTGGGCAAGTCCGGCGCATGGCTACTTGCGCAGCGCCAGCTTGAGGGTCTCTCCCAGGCGGCGGATCCCCTCTACAATCATCTCCGGCTGAGCGTTAGAGAAGTTGAGCCGCATCGCATTAAACCCCCCGTCTTCGTAGGGGTAGAAGTTGACGCCGGGCACATAGGCCACCTTTTTCTCCAGCGCTGCCGGAAAGAGCTCCATGGTATTCAACGGTTCTGGGACGCGCGCCCAGAGGAACAGGCCCCCCTGGGGATTGGTCCAGGAACTGCCTTCCGGCCAGAATTCTGTTAGCGCCTCCACCATAGTGTCACGGCGCTGCCGGTAAGTCTGGCGGATGCGCTTGATGTGCTGTTTCAGCAGACCGCGCTGCGCCACATCGTTAGCCACCATCTGGTCAAACGTGCTGGAGTGCAGGTCGGCGCCCTGTTTGGCCTGCACCAACCGGCCGATCATCTCAGCCGGCGCGACGATCCAGCCGATGCGCAGCCCGGGGACCATGGTTTTGGAGAAAGTCCCCAGATAGAGCGTGCGCTCCGGAGCCAGCGCCGAAATGGGAATGATGTCCTCGCCCTCGTAGCGTAACGCGCCGTAAGGATCATCCTCCACGATCAACAAATCATATTTGCGGGCAATCTCCACCAGCCGGAGGCGGCGCTCTTTGGGCAGCGTAGTGCCGGCGGGATTGTGAAAATTCGGCAGGATGTAAATAAAACGCGGCAATTCGGCCTGTTGGGCGAGTTCGGCCTCCAAGAGTTCCACCTGCATCCCGTCATCATCCAGCGGAATGGCAAGGAACCGGGCTTCGTAGGCCCGCCAGGCCTGAATGGCCCCCAGATAGGTAGGACGGCCCGTCACGACGTAGGAACCGGGATCAATGAAAATTTTGCCGATCAGATCCAGCGCCTGTTGAGAACCCGTAGTGATGAGGATGTTATCGGGGCTGGGCTGGATGCCGTATTTAGCCATGGATTCGGCCAGGTACTCACGCAGTGGACGGTGGCCTTCAGTGGTGCTGTACTGAAGAGCCATCTTGGATTCCTCGCGCAGGATATAACTACAGGCCTCCTCAATTTCCCTGACGGGGAAGAGTTCAGGCGCGGGCATTCCACCGGCGAAGGAGATGACGCCGGGCATTTGGGTCACTTTGAGCAACTCGCGGATCGCTGAGCTCTTCATCATCTGGGTACGGCGCGCCAGAAATCGTTCCCACTGGATGGGACCTTCGGACGACGTAGCGTACATAGTCATGGGTTTACCTCCTGAACCTGAATATGTTGGACAAAAATACCCTGCCAGGAGCTACCCTGGCAGGGTATGAACAGGTAAAGCTAACCGGGCAAGGGCTATTAGCCCCCGCCCGCACAAAAGGATCAACGCGAGCCACCACCCCATATGGATTTTCATTTCCGGTCCAGTTTCATTGTAGGGCTACTTTGGATGAAAGTCAATCTGTCATTCGTCACAAGCGGCGAGGCAGGTTCCGTGACCTTGTTCCAAAAGGAAAGTTTGACTTGCCCCCAAGCTGTTCTATACTGAAAAAGTACTGGGGCCGTAAGGGGGTCAGGAGTCAAGGAGTGGGGCGATGATCCGAATTCTAAGCCTGGACGACGACCCTGGCATGCTGGAGCTCATTCATTTGATCCTGCAGCCGGTTGGTTACGAGCATCGCTGGACCACTGAGAGCGCAGAAGCATGGGCGATTCTGCACGCCGAGCCGGTGGATCTGCTCACCCAGGATCTGATGCGCCCCCAGCTGGATGGGTGGGAATTTTACCGGCGCCTGCAATCGGACGATGTGCTCTGCGACCTGCCGGTGTTGATTATCACAGCCCGGGCCTATCAGGCCGACAAGTCCTGGCCACCAGAACTGACAGCCATAGATGGTTACCTCGTCAAGCCGTTTGGTCCGCTGGAACTGCTGGCCGCGGTGGAATGGGTGTTGCGCCGGCACGGCAAAACATTGCCGTTGGCGCAGCAAAAGGCAGCGCTGCACAACCTTTTCCATTTGCCGTCCAAGACATTCACCCCGGAGCGGTTGGAGGAGCTGGTAGCTACCCTGCAAACGGGCGAACGGCAGTTGCGGGCCTCGGCCGCCTGGGAGTTGAGTTTTTTTGAGGATGAGCGCGCGGTCAACGCCTTGCTGAACGTGCTGGAGTACGGGGACCGCTGGATCCGGCTCTCGGCCATCCGGGCGTTAGGACACCTGGGGGACACCCGGGCGGTGCAAGCGCTGATTGAGACGCTGCTGGACGAAACTGCATCCGAGCGGGCCGCGGCTGCGCTGGCCCTGGCCCGCATCCGCGATCAGCGAGCGGTAGAGTCTTTGATGGTAGCGTTGCAGGAAGATGAAGCGGCAGACGTGCAGGCTGCGGCGGCCTGGGCTTTGGGGGACATCGGCGACGCGCAGGCGGTGGAACCGCTCATCGCCGCCCTGCTCAAGGTCAAATGGATCGCAGCCCGGGCGCTGATCCAGATCGGGACACCGGTGCTGGCGCCACTTTGCCGCCAATTGCACGCTGCCCCCCAGCCCGCATTGCGCCAGGTCGTGGCGGAGGTATTGGGGCAACTGGGCGATCCGCAGGCCACCGGGCCGCTCACGGCCGCCCTGCACGATGTAGAGGCAACCGTACGAGCTACGGCGGCCTGGTATTTAGGCTTCAGCGGTGACCCACAGGTGGTGATACCGCTGGTGTTGGCGCTACAGGATGGGGAAGCGACCGTGCGCCGGGCCGCGGCCCGCTCGTTGGGGCGGTCGCGCGATGCACGGGCCCTGGAACCGCTCTGTACCGCTTTACAGGATGAGGACAGCGTGGTGGCCCGTGAGGCGGGCCGGGCGCTGGGGTGGCTGCACGACCCTCGTGCGCTCCCGGCTCTGGAGCAAATGCGGCAGAGCGATCATCGCCAGACGCCATTGGGAGCCACGCTCTCGGCTACCGCAGCATGGGCCATCCGGCAATTGCAGGGAGGCCCGCCGCCTTCCTGAAGCCCCTTGAACGCAACTGCCTTCAGCAGAGACGACCCGGCCCACGCGATGGGCCGGGTCTATTCAAGCAGCCGGCTGAAAGGATCGGCTAGACCAGTTCCCCGCGCAGCACAGTCACGGCCTGACCGGCGATGCGGACCCGGTTGCCATCCAGCCGCACCCGCAGGACGCCACCCCGCGCCGACGCCTGGTAGGCAACGAAGGCCTGCTGGTTGAGTCGCTCGCTCCAGAACGGGACCAGACAGCAGTGCGCCGACCCGGTCACCGGGTCCTCGTTAACGCCGACCCCCGGCGCGAAGAAGCGTGAGACAAAGTCGTAGCCAGGGGTTTCGGCCCGGCTGGTCACCATGACCCCCCGGATGGGCAGCGATTTCAGCAGCTCAAAGTCAGGGCGAATGGCCCGCACCAGCTCTTCTGATTCTACCTCCACCAGGTAATCAAACCGGTTGCGGCCGACGTACAGGAGCGGGACACCTAACGCGCGGGCCAGATTGGGCGGCGGCGTGGCCGGTTGCGCGGGCTTGGCCGGGAAATCCATCTCAATCCAGTTGCCTTGCTGATCGGCCGTCAACAGGCCGCTGCGGGTTTGAAACCGGGCCTGGACGCCCGGCAGCAGGTACCCGACCTCCCACAGAATATGGGCGCTCGCCAGCGTAGCGTGGCCGCAGAGATCTACCTCCACGGCAGGGGTAAACCAACGCAGGTTGAACCCGTCGTCCTGCCGCAGCAAGAAAGCAGTTTCTGATAGATTCATCTCACGCGCCACGGCCTGATACCAGGAATCGTCGTGAGATTCGCTGAGCACACAGACCGCCGCCGGGTTTCCGGCGAAGGGTTGCTCGGTGAAGGCATCTACCTGATAAATTTTTTCTCCCATCAGTTCTCCCTTCGCAAAATTGATCTCCAAGCGGGCCACAGAGCCCTGCGGGGATAGATTTTACTGCTGAACGGCTCAAATGCAACGCCGGGTGTCTGTCAGGGGCCAGGGAGCCGCTTACTCCGTGGGGGCAGGCGCAAGCGTGAAGGTGATGGTTGTTCCGCTGCTGCTGGTGCTTTCCACCCAGATCCGCTCTTTGTGGGCGGCGATTGCCATCTTGCAAAAGGCCAACCCCAACCCGCTGCCCCGTTCTGGTTGCGGACCGGTGGCGAATTTTTGGAACAGCCGCTCCCGGATGTCCGGCGGGATGCCAGGGCCGGTATCGCTGACCGAAATAAGGAACCGGCGGCGCTCGGCTTCCTCGCTTTCCCGCACCCGGAGCCGGATCAGGCCACCGGCGGGGGTGAATTTGATGGCGTTGCCGATGATGTTCTCCAGCACCCGGCGGATGAGACCGGCGTCGGCCCAGGCCGGCGGGAGTCCAGAAGGCACGGCACTTTCCAGGCGGATGTTCTTCTCGGCGGCAATGGGGGCCTGGGATTGCAGGATTTCGGCGATGAAGTCAGGCAGGATGATCGGCGCAAGCTCTATCGGCATCCGCCCGCTCTCCAACCGGCTGATGTCCATAATGGCATTCACCAATCTGAGCATCCGCTGGACGCCGCTGTTGATGATCCCCACCATCTGGAGCTGCGCCGGCGAGAACATGCCGGCGGTGCTTTTCTCCAACAGCTTCAAAGCTCCGTAAATGGCGGTGAGCGGATTGCGGAGATCGTGCACCATGGTGTTGGTCAGATCATCGCGCATCCGTTCCAGCAGCCGCTCCTCGGTCACATCCCGCAGGACGATCAGATGCCCCAGCGGGGTGCCGCCGCTAAGGACCGGCAGGTTGATCCAGTGCATGATGTGCGGGTGAACGCCCAGTTCGCCTTCGCGACTGCTCTCGCGGTCGGTATGGGGGCGGCGTAAGATATACAACGCTGCCCGCGCGCCTTCCGGGGTGCTATGGCGCATGCGCAACAGCGCTTCCGCCAGCGAGCAACCGGTCCACGTTTCGGGTGGATCGGCTACCCCCAACAAGGTGAGGGCCGCAGCGTTTACCACCAGGATTTTCTGGTCCAGGCCGATAAAGATGATCCCGTCGCGGCTAGATTCAATCAGTGCCTGGAGCCGGCCCCGTTCATCGGTCACAGCCTGGAATAGCGTGGCATTGGTGACAGTGGTGGCGATCTGCTGACCGATGGTGAGCTGCAGGGCCGAATCTTCGCCGGAAAAGATGTGGGGCTGGCGGGCGAACAAGCAAAGCGCGCCCAATGACTGTTCCTGGTGAAGCAACGGCGTGCCCACATAGGAGCGAATGCCCCAGGCTTGCATGTGACTGAAGAAATCGTGCAGCTCCGCGTGCATTTGTTGCGCCAGGGGTGTCTCCGATTCTATGTCGCCGATCAGCAGAGGGGTGCGCCGGTTCCAGACATAAGCGCAGAGGGTTTTCTCCATGCCGACCCGGCGGAGCCATTCAGAGAGCTGCGGCGGCAGGGCCCACTCGGCGCTTAATTCCAGCCGGCCGGTGGTGGGGTTGACCAGGCTGATGAGGCCGCCTTCAAAGCCCAAGGAGTTCACCGCGACGCCAAGGGCCCGGAAGAGCATCTCCTGGAGTACCAGGGATTGGCTGAGCATCCGCGCCAGCGCATACATGGCGTTCACTTTGCCGGCATACTGGCGGAGTTCCTCCAGCGCGCGGGCATTTTCCAGGACCAGGGAGATGGCATCGGCTAAAGATTCGGCCAGGAGCAGATCGTCTTCGCTGAAAGCGTAGAATTGGTCACTCTCAATGTTGAGCAGCCCCAGCAAGCGTTCTCCACGGCGGACCGGAACGGCCAGCTCGCTTCGGGTGGCCGTGTGGAACAGCAGATACTCCGGGTCGGTAGTCACGTCAGGCACATGCTGAGTAACCCCCTGCCGGAAGGCCCGGCCGGTGATCCCTTGCGCCATCGGGATACGCCAGCCAATCGGCGGGGAATAAGCACCGGCGGCAGCCCGCACGGTCAGGTAGTACGGATATTCATTGGGGAGCAGCAGCGTTACCGAGGGCCAGCCGGTGAGCCGTGAGATCGTCTCCACGGCCTGATTAATCACGGAACCGATCTCCAACCGGCCGCTGATGGCGTGCAGGGTCTCATAGAGGGTGGCCTGCAAATTTGCCAACCGCCGCTGCTCGTCGTAAATCCGGGCGTTGTAAATGGCCAGCGCAATCTGGTCGGTGGCCGCCTGGATCAATTCCAGGTCAGCGTGGGTGAAATGGGCGACCTGGGAATGGAAGAGGGTCAAGACACCCACCAGGTGCTCGCCCCGGCAGATGGGGACACTGAGGGCGGAGCGGGTTAGCGGGAAGTTGGGAGGCGGCAACCAACGTTCGTCCAGGGCTGTATCGGGGATCAGGACCGCTTGACGCTGGCGGGCGGTCCAGCCGGCCAGCCCCTGGTTCATGATCGCGGTAGCCCACTCCCGCCGTTGGGTCGGCGAGAGGTCCGGGGGCGAGACGATGAAGCGCGCCAGCGCACCGGATTCCTCCAGGAGCAACAGGTCGCCGCGTTCCGCCCGGGTGATGGTACAGGTAGCGTCCAGAATGTTCTGGAGCGTTTCGTCCAAGGTGGGACGCTCCACGGCCGCGCGCGCAACCGCGATGAGATTTTCCAGCTGGCGCGCCTGGGCCTGGCGTTCAGTCTCCAACCGGCCTAACCAGAAGTGCTTCAACAGCCAGCTGCTTGCAACCCCACCCACCAGGCAGGTAATCAGGAGCGCGCTGAACCAGACTGGCGTCTGGACAGTGCCCGGTGGCAGCAGCCGCCACGAGAGCAAGGCCAGGACAACAAACCATCCCAGGCTGAATAACATCAGGATCAGAGTCAATTGCCGGCCTGGAGACAGGCGCTGCCGACCTCGCCCGCCGTCAGCCCGGCCGGGTTCGGCGGGTGGCGGTGGTTGGACAGGTGTCGCTGTGGGCGGGTGATCTATGGTGCTCATGGCTGCATCGTACTGCTACACAGGTGAACGGGCCCTTTATCATGTCCACGGGTTGGCCGCGAATCTTCTCTTTAGTTTAGCATAAAAGTCTATTAAAAGCAACTGGATTCTTCAGAGGTTTATGAAAATCAATTGCCAGTTGGTTAGAAAATGCACGGTGTTTCTGCAAATAGAGGTTATTTTGCATCACTGGCTTAATTTGACCTGGTTGCCCCAACCCTGGGGCGGCTCCGGCAGGTCAAACAGCGTCCCGTATTGCAGCCCGGCGTAGGTCAGCAGCAGCTGGGCGTCGGTGCTGATGCCGATGAAAGTGAAGCCCTCCGCCAGGCGAGCTCGGGCCGAGATCGCGTCGGCGCAGAGGATGCCGAGCGGCAGCCCCCGCTGCCGGCAACCCACCTTCACCTGCTCCACCGCCGCCAGAAAGTCCGGCTCTGCGCTCCAGAAGCGGCCTGGCAGTCCCAGCGACAGGTGGAGGTCGTTAGGCCCGATGAAGATCAGGTCCAGCCCAGGCACGTCCAGGATGGCGTCCAGGTTGAGCAGCGCGGCGCGGGTCTCAATTTGAATCCCGACCAAGATCTCGGCGTTGACCTGCTGCATGTACTCGCTGCGGTTGACGCCGAAGCCCAGGTGCGGGGCGAAACCACCGCCGCCCCGCTCGCCCTCCGGCGGATAGCGGGCGTAGCGCACCGCAGCGGCGGCCTCCTCTGCCGTGTTGACCAGTGGCACGAGAACGCCCTGCGCGCCGCAATCCAAGGCCCGTTTGATGTGGTCAATCGTGCCGGCCGGCACGCGGGCCAGGGGCGTGCACTGCCCGCCGGTAATGTCGGCAATCGTGGCGAGCATCCCCGAGGCGGTAGAAAGGTCCACGGGCGTGTGTTCCATATCCACAAGCAGCCAGTTGAAGCACCCCTGGGCCGCCAGCGCGCGCGCCACGGCCACACTTTGCAGCTGGAGCCAGGTTCCGACGGCCGGCTGCTGCTCTCGGATCAAGTGTAAAGTTTGATTTTTGCGCATCGTTTATCCTTTCTCAAGATGGGTCATAACCGGGTTTTGCGGGTTATCCCTAGATTTTGCTCTGACCACCGGGCCGAGTTCGGCCACAATCATTCCCAGGACGATCAACGTACCCCCGATCCACTCGCGTAGCATCAGCCGTTCGGCCGCGAACCACGCCGCAAAGAGCGCGGCGAAGACCGGCTCCAGGGCAAAGATCAAGGCCGTGTGCGTGGGCGTGGTGTGGCGCTGCCCCCACGTCTGCAGGCCAAAAACAAGTGCGGTGGCTATCAGGCCCATGTAGAGGACGGCCGGCAGGATCGTTACCGGGGGAAGCAGCCGGCGCGATTCCAGCCAGAGGGCCGCCAGCGTGGCCAGGAGAGCCACGGTGAAAAGCTGCACCAGCGTGAAGGGTATCACGGCATGGCGCGGCGCAAAGTGCCCGGTGGCGATGATGTGCGCGGCAAAACCGCCCGCACAGGCCAGGACCCACAGGTCGCCGGAGCGCAGGGTCAGCGTGCGGTCCAACGTCATCAGCCCCAGGCCCCCGGTCGCCAGGGCCACACCAAACACGACCGCGCGAGCAGGAGGCCGCCGCCAGAGCAGCGCCGAGCTCAGCGGCACCAGAACGACACTCAGGCCGGTGATAAAGGCCGCTTTGCCGGCCTCGGTGGTTTGCAGACCGATGGTCTGCGTGACGAAGCCCAGCGTGAGGAACAGGCCGGTGAGCCAGCCCTCACGCAGCAGGTGGGCACGGGGGACGGTTGGCAGGCCAGGAGGACGCCGGGCCAGCGCGAGGAACGGCAGTAGTCCCAGGCCAGCCACCCAGAAGCGGGCAGCGATGAAGGTAAACGGCCCCACTTGATCCAGCGACTGTTTGACGACGATAAAGGTAGATCCCCAGATCACGGTGATCAGCACCAAAAGCAGGTCAGCGCGGAGACGGTTCATGGCACTCTCATGAAAGCCGGATTTACAGAGGTCGCAGAGTTGTGTCTGCAAATCCGAAATCTGAAATCCCAAATCCGAAATTAGCTCTGGCAGGCGGCAGACTTTCATGGGTGCGCATCATGGCGGGCAAGGCCATCATGCGCGACTTCTGGACGGCCGGCTGATTTTGAGGTGCAGTGGCTATGCCCCGGCGACAGTTTAGCACGATCTGCCCAAAGCTCAACCCTGTTTCCGGCCGCAGCGCGTGCGCCATCGTCGTCTCCGATTTTGAAAGGCCCCCGCCGCAGACAAACCCTGGACTGTTTCAAACTTGGCAAGCGTGCATCTGGGATTACAATCCCGGCATTAACCTCAGAGCAGGAAGGAGTCATGCATGTTAGACCCGCGTGTGGATAAATTAGCCGATGTTTTGGTCAACTATTCCGTGGCGGTCAGGCCGGGCGATAAAGTGGTGATCCGGGGTGATACGCCGGCTGAGCCGCTGTTGCTGGCCGTTTACGCCAGGGTGTTACAGGCAGGGGGGCACCCGTTCATGCTGACGACGTTGCCCGGTACCATGGAGCTCTTTTATCGCTACGCCTCTGACGAGCAGTTGCAGCATATCCCTGAGCCGCGCCGCTTGTTGGTGGAGAGCTATGACGTGGAGATTAACGTGATGGCCGCCGCCAACACGAAGTCGTTGAGCGGGGTGGATCCGGCCCGGATGGTGTTGCGGGAACAGGCGCAGGCCGGGATCATGAAGACTTTCCTGGCGCGGGCGGCCCGGCACGAACTGCGTTGGACGCTGACGCTTTTTCCCACCCAGGCACACGCGCAAGACGCCGAGATGAGCCTGGATGAGTACGCCGATTTTGTTTTTCAGGCCTGTTTGCCCGAGCTGAGTGATCCGGTGGGATATTGGCGGCGTTTCTCCGCCCGGCAACAGCAGATCATTGACTGGCTCAAGGGGAAGCAAGAAGTGCACATCATGGGGCCGGAGACTGATCTGCGGCTGAGCATCGCCGGGCGCACTTTCATCAACTGCGACGGGCACGAGAACATGCCCGACGGGGAAATTTTCACCGGGCCGGTGGAGGATAGTGCGGAAGGCTGTGTTTACTTCTCATACCCGGCGATCTACGGCGGGCGGGAGGTGACGGGGGTGCGGCTCTGGTTTGAGCGTGGCAAGGTTGTCAAGGCCACGGCGGATAAAAATGAGGCCTTCTTACTCCAGACGTTGGACACGGATGCCGGGGCACGCTACCTGGGTGAATTCGCCATCGGAACGAACGAAGGGATCAACCGTTTTACCGGCGAGATCCTCTTTGATGAAAAGATCGGCGGCAGCTTTCACCTGGCGCTCGGCGCGGGCTACCCGGAAAGCGGCAGTGTGGCCGACTCGGCCATCCACTGGGACCTGATTTGCGATCTGCGCCGGGGCGGTGAAATTCGCGTGGACGGTGACCTGCTCTATCAGAATGGACAGTTTGTGATTTAAGGCGCAGGCCGGGAACAGGAGGCGACGATGCCAGATCAACCCATGCCGCCGGATCGTTTGAACGCGGTGGGGGTGCTGACCCGCCGTGAGATTGAGGCACGGATTGTCGCGCCGCTGGTGGAGGCGTTGGGCAAGCGGTTCGGCCAGGCAGAGGTACGGGCCGTGCTGCGGGAGACAATTCTGCGCCTGGCCCGCGAGCAGGGGGCCCAGCTGGCGGCCAGCCTGGGCGGCAACACGCTGACCGACTTTGCCCGCAGCCTGGAGCTCTGGACGCGCGACGATGCCATGACCTTCACGGTAACGGAGCAGACGCCGGCCCGCTTCGCTTTTCAGGTCACGCGCTGTCGCTACGCCGAGCTCTATCGGGCGCTTGGCATAGCCGACCTGGGAATGCTCCTTTCCTGCAATCGCGACGCCGCCCTGATGGCAGGCTTCAACCCGGCAGTGGTCTTCACCCGTACCCAAACGATCATGGAGGGGGCACCCTATTGCGACTTCTGTTACGCGATACGCGGCTAAATTAGCCGGCAAATCAAGAAAAGACAAGAAAAGAAGAAAAGAGAGGAAAAGACGATTTTGCGCGCGGTTTCGCCACGCGCAAAATCTCCCTTATAGCATATAGCATCTCCTCGTATGACAAATCTCCTGTGCTCTCCGGGAAACAAGGGACTTGACCCTAACTGGCTTCGTGTTAGGATGAAGCTAAGGGACGGGATAATATCAAATATCTAATTTCTAAGAAGGAGTAGTTAAGAATGCAGACACAGGATTTCATTGCTCTGGAGGAGACTTACGGCGCGCACAACTATCATCCCCTGGATGTGGTCATCACCCGCGCACAGGGCGTCTGGGTCTGGGATGTGGAGGGCAAGCGGTACCTGGATTGCCTGAGCGCTTATTCGGCATTGAATCAGGGGCACTGCCACCCCCGCATCGTCAAGGCGCTGGTGGAGCAGGCCCAACGGGTGACGCTCACCTCCCGCGCTTTCCGCAACGATCAGTTCCCCTTCCTGCTGCAGGAGATCTGTGAGCTGACCGGCCATGAGATGATGCTGCCGATGAACTCCGGCGCGGAGGCCGTGGAAACGGCGCTCAAGGCGGCGCGGCTCTGGGGCTACCAGGTCAAAGGCGTCCCCGACGGCCAGGCGGAGATCATCGCCTGCACCAACAACTTCCACGGGCGCACCATCTCCATCGTCACTTTTTCTACCGAACCGCTTTACCGGGATGGGTTCGGTCCCTTCACCCCCGGTTTTAAGGTGATTCCTTATGGGGACGCGGCCGCGTTAGAGGCCGCCATCACGCCCCACACCGTGGCCTTCATTGTGGAGCCGATCCAGGGGGAAGCCGGGATCATGATCCCGCCAGAGGGGTATCTGCGGGCCGCCCGCGAGCTCTGCACCCACCACAACGTGCTCTTCATCGCCGATGAGATCCAGACCGGACTGGGGCGCACCGGCAAGCTCTTCGCTTGCGATTGGGAAGGGGTCAAGGCCGACCTGGTGACCATCGGCAAGGCGCTTTCCGGCGGGATGATGCCCGTCTCGGCAGTGGTGGGGCGCGCCGATGTGCTGGGACAGTTCAAGCCGGGGAGCCACGGCTCCACGTTTGGCGGCAACCCCTTGGGGTCAGCGGTCGCCCGCGAGGCGCTGAAGGTGATCGTGGAGGAGGGGTTGATTGAGAATGCGGCCCGGCTGGGCGCTTATTTCAAAGCCCAACTGGAGGCACTGCACAGTCCCTACGTGAAAGAGATCCGGGGCCGGGGGCTGCTCATCGGCGTAGAGATCAAAGCCGAGGTCGGACCGGCACGCCCCTTCTGCGAGCAGCTCAAAGAGCGTGGTCTCCTGGCGAAGGAAACGCACGAGCGCGTCATCCGCTTCGCTCCGCCGTTGATTATCACGCAAGAGGAAATTGATTGGGCTTTGGAGCAGATCCGCGCGGTGTTGGTGCCCTGAGGAAATCTGCTGCAGGGAATCGGCTTGTAGTAGCGCGCAGAAGGAGCCGGGGATCACCCGGCTCCTTCTGGGTGCTTAGCGCCGGCCGGTTTATTGCCCGAAAAAGTAGAGCACCAGTTGGGGCGTGATGTGGGCCTCCACCAGCGCCGCCGCCAATAAGAGCGGGATGACGACTGCGATCATCAGTTGAACGAAATGGCCGGCTTCCCGCACCATCCCGTTAAAGCCGCCCCCTTCCTCCGGGGCGCGCAGGACGATGTCGCCGATCTTCATGGCCTGAGCCGTAGCAATGACCGCGGCCGGCAGCTCCAGGATGCCGTGGGGCAGGACAAAAATGGCCAGGAAAAACCAGGGATTGATCCCTGCGGCTGGTACCTGGAGGACGATATAGGCAATGATGGCCAGCGGCGCCATCAGCAGCATCAGGGCCCCAATCCCCATCGTAAAGGATCCCAGCAGCGCCCCCCCTACCAGCGAGCGGATGTTGTTCTCCAGGATGGCCCAGGCCGAGAAGGTGGGCAGGATGCCGGATTGCTCAATGGCCTGCTGGAAGGTCTGCCGGTCCAATTGCCCCTGGAACGCCAGCACTTTAGCCGGGAGCGGGAACTCAGCCGCCGTCCAACTGCCGATCACCCAGGCACCAGCCAGGATCACCAGGACCGTGAGGGCCAGCTCCGGCCGGAGGGCCCGCAGCTGCTGCGGGATCTCGCGCAGATAAAGGCCCCGCAGCCCACCCCGTGGCCAGGCCGCTTCCCAGAAGGTGCGCCAGCCGTTCTTCAGATCAATCTGGTCTATGTCGCGCCCCAACAGATGTTCCCGGTCAAACGCGCGCACGCCCAGACGCATCAGCAGCACGTTCAACACAATCAAGAACAGGGCGATCAGCCAGAGCGCCTGGAAATTGCTGAAAAGCAGCAGCCCGGCTTCTGCCTGCAGGAGGAAAGCCATCGGGATAATGATGAAGCTGGCCAGCAGGTTGGCGGCACGGACGCTGGTGGATTGGCTGGAGACGATGACTGCGCCGGTCACCATGACCAATGCCTCCGCCGTTGCCAGGACAAAGGAGACGAGCAGGAGCGAGAGGGAGGGGTACCACCCCACCGTGAGCCAGACCATCACCAGGTAAACGGTCATTCCCAGGTAGCTGGCAAGCACCGGCGGGATGGTCGCGGCCAGCAGCTTGCCCAGGTAAAGCTGGAAGTTGGTCAACGGCGTCGCCAGCAGCGGTTCCAGGCTGCGGCGCTCTTTTTCACCCACGAAGGTCTCCAGGGCGATCACCAGCGAGAAAGTGCTGGGGAAGAAGCCAACCACCAGCATCAAAAAGGGCAACAGCCGTTCAATAATCAGCGTCGCACCGTACTGGTTGACGAAATCCAGGCCGCGCGAGGCGGCGAAGTTGGCCAGGAACGGGAAGATAGTGACCAGAATAACAATCGGCGCGACCAGCCGCCAATCGCGTAGCGTATCTTTGATCTCGCGGCGCATCACAACCAGCGCCGGGCGCAGCTCCTCCAGCACGGCGGGTCGCCGGCGTGGCAAGGGGGGGGTCAAACTGGTTTCCTGAATCATCTCACACGGCTCCTTCCTCAACCACCCGCAAGTAGACGGCTTCCAGACTGCGGGGCACCTCGCCCAGCGTCACCACCGGGATCCGGGCCTCCAGCAAGGCGCGCAACAGCGGGGGGTTGACCTGCGCCGGCTCCGGGGCGCGGTAGCGCACCCAGGTCTCGCCAACGGCCTCAATCGGGGCAAAACGGGCCACCAGCGGGACGATACCGTTGTGGATGGGCTCCGGCAGCCGTAACTCCATCAGCGGTGGCCCCAACAGGCGCGACTTAAGCTCCGCGGCCGTCCCCGCCGCCACGATTTTCCCCCGCCGGATGATGGCGATCCGGTCGGCCAGCTCTTCGGCCTCCGGCAGGTTGTGGGTGCAAACGATGATGGTACGGTCGCTGGCCCGCATCTGCAAAATGGCGTCGCGCACCAACCGCGCGCTGGCCGGGTCCATGGCCGAGGTTGGCTCATCCAGGAGCAGGACCGGTGGCTCATGCAGCAGAGTCCGTACCAGTGCGATCTTCTGGGCCATCCCCTTGGAATACTCACCCAGGCGGCGTTCCAGCACATCCGCGATTTTGAAGTGCTCGGCAAGCAGCTCAATCTGCGCCCTGATTTGAGCGGCCGGCATCCCGTAGGCCTCGCCAAAGAAGCGCAGATATTCGTATCCGCTCATCCGCAGGTAGAGCCCGGGCGCTTCGGTGAGCACGCCGACGCGGCGGCGCACCTCACGCCCCTGCGAGGCCACATCGTAGCCGGCGACGTGTGCGCTGCCCGCCGTGGGCTTAAGGATCGCCGAGAGCATCCGGACCGTCGTTGTCTTGCCAGCGCCATTCGGCCCTAAGAGCGCCAATACCTCCCCGGCATGGATATGGAGGTCAATGCCATCCACGGCCACAATCTCGTCAAATCGTTTGACCAAGCCCTGAATCTCTATCATGTTCAACTCCGGTCTACTGTGAACGTTCGGTGAGCAACCCGGGCGTGACATAGGGGTTAGAGAGTTGATGACGGTTCCCTGCGCCCTGCTCCCGATTTTTTAACCGTCTCCATACCCTCTATTGTACCACAATCTGGGCCAAAAGGGAATAAAATTAATGAGGATTTAGGAAATTAGAGACAAAATCAAGAGGATTTAACGCAAAATGCGCCGGGACGCGAAGTGCCACTTGATTCTCTTGACGTAGCGGCGTTAGAATTTTAGAGCATTAGAGCATTAAAACATTTGGAGGTACTTCCGAGGGGAATCCGATAGCTGAACGCCTGGAGGGGGCGCTGAGGAAGCACGCAGGGCGGGTTTCCTCAGCAGAATATTACGCAAATTCCTCCTGCGCCTCTGGGTACGACGCAAGCCGGGCGCGGATGTCCTCGCGCAGACTGGCGCGCTCAGCTTCGGGGATGAAGGCAGCTTCCACGGCGTGACGCAGCGTGCGGTAGATCATCCGCCGGGAGAGGCCGATGTCGCGCACGGCAGCGACGATTTCTTGTGAGAGCGTCGTATTGCTGATGCTGGGATCGTCGGTATTGAGCGTCACCCGCAATCCCAAACTGAAGAGATCCAGCAGCGGATGCTGCTTGTAGGTGCGAATCACTCCAGTCTGCACGTTGCTGGTGGGGCAGACCTCCAGCGCGATTTTGCGCGCCTTGAGCAGCTGGACGACGTTGGAGTCCTCCACGGCGCGAACGCCGTGGCCCAGTCGCTGGGCCCCCAAATGCTCCACCGCCGCGCGGACGCTATCGGCGCCGGCCGCTTCACCGGCATGGACAGTGACCTGCAAGCCGGCCGAACGGGCCCACCAGAAGGGGCGAATGAAGCGATCGGCCAGGTAGCGAGTCTCGTCACCGGCCAGATCAATCCCCCGCACCAGGGGCCCGAAATGGGCAATGGCCTGATCCACCAGCTGGTTGGCCGTTTCCACCGATTCGTCCCGGCCGATCTGAATAATCAGGCAAGCGCGGATACCGGCCTCTTGCTGGGCCTGATCCACGGCAGCCATGATCCACTCAATGACGTCGCGCAAAGCGAAGCCACGGACCCGGGAGAAAGCAATCGGGTTGAAACGCAGCTCAAAATAACGGATGTTGTCGGCCGCCGCATCCATGACCGCTTCGCGGGCCACCCGCTGGATGATCTCTTGAGAGAGATAGAAACGGCGCAGGTGGCTGAACTTCCCCAAAAAGCTGTGGAAATCCTGGGCATCTTCGGTGGTAACCTGCACATAGGGCCGCAGCTGGCTGGTATTCTGGCTGGGCAGGTCCACCTGGTATTCGCGGGCGATTTCCACCAACGTGCTGAGCCGCAGCGACCCCTCCAGGTGGCGGTGCAGATCAACTTTGGGCAGCGCTTGCGCCCACGCCTGCAAGTCCGCGTTGGTCACCCGTTTTAATTCCGGATTAATGACTGACACGCTATAATGACTCCCACTTCTGTAACTGTTCAGGCCGCGGGCGGTAACAACCGTGTTCTGCGGTGTGCACAGATAACATCCCAAGTAACCACCGCCCCTACTACATATCCTCTTCTGCAATCCCCTGGCTGCTCATGCCTCTGATGACGTGAAAGACTACCTTGATGCGGAAACGTTGATCTTGGCAAGCGTTGATAAACTGATCCAGTTGCTCCCGAATGGCGGGGTCGGCGGTCAGGGCATAGACGACCGTACTCCCCAGGCGAGTCTCTTCCAGGATCCTCAGGTTGGTCAGCTCCACCAGCTCGGTGGCGACCACCTCCGGCCGTCGCTGGACGACCTGGGCCAGCGTGGCAACCGTCTCCACCGTATGCGGGTGGTCGTGGAAGAATTGCAGGATGTACCACTTAACGAAAGAGAGCACATAGCGATCCACGAACGCCGGCACATCCGGTGTGGTACCCTGCCCGACCAGCTCCGAAGGGGGTTCCACGACGGCCTCCTTAAGATTAAAAGAGTAAGCTTCTTAAAAAATAATTAGTGACGCCGCCGGCGCGCTGGCGCAGCCGCTGTACCGGCCGGTCGCGGCGCGGCCTGTGACACACCGCTTTCCTGGTCTTTGTGCCAGTGACAATCTTTGTACTTTTTGCCGCTGCCACACCAGCAGGGATCGTTGCGGCCCGGTTTAGCGGTTCCGCTGCGTGGCCCGGCCGGAGGAGCAGAAGCGGCCTGGGGGCTGCCGCCGCTGGTTCGCAGCTGGGGCTGCCGGGTCGCGGTGGGCGACGGAACACGCATTGGGCGTCCGGCGGGGGCAGCCGGGCGCGGCAAGACAAAGAGCATCCGCACGATGGTCTGCTGAATGGAAGCCATCATTTGCTGGTACATCTCGTAGGCTTCCTTTTGGTAGGCCACCAGCGGGTTTTGCTGCCCCACTGCGCGCAGGCCAATCCCCTCACGCAGCACGTCCAGATCGGTCAGGTGGCGCACCCAGTGATCGTCAATGGCCCGCAGCATCAACCGCCGGTCGCGGAAAAGGCGGTAGGTCTCTACCACGGCCTCTTGCACCAGCGGTTCGTACTCGTCGGGCAGGCGGCGCAGCGGTTGGTCCCAGTACCGTTCCATGATCTCCGGCGGCACGGCGGCCCGGATGCGCTCCAGGAGCGCGTCGTAGAAAGGATCGTGGGCCTCGGCCAGTGTTTTGGGCGAGAGCTCTTCACGCAAGTTGCGGTAGAGATCGCTGCCCAGTTGTTGGTTGAGCTGCCAGTAGGCCTCCTCAGCCCAGGCCGTGAACCGTTCCACCATCTCATCCTGGTCCAGCTTTGCCAGATCGGTGCTGGAGAAGGCCCGGGGCACGGGGATGAAACGGCGCAGCTCAGCGAGCAGCTCCGCCAGTTCCCAATCCTCGCGATAGCCGGCCGTGTGGGCTTCCACCACGCGGCGGACTTCGCTTTCCACCATTTTCAACAGGTCGTCGTGGAGATCGAGCCGGGAGAGCACCTTGCGCCGCTGGGCGTAGATGACCTCGCGCTGCTTATTGACGACGTTGTCATACTCTAACACATGCTTGCGGATGTCAAAGTTGTAGCCCTCTACGCGCTCCTGGACAGAGGCAATGATCCGCGAGAGGGGGCCGAATTCCAACGGGGCATCATTCAGGCCGGCACGCTCCATCCAGGGCTGGAGCCGCTCGCCGCCGAAACGGCGCATCAGCTCATCTTCCAGGGAAATGTAGAAGCGGCTGGAGCCGGGATCGCCCTGGCGGCCGGCCCGTCCACGCAGCTGGTTGTCAATGCGCCGGGCCTCGTGGCGTTCTGTACCGATGACGTGCAGCCCACCCAGATCGTAGATCCGCCGGCGGTCGGCCTCGCATTGGCGCATGCTTTCCCAGAGCACCGCGGCCCAACGTTCCGGGTAGCGGGCCGTGGGGTCCTCGCCCCGCCGCGAGAGTTTCAACGCCTCTTCCCAGGCGTCGGGCGTGATCTGGGTCAGGTCCATCCCCTCCTTGCGCAGTTCATCGCGGGCCAGCCCCTCCGGGCTGCCGCCGAGCAGGATGTCTACCCCGCGGCCGGCCATGTTCGTGGCAATGGTGACCGCACCGGGCCGCCCGGCTTGGGCAATGATGATGGCCTCTTTCTCGTGGTACTTGGCATTGAGCACATTGTGGGGAATTTTGCGCGCGGTCAGGATGCGCGACAGCCGCTCGGAGGTCTCAATCGCTGTGGTGCCCACCAGCACCGGCCGCCCGGCCTGATGCGCGGCCTCAATTTCGTCGGCCACTGCGTTGAATTTGGCCGCCTCGGTCTGGTAGATCTGATCGGGCAGGTCCAACCGCCGGTAGAAACGTTCCCCCTGGGAGCTATCGTAAACGGTGACTTTGTAGCCGTCCTGTTCGCCCGAAATGGCGCCGGCAAAGGCAACCCCGGCCTCCGACCAGTGGACGTCGCTCTCCTTGAGATCACCGAAGCGCGCACGATACTCCACGTTGGTCGGCAATACCACCACATCCAGATCGTAGATTTTGCGCAGTTCCTCACGTTCAGTGTAAGCCGTGCCGGTCATCCCGGCCAGTTTTTGATACATGCGGAAAAAGTTCTGGAAGGTAATCGTGGCGTAAGTCAGCGACTCCTGCCGCACCTGGACGCCCTCCTTGGCCTCAATCGCCTGATGCAGCCCTTCCGAGTAACGCCGCCCAAACATCATCCGGCCGGTGAATTCGTCCACAATGATAATTTCACCGTCGCGCACGACGTAAGCTTTGTCGCGCAGGAAGAACTCCTTGGCGCGGAGGGCGTTATCTAAATAGGGCAGCATGTAGGCGTATTCAGGGTCGTAGATCCCTTTCTCGGCGGGGATGCTCATCATCTGCTCAACGCGGGTGATGCCCTCCTCGGTGAGCATCGCCACCTGGGATTTCTCATCCAGCGTGTAGTCCGTTTCCGGGTGCAGGCGGCGGACCAGATCGGCGAAACGCATGTAGAGTTCCGACGATTCCTCCGCCGGCCCGGAGATGATGAGCGGGGTGCGAGCCTCGTCAATGAGGATGCTATCCACCTCGTCCACGATGGCATAGACCAGCGCCTGCTGAGCGCACTGGCCCAAGTCCACCACCATGTTGTCGCGCAGATAATCAAAGCCGAACTCGTTATTGGTCCCGTAGGTGATGTCGGCCTGGTAAGCCTCCCGGCGCGTGATCGGGCGGAGGTATTGATAGCGATCATCATCGGTGACGTAGGTAGGATCGTACAGGAAGGAGGCTTTGTCGGGGATGCCCCCTCCAGACTGGATCACGCTGACGCGGATCCCCAGCGCATGGTAGATCGGTCCCATCCATTGCACGCCGAACTTGGCCAAATAATCGTTGGGGGTAACCAGGTGGGCCCCCTGACCGGTTAGCGCATTGAGGTAAAGCGGGAGTGTAGCGACAAGCGTCTTGCCTTCCCCGGTCCGCATTTCCACCACTTTGCCCTGGTGGAGGATCATGCCGCCGATGAGCTGGACGTCGTAGTGGCGCAGGCCGATGGTCCGGCGGCTGGCCTCCCGGACGGCGGCAAAAGCCTCGGGCAGCAGCTCATCTAACGTCTCCCCGCCGGCCAGGCGCGTGCGCAAGTCATCCGTCGTGGCTCGTAAGTCCTCGTCGGTCAACGCCTGGAAGTCTGCCTCCAGAGCGTTGATCCGCTGGACAATTTTTTGCAAACGGGCGATTTCCCGGTCATTGGCATCGCCAAACAGTTGTTTCAAGAAACTCATAGTACCTCATGGGTCCCGCTGTTAGATTTATAACGATTATACCACGCGCAGAATGAGGCGCAATGAGGTTAAAATGGGAAGAAGCCCCCAGAACGGCCTGGCCCCCCGGGAGGGGGTACCGGGGGGCCATCAGCCAAGGAAAGGAGGAGAGGTGCGATGCTATCCTCTCAAAGTCGCTCTTATCATAGTAGTTTTGAGGTGGGTTGAAAAGTGATGAATGACCCCGTCCCATGTGACGTAAATCAGTTAGCCAGGCGAAGTATCAGAGTAAGAAAAAGAGGGGAGCTGCGCTGGCAGCTCCCCTCAAAAGTCCGGCTCGTGTAATCTACAATCAGGATTGACGCGCCAGGGCCGCCACCTGAGCGAAAGCCTGCGGGTCATTCACTGCCAGGTCGGCCAACATTTTGCGATCCAGGGCTACATTGGCCTGCTTCAGGCCGTGCATCAGACGGCTGTAAGAGAGCCCCTGCTCGTGGGCCGCCGCGTTGATCCGGATCACCCAGAGCCGGCGCAAGTCACGTTTGCGATTGCGGCGATCCCGATAGGCATAGCTCATCGCCTTCATCCAGGTCTCGTTCGCCCGCCGGAACAGCCGGTGGCGTGACCCGTAGTAGCCCTTGGTGCGGCGCAATAGCTTGTGGTGCCGGCGTCGCTCGTTATATCCACCCTTAACTCTCACTGCTCACCTCTATTCTTTTTCGTGCAAATAGGGGGCCAGCTTTGCCACCCGGCGGCGGGTTCCCTGGTCGGCTACGACGTACATCTCATCGTAGAGCGCCCGCACCTTGCGATCCTTCTTCCGGCGCAAGTGGCTCTTGCCCTGCTTGGTACGCATCAGCTTGCCCTTGCCGCCTTGCGACAGGCGGAAGCGCTTGGATGTAGATTTGTGTGTCTTGATTTTAGGCACCGTTTCCTCCCCACAAAATAATTACTTTTTCTTTGGCGCTAATACCATCAGCATGGTCGTCCCATCCAGCTGGGGAGCTTGCTCCACCATGGCTACGTCGGCCAGCTCTTGCGCAATTTCGTTCAAATGTTGGAGCGCCACTTCTGGATAAGTGATTTCGCGTCCACGAAAGCGAACCCGGACTCTGACTTTGTTGCCTTCCTGCAGCCAGCGCCGGGCGTCGTCAACTTTGAAGCCCAGGTGATGGTCATTCGTTTTCGGGCGCAGCCGAATCTCCTTGACCTCAATCTGTTTCTGGCCTTTCCGGGCTTCGCGTTCCTTTTTGCCTTGCTCGTAGAGGAACTTGCCAAAGTCCAGAATTCGGGTGACCGGCGGGGTGGCGTTGGGCGCGACCTCCACCAGGTCGAGGTCAGCTTCCCGGGCAATCCGCAAGGCTTCCGGCACACTCATGACGCCCAGGTTGGACCCGTCGGCGCCGATGACCCGGATCTCTTCGGCGCGAATGCCCTCGTTGACGCGATACTTTTCCTTACTAATAGCGCCCCCCTTTTCTCAACTCGTGGTTGGTTGAACCAAAATGCGGCATAATCATAACACGATTAGGCTCTCTGTCAAATCGTTCCGCAATCCAGACTAACGCATGGGGTCTGGCCCGCTCCTCAAGCATGTCAGTATACCATATAGCAGCAAAAGGGGACATTGACGTACCCACGCACGTCAACGCCCCCCACTCTACTCAACTTAACTCGCGGTTCTAAGCCGCCGCCACGGCCCGTGTATACACCTCTATCAACCGCCGGGCGGCGGTTTCCCAGCTGTGCTGGGCAACGACATACTCATAGCCAGCCCGGCCTAAACGGGCGGCCCGCTCCGGCTCCTGCAACAGGCGGAGCACCGCTTGCGCAAAAGCGGACGGCTCTGCTGCCACCACTACCGCCCCGGTCGCGGCGGTCGCCAGACCGGCCGCCGCTGCCGGGGTGCAGACCACCGGCGTCTCCAGCGCCAGCGCCTCTAAGATCTTGAATTGAACGCCAGCGGCGTAGCGGACCGGGCAGACCGCCACGCCCGCCTGGGCCAGGTAGGGCCGCAAGTCGGGCACCGTGCCGGTCACCTCAATGCGCGGATCATGCGCCAGCCGGCGCAGCGCCTCCGGCGGGTCTTTCCCCACGATCTGAAATCGCACCGCCGGGTCTTGCGCCCAGATCAGCGGCAACACCTCTTGCGCAAAATAGAGCGCCCCGGCAACGTTGGCATGGTAGCTCATCTTGCCGGTGAAAACCACGGTGCGGCGGTCGCGCGCCACCTCGGGCTGCGGCTGGAAGTAGTCCAGGTCCACGCCGTTGGTCACTACCGTGACGGGAGCCGGACGGGCCTGGGGCCAGTACCGCTGCGCCAAGTTCAAAAGCGCTTCCCGGTCGCGCTCCGAGCTGATGACCGCCTGGTCATACTGCGACAGCAGCCAGCCCTCGTAGCGGCGGCTGCGGGCCAGATCCAGCCGCGCCAGCAGCCGCGCCCGCCAATGGGGGCCGGTCTGCGCCGTCTGCTCAAACAGCAACGAGATGCAATCTACCGCGTCGTAGACTTTGGGCACGCCGGTCACGGCGTGAACCAGACGTGCGGCGCGGAGGTGCTCAATATGCACCACATCAAAGGCAGCCGTCCGCAGATAGCGGCGGAGGCTGTGCGCCAGGGCCGGATGGTAGGAGTAGACCGCCTGCAACGGCTCGCGGGTCGGCAACGCCCGCAGGCAGTTCAGCAGGGAGCGCCAGCGCGGGACCACCACGGCTTCCACCGGGAAGCCCAGCGCGCGCAGGTGCGCCAGGGCCGGGGCGTCCTCCAGGTCGGCCACCGTCAACACCGTCACCTCATGCCCCAGCCGTCCCAGCGCGCGAATCAGGTTGTAGGGGCGGGTGCGGATCTGGGAGGGGACATAGGGGGTGACGTAGAGGATGTTCATGCCAGGAGCTCCGCCAGGCCCAACCGCCGGGCAGCCTCCTGCACAACCTGCGCCGAGCCGGCCGCCGCCAGACGGCTCAGGGCCTCATCGCGCGTCAGTACCCCGTCGCGCACCAGGCCGGAGAGCTCCATTTCATAGGGGTGATAGCCCAGCTGGCGCAGGTGCAGGGTGTTAGCCAGGCTGTTCAGCAGACAATTGGTGGAGTTGGGGTCGGTATCCTCCGGCCGGCGCCACCCCAGCGGCTGGATAATGTCCAGAATCCGCGCTTCGTCGTAATCCACCAACGCCAACGGTGACGTGTTGTAGGGATACTCCTGGGTTCGTTCCAGCAACGCGGCATCCGGGAAGTATTGCCGGACCCACGGGCCGGCCGCTTGCTCCAACGGCGTCACCGCCGCCTGGACCATCGTCCGCAACAACGCCCGGTTCAGCCGGAACAGCGCCGCATGGAGCGGCACCTGGCCCGGTGACCAGCCGTAGATCAGAAGCGGGATCTCGCGTTCCAGCGCCAGCCGCAATCCCACCCCCTTGGCCAGCCCCATGCAGGAATTGCAAATGCCACTGGCCCGTTCCAAAGCGCGCGGTGGGTACAGCCCCGGCTCGCCGGAGCGGGCAAAGATCGCCCGTAAGAGGTCAAAACGGGGTTTGACGATCAGGTGGTCCACGCCCAAGGTCTCGGAGACCGTCCGCAGGTTGGTCCAGGCCGCCGGGGAGACAAAGCCGTTATCAAACGTGAACGTTAGCAGGTTCAGCCCGTACTGCTCTTTCAGCAGCCAGACGGTGTAGGTGCTATCCTTGCCGCCGCTCCAGGCCACGAGGCCATGATAGCCGGGTCGCTCCCG
>CAYTGR010000015.1:0-31602 GCA_964437445.1 uncultured Anaerolineales bacterium | reverse complement strand
GGGCGGAGTTGGGGAATGCTCTCTGGCGGCGTCCAATCCTGACCATAACAAATCCGTACCGAACCGGCCGGGGGCAAGGGCTGTGCCGGGAAGTGCTCCACAAATGCATGATACAACAGTTGCGAGGAGATGATCCCGACGATGGCCATATCCTCAGTTTCGCTGACCCGTGCCCCGGCCCGGCACTTACGCGCCAACAACGCCACGGCGTCCGGGTTAAAGAGACCGCTGGCTTCCAACGCTGCGGGTGAAAGCAACACTTCTACATAATCCAGGGGCCGGTCAAAGAAGGCTTTGTGGATCGGCGCCCGGTACGGCTGCTTATGCCGCTGCCAGATTTGCGGCGGCAGCAACCCGCGCGCCGCGCGCTTCAGAAGCCGCTTTTCGCGCAGGCCCAGGATTTTGTAATGCGGCGGCAGGGCGCTGCAAAATTCCACTACCCGATGATCCAGGAACGGGAACCGCCCCTCCACCGAGTTCGCCATCATCATCCGGTCCCCCTGCGACGAAAGCAGGTAGGGCGACATGAACGAGGCCACTTCCAGCGCCTGCGCTTGCGCCAACGGGCTCCACCGGCGGAACACCCCATTGAACCCGTCCAGGAACTCGCCCACCGGATCGTAGCCGGCCACCATGGCCCCCAACGCCGGGGAAAAGAATCGTTGCAGGCGTTGGGTATTCCGCCACCGGATCTGATGTGAGTAACCCGGTTGGCTGACCTGAGCCAGGTCCTCGCCAAAGAAAGCCCCCAGGTAACCACCCGTCCGCGAAAGATCCGCCACATAAGGATAGAGCCGCCGGAGCAGCAGCGGTCGCCAGGGTGATTGGGGATCCTCTGCCCAGAAACGGCGCACCCTGGCCTCTTTAAAAATGTTGTAGCCCCCCAGGAACTCGTCCGCCCCCTCACCGGTCAACACCACTTTGATGTTACTCTGGCGTACCAGCCGCGAGAGCAAGTACATGGGCGCGGGTGAAGTCCGTAACAGCGGGGCTTCGGCGTGCCAGACCACCGCCGGGAAAATGGTGCCGACCTCGGCGGTAGTACACTCGGTCCGCCGGTGGCTGGTGCCCAGGAAATGGGTCGCCAGTTCCTGGTAAACGCGCTCATCAAAGGCAGGGTCCTCAAACGCGATGGAGAACGTGCAAAGCGTATCGGGGATGTACTGGCGGATCAGCGCCGCGATGAACGTGGAATCCAGGCCGCCGCTCAGGTAAGAGCCGACCGGCACATCGGCCCGCAACCGCAGCCGGGTGGCGTCGGAAAGCAGCTCGCGCAACTGGATGGCCATCTCGTCCAGGTCCAGCACAGTCTCTTGACCAGCTTCCGGGAAGGTGAGGCCCCAGTAACGCGAGATGAAAACCTGGCCGTCACGCACCAGCATGGAGTGACCGGGCGGCAGCTCGCGGATGCCGGCGAAAGCCGTCCGCGGCGACAACGGGGCCCAAAACGTGAAAGCCTGGGCCAGCGCATAAGGATCCAACTGAGCCTCCACCCGCGGATCCAGGAGCAAGGTTTTGATTTCTGAACCGAACAACAGCCCATCAGGCAACAGGGCATAGAAAAGCGGGCGGACCCCCAGTCGGTCGCGCGCCAGGAAGAGCTCGCGCCGTTGAGTGTCCCAAATAGCGATGGCAAATTGCCCATTGAATTGATGCAGGCAGGCCGGACCGAACTCCTCGTAGCAATGCAGAATTACTTCCGTGTCAGAACGTGTGGTAAAGCGGTGCCCGGCCCGCTCCAGTTCAGCGCGCAGCTCCACATGGTTGTAGATCTCGCCGTTGAAAACGATCCAGAGTGTGCCATCCTCGTTGGGGATGGGCTGTTGGCCGGTCGCCAGATCTACAATGCTCAACCGGGCGCAGCCAATCCCGACCTGCGAGTCCACGTACAGACCAAACTCATCCGGCCCACGATGCCGGATAATCGCCAGCATCCGGCAGAGCTGAGCTATATCCGGCGGACGCCGGCCGCTCCAATCCAAACTGCCAATAATCCCGCACATAGATCCTCACTTTAAAGCCGAGCGCTGAACCTTGCCAGAAGCCGTCGTCGGCAAAGAATCGCGGAATTCCACCAGTTTGGGCACCATGAAGTCCTCCAAACGTTGACGACAATGGTGCAACACTTCCTGTTCGGTCAGCGTATGGCCCGGCTCACAAACAATCACAGCTTTGATCGCCTGGCCTAACAGGGGGTCGGGCACCCCCACCACGGCTGCCTCCGCGACCCCTGCCAGCTGGTAGATCACGGCCTCCACCTCTTTGGGAGCTACTTTTTCACCGCGCGTCTTGATGATGTCGTCTTTCCGCGCGACAAAATACAAAAACCCCTCTTCGTCCATCCAGAAAAGATCGCCACTGTAAAGCAGCCGCTCAGCCGGGTAGCGCCCGGGGCGATAACGCTTAGCGGTCTCGGCCGGATCGTTCCAATAGCCCTGCATGACATGCGAGCCGCGGATGACCAGTTCACCGGTTTCACGGGGGCCTAAGCGAGCGCCGGTCTCATCCTCCAGCCAGACCTCCGTCCCCGGAATAGCAATGCCGACCGAGCCAGGGCGACGGTCCAGCTCTTCCGGCGGCAGGTAAAGTGTCCGTTTGCATTCCGTCAGGCCGTACATGGAGTAAAGTCGGGCCCAGGGGAAGGCGGCGCGCAAGCGCTGGATGTGCTGAACCGGGAGGGCGGCGGCGGTGTTTGTCAGGTAGCGAATGGAAGAAAGGTCAAATTTGCTCAAGTCCATCTGGAGGAGCATGGCAAAGACGGTCGGCACCCCGGGCAATCCCGTCACGCGCTCCTGCTCAATCCGCTTCAGGATGGCGGCCGGGTAGGCGAAAGAGCGCTCCAACACCAGGGTACCGCTGAATTTGAAGACCATCAACAGCTGGTACAGACCATAATCAAAAGAGAGCGGCAGGACATCAATGACGATGTCGTCCACCGTATTTTGGAGGTACTCAATGATGGACGAAGCAGCAAAAACCATGTTGGCATGGGTTGACATGACCCCTTTCGGCTCACCGGTGCTGCCAGAAGTGTAGACCAGACACGCCAGGTCAATGTCAATTGTGCGGCCACGAGGGCGGTCGGGAGGGTAAGCAGCCAGCAGATCGGAGAATCCCACCCAACGGGCGTCACCGTCCGCGGGAGCACCGCCGCAGGCCACCACCGTATGCAGCGAGGGGATCGCGTCTAACAGGCCGGTGACCTCCGCCGCGGCCCGGGCGGGCGCAAAAAGGGCACTGGCGGCGCAATGATTGAGGATATAGGCCAACTTGGCCGGCTTCGTCGTTGGATTGATCACCGTGAAGACACCGCCGGCCTTCAAGATAGCAAAAATTGCCACCACGCTTTCCACGCTGTTGGGCAGCCAGACGGCGACCCGGTCCCCCGCTTGCACCCCGCGCGCCAGCAACGCCTGGGCCAGCTGGTTGGCCTGGGCCTCCAACTGCGCGTAAGTCAGCCGTTGGTCCGCACAGATCAACCCTACCTTGTCCGGCGCGCGCGCCGCCGAGTGCTCCAGGAAATGGTGAACCAGCACTAAGCGCTCCTTCCATCCAGCTTAGCCTTCACAAAGGCGGCCAGCTTAACCACCGAGTCAAAGTTTTCCGGCAGGATTTCTTCATCACTCACTTCAATCCCAAAGGTCTCTTCAACAAAAGCCACCAACTCCAATACCCCGGTGGAATCTATGACCCCTTCCTCCAGAAACGACGCCCGGCTATCCAGGCGGGTGTCATCAGTGGTAAAAAGGAAACTCTCTAATACATAACGACGGATCTGGCCTTCTATCTCCATAGAATAACCCCTTACAATTTCTTCCGTTTTTATGTTTCTATTTTAGGAGAGGATAGTAGGTTTGAGGTGAAGGGATTCTTAAAAAATATTAAAGATCATTCGTAAAAAGCTCCCTTGTTTCTAATAAATTTCCAGGATTTTTGTTACCTGTGCCTGACCACTAACTTTTACAATGGGTTTAAATTGGTTCTGTACCACGACTCATGTAAAAAGCTGATGGCAACCGATAAAGTTCAAACTGAAGGAGGCGCCGGCGTGGGAGTTCAACCATTGACTCAACGAAGGGCAGCACCAATCAACATAGAACCTACCATCTACTGGGCGATCCCGCCCTTGGTGGCATTAGATGCGCTGTGCCTGTACCTGAGTATGAGACTGGCCTCGCTCTTGCGTTTTGAACTACTGCCTTACTACGCAACACCTTCTCCTGAGTTCTACAATCACCTGGTGTGGGTCTTTATCCTCGGCTGTGCGGGATTGTTTGGCCTCTACCGCCTGTATCATGCCGAGGAGCTCTTCAGCGGTCTCCAAGAGTATAAAAATATCTTTGCGGCCTACGCTACGGGCCTGATCATCCTGGTAGCCTACTCGTTTCTGGGCCGCGATGCCGAACAACAGATCTCCCGTGGCTGGTTGTTGATCACCTGGGCCTTAGGATTGACAACCACCGGCGCGGCCCGCTTTCTCTTCCGCCGTCTGGTCTTTGGGTTGCGGGAGCGCGGTTATCTTTGCCGGCGGGTCCTGATTGTGGGAGCCAGCGAAGAGGGACAACAGGTCGCCGCCCAATTCCAGGCTAACCCCCATGCCGGGATTCAGGTCGTGGGATTTGTGGATGCCGATTGGCGGCCCGGGATGAATGTGAGCGGATTTCCCGTCCTCGGCACGCCAGACCGGCTCGCGAACTTGATCGGCTGCCTGCGCGTCAAGGACATTATCATCATCCCCACGGCCATGAAGCGGGAGGAGCTGCTGAACCTGTATCGCGACTGGGGCACCGATAACACCGTGCGGATTCACCTTTCTTCCGGGCTGTACGAGCTCTTCACCACCGGGGCGCGGGTCAACGAGATTGGGTTCGTCCCGCTCATCAGCCTCAATCGCACCCGCATCACCGGGGTAGATGCCGTGCTCAAGGCCATTCTGGACCGGGTCGGCGCGCTGCTGGGGTTGCTGATCCTCTCCCCGCTTTTCGCCCTCATCGCTATCCTGATCAAGCTCAGTTCACCGGGACCGGTTATCTACCGCCGCCGGGTCGTCGGGTTGGGCGGGCGAGAATTTGACGCCTTCAAGTTCCGCACCATGATCCCGAACGCAGAAGCCTACCTCCGGGCTCATCCAGAGCTGCGGCTACAGTGGAATGCCAGCGGCAAAGTGCAGGATGATCCGCGCATCACCCGCATTGGTCGCGTCCTGCGCCGGTTCAGCATGGACGAGCTGCCCCAGCTGTGGAACGTCCTTTTTGGACAGATGAGTCTGGTGGGGCCGCGCATGATCACTTACGGCGAATTACAACACTTCGGGCGTTGGCAACACAACCTGGTCACCGTTAAACCCGGCATGACGGGCCTGTGGCAGATCAGCGGGCGGTCGGATCTCTCCTATGAGGATCGGGTGCGGCTGGATATGCAATATATTCGCAACTATACCATCTGGTTAGACATCAAAATTCTGCTCAATACCGTGCTGGCTGTCCTGCGCGGGCACGGCGCTTACTGATTGGGTCATAGGAGGAATACGATGATATTGGCACGGGCACCGGTGCGGGTCAGTTTTGGCGGGGGCGGTACCGACCTGCCGGACTATTACGAACAATACGGGGGTTTTGTCGTCAGTACCGCCATTAACTATTATGCTTATACGATCCTCACACCCACCAAAGCCGATGATGAGGTGCGGATTATCTCCGCCGATTATCGGGCCTATACCCAACGCCCCATCTGTGAGGATCTGATCTGGAACAGCGACCTCCAACTCCCGAAAGCGATCACCTACTACTTCAACGTGCAGGGGGGGATGACCATCTTCATGGCGACGCAGGTTCCACCCGGGACCGGCCTGGGCTCCTCTGGGAGCGTCGCCGTCTCCCTGGTCAAGGCCCTGGCCTTTTGGTGCGGCCTGGACCTGGAGCCGGCCGAGGTCGCCGAACTGGCCTGCTACATTGAAATTGAAAAGATGGGGATGCCGGTCGGCAAACAAGATCAGTATGCGGCCGCCTTCGGTGGACTAAACGCCATCACCTTCAACCGCAACGGGGTGACGGTGGAACCGCTTAAGGTCTCCGAGGAGACCCGGACTACGCTGGAAAAGCGGCTGATGCTCTTCTTCACCGGCACGTCCCGCCAGTCATCCACCATCCTCAAGCGCCAGCGCCAGGCCAGCCACAACCGGGATGCGGCCACGCTCCGCCGGCTGGATGCCATCAAAACCCTGGGGCAGGAGATGAAGACCGCCCTGGAACGGGGCGACCTGGAGGCCTTTGGGATGTTAATGCACCATTCCTGGCTACAAAAGCGGAACGTGGTGGAAGGCATCAGCAATGACTTTTTGGATCAGTGCTACCAGACCGCCTGCAGCGCTGGCGCGGTCGGCGGCAAAATCACCGGAGCCGGCGGGGGCGGCTTCATGCTCCTCTACTGCCCGGAATCCTGCCAGGCGGCCGTGACTACCGCGTTGGAGGCACTGGGACTGCAACGCCGTCCCTTTGGCCTGGAACGCGAAGGCGTTCAGGTATTGCAGGCGTTTCCCTGGCAAACCGGCCAGTTGGGCCGCGTCCCCATGCCGGCCGAATCCATCACTCCGCTGGACTTTGTCAAGGTTGCCTGAGCTCAATCTCAACCGGTGAAACGCCGCTCTGTGCAAAAGATTCGGCCAAGCCCGAAGCGCTCTACCAAGACGGAGAAAGCCATGACTATTAGCGGAACAGCCACCTCGTGCCGACCGTGGCCACGAGGCACTCAGGATCAGGCCCGGTGGAGGATCTTCAACCCCCTGTCCAATGGTGTGCGGGCAGTCTTCCTGGACCGGGATGGAGTCATCTGTCAAAACCGTGAGGATCACGTCAAGAGCTGGGAAGAGTTCACCTTTTTACCCCATGTCCTGCCCGCGCTGCAACAGCTGGCCCGCACCCACTTGCGGATCATAGTCGTGACCAATCAGGCAGTGATCAACCGGCGGCTGATCTCAGTTGAAACGCTGGAGGAGATCCACACCCGGATGGTGGCTGAAGTTCAAGCGGCCGGCGGACGCATTGATGCCATCTACTATTGCCCGCACCGGCCCGAGGAGGAGTGTTCCTGCCGCAAGCCACAACCGGGGATGTTGCTCCAGGCGGCCAGGGATCTGAGCGTGGAGCTGGCCAACTCCTATCTGGTCGGCGATGCCGAGTCGGATCTCCTGGCCGGCAAAGCGGCCGGTTGCCGGTGGCGTTATCTGGTACTCACCGGGCGTGGTTGGCAGCAGCTTTATCGCTGCTGGACCCATGGTGAACGGGACTTCAAAATGGTATCAGATTTGAGCGCCGCAGTCGACGCAATTCTCCGGCAAGAAAATTGTCTGCGTCCCCCTCTGCGGTTGCTGAGTTACGACAGGAGTGCCGATCCATGGTGACCCGTCCCCAGGCCGTCACTTCAGAGATGGCGGATGCCAGCGCCAGCGCCGCCCGGCGCGGCCGGTTGCGCTACTACCTGGCGGGGCAATCTACCAGCGTGGGACGTTACATACTGGAACAAACCCTGTTCTGCTTTCTGCGTGGCCTCCCCGGGCTGATCGGTATCGGCCTGCGGGCCTTCGCCTACCGGCTGATTTTGCACAGCCAGGGGTTGCCGGTAGTGGAAGATCACGTCC
Organism: uncultured Anaerolineales bacterium; assembly: GCA_964437445.1. Lineage (GTDB taxonomy): Bacteria > Chloroflexota > Anaerolineae > B4-G1 > SLSP01 > CAYTGR01. Next base: position 23,966 of record CAYTGR010000015.1, on the reverse strand, counting down.
GCCTGTGTATGCCAGGCAACATCCACCTGGGACGCAACGTCTACCTGGACTACGGGGTTTACTTACACGCCTGTCCCCAGGGAATTTTTGTGGGTGACGACACCTTTATCATGCACGGGAGCGAGCTGCACGTCTACAACTTTCGCGAGCTGCCCAATTCCGGCATCTGGGTGGGGCGCAACGGCTTCATCGGTGAGTCCTGTATCATCCGGGGCCAGGGCGGGGTTCACATCGGCGAGGCCGTGCTGTTAGCGCCCGGCGTGCAAATCCTGGCCATTGACCATCTGTTTGGCGACCGCTCCCGCCCAATCATGCAGCAGGGCATCAGCGCCCAGGGCATCACCATTGACGATGGGGCCTGGCTCGGCGCGGGCGCCATCGTGTTAGATGGCGTGCATGTGGGGACCGGGGCCGTGGTCGGCGCGGGCGCAGTCGTCACCCATGATGTGCCCCCGCACACGCTGGTCGGCGGGGTGCCCGCCCGTGTGATCAAATCATTGGGAACCGAAAATCACGCCACAGAGTGAAAGAACAAAGAGTGAGTGTATACCGGAGGCTGTGATGGGGAATGTCCTTTCCGTTGTGATCCCGGCTTATAACGAAGAGCGCGGGATCGCCCAAATCATTGAGCGCGTCCTGGCCATTCGCCCCTCCCTGGGCGCGGCCGGCGTGGATGATATGGAACTGATCGTGGTGGACGATGGGTCCCGCGACCAGACGGCTGCCATCGCTGCCCGCTACCCAGACGTCCGGCTGGTGCGGCATATCGTCAACCAGGGCTACGGCGCGGCCCTCAAGACCGGCTTCAACAAAGCTCAGGGCAACCTGTTAGGGTTCCTGGACGCTGACGGCACCTACCCCCCTGAGCATTTCCCTGCGCTTTGCCAGGTGGCCCTGACAGAAAACGTGGATCTGGTGGTGGGCTCCCGCATGGCCGGGGCGGAAAGCGAAATGCCGCTCGTCCGCCGCATCGGTAACTTCATCTTCGCCAACCTGGTCAGTTTGGTCAGCGGGCAACGGATCAGCGACAGCGCCAGCGGCATGCGGGTGATCCGGCGCGAGGCCCTCGCCAAGCTCTACCCCCTACCCGATGGCCTGAACTTCACACCGGTCATGAGCACCCGGGCGCTCCATGAGACGATGACCGTCCGCGAGGTGCCGATCCCCTACAAGGAGCGCGTGGGCCGCTCCAAGCTGAGCGTCGTCCGCGATGGCGTTCGCTTCCTGAAGACGATCATCTGGACCGCCCTCAACTATAATCCGGTCCGCATCCTGGGCGGGATAGGCGTGGCCCTGGTCGCGATTGCGCTCCTGATCGGGTTAGGCATCGTCGGGCTGCGGCTCTCCGGGGTGACCCAATTAGGGCCGGGCGGCATCATCAGCGTTTTCCTGGCGGGGCTGTGCGCGGTGTCGGGGGTCACCTTCTTCTCGCTGGGGGCCACGTTTAACTATCTGGTCTCCCTCTTCCACAAAGAGCCGATCCGCCAGGGCCTGTTCGGTAAACCGCTCTTCAAGCGACCGCTGGAGCGCAACTTCGGCTGGATGGGGTTCCTGGCTATCGTGGCCGGCCTGATCCTGGGGATCGGCAGTTTCGGCTTTGCGCTGAGCGGCTGGCCGGTAGAGCGGCTCTGGTTCTGGCTGTTGGCGGCCGCGATGGCCATCCTGGTAGGCTTGCAATTCAGTCTGTTTTGGCTTATCATACAAGTGCTGGGCGAGCTCAGCAGCCGTGAGATTCAGGTGGTACAGGATTTGGAGGGACGACCATGCGAGGGGTAAATGTTGGAGCCGGGATTCGCGAGTCTGTCCCCGGGCCTGAATTTCCCAATGCTGATCAGGCCGTCCGCGCGGGGATAGATCGCCGCCCACCGGAAGCGGTGGACATCCTTTTTGTCAACCCGCCGGCCCCCGATGGTGGCATCTGGATTCGCAGCCAGCACCGGGTGGGCCGCCGCTCCCGCGAAGGGATGATCTGGTCGCAGGTCAGCCTGGCCCAAATGGCAGCCCTTTTCCCCGATTATCGGGTGGACGTCATTGACGCGATCCCCCATCGTATGACCTGGGCCGAATTTGAGCGCCTGCTGGATGCCAAACGTCCCCGCTACTACGTCACTCAGGTCACCGCCCCCACCCTGCAAAACGACATGTACGGGGTCTTTCTGGCGCGCAGCCGGGGCGCGCGGACGATTGCCTTCGGTACGCATGTCACCCCCATCCCCGGCGAGACGATGCGCGCGTTCCCGGTGCTGGATTTCGTCCTGCGGGGCGAGCCGGAACTGACCCTGCGCGAGCTGGTAGACGCGCTGGATACCACCGCAGGAGACCCCTGGGAGCGAGAAGGCATAACGCCGGAATTTCAGCAACGCTTGCACAAGCTGTTCAGCGACGCCGACCCGGACTGGGTTCCCATCTGGTCCTGTGCCCCGGCGGAGCGCCTGCCCCACATTAAAGGGTTGGTCTGGCGGCAGGGGGACGCGCTGGTCATGAACGAGGACCGTCCTTTCATCCGGCACCTGGATGATCTGCCTTTGCCCCGGCACGACCTGTTGCCGCTGCAAAAATACAAGGCGCCCCTGGTAGGCGGGCCTTATTCCTTCCTGGTGAGCAGCCGCGGTTGCCCGGCCGGCTGCCGGTTCTGCATCAAGCACGTTTCCTACGGGCGTACCGTCCGCTTCCGCTCGCCTGAGAACATCCTGCAAGAGATTGAGCTGTTGCTTCAGCTGGGCGTACACGACGTCCACATGTACGCCGATCTGTTCACGATCAGCCGCGAACAGGTGATGGGCCTTTGCCAGCTGATCCAGGAGCGCCAGTTGAAGGTACGTTGGACCTGTAACAGCCGCGTGGACTTCGTGGACGAAGAAATGCTGCGCGCCATGCGCCAGGCCGGTTGCTGGATGATCTCATGGGGGATTGAATCCGGCAACGAAGAGATCCTGAAGCGCGTGCGCAAAGGCATCACGTTAGCACAAGTGGAGCAGGCGCTGCGCTGGTCGCACCAGGCCAGGATCCGTAACTGGGGCTATTTCATCATCGGCCTGCCCGGTGAAACGGAGGAGACCATCCAGCAAACAATCCAGTTTGCCAAACGGCTCCCCCTGGACCTGGCACTGTTTCACATCGCGGCACCGCACCCCGGCACGCCGTTCTTCTTTGAGGTGGTGGAACAAGGGTGGTTCCGCCCCGGTACCCGCTGGGAACAGGTGGACATGGATCGTTCCACCGTGTTGGATTACCCCCAGCTGCGGGCCGAGGAGCTGGAAGCCTGGGCGCGCCGGGCGTTCCGTTCCTGGGCCATGCGACCCGGTCCGGCCTTTACTTACCTGAAAATGTTGTTGGAATCCCCCTCGCTGTGGCGTCCCACCTTCGAGATCGGTCTGGAAAGCCTCGGCTGGGCCGCCAACAGTTGATCAGGAATTCCACGATGAAATTTTGGGAAGGATGGTTCAGGAATTGGCCACCATTCGGCCCTAAGGCAAAAACCCCCTGTCCAGGCCAGGTGGTATTTGTCAGGGAAGAACATCAGAGTAAAATGGGAAGTATATTGACTTACCAGATTTACCAGGGGCCCGATGCGGCTGCGGCCCAAACTTTTCTGGAGCAGAACCCGGTGACAAAATCGTTCTACTACATCATCGTAGAGACACCCGAAGGCACTTATGGTCGGGACATCCAAGGTATCTACAAGGAGTGACGAACAGCATGGAAACCGCCAACGCAGAACCAACCAAACAGGAAGAAGGAAAGAAAAAAATCGTCCTCTACATTGAAGATGAACCGGAGCTGATCAATCTTATCAAGCTAATTCTGCGGCGAGCCGGGTATGAGGTCATCGGGGCCACCGATGGCGCCGAAGGTCTCTCCCGCGTCCGGGAGCTCAAGCCCGACCTGGTATTGCTGGACTTGATGCTGCCGGTCATGAGCGGGTGGGAAGTCTACTGGCAGATGAAAGCCGACGAGGAGCTCAAAGACATTCCGGTCATCATCGTAACGGTGCGGGCCGGGTTGATGGATCGCCGGTTGGCTTTGGAAACGGCTGCCGTAGATGGTTACGTCACGAAGCCCTTCCGCCCGCAGGATATCCTGGTTGATATTAGTAAGGTGTTGTCCCGGGAATGAAGCCAGCCGTGGCTACTCCTCAGCCAAGAGCACCGGTTGCTTGGGTTGCTGAGGAGTTATTGTGCACGCCAGGGTTAAGCGATCTCCGGGACACAGGATCGGCTTAGAAGCATGGGCCAGGATCAGTCCTTGGAAGATCAATTGACCATAGCGTGCCAACAGCTGGAGCAGCTATGCCAACAAGCGCCGGCCGCACCGGATCTTTCTCCCCCTTTGCTGGCCGAAGCTCTCCAAACCTTGCAGACCCTCCTGCAAACGCTGAAGGAGCAGCCAGGGCAGCCCCAGCGCCAGGCGGTTGCCCCGGCCCCCGCTCCATCGCCAGGCCCTGATCCTGGGTCCAATCTGCATCACTATCGCAACATCCAGCTCCAGACCGCGGCCGAGATCTCCAAACAGGCCAGTATGATCCTGGACCCGGCACTGCTGATGTTTCAAGCGGTCAATTTAATCCGGGACCGGTTTAATTTTTACTATGTCGGCATCTTTATCTGGTATAAAAACACCAACCAGGCAGTGCTGATCGCCGGCACCGGCACTGCCGGCCAACAGATGCTCCTCGCTGGCCATCAGCTGGAAGTGGGCGGAAATTCCATGATCGGCTGGTGCATCGCCAACGCCAAACCCCGGATCGCCCTGGATGTGGGCAAAGAGGCCATCCGTTTTGATAACCCCTATCTACCCGAAACCCGCTCCGAACTGGCGCTGCCGCTGATCAGCCGGGGACAGTGTATTGGCGCGTTGACCGTGCAAAGCAAAGAAGCGGCGGCTTTTTCCGACGAAGATGTCACCGTGTTACAATCCATGGCCGATCTGCTGGCCATTTCTATTGAAAATGCCTGGCTCTACGAAGCCGCTCAACGGGAGATCACGGAGCGCAAGCACGTGGAAGAAGCAGTGCGGCAACGTAACCGTGAGCTGGTCATGCTCTATCGGGCCAGCCAGGCCATGATCTCCACGTTGGACCTGGACGAAACGCTGAACACCGTGTTGGAGGAAGTCCGTCGCTTGCTCAAAGTGATCGCCAGCTCGGTCTGGCTTGAGGAACCGAACGGGGAGCTGGCCTGCCGGGCCGCCACCGGTCCACAAAAGGACACGGTGCGGCAGTGGCGTTTAGCACCGGGCGAGGGTTTTGTCGGTTGGGTCGTACGGACCGGCGAGAGTTCCATCGTGGGCAACGCACAAGCCGATCCACGCCACTTTCACAAGCTGGACGAGCAGGCCGGCCAGCCGCTGGCTTCCATCCTCACGATCCCGCTGCGGGTCAAAAACCGGGTCATTGGGGCGCTCCAGGTAGTGGATACTCAACCCTACCGCTTCAACGAGGCCGATCTGACTTTGCTGGAGCCACTGGCAGTGACCGCCGCCATGGCGATAGATAACGCCCGGCTCTACGCCCAGGCCCGGCAAGACGCCGAGACTAAACAAGCGCTCCTGCGTGAGGTCAACCACCGGGTCAAGAACAACCTCTCGGCGATCATCGGCGTCCTCTATGCCGAGCGCCGGCGGTTGAAAGGTCGCAGCGATACCGATACCTACGAATCCACCATGAACGACCTGATCGGCCGGGTCCAGGGGTTGGCAACGGTACACACTATGCTTTCAGCCTCAGAGTGGGCCCCCCTGCCACTCTCCGAGCTGGCCAACCAGGTCATTCATTCCTCGCTGCGCGCCTTACCCGTAGGCCGGGACATCATTGTCCACATCACCCCCTCCCCGGTCACCGTCACGCCGGACCAGGCTCACAACCTGGCATTGATCATCAACGAACTGACCACCAACACCCTCAAACAGGCGGAGACGGCCACCAAGGTCATGAAAATCCAGATCACGATCAAGGACAACAACGAAGAGGTCTACTTTGAATTTCGTGACAATGGCCCCGGTTATCCAGAAGAAGTTCTGCGCCTGAAACGTCATGGGGTCGGCCTGGAGCTGTTGCAGGAAATTGTCCGCAAGAGCCTCCGGGGCGAGTTAGTACTCTACAACGATCCGGGAGCAGTCACCGTCATCCGCTTCAAGCCCGAAAAACAGGAAACCCAGCCATGAAAGAGCTCAAAACCATTCGCGTGTTAATCGCCGAAGACAATTACCTGGTCGGTGAAATGATCCGCGGACACCTGGAGAACATCGGATACACCAGCGTGGGGATAGCGAGCAATGGACATGAAGCGGTAGAGATGACGAGCACTCTGCAGCCCGACGTAGTGCTGATGGACATTCAGATGCCCGACATGAACGGCATTGAAGCCGCCCGCCAGATCAACAAGCGCTGCCCCACCCCGATCGTCGTACTGACAGCGTTTGAGACGTCGGAATTCCTCAAGGAAAGCAGTGCCGCCGGCGTAGGGGCTTACCTGCTCAAACCGTCCAACCCGCGCGAACTGGAACGGGCCATCACTATCGCCATGGCTCGCTTCGCCGATCTGCTGAAACTCCAGCAATTAAACGCTGAGCTGCAAGCCCAAAATGACGAGCTGGACGCCTTTGCGCACACGGTGGCCCACGACCTGCAGAACCCCCTGAGCCTGATTTTAGGCTACAGCGAAGCGTTGGAAGCCTACCACGATACCATGGATCCCCAGGAAATAGGGGAGAACCTGGCCGTCATCACCCGCAGCGCTCACAAAATGAGCAACATTATTGATGAGCTGCTATTATTATCTCAGGTGCGCAAAGCCGCGGTGCAGGTTAGCCCTATCGCCATGGGGCCGCTCGTGGCCAACGCCCTGGAACGGCTGCGGGACCTGATTGAACAAACGGAGGCCGAGGTCATCCTGCCTGCCGAGTGGCCCTTGGCGCTCGGTTACGCCGCCTGGATAGAAGAAGTGTGGGTGAACTATCTCAGCAATGCCATTAAGTATGGGGGACGCCCACCGCGGGTGGAATTCGGCACCACCGTTCAGCCAGACGGCCTGATCCGTTTCTGGATTCAGGACAACGGCCAGGGCATCCCCCCGGAAGAGCAAGCCCGGTTGTTCGTGCCGTTCACCCAACTGAGCCAGGTCACGCTCAAGGGCTACGGACTGGGGCTTTCCATCGTGCGGCGAATCGCCGAAAAGTTAGGCGGGCGGGTCGGTGTAGAGAGCACAATCGGCAAAGGCAGCCTGTTCTTCATAGACCTGCCCGCTGTAACGCCCCATTCCAGATGAAGCGCTCACGAAAAAAATCGCGCCCCACTCCAGGGGCGCGATGGGCAGCTCTGACCGTGCTCTTCTCACCAGAGAGAGTTATCTGCCTCAAAATAATATCCCCCACCCCATACTGTGTGGATGTAACGCGGGGCATTGGGGTCCTGTTCCAGTTTCTGGCGCAGCCGGTAAATGTATTGCTTGACCAAATCCGGCTCACCGACCCGCTCCGGGCCCCACACCTGGGCCAGGATGGTATCGGCACTGAGCACTTTGCCCATATGCCGGATCAACAGGCGCAAAATCTCAAACTCTTTGGGCGTCAAATAGAGTGTCCGGTCCTCAATGACCAGTTCGTGGCGGCCACAATCCAGCATGACCGCCGGGGCCGGAAAAAGCACCTCCGGCTTGGCATGTCCCTTTTCACCGGGACGTCGCAGGGAGCCCAGCAACCGGCATTTCAATTCAGAGATGTTAAATGGCTTGACAATATAGTCGTCAGCCCCTAAGGAGAAGCCCTGCACAATGTCCTCAATGCTGCCCTTAGCGGTCACAAAGATGATGGGCACGTCAGTCATCTCCCGCAAGCGGCGGCAGGCCTCGTACCCATCCACGTTAGGCATCATAATGTCCAGCAAAATCACGTTGGGATGATACTGGTAAGCCGCCCGTAACCCGGCCACGGCGTCTTCAGCCACAATGACGTTCAACCCCTCGGCACTCAACGCCATCTTCAACATATTCCGGATTTCGTGATCGTCATCAATCACCAGAATTGTGGCCTGAGTTCCCATCATAAAAAGCTCCTCAAAGTCCTGCGGATGATCGTCAAAACGTCCAAACGACACCTATGCCCACGCCATGCCGCGCAATAAATTTTATTAGACCTGCGTCTAAATAATACCATGCAGGAGCTTGAATGTCAAGAATGGCCATCTTTCATGTGCACGCTGGCCCAGACCGCCGCTTCCACCCGCGAAATCACCCCCAGTTTACGCAGGATGTTCCCCACGTGAAACTCCACGGTCCGTTCAGTGACCCCCAGGGCGACAGCGATCTCTTTATTACTCAACCCGGCCACCATTTGCAACAGGACTTCGCGCTCACGGTCGGTGAGACTGGCCCGCAACCGCGCCACCTCCGCCTGCCAACGGCGAGCGCGGCGCTCCTGCTCCGCCGACCAGAGGGAGGCGCCGCGCGCTGCCGCCAGCACGGCCGCCACAATCTGGCCGGGCGCTTCATTTTTGAGCAGATAGCCCACGGCCCCGGCGGCCCACATCTCGTACAGATAACGATCGTCGTCGTAGGCACTGAGGGCCAGGATGCGGACCGGCCAGCCCCGCTGCCGCGCGGTGGCCGCTACGGCCGCCCCTTCCAGACCGGGCAGCTGGCAATCCAACACCGCCACGTCGGGCGCTAAGGTCTCCAGCAGCGCCAGGGCCTCCTCCCCGCTTTCAGCCTCCCCCACCACGCCCAGATCGGGGACGCGGTTCAACAGCACCCCCAGCCCCATGCGCAAAGCAGGATGGTCATCCGCCAACAGGACACGAATTTTGTCCGCCACCCGCGCCTCCCCGTCTTAGCCAGTCCACCGCATAGCCCCCAACGGCTACGGCTCTTCCCGCAATAGCCAATCAAATTCCTCCGCCGCGTCCACCAACCGTCCCGGGTGGCGTGTCAGGCTGAAGTAGTCCCATTGCTCGCTGTGGGGGAACTCGTCCAGGAACCAGCAGAGGGCCTGCACTTGTGGCTCGGCATTGACAACCCCTAACGCGGTGGTCAACCAGCCCTGCGGATAGTTTTGAGCCGGGGGGACGCCTGCCTCGCGGTCAAAGGTGTTGGTAGAGACAATGTAGATGGGTAGCCCGCGCATGGTTTCGGAGGCGTTGATGATCTTCAACCAGTCGCGGTAAACCTGGAACCCCACCTGGGCTCCACCCCAGGCCGCGCGCGGCAATGCCAGCCGCGGCTCATCGGCGCGCGCGTGCCCGGCGAGCTCGGGCGCGGCCGGCCGACCGGGGGCCTGCACGTCAAAACCGTCCGGCGCGGCCAGGGGAATCCCGGCCGCCGCCTTGGCGCGAGCGCCCTCATCCAACCGTTGCACCAGCGTCGCCATATAGTCCAGCCAGGACGCGGCCGGATAGTCCTCGCCGGAGCCACCCTGATCCGTGTTCCAGGGGCGCACCGGTCCGACCAGGACGCGCACCCTGGGATTCGCGGCCCGAATCACCTGCACTGCGTTATCGGTGTGCAGCGGCGGCTCACCGTACCCGTTGAACAGACGGGCATACCATTCCGGTGTCACCCAATGATCCGAGGTCAGCGTGTTGGCCTCCCGCGTGTTGAAATCGCTGCCGATGATGTAGCCGTATACCCCTTGCAGGCGCGCATCACGGGCCAGGCGTTGCAGATAGGCCAGATATTCCGTCAAAGCCAGATAATCATCCGCCGGCGGCAAACTCTGGCCCTGAGCATAATCTACGCGGACCAGGACCCGCAATCCCTGAGCCGTGTCACGCTGCACCCGCGCGGCCAGGCTATCCGCTCCCCAGTAATCCGCTTCAGCCAGCCGGGCGTAGGTGAGCTCCACGCCCCAGCCGCTGCGACCGTGCCAATCACGGGTCGGGCTGGGCATCACCAGCCCCAGTTTGGTCGGCAGCCCCGCCGGGCTGACCGTGGGAGGCGTTCCGACCACCAGCCGGCCCCGCTCCACGCAGCCGGTGGCGCAATCGTGGTAGAAAATGACCTCATAGTCAGGACTAACCGGCGCAGTAAAGTGCCAGGTCCAGGTCCAGATACCGCTGGCCGTATTGTGCCATTCGGCCTGCTCCAGGGGCTCTCCGGCCACCGTCAACAACACGAAAGCCCAGGGCTGCCCATCGGTCACATAAGCGGTCACGGCCTGACCCGGCTGAGGCACGGGTGGATCCAGCCGCAGCTGCGGCCAGGACCAGGGCGCGGCGGTTCCCGTCAACACTACCACCTGCCCGTGGATGGGAAGCAGCCAGTAGGCGGCTAACAAAACGGGAATAAGCAGCAACATCCACCGTTTACGCGCCATTTAATGCTCCCCTGGCAGCCCTGAGGTAATTCCTACTTCAGGAGGTGCCTCCCCGCGCTTGACGGTCTCGCCGGCCACCGTCGGCAACTGGAACTGCGCCCAGGTTCCCGTTTCGCCCTCGGTGTAGCTCTTCAGTTCCAGGCGACTGTCATGCCGGCGCAGGATCTCGGCCACGAGTGACAATCCCAGGCCACTGCCCGGCACATCCTTCGGCGCCGCCCGGTAAAACCGGCGAGCGACGTGAGGCAGATGGCGGGCCGGGATGCCAGGGCCGGTATCGCGGACGGTACAGATCACTCCACCGAATCCACGCCGCAAAGAGATCATGGCCCGGTCGCCCGGCCGGCAATACTTGAAAATGTTGTCCAGCAAATTGAGGAAGACCTGCTTCAGGCGGTCCGCATCGCCTAAGACGGGCGGCAACGGGTCTTCAGCCTCCAGCGTGAGGGCGATACCCCGTTCGGCCGCCCGCGGGGTGCTCTGGAGCACCACCTCTTCTGCCAGCGCCAGCAAATCCAACGGGCGGCACACCAGCTCAACGCTCATCTCCAGACGTCCCAGTTCCAACATATCGTTGACGAGCCGGGCCATCCGCTGGGTCTCCTCTTTCAACAATCGGAGTGACTGGGCGCGCAGCTCTTCGGAAAGATCGGAGAGCCCTAAGATTTCACTGTGGGTGAGGATGGTCGCTATCGGTGTGCGCAGTTCGTGAGAAAGGTCATGGATCAGATAGCGGGCCGCCTCTTCTGTTTCCTGTTGTGCCGTAATGTCTAACAAGAACAGCAGATCTTGAGGGCCGGCCGGCGCGACCCACCAGCGGATCACCCGCTCCCCGGTGGCAAAGGGCGTGGCGGGCTGAGCCGGCACCGTCCGGTAGCGGCCGGCCCCACGACCGTCGGCGCGCGCGGCCGTCCGATCGCTCTCCAGGACGTCCAGCCACGGCGCATCGGGGAGCGAGCCGGAGACCGCCGGCAGCTCCAGCAGACGGCGAGCGCAGGCGTTGGCGTAGCGGACCTGGGTCCCCTCCAACAGGGCCAGCCCAAAGGGGGCCAGCTCCAACGTCGGTGCCAAGCCGGTCGGAGCCGCGGACCGGTGTTGCCCCCAGCGCACAGCTCCCCAGATCGCTGCGGCAGCTAACAGGAGTATCAGAAAGAGAGTCAGCTTGAGGTCCAAAATCAACATAGGTCAGGCCAGGGATTCGGGACAGAGATCGCGGTAGGCACAGGCCTGGCAACGTCGGGGATCGTCGTGGTCGCGTGGGGCATCGCCAGCCGCCAGATCGGCCCGCATGGCCGTCAGGATCTCCGCCAGCCGGGTTTCCAGCGCCGGCGTAAAGGGGACCTCAAACGTAGTGTTGGCATAGCGCAGGATGCCGTGCGAGGGACGGCGGCCGTAGGTCTCGGCGACCAGCGCGCAGTAAGCCGCCAGCTGCATGACGTGAGAGGGGTAAGGTTGCGCGGGAGCGGCATGGGATTTGACCTCCGCCGGCAGGACATCCAGCCCATCAGCGACCAGGTAATCGGGACGACCGATCAATCCCAAGCGCCGGGAGACCAGGGGCTGCGCCAGCTGCTCCCAGCGCCCGGTATCGGCATAGATCACCCGACCCCGGGGAAGCCCCGTCGCGGCGCGGGTACGGCGGGCCAGGTAAAAGAGAAACAGTGCCAGCACCAGCAGGAAAAAAGCCAGCGGGCCCCAGTTGATCGCCATGGTCATCTCCCTGTCTCAACCCACAGGAAAGCCAGGGGTCCCCTCTGTCCGGCCGTCCCTCTGTCTACCGGCACTTATGGTTTACCCTCAGGGGGCAGCGGCAGGGCAATGTAGAAGATGGTACCCTTGTTCATTTCGCTTTCCACCCAGACCCGGCCGCCGTGATGCTCCACGATGGATTTGACCAACGCTAACCCCAGGCCGGTGCCGGGGATTTCACCCGTTTCGCGCCGTTTGACGCGATAGAATTTTTCAAACAACCGCACCTGATCCTCAGGGGCGATCCCAATGCCGGTATCGGCCACCCGCACGATCACCTCCTGGCTCGCCACCTCCAACCCCACGCGCACCTGCCCGCCGGCCGCGGTGTACTTAATGGCATTATCCACCAGATTGCCGATGGCCTGGCGCAACAGAGTGCGGTCCCCGATGATGGTCGGCGAGCCCTCGGCCCGCTCCAACCCCAGGGTGATCCCCTTGGCGGCGGCGCGAGCGCGCATGGTATCCACGGCCTCCACCAACACCACCCCCAGGCGGCACGGCTCCTGCTTAATGCCGACTCCGGCCTCAATCCGGCGCAGATTGAGCAGATCGCCGATCAAGGCGCTCATCTGCTCAATCCCTTCCAGGATATGATTGAGATACTCGTGCTGCTTTTCATTGAGTTCCCCCACCATGGTCAACATGGTGGCGTAACCGCGCATAAAAGTCAACGGAGCGCGCAAATCGTGCGAGACGGTGGAAACGAAGTCTGACTTCATTTCATCCAGTTCTTTAAAATACGTCACGTCCCGCAAAACCGCCACCCGGCCCATGGCCTGCCCCTCGGCGGTCATGATCGGAGCGATGCTGGCTACAAAGGTCCGCCGGTCCAAAGCGACCTCCACCGACGGCGGGGCCGGTTGGTCGGCCTCGGGACGGCTAAGGACAGTCTCCAAGGAGGCCGGCAGGCCCAATTCGTTAATGGCCCGGCCATAGCACGACTCATCCAATCCCAAAAGGCGTTGTGTCGCCGGATTGATCAACAGGAGACGGCCCTCCTGGTCGGTAACCAGAATGGCATCGCTGGTGCTGGCAAGAATCGCCGCCAGCCGCCGCCGTCCGCCCTCAGCAGCCTGAAAGTGGCGGACGTTCTCCACCAAAACGGTAGCTTCACCGGCCAGCGTGTTCAAAAAGTTAATGCGGACCTCGTCAAAGACATTGGCTTCCTCGGCCCCGACCCAGAGCACTGCCACCGTACGCTCCTTGGTGCGCAGCGGGAAAGCCGCCACGCTCCGCAGCCGGCTGGACGGCAAGCCGCCCGCCCCGGTCCGCTGGAGATCCGGGATCACCAGCGGATCGCGCCGCCGGGCCAGGGCGGTAGCAAAGGCGCGATCCATTGACCCAAAGGCCGGTTCCTCGGTGCCTTGCGAAAGAACACGCGCGATGCGCTCACCACTGCCCAACAGCACAAACCGGGCGATGGTTGCGCCGGTCTGCTCCAAGGCGCCAGATAGAACAGGTAGCACCCCTTGTTCCAGGTCCAAAGTGGCCGAGACGGATTGAGTGACCCGCAACAAGAGCGAAAGGTCATTCAGGCGGGCGCGCAGGCCGAGCCGCATCTGCTCAAAGGCCCGCCCCAGTTGGGCCACCTCGTCCTCGCCGGAAATGCGCACCGGCGATCCCAACTCACCCTGAGCGATGCGGTGTGCAGCCTGTGACAGGGTATCCAACGGGCGGGTAATGCGCTGCGACAAGACGGGGATCACCAGCAGCAAGATCGCGCCGATGATCACCTGCACCAGGAGCAGGGGGCTGGAAATCACGGTAGCCGTCTCCAGCACCGTCGCGTAGGGCAATTGCAGCACTACCGTATAGGGTGTCCCCTCTACCTGCCGCATGTAAGTCAAAACCCGTTCACCCTCCAGGTCAATATCCTCGTAGGCGGTGCCCACGGCCACTTTATATCGGTACTGCGCATCCTCCGGATTAGAGTTCCAGGGGCGGAGCACCGATCCCTGCTTGGGATGGGCAATGATCAATCCCCGATCGTCTAAAATGAAACCGGTGCCGGTCTGGCGGGTGAATTGCAACCCTTCCAACACCCGCTCGGTCTCAGGATTGACGTGCATCTGAATCCGGCCCAGCAAGACCCCCTGGGGGATCTCTGAGGTCTCAGAAAGAATCGGCTGGACAAACGTCACATACGCCTCGCCGGCGGGCAAAGGACTTAGTGGTGTCACCTGCGAAATCTCAAAATCTAGCGCCTGCTGCAGGGCAATTTCCTCTTCTGGGGTCAGGCTTTTATCAACGGTCTGGCGCTCAGGGACCGATTCTCGCACCACACCGGCGCTGTCAACGAGGATGAGTTCCTGGAAAAAAGGCACGGCCTCACGATATTTCTCCATTTGGGAACGGCTGGCAGCCAGGTCCGCCATGTTCAGGCTGGAAGCAAAGGTCGCCAGCAAACTGGGGCCGGAATAATAGAAATGGGCCATGCCATCCGCGGCATTGGCCGCACTGCGGCTCATCTCGGCCAACGCCTGGTCGCGAGCCAGACTGATCGCCCGCGTGGTCACCGCCAGCACCGACCCGACGACACTGGCCAGCACCAGGGGGATAATGGTGACCAGAAAACGAGTCCTGAGAGAACGGCTGTACCCCGGAACAACATCAGAGCGTTGGGCCGGGCGCAGCCCGGGGAAGAGAAAGAACAGTTCCAGCACCAGCCCCTGCCCCAACGCCATCAGCAAAAGCAGGATGACATCGGATCGAAGGGTGCCAAAGGCGTAATCCACCGCCAGCAGGCCGCCAGGGGGGATCAATTCAACCACTCGGGTCACCCCCAGGACAAGGAGAGAGGCCAACGTAGCCAGGGGCAACACCACCACGGGCCGGCGTAGCAGGTTGAACAGCAAACCGCGGTACGGTTGCCGTAGACAGACTCCCACCACGCCGCCCCAGACAGCCAGGGCAAAAATATCGTTCAGATTGAGTGGATAAAACCAGGCCCGCACCAGACCGGCTACCAGACCGGCTACCAGCCCTGGCCCTGGTCCTAACCAGGCCGCCACCGCTGCCACCAGCAACAGGCCCAACAGCGGAGCCGTAGAGGGGGTCGGCAAAATATTAGCCGGGTAGGCCGGCAGGAAATCCATCTGGTTGCGATAAAGGATCAAGAGCGCATGGGCCGGGACCATGAGCAACAGAGACAAAGCAAAGAGCAGCCACTGTCGCCGGTGCAGACGCACAAAGTCGGCTTGATACCGCCACAAGAAGAAAATGATGGCGACAGTATAAAGTACGGCCAGTAAAACCCCAGCCAGATTCTGAGGGAAAACTAACGATAACGATGCGGGAAAACGCCACCAGACTAAAGTCATTGGGACAGTTCCTCACTTTGTTTTAGAACATCCCCATCACCCTTCTATTATAGCATAGCAAATTTTTAAGGAAAGCGGTACCTTCAAGGGGTGCACAGTGATGATTGCCACCGCGCCCCTTCTGGCTTCTCAATGTTGACTACGCCCTGGTACAGTGAAAACTCGGTGGCATGGTCCGCTCTCCAGGCGCACCCGGCCTATCCCCGGCTCGGCGCCACGTGGCCATTGGGCCAGGAGCAGCTCATTTTCCTGGCGCGGCTGCCAGAGCCCTTCCGGCAGCCAAAACCGGCGTTGCGGTCCCTGCGCCTCTGAGTAACGGCCGACCAACAGCCCGTTGAGGAACAAGAGGGCCTTGCCCGCCAATCGTTCTATCACCAGGAAGAGCGGCGCGGTCACCTGGTCCGGCCGATTGAAGGTGAAGGTCGTCCGGTGCCAAGTCACAGCCGGCGCCCCCGCAACCGGCACCAGCGACCAATCGGCGAAGCCCGGAAACCCTTGCACCAGGCGCTCACCGCTCAGACCACCGCGCACGCGCCACCAGAGCAGCACCTCGCCATCCAACAGAGCTCCTAACAGACCATGGGGCTCGGTCAAACCGCCGGAGTGTTGGGCGTGGCCCAAACTTTCGGTCAGCACGGCGATCACGTTTTCCTCGCGGAGCAAGGCTGGCGGCAGTGGAATGGTCTGAGGGGCGGGCGGTTCCAGGGTGGGAAAAGAAGAAACCTGACCAGCGGAAAGATTCACCACGGCGATCAATTCACCGTTGAGGAAAACGTCGCCAGCATGGCGGCATGTCAACGTAAGTGCCGTGGCCGGCCCGGCAAAACGGCCCCGATACCAAACCAGACCGCCAGCTGCGCCGTGGGCCTCTTGCGCCAGCGGTCCAGCCGGTGCAATCACACGCCAGGCACGATCGTCGTAATCAGGTTGCACCTCAGGGGCAGCCGCACGGGATTCCCAGGGCGCTAAAGCAGGTTCTTTAAGGACCGGCGGCGCTTCCCAGGTGAGGGGGGCCAGCCAGGTGTGGGGGTTGCTCCCACGCCACGGGCCCCAACGGTAGCCAAACCCGCGCTCGCCGAATAGGAAAGTATAGCCGCCGCCGGGCTGCGGCACCACCAGCTCCGGGCCGATGACCAGGCCGCGCTCCGGTTCTGGCGGAGCCGGCGCCCATGCCGCCGGGAAGACCGGCGTGGTGCGCCAGGCGTCATCCAGCGGCCAGACGCGCTCCGCCCAGGCCGGCTCCAAGGCGAGCAGCTGCAATGGCCCGGTCGGACCGTCCAGCAGGAATGAGGCCAACCGCCCCGGCTCAAAATGCACCTCCAGACCGGCTGCGGTGCGTAACGCCCGCACCGGCCCCTGGGCATGACGGGGGCGGAAATCATCGGAGAGCAGCAAATCGCCGCCGGCTTCATTGACCAGGGCGAGCAGTTGCCGTCCGGCGACCGTCAAACGTAGCAGTGGCTCCAGGGTCGTCGTCAACAGAAACCCGCCCGCCAGTGGCCAGTGCAACGGCAGCAGGCGCACTGCGCCAGCCGGCACCGTAAACGGCGACGTGGTGAGCATGGTATCTCCCACCGGCAACGAGAGCTGTACGCTGGTCGCCGGCGTAGCCCCTGCCCGCAGGCAAGCGACGGTGGTCACGCCATCGCTGCGGGCCGCCAGCACCACAGCGGGGTCGGCAGCGTAAAGGGCCGCATTGGGCTCGGAAGCTGCCAGCACGCGGCCCAACGTCTCCGCGGTCAGCGCTAACCGCCGCGCCTGGAAGTAGGCCGGCGTCAGGGCTGCGCCCTCCGCCACCGGCGCGCCACTCCCGTAAGCCGTGTAGACTTCAGGGCAACCCCAGTACCCCCACGTGAGACCGGCCGCAAAGGGATCCAGGCAATAGCCGCGCCCCTGGGCCAGGGACGCGGCCACCAATGGACGGGGATGCTCAGCCTCCAGATTGCGACGCAGCCGTTCATAGCCCGGGCCGCCCCAACCATCCAGGGGACCGCTGGATAGATAAGTGATGGGGAAGCTCAATTCACGCTCTGCCAGCAGCGTCCGGTCGGCCGGCGGCGACCAGGGCCAGATCGGGGCCGGCAGTTCCCAACTCTGCGCCAGGCCGGCATAGGCCGGCTCCACCAGCACGGCCAGCAAATGAGAATGCGCCTTCAGCAACGGAAAAAGTCGCCCCCACCACTCCTGGAGAGAGCGCGGGTCAGGCTCCGTGCCGGCGACCGTCGGCAACCAGGTGGGGAGCCCACCGGCGTCCAATTCCGCACCGATCCGGGGACCCACAGCGGCCAGGAGCCACAACCCGGCCTGCTCGGCAGCAGCCAGCAGACGGGGTAGATCGCGCGGGCCGGTGAAATCGTAGAGGCCGGGCGCTGGGCTGTGGTAGGCCCAGGGGATCGGCAGCCAGACGGCGTTGTAGCCCGCGGCGCGCAGCCGCTCCAACGCCGGCAGCCACAAGTCAGGATGTGGCAGGCGAGCATAATGGAGTCCGCCCGCCTGAATCAGAGCCGGGCGACCATCCAGCTGCAACGCTGTGCCACTGAAGGTCACTGTGGGCATCACACAAGACTCCCTAAGCTCGGTGGCTAAGGCGCGGGGGCGATGGTCACCGGCGTCAGAATCCAGAAGTCACCCAGGGAGCGGCCGGCCGCATCGGTGATCGGCAAACGCGGCTGATTATCCTGATACATTCCCACCACCAGGTGGTACTCCCCCGGCGGCGTCTCCGGGGGGACCTGAATCCAGCGTTCTTCAACCACAATGTCGCCAGGGACCCACCAGGCATAAGGGTAGCTGTTATCACACGGCTGGGCATCCTCCTGCCCCCAGATCCGCCCCCCCTCGGTCGGCGGTGGCGTCCCCCATAAATGCACAAAGGTCTTGTAGACCTGGGTGAGCGGTTCTGTGGATTGCCAGTAAAGCCGGAATTTCAAGAGGGTGCCCGGTTGGCCCGGCGATTCAGGCTCGTCGTAGCCGATAAGTTGGACGCCGTTGGAGAAATGCAGCTCCAGCGGGTGCGAGGGACCTGTCTGCGCCACACTGCCCGCCGGTGTCCGATAAGCAACCAGATAAGGAGCTCCATTCCAAGGCAGAGTGGCCACGATCTGCCCCGTGGGAAAGGTCGCCTGCACCTTAGCCAGAGAATGAGGATCTTCTGTGTCGGTGACGATGATCAAATGATGCATGGGCTGCTCCGGTTGTGGATCATAGACAAAACAGCGCCGCCCATTGAAACTTTGCACCCGTTCCAGGTGATCGTCCAGGAAAAACATGACCGTCGGATGATCCGCCCCCACCGGTGTAAAAAAAGCCCGTTCATCGCGCGGCAGCGCTGCAATATACTCGCCAACCCAGCGCAATCGCACGTCAAAAGCCACAAACAGATCCGACACATGGCTCCAAACGACAAAATAATCCCGCACTGTACGCAGGCCGCTCAATGCATAGGCGCCCGCCAGTATCACCATGGCAGCCAGAGCAGCATACCGCCGCCCGGGCATCCTTTGGTGTGCCACAGCAGTGGTCATCAAATCATAGAAGGTGGCAGCTCCTAACCCCATCAACGTAGCCACGGCTGGCGCAGCCCCCAACATTCGCCCAAAATGGGGCGCGTAATTGCTCAAGGCACTGGGCAGCAACATAATGCTCAGCCAGCACAGCACGAAGAGGAAAGGAGGTCGCCGCCGTACCAGACAGGCCAACAACCCAATAACAAACAAAACGCCCTGCACCGGATCAAGGATGGGGCGATAAGGGAGATTATGGCGGGGATTCATGTCGCCCCGGATGAAAAAGGCCCCCAACAGATGAGTTAGCTCACGCCACAGCCCGGGCCAGTTCTTCATGGCAACCATATCAGCTCGCCGGAAAAACCATTCGGGATGGGTGGCAAAGAAATAGCCCAGCGGCGCGAAGACCACCAGAGCCACGCCCGCCACCAGCACAAAGGAGCGCCAGTTCTCCCGCCAGAAACGCCAGCGGAAAAGCGACCAGCTGCCAAAAAAGAGCGCCAGGACCAACGGCACAAAGCGGCTGGCCGGGTAGGTGTAAAGTGTGCCCCCCAGAAAGAGGCCAGCGGCCACCGCTGTCTCCCAACGGCGGGTGCGCAGCGCCCGCCAGGTCAGGCCGAAAGCCGGCACCGCCAACGTGGGCACCATCGGCGGCTCCATCCCAATGCGACTGTAGTGGACATGCCAATAGAGCACCGCCAGGCTCAGCGCCGCCAGCAGGCCCAGGGCCGTGGCGCGGCCTTCCCCCAGCTCACTGTAGAAGAGCTCCCGCACGGTGAAAGCCAGCGTCAGCACGGTCAATGAGCCGGCCAGCGCCGAAATCAGCCTCCCGCCTAACGGGGTCGGCCCTATCAGGCGAAACAGTAAAGAGATCAGGAAGATATGCAGCGGCTCCTCACCGAACTCCACCTGCCAGTAGATGGGGGGCGGGGCGCCGTGATAGAGCCGTAAGGCCATCAAGTCATTGAAGCCCTCATCGTAGTTCAAACCGGGCGGCAACCGGTCAAGCAAGACCAGCCGCAGCGCGGCTCCCAACAGGCCAATCGCCACCCAGGCCGCCACCAGCTGCCAGCGTGGCCGCTTCATGGCTGCTCCTGCTCAAGAGAACGGCCACAGAATGTCAACACCGCCGCACACACCGTCTCCAGCTCGTCAGCGCGCAGCTCGGGGTAGAGCGGGAGCGAAAGCACCTCCCGTGCCGCGGCCTCTGTCTCCGGCAGACTGCCCGGCCTGTATCCCAGGTCGGCGTAGGCCGGCTGCAAATGGACCGGCACCGGGTAATGGATCAGTGTGCCGATCCCGCGCGCCTGCAAATGCGCCTGGAGCGCCTCGCGCTGAGGGGAGCGGATGACGTAGAGATGATAGACCGGCTCTGTCTCAGGGGGCGCTTCTGGCAGCTGCAAACCACTGGCCCGCAGAGAGCTATGATAGCGGTCTGCCAGCGCCCGGCGCGCTGCATTCCACGCATCCAGGTGGCGTAATTTGATGCGCAACAGCGCCGCCTGCAGCTCATCCAGCCGGCTGTTGAACCCTTTGAGGTGGCTGATATAGCGTTCTTGCCAGCCATACTGCCGCAGCAGGCGGAGACGCTCGGCCAGTTGCGCATCCTGCGTCACGACGGCGCCGCCATCGCCATAGGCGCCCAAATTCTTAGTCGGGTAAAAACTGAAAGCGGCCAGGTCGCCCCAGCTGCCCACCCGCCGGCCCCGATAGCGCGCGCCATGCGCCTGAGCGCAATCCTCAATCAGCAGCAGGTGCCGCCGCCGGGCCAGCTCCACCAGGGGCGTCAGGTCTGCCGGACAACCATACAGGTGCACCGGCAGGAGGGCCACCGTGCGCGGGGTAAGCGCAGCCTCAACCTGGGCCGGATCCATGGTATACCGCACCGGGTCAATATCCACCAGCACCGGCCGGGCACCGGTCAGCTCAATCGCCGCCACCGTCGCCACGGCCGTGTGTGCTACCGTGATGACCTCGTCGCCGGGGCCAATGCCGGCTGCCGCGAGCGCCAGGTGCAGCGCCTCCGTCCCGGAGCCGACACCGACTGCCTGGGTCACGCCACAATAAGCCGCAAACTCTTGCTCAAACGCGGCGACCTCTTCCCCCAGGATGAACCGCCCCCGCGCCAACACCCCGGTGATCGCCGCATCCAGTTCGGGCTTCAACATTGCATATTGGCGTTGCAAATCAAAAACTGGGATCACCATTCCCCCTCGCTTCACTTTTTACCAATAATGCGCCCGATGCTCGTGATAAAAAGCCAGGGTGCGGCTCAGGCCCTCCCGGAGCAGAACGCCGGGCCGCCAGCCCAGTTGCGTATGAATCTTGGTATAATCACCGTAATAATCGCCAATATCAATCGGCTTACGCTCAGGCGGGAACGGCACCAGCCGATAGCTGCCACTGCCGTTGAGCTCTACTAACAGCCGGGCCAGCTCCAACACACTCAGGGGCTCATCGCCGCCCAGATTGTAAATCTGCCCATCGGCAGCCGGGTCGGCAGCGGCCAACAACAATGCTGTCACAACATCGTCCACATAGTTGAAATCTCGGATCTGCTGACCGTTGCCGTAAATTTGGAGTTCCTGCCCCTCCACGATCTGCCGCACCCACCAGCCGATGAAAGTCTGTCGCGCATCCTTGACCCGCATCCGTGGGCCATACGTATTCGTCATCCGCAGGCTTGCCGTCCGCAAGCCATAAGCGCGATGATAGACAATGTGGTACCACTCGCCAGCCAGCTTATCCACCCCGTTGACATCGGTCGGCTCCACCGGATGGCTCTCGTCCACCGGCAGGCGATAGGGCCGCCCATAGATCTGGCGGGTAGAAGAGAAAACAATCTTAACCCCGGGGTTATACTTGCGGCAGGCCTCCAGGATAGAGAGCTGGCTCCGGCAATTGATCTCCAGATCGGTATAGGGGTCCTTCATACTGTCCAGATGGCTAACCTGACCGGCCAGGTTAAAAATGTAGTCCTGCCCCTGCACCAGATAATCGGTGGCGTGCTCGTCGCGCACATCCGCGATGTTCACCCGCACCCGGTTCTCAATCCCGGCAATGTTAAAGGGGTTGCCACCATAGGCCGGGATCAGCGAATCCACCAACACCAGTTCAGCCCCCAGCTCCACCAACCGCCGGGCCAGGTTACTGCCAATGAAACCCAGCCCGCCGGTAATGAGCACCCGTTTGCCGGCAAAGGCCACTTCTA
Source organism: uncultured Anaerolineales bacterium (assembly GCA_964437445.1). Classification (GTDB taxonomy): domain Bacteria; phylum Chloroflexota; class Anaerolineae; order B4-G1; family SLSP01; genus CAYTGR01. Next base: position 1,872 of record CAYTGR010000015.1, on the reverse strand, counting down.
AATCCGCCATAAGTTCCCCCTAATGCCCGGCAACCGGTGATTGCTGATCCACCATACTTTTTCGTCGCGTTGTGGCTTGCAGGTGCTCTTTCCGCACTGCCATTTTCCACCACAATTGCGCCAGTTGCCGGGCCGTGCGCCACAGACGCCGCCAGTTAAAAAACTGCGAGACGCCGTACTGTCGGTGGTAGTGGTGTACCGGCACTTCGGCAAAGCGATAGCCGGCATCCTGGAATTTTTTGACCATCTCCAGGCAAATCGTGCCGCTATCACTTTCTAACGCAATCTCATCAAAGATAGACCGGCGGATCAGGCGAAAGTCGCAATCCACGTCCCGCAATTTGAAGCCGAACGCATACTTCACAAAGTAATGATAGAGCCGGCCGATGATTTTACGCTCAAGGGGATCATGGCGGGAGATCTTATAGCCGTTGACCACATCCACCCCATCGGTGACAGCTCCTACCAGCGTTACCAGTTCCAACGGATCATATTGGGCATCGCCATCGGTGTAGAAAAGCCACTCTTTGGTCGCCGCAGCAAACCCCGTGCGCAGCGCCGCCCCATAGCCGCGATTCTGGGGATGGTGAATAACGCGCAATTCAGGGTAGCGGCTCGCCAGCTCCTCCAACACCTGCGCCGTATAGTCGCGGCTGCCGTCGTTAACCACAATGACCTCATAGTCATCGGTCACCTGGCGCAGCGCCATGATCGCCGTGAGTACCATACTGGGAATAGTGCCACCATCGTTAAAAGCGGGGAAAAAAGCACTGACACTGGGAAGACGTTGCATTTGGAAAATCTACCTCGGGCCACCCAATTATGACAATGAAGGTTTGCGTCCTACCGCCACCACCGTCAAGCCCCACGGTAGCCCCCGGCGAGCTATCCAGGGCGCCTCTGCACCCAACAGAGCCTGCAACACCCCATTAAAGGGACCAACGCTCAAGGTCAGGTCGGAAGTAGAGTTTTGGCGAGGGAGCAAACGTTCCGACCAGCGCTTAGCGACCGCCACCGGGAACAACACCATATTAGCATAGGAGAGATGCTCCACCTCAAAACCACTCTCCACCAGGCTGGTGGCCAGTTCACGAGCCGTATAGCGATGACGAATATGGACAGCCTGATCGTGCTGTCCACGCAGCCAGTTATAGGCGGGCAGACGTAACAGCAACCGGCCACCGGGCACCAGGACTCGCCGGAGCTCCCGCAACGCTGCTTTGTCATCCGGCACGGCCTGCTCACACAACACATCAAAACTGACTACCAAATCAAACTGCGCATCGGCAAAAGGCAGTTCCATCACGGAGGCCCGCGTCAACCGGTGCAGGTCCCGTACTCCGCAAAAATGTAACGCCTCCGCCGCGAAATCAAAACCTGTCACCTGCCCGTAATCGGTCAAGTAACCCATGACCGCCCCGGTGCCGCAACCGGCGTCCAAAATACGCAACCCGGTCCCCGGCGCATACCAGCGTTGCACGATGGCGCGTGTGATCTGTTCCATACCCCTGTACCACCAGTGGGTATCCTCCACGTGGTACATGATCGCATATTCTTCAGGATTCACGGGTCCCTCTCACCCGGTGGCCAGCGCCCCGGCAATCTGCGCAGCGATCCGGGCATTATTGACCAGCAGGCTCTCATTGGCCCGCCGGGTGCGGGCCGCACTCAACTCCACCAGCCGCGCGAGCAAGAACGGCGTGACGGCTTTGCCGGTCACACCCTGCACCTCGGCCTCGGCGACAGCACGCGCAATCAACGGCTCCACCTCGGCCGCGGGCAATTCGTCTGCTACCGGGACCGGCGCAGTGACCAACAGCCCCTGGGGCAGCCCCCACCCGCGTTGAGCCTGGAAGGCGGCCGCGACTTGCG
>CAYTGR010000014.1:0-86703 GCA_964437445.1 uncultured Anaerolineales bacterium | reverse complement strand
GTGTTTAAAGGAGTGACCCGATGAAATATCACGTCAAAGATTTGGACCTGGCCCCGGCCGGGCGGCTGCGGATTGAGTGGGCCGAGCGCGAAATGCCCGTGCTGCGCCTGATTCGCGAACGTTTCGCCGCCGAACAGCCGCTCAAGGGCGTGCGGCTCTCCGCCTGCCTGCACGTGACCACGGAGACGGCCAACCTGGCGCGCACGCTCCAGGCCGGCGGCGCCGACCTGGTGCTGGTTGCCAGCAACCCGCTGAGTACGCAGGACGACGTCGCCGCTGCGCTCGTGGCCTACGACGAGATCCCCGTCTACGCCATCAAAGGCGAGGACAACGACACCTACTACGAGCACATCCACGCGGCCCTGGACCACAAGCCGCACATGACGATGGACGACGGGGCCGACGTGGTCAGCACGCTGCACAAGAGCCGCCGCGACGCGCTGGACGGCGTTATCGGCGGGACCGAGGAGACGACCACCGGCGTCATCCGCCTGCGGGCGATGGCAAAAGAGGGCGCGCTCCAGTATCCGATCATCGCTGTCAACGACGCGCTGACCAAGCACCTCTTTGACAACCGCTACGGCACCGGCCAATCCACGTTAGACGGCGTGATCCGCGCCACCAACGTGCTGCTGGCGGGCAAAACGGTCGTCGTGGCGGGCTACGGCTGGTGCAGCCGGGGCATCGCCATGCGGGCGCAGGGGCTGGGCGGCAACGTCATCATCACTGAAGTGGACCCGCTCAAGGCGTTGGAAGCGGTGATGGACGGCTACCGGGTCATGCCGATGGTGGAGGCCGCCCCGCTGGGCGACGTTTTCATTACCGCCACCGGCGACATCAACGTACTGGACCGGCCTCACTTTGAGGTCATGAAAGACGGCGCGATTGTCGCCAATTCCGGCCACTTCAATGTAGAGATCAACATCCCGGCGCTGGCGGCGTTAGCGCAGGGCGCGCCGCGCCGCGTCCGCCCCTTCGTGGAACAATACACCCTGCCCGACGGGCGCCACATCAATCTGCTGGCCGAGGGGCGGCTGGTCAACCTGGCTGCCGCCGAGGGCCATCCCAGTGCCGTGATGGACATGTCGTTCGCCAACCAGGCGCTCAGCGCCGAATACATGCGCCGCCACGCCGACGAACTGGAACGGCGGGTCTATTCCGTTCCCGAGGCGATTGACCAGGCAATCGCGCAGTTGAAATTAGCGGCGATGGGCGTGCAGATTGACACGTTGACCGAAGAACAGGCCCATTACCTGGCCTCCTGGGAGGAGGGGACCTGATCGGACCGGCGGCAAAAATCCAAGTGTTCTATTGACAACGTCTTAAAAATTTCCTATAATGAAAATGAAGTTTCCTCTCAGGAACGCGGTCACGCAGGCAGATCGCCGATAGGCGAACGATGCGAAGTCAGGCGGAGTATCCGTCGCACGACCGACAGTCCTGAGAGGATTTTTTTTGCCCGGATGGAACCGGCGCCAGACCCGCTCACGGGTCTGGCGCCGGTTTTGTTGCTCTTTTGCAACGCTTTCTTTTTGTTCCCGCCTCATTTTGCCCTTGCTTTTTGGAAAATGTCGGTATATGATAACTGTATGTTGAATCTTTGGGTTGCCAGGAACGGAGGCTGATCATGCGACGGATACCCTATGGCGTTTTGATTGTCGGCCTGGTGCTGCTTTCGGTCATGGGCACCGGCTGTTTGGGCGGCAGATCTCAGGAGGGTGGGGCGCAGCAGGCCGAGACCGCGGTTGCCACTGAGGCGCCCGCAACCACGGCGCCTCTCTCCCCGGTGGAAACGCCAGCCGCGCCCGTGCCGCCGTTGGCCCTGCTCTCGCTGGTGGCCCCTGAGTCGGTGAGCGTCGGCACCCTTTTCCCGGTGACGGTGGAACTGGTCGGTGTGACCAGCCTGCGCGAGGCGCTGGTGGAGGTGCCGATCCCTATTCTCTATCTTCAGGTGGCGGACGACGACCTGGCGGTGGCCGGGGTGCAGGTGCTGCCGGGCGATCTGCCGGCCGGGGCGCAGGTTGTGCGCAACGAGGTCGGAGTGGATGGGACGGTGGTCTATCAGGTGAGCGGTCTGGGCGCCAGCACGGGCCTGAGCCGCACGCTGTTCACGATGCACTTGCAGGCGGTCGCGCCGGGTGTGGCGGATCTGTCGGTGCGGCAGGTGGCGCTGACCGCTGAGGACGGCACCCCGTTGACCGTGCAGATGCAGACGGTCCTGCTGGAGGTGCTCGCGGCCGGGGCCACGCCCGAGCCGGTGGCGACGGTGCTGCCGCCAGCGATCGTCGTGCCGGTTACGCCCACCGTCGGAGCGGTGCAGGGGATTTACCTGCGGGTCCAGCCCGGCCAGAATCTCTTCCGGTTGGCGCAGACCTACGGGAGCACGGTGGACCAGGTCGCTGCTGCCAATGGCATCACCGACGTGAACCGGTTGCCGGCGGGTATGGTGCTGCGGATCCCGGTCCAACCCCCGGCGGGGTTGGGACAGGCGGCCTATCTGGTTGCGCCTGGCGATACACTTTACAGCGTCAGCCGCTTTTTCGGCTTGACGGTGGAGGCGTTGGCGGCCCAGAACAATTTACCTGCCCCTTACGCTATCCAGGCCGGCCGGTGGATCATCCTGCGGCCGTAGCCGTTGGTTGAGTAGCAGTTCTGTGAACGAGGCGACCGTGAAAGGTCGCCTCGTTGCTCAAACCCTGACTGCAAACCTGCCTGGAGGCAGCGCACTTCCAGGCAGGTGGCTGGGATCCATTTTATTGGCTTGTCGTTCCGGCCGTTGTTTTTTCCTGCTCTACGCAGGCTGCCAGCGCCTTTTCGGCCCGACCCAGCCGCTGCAATGTTTGCTCCCGGCCCAGCGCTTCAATTGTCCCGAAGAGCGGCGGCGTCACCGTCTTCCCGGTCACGGCCACGCGCACAATGGTGAAGAGCTGCCCCGGTTTCAATTGTAACTCGTCGGCCAGGGCGCGCATCTTGGGTTCCATGGCCTCCTCGTCAAAGGGCACCAGGCCGGAGAGCAGGGTGCGCACGCGCCGGAGGGCGGCCAGGCTTTCGGCGGCCGTCATTTTCTTGCCGATCAGGAGCTCCGCGGGCGGCGTTTCAATGTCGGTCAGGATACAATCGGTCAGCGGGATGACATCGCGCAGGGTCTGCATCCGTTCCTGCACCAGCGGGACCAGCTTCTTCAACGTTGGGAGCAGCTCCGCCGGCACCGGGCAGGGGATCAACCCGGCCTCCTGCCAGAAGGGGATGAGCCGCTGGAGCAGCGTTTCGGCGGGCAGGGCGCGGATGTATGCGCCGTTCATCCAATTGAGTTTGTCGTAAGAGAAGACGGCCGGTGCCAGGTTGACCCGGCTGAGGTCAAAGCGCGCTACCAGTTCGGCCCGCGTAAAGATCTCCCGCTCCTCGCCCTCGCCGGGGGCCCATCCCAGCAGCGCCAGGAAGTTGAAGACGGCTTCCGGCAAATATCCCTGCTTGCGGAATTCGTCAATGTTTGTCGCCCCGTGCCGCTTGGAGAGTTTTTTCCCGTCGGTTCCCATGACCAGCGGGACGTGGGCGAAGATCGGCGGTTCCCAGCCGAAGGCCTGATAGAGCAGCACGTGTTTGGGGGTGCTGGGTAGCCACTCGTCGGCGCGGATGACGTGGCTGATCTGCATCAGATGATCATCCACGACCACTGCCAGGTGGTAGGTCGGGAACCCGTCGCTCTTGAGCAACACTTGATCGTCCAGCAGGGCGTTCTCAAAGCGAATCTCGCCTTTCAGGAGGTCGTGGACGACGGTTTCGCCCTCCAGCGGGATCTTCAGCCGGACCACGTGCGGCTCGTCCGGCGAAATGGCACCGGGTGGCAGGTCGCGGCAATGCCGGTCGTACATCGGCGGCTGCCCCTGAGCGGCTTGCAGCTTGCGCACCATCTCCAGTCGCTCCGGGGAGCAGTTGCAGCGGTAAGCCCAGCCGCGGGCAATCAGTTCCTCGGCCTTTTCTTTGTAGAGTTCCAGCCGCTCCGACTGGGTGTAAGGCCCGTACTGACCGGGCTTGTCGGGGCCTTCGTCCCAATCCATGCCCAGCCAGCGCAGCCCATCCATGATGACCTTGAGGGCGTCGGGCACGTAGCGGGTCCGGTCGGTATCCTCAATCCGCAGGACGAACTGCCCGCCGTGCTGGCGGGCGTAGAGCCAGTTGAAAACTACCGTGCGAATGTTGCCAATATGGGGATGCCCCGTGGGGCTGGGGGCAAAGCGTACACGGACGGTCATGATAATTCCTCCTCATGATCAACCAGATTGTAAACTCACGTTTCAGCCAGGGATGTAAAACGTGAAACGTGAAACGTAAAACGTGAGGTCCGCTGCCATGACGTTTTACGTCTTACGTTTTGCGTTTTGCGTTAGAACTCCAATCGTTTGTGGCGCATGGCCACGCTTTCTACCAGCCCCAGGCCGATGTAGGCCACGACCAGCGCGCTACCGCCGCTGCTGATAAAGGGCATGGGCAGCCCTGCCACCGGGATCACGTTGAGATTCATGCCCAGGTTGACAATCAGCTGGTAAAAAATGTAAGTGGTAATCCCCACTACGATTAGCTGCCCGGTCAGGTCGGCCGCATTGGCGGCGATGTGCAGCAGCCGCCAGAGCAGTAGCCCGAACATTGCAAGCAGGAGCACCGCTCCCACAAAGCCCAGCTCTTCACAGACCACCGAGAAAATGAAGTCGGTATGGCGAACTCGCAGGAAGTGCAGCTGGCTCTGGGTCCCGGCGGCAAAGCCCTTGCCCCACAGCCCGCCGGACCCGATGCTGATGAGCGCCTGGCCGATGTTGTAGTAGGCACCGGGGTCGCGGGTCGGGTCCAGGAAGTTGAGAATACGCGCCTGCATGTAAGCGGGCAAAACCGGCCAGGCTGCCGGCACGCTTAGCCCGCCTAATAGCCCCAAGCCTCCCAGATAGACCAGGTTCATTCGGGAGGCAAAGACCATGGCCACCCAGACGGCGACATACAGCGTTGCCGTGCTCAGGTTGGGCTGCCGGAAGACCAGCAGGCCGGCCAGTCCGCTCATCCCTAACGAGAGGACAAATTCCAGCCGGCCAGGGGGCGCGGGGGCGTGGCGCGCCAGCAGTCCGGCCTGGCTGATGACGAGCAGGATCAACGCCGGGAAGGCCGGTTGGATAGAGGTGCCGCCAACGTAGATGAAACGGCGCACGTCGCCGATCTCGCTCTGGCCGAAGATCAGCGTGAAGACCAGGACCCCCAGGGTCAGCAGATAGAGCGGCCACTGGAGGCTTTCCAGCAGCCGGTAATCAATCAGCGCGGTGAGAAACAGCAGGGCTACACCGATGGCAGCGTAGATGGCCTGCTTCCGCCAGGTATCGGCGAGGGACTCCGCGCCACGGGTAGCGCTGTAAATCATCGCTACCCCAAAGACGGTCAACAATATCACCAGGAGCAGCAGCCCCCAGTCAAAATATTGCCAGATGGATCTCCGCATACTGATTCAACCACCCACGGCAGGCGCGGCTCCCCCACTCCTATGAGGATTTACGTCCGCTTTCGCGCCGGCCGGTGCGCAGCGGAATATCGGCCACCAGGCGCGTTTCCCGGTCACTCTCGGTGAAGTTGACCTCCACCTTGGCCGGGTCAATTTCAAGGTGCCTGGAGATGACCGCGATGATCTCGTCTTTCAGGATCTCCAGCATCCCCGGTGAGATGTTGGCCCGGTCGTGGGCCAGCACCAGGCGCAGGCGTTGGGCCGCAATGTCTTTGTCGGATGGGGCACGGTGCAACAGGCGATCCAAGAGTTTCATCCTTTCCCTCCTTTGGGCGCAGGAAGCACGGGTCAGGAGCGTGAACTGAACAGCCGTTGAAACAAAGACGGTTCTTTGAGCGGCATGAAGGGCACTTCCTCGCCTCGCAGCCGCCGGGCGATGTCGCGGAAGGCCTGGCTGGCCGGCGACCGGTCGGTCATCACCACCGGTTGGCCCCGGGTCCCGGCCGCCAGAATCTGGGGATCCTCCGGCACGATCCCTACCAGGTCAATTGCCAGTAAATTCACAATGGCGTCTGGATCCAGCATCTCGTTACGACGGACTAGTTCCGGTTTGACCCGGTTGATGATGAGTTGCGCCGTGGCCCAGCCCTCGGCTTCCAGCAGGCCAACCACGCGGTCGGCGTCGCGCACGGCGGTCACTTCGGGGTTGGTCACGATCAACACCAGGTCGGCCGGGGCGGCCGCGCAGCGGAACCCATGCTCAATGCCGGCCGGTGAGTCAATCAGCACATAGTCGGCCATCTCGGCCGCCTGCCGGGCCACGCGCTTCATGTCCTCTTCGGAGACGGCCTTCTTGTCGCGGGTTTGGGCGGCCGGGAGCAGGTGTAATTCCGGGAAGCGCTTGTCGCGCACCAGCGCCTGCTGGAACCGGCAACGGCCCTCTACCACCTGCACGATATCGTAGACGATGCGGTTTTCCAGCCCTAACATCAAGTCCAGGTTGCGCAGACCGATGTCGGCGTCAATGCAGACGACGCGCTCTCCCAGCATGGCCAGCCCTAACGCCAGGTTGGCCGTGGTCGTGGTCTTGCCCACGCCCCCTTTGCCCGATGAGATGGTGATAATCTTGCCCGCCATTCTTCCCCTTTTGCCCCAGTCCCGTTACGTACTCAACCACGGTTCGGCCACAATGTACCCATCCCGCACGCGCGCCCGCTCCGGTTGCGGCTTGCGCCGTTTATCCTCCGGCGCCCGGCTGATGTAGCCGGCGATCCGCAACTGGGCCGGATTCAGATCCAGCGCGCAGACGAACGCCGTAGTGTCGCCCCAGGCGCCGGCCTGGATGGTGCCGCGCACCCGGCCCCAGACCACGATGTTCCCGCCGGCAATGACTTCAGCGCCGGGGTTGACGTCTCCGACGAGCGTGACGTGCCCCGGGAAATTGATGCTTTGCCCGGAGCGCAGCGTCCCTTGCAGGAAAAGCGCGTCGCCCCCTGGCTCGCTGCCGGTCCGGGCGGTCTCTGCGGCCTCACCGGGCAGCCGCGTGCGGATGCCGTGGGAGCGGATGAGGTGCTGGGTCGTCTCATCCCCGTTCAGCACGGCCCAGAGTTCCAGCTCATGACGATCCAACAGGGCGCGCAGGTCCACAAACTCGGCTTCGGCCAGTGCGCGTCCCCCCAGGTCCAGGATCACGCGCCCCCCCTGGAAGAACTTACCGGCATCCGTGAGGGCATGGTCCAATGCCTGGAGCATCTCAGCCCAGGAATTGGACCGTGGTTGCAGCAAGATACCCTGCGGCGTCCCTTTCAGTGTGATCGGCAACTGGCTCATATCAAAGCCATTATAGCATAAATCGGTGGGGAGATAAGTTTAGTTCGGTGTCGGAACGGTTTCATTTGAGGGGCAACTGTGGCAAGCGGCAGCGGGGCCGGGGAAATGCCTTGGCCGTTGCGTGATAGACGATGACCCGGTTAAACGGGGTGGGCACGCCGGGGGCGCCCCCTCAATGTTGGGGCCGGTACAGTCCTGCCGGGTTGACGATTGCCAGGCCGGCGTCGTAGGAGGCTTTATCCACCGGCTCCAACGCTCGCGCCATCGCTTCGGAGATCAGCGGGATGCGTTTGAGCGTGTAGAGGTAGTGCTCCAGCGCATCCACGCCGGCGTCGTCCCACAGCCAGCCGACCTTGTCCCAGCGCGCCAGGTGGACGGGGCGGCTGTAAGCGCGCAGGGTTTTCTGGCCCTCCACGTTGTAGAAGGGCTCAAAGTAGGACATGATCAGTTCGCGCAACGTGCGGTAGACCGGCTCCCGGTAGCGGAGCCCGACGAAGTTGGACTTGGCGACCGCGCCCCAGCAGCCGTGCCGCTTGAAGAGCGCCAGGACGTGATCGTCGTCGGTCCCCGGCTCCGGCAGCAGATCCACAATCAGCGGCGGGTCGCCCAGCCGGCGCAGCGCCGCCGCGCCGAAAAGCGCGCCGTCCAGGCAATGGGCCTGCCCGGTGCGCAGGACGTTGAGCACGGAGCGGTTGCCCACGGCCTCGTAGCGAGTTTGATCCAGGAAGGCCTGAATTTTGGCGGGACTGGTCAGACCTTCCCAGATTTCACGTTCGGTGGGGGATAACAGGGACTCAAGGGTTGGTAGTGCATCCATTTACCAGAATTAAGATATGTTCTTTCACATCCATTTTGGTCGCCGTGACGCGGCGAGTGCGCCATAAGATTTTCTCCACCTCACGATACCGTAGTTTCTGACAATGTCAAGAACGTGCCTGGGGCGAGGAGTGTTTTGGCCAGCGTTCCGCCGCAGGCGAAAAAACTCGTTTGACAAATACCCTGAGTTGTGTATACTTGTGCCTGCTAAGACAGGGGGAGTCATCACCTTGACCCTGTTCGGCGCGGTGTTATAATCTGATACGGCGCCGACGTAGCTCAATCGGCGGAGCATCCGCCTTGTAAGCGGAGGGTTGTGGGTTCGATTCCCACCGTCGGCTTTTTAACATGGGCAGATACCCGAGTGGACAAAGGGGGCTGACTGTAAATCAGCTGGCAAACGCCTACGGTGGTTCGAATCCGCCTCTGCCCATCTATACGCGCCCACGTAGCTCAGTTAGGTAGAGCACACCCTTGGTAAGGGTGGGGTCATGAGTTCGATCCTCATCGTGGGCTCTGGCGGTGTGAGCCGCAAGTAAATTGATTGAAAACGAGAGGCAGTGGCTATGGCGTCCAAAGCGAAGGCGATTCGGCCCACCATCACATTGGCCTGCATGGTGTGCAAAGAACAAAATTATACGAGCGAGAAGAACCGGCGCAACGATCCGAACCGGATGGAGATCAAGAAGTACTGTCCGCGCTGCCGTCACCATACGGTGCATCGCGAGACCAAGTAACTGCGACGCAGGCGAGTAGCTCAATTTGGCAGAGCATCCGTCTCCAAAACGGAAGGTTGCGGGTTCAATTCCTGCCTCGCCTGCCATTTCTGTTTAAGACACCGCCTGCAAGGACGGTGTCTTAAAATGTCAAAACGGTGATGCGGAGGAAAGACGTGGCTGAGGAAGAGAAAAAAGAAAATGCCATCGTCCGCTATGTCAGGGATACCCGGACCGAATTGCGGAAGGTGCATTGGCCCACCCGCCAGCAGACCTGGTCCATGACCAAGATCGTGCTGGTGGTTACCTTTGGGATGGCAGTCTTCCTGGGAGCGCTGGATCTCTTCTTTGGCTGGCTGCTGCGGGGGATCATTACCAAGAATTTTCTCTATGGTATTTTAGGGGTCGTGGTGCTGGTAGCCATCCTCGGCGCGGCTTATTGGATTGGGCAGGGTGAAGAGGCCTGAATTTGAGATGAAAGAGAAGCGGCCTGTAGGTGGTGTGAATCCTGGGGCCGGCAAAAAGGGAGAACAGGAGCCGCCGGGGTCCCCCGACGACTTGATCCCGACCGATAAGTTGCTGGCGCGTTTTGGCCTGGAGCAGACGGAAGAGCCCAGGCCTCAACCTGTGTCCCAGCCTTCTCAACCTTCTCAATTGGAGGAGCTGCCGACGCTGGACCTGATGGAGCCCGGTGAAGGCGAGCCGGAAGAGGGACGGGCCTGGTATGTCGTCCACTGCTACTCCGGGTATGAGTATAAGGTCAAGCACAACCTGGAGCAGCGCATTGAGTCCATGGGGATGCAGGATTATATCTTCCAGGTGGTCGTGCCCACGGTGGAGGAGATTGAAATTAAGGACGGGAAGCGGCGCACGGTGGAGCGCTGCCTTTTCCCCGGTTACATTATGGTGCAGATGAAACTGACGGACGACTCCTGGTATGTTGTCCGTAATACGCCAGGCGTGACCGGGTTTGTCGGGATGGGGAACCAGCCGACACCGCTGCGCCCGGAGGCCGTGCAGGGGATTCTGCGCCGGATGGAAGCCACCGCCCCGCAGGTTCGGGCTACTTTTAAGTCGGGCCAGAAGGTGCGGATTATTGAAGGTCCTTTTGCCGACTTCATCGGTGTGGTGGATGAAATTGATGAGGAACGGACGAAAGTCCGGGTTCTGGTTTCATTCTTTGGGCGGGAGACGCCCGTGGAACTGGATTTCTTGCAGGTAGAAAAAGCGTAAGCGCCTGGGCTTAGCCCAGATAGGGAGTTATAGCGATGGCGAAGAAGATCAAAGCAGTAGTCAAATTACAGATTCAGGCCGGGAAAGCAAACCCGGCGCCGCCGATTGGTCCGGCATTGGGTCAACATGGCATCAACTTGATGGCGTTCTGCAAGGAGTACAACGCGCGAACAGCCTCCATGGCGGGCAATATCGTCCCGGCCGAAATTACGATTTTCCAGGATGGCTCGTTCACGTTTGAACTGCGGACCCCGCCCACGCCCGATTTGCTGCGCAAAGCCGCGGGCGTCCCAAAGGGGTCGGCCGAGCCGAATCGCCAGAAGGTCGGGCGGATCACCCGCAAGCAGCTGCGTGAGATCGCCGAGATGAAGATGAAGGACCTGAATGCCCATGATCTGGAAGCGGCTGAGCAGATGGTGATCGGCACCGCTCGCAGTATGGGGATTGAGGTGGGGGACTAACCGTTCGGCGCACCGCAACCGGGCGCTTGACCTACCCCAGTGGGAGGGCCTGACCCGTCAACCACGAGGAGGATGATATGCCAAAACGAGGAAAGAAGTACTTAGAAGCAGCGAAAAAAGTGGATCGGGCGCGCTTGTACGCCCCGAAGGAGGCGTTGGAGCTGGCGAAAGAAGTGAGCTATGCCGGCTTTGATGCTACCGTTGAGATGCACCTGCGCATGGGGTTGGACCCCAAGCGCTCCGAGCAGCAGATCCGTGGGGTGGTGCGGCTGCCCCATGGTCTGGGCAAGACGGTGCGCGTGCTGGTTTTTGCTTCCGCCGAAGCTGAATCGGCCGCCCGCGCTTCCGGCGCTGATTTCGTGATCAGCGACGACGAGGGCATTAAGAAGATCATGGACGGCTGGACGGACTTTGACGTCGCCATTGCGGTGCCGGAGATCATGTCCAAGGTCGGTAAGCTGGGCCGCGTGCTGGGCCGCAAGGGGTTGATGCCCAACCCCAAGACCGGCACTGTGGTTCAGGCCGCGGACCTGGCACGGGCGGTGGCCGATGCCAAAGCCGGCCGGGTGGAATACCGGTTGGACCGCACGGGCAACGTGCATGTGCCGCTGGGTAAAGCCAGCGCTCCGGCGCAGGACTTGCTGGAGAATATGGCGGCGATCATGGAAGCCATTCGCAAGGCCAAGCCGTCCGCCGCGAAAGGGACCTATGTCAAGCGCGTCACGGTGACCCCGACGATGGGGCCCGGCGTCCGGGTAGACCCCAACCAGGCGTTAGCGATGGAGGCTGCCGGTTAGGCAACCTGATTGACAATTTTGTGGGCTGAAGCCCTGTCGGCCAAAGACAGCAGGCGCGCCCCAGGCGCTTAATCTCCTGCCGAGGCTGGACCTGAAAGTGTAGCTATTCCTGCCCTGGGTACCAGGGGGGAAAGTTGAAGGTCCTCGCATCGGCAGATGTGAGGACCTTTTGCTTTATAGGCAGTGAGTCGTGATGGGTAAAGATGCCTGCACCGGGCATCCAATTTACAAAGGGAGGAGGTGACAAGGATTGGCTATTACACGCACCCGCAAAACGGAACTGGTGGCGGAGTACCAAAGCCAGCTGGCTCAGAGCCAGGGAGTTCTCATGGCCCGTTATTCGGCCCTGACCGTGGCCCAGATGGAAAATCTGCGGCGGCGCGTCCGTGAACAGAACGGCGAGGTTTTCGTCGTCAAGAACACGCTTTTTGCGCTGGCTCTGGAGTCGCGTGGGATCAAGGTCCCGCAAGGATTGTTTGCTGGCCCGCTGCTGGTAGTTTTCTGCCACAAGGATCTGCCTCCGATGGCAAAATTGTTCCGCGATTTCGCCAAGGAGATGGAGGAAGGGCGGTTTGTGGTCTGGAGTGCACTGCTGGAGAAGCGGTTCTATTCTGCTCAGGAAGCAGTGGCCCTGGCCGATATGCCCAGCCGCGAGACGTTGCTGGCCCAGGTGCTGGGGACGATCAACGCTCCGGCGACCCAGGTCGCGGGCGTGATCGCTGGCGGCATCCGGCAGGTCATGAATGTGCTCCAGGCTTATGTGGACAAGATGAACGAGGCGGGACAGGCTCCCGTCGAGGCAGCGGCTTGAGCGCCGTCTTATCAGAAACAAAATTAACACCTGAGGAGGTTGTATTAAAATGGCAGATTTAGCGAAACTCGTGGAAGAAATCAGCAGCCTGAGCCTGATTGAGGCCTCGCAGCTGGTCAAGATGTTGGAAGAGAAGCTCGGCGTCAGCGCTGCAGCTCCGGTAGCGATGGTGGCAGCCGCCCCGGCGGCGGGCGCGGCCGCCGCGGCCGAGCCGGTGGAAGAGCAGACCGAATTTGACGTCGTCCTGAAGGAAGTCGGCGCTAAGAAGATTGAGGTCATCAAGGTCGTGCGCCAGCTGACTAACTTGGGCCTGAAGGAAGCCAAGGAACTGGTGGAAGGCGCTCCGGCGACCGTCCTGACCGCCGTTTCCAAGGAAGTGGCCGAGGACGCCAAGGGTAAGCTGGAAGCTGTCGGCGCGATGGCTGTGCTGAAGTAATTCTGGTTGATCCTAAGCTTTACCCAAAAGGGAGACGCTACCTGGCGTCTCCCTTTTGTTTTTTTGTGGAGCAAAGCATGGTTGAAGGGCAAATCGGGGTTTTTCTGCAGCCGGTAGGGGATGCCGATTATAATGCATTGCTGGAGGTGTACCGCCAGTGTGAGGATTTCCTGGCTTTGGGGCCGGAACCCTGCGCCTCGCCAGAGATGGTGCAAGCGGACCTCCGCCATTCGGCGAACGTGGGCGGGACATTCTACGGGATTGTGGATGACCGGGGGGTGTTGCTGGGCGTGGTGGATTTCGTTCCGGCAGGATTCGGCGGTTGCCCCGAACATGCTTTCCTGGAGCTATTGATGATCGCCCGACCTTATCGCAGCGCTGGACTGGGCGCGCACGTCGTGCGGCTGGTGGAGGCCGCCATCCAGCAGCAAGCGCCGCAGGTGACGGCCGTCTTGAGTGCCGTGCAGGTGAATAACCCGGTGGCGATTCGTTTCTGGCAGCGGCAGGGCTATCAGATCGTCGGGGAGCCGGAAGCGCAGCCCGACGGGACGACGGTGTATCCCCTGCGCAAGGAGCTACACGGGATCGTGATCCCGTAACAGCGCCTGGAGGAGCGGCTCGGCGGTCAGGATGTCAGGGGCGGCGAATTCCACGCCGTCGCCCGGCACGCCGTCGGGGCGGACCAGGACGGTGCGCATCCCGAAGGTGGCACCGCCCTGCAAGTTGCGTGGCTGGTCGTCCACTAAGATGCAGGCCGGGCCGGAAACCCCCAACCGCGCCAGGACCGCCTCGTAGGCGGCCGGCCATGGTTTGGAGACGTAACCCGTCTCCCGCACGTCCACAATCGCGGCGAATTGGTCGCGCACGGCCAGCTGGTTCAGGATCTTCTCCGCCCATTCCACAATGGCATTGGTAAAGATGATCTTGGGGATCGCCAGCCGCGCTAACATAGCCGCCAGCGCCGGGTCGGGGGCGAGGTAATCTGCCACATTGGGCACATCGTGGACGGCGGCCAGGTAATCCTCTAAATCCACGCCAGGGTGGTGTCGTTGCAAGCCCATCAAGGTGGTGCCGTAGGCCAGGTAGTACTCGCGGCGCAGGTTCCGTGCCTCCTCCGTGGTCAGTCCCAGGGTGCGGGCCAGCCAGCTCTCAATCCGCACGCCGATCTCGCCAAAGAGGTGGAGGGCGGGATTGTAGAGCGTGTCGTCCAGGTCAAAAAGGATGTATTGAATCGGCGGCATCGCAGCAAAAGTACGGGGCGGGCCCATGGTAAGGCCCGCCCCGTGGTCTGAGGCTTAAATCGTCCCGGTCAGGGGCAGCGAAACCAGGCCGCTGATGACTTTGGGGTAGAAGTCGGTGGATTTCTGCGGCATTTTCTCGCCCGCCTCGGTGCAGGCGCGGACATGGTCCATGCGCGTGCCGTTGAGCAGGAAGAGGAAGTTGGCGCGCCCCTCGGCGACTGCCCGGTAGCCGGGTTCGGGATCGCGCAGGTAGTCCAGGTTCTCTTTGCGCGCGACGCTCTCTTTCGTCAATCCCATGACGTGCTCCAGGATGAGCTCGTGCAGGATGGCGACGTCCAGCGCGCGCCAGGAGGGGGCGCGGTCGGGCACGAGCTGCGCCATGGCGTCCAGTGTGCGCAGGGTGAGCAGGTGGTAGCGCCCGTCGTAGAAGCCGAAGCGCGGGTGCTCGGCGGTGGCGGCGCGCAGGCCGGCCTCCAGCGCCGCCCGGTCGGCGACCGGCTCCACGACAAAGTACGGCTCCAGCACGACCAGGAGTTCGGCGGCTGTCATCCGGCTGTAGGAATGGATGAGCCGGTGCGTGGGCAGGATGACCAGCCCCGGATCGCTCATGCTGACAAAGGTGGCGAGGGCGTAGTTGAAGGCCGCGTTGGCCGGTGCTTCAGGATGCGCGGCGCGCATCTCATCGCGGTAGTTGAGCGCGGTTTCGTAGCGGTGATGGCCGTCGGCGATGATCAGGTTGCGCTTGGGCGCCATCTCGGCGGTGATCGCGGCGACCAGGGCCGGATCGTCCACGACCCAGAAGCGTTGCTCCACGGCTGGCTCAATCACCTGCTCGCGGGCGACGAAGGGCGGGTGCGCTTGCAGGTAAGGCTCCAGCAGCGCGTTGATCCGGTTTTCGGCGTCGGGGTAGAGGATGAAGATGTGTCCCCAGTAGGTCTGCGTGACGCGGGTCAGGTTGAGCCGGTCGGCCTTGGGGCCGCTCAGCGTTCGCTCGTGCGGCAGGATGATCCCTTCGTCAAAGCGGGTCAACTCTAAAGCGGCGGTGAAGGCGCGACGGGTATAGGTCTGCCCGTCGGGGGCTACCGAGACCTGTTCCAGCGCGTAGAGGACGGGCTGGGGGTCGCGGATGAGGATCTGCTCGGCCTGCCAGGTCTGGGCGTAGGCGCGGGCGCGCGTGTAGACGTTGTTGTCGGGTTCGTCTGGCTCGCGCAGGCCCATATCAATGCGGCAGAAGTTGTAGGGATGCAGCGCGTAATAGGCGGCCTGTTCCGGGTCGTGGATGCGGTCGTAGGGTTGGGTGATGACTGCCGACAGGTCGGCGATCTTCGCCGGGTTGTAGCGCAGCCCACGGAAAGGACGGATGGTAGCCATGGTTATGCCTGCTCCTGGAAGAAGGTGATGACCAGGTCGGCTACCTCGCCGCCGACGCGGGCCAGGGCCTCCACGGTGGAGGCGCCCAGGTGGGGGAGGGCGACCAGGTTGGGGAGGGCGAGCAGCTTGAGCAGCGTCTCGCTCTTGGGCGGCTCCTCGGTGAAGACATCCAGCGCCGCGCCGGCGATCTGTTTGGCGACGAGCGCTTCGTAGAGGGCCGCTTCATCCACGACGCCCCCGCGTGCGGCGTTGATGAGGTAGGCGGTGGGCTTCATCTGGGCCAGCTGTGCCGCGCCGATCATCCCTTTGGTCTCCGGGGTGATGGTGACGTGCAGCGAGATGTAGTCGGCGGCGCGCAGGATTTCTTCCAGCGTGGCCGGCTGTACGCCCGGGTCGGTGATGGTCACGTAGGGATCGTAGGCCAGCACGCTCATGCCTAAGGCCAGGGCCTTTTCGGCGGTCAGTTTGCCGATGCGCCCGTAGCCGATCAGCCCTAAGGTCTTGCCGGCGATCTCGGTCCCTTCCAGGGCTTTCTTCTCCCATTTGCCGGCCTTCATCGTGCTATCGGCCACGGTGATGTGGCGGGCCAGGGTCAGCATGAGGCCGATGACCAGTTCGGCGACGGCGGCGGAGTTGGCGCGCGGCGTGTTGAGCACTTTGATGCCCTTGCTGCGGGCGTAGTCGGCATCAATCGTGTCCAGGCCCACCCCGCCCCGGACGATCAGCTTGAGGCGGGTGGCCTGGTCAATGAGCGGCTGGCGCACCTTCGTCCGGCTGCGGACGACCATCCCATCGTAAGCGGCGATCACCTGTGCCAGCTCTTCGGGCGTGATGGTATCCTTGACATCTACTTCCAGGCCGGCCGCGCGCATCCGCGCCACGGCTTCGGCGTCCACCGGGTCACAAATCAGCACTTTAGCCATAGGGTCTCCTTTTTACTGCCTCTTGTGTCTTGCATTTCACGCTTCACGTCTCACGTTTCACGTTTCACGTCTCACGCTTCACGCTTCACGTCTCACGTTCTACTCCAGCCCCAGGATCTCGTTGATCTGGCCCAGCAGCCACTGGATGTCGGCCACGGTCAGGTCGCCCATGTGGGCAATGCGGAAGGTCTTCTGCTTGAGATCGCCGTAGCCGTCGGAGATGGAGGCGCCGCGATTGCCCAGCTCTTTGTTGAGATCGGCGACGACGATGCCCCGCGTGTTGTTGGCGGTGGTGACGGTGAGGGAGAGGAAGCGCTCATCGGCGTAGAGGCTCCAGTACTTGCGGGTCCAATCCTGCACCAGGTGGGCCATCTCGCGGTGGCGGGCCCAGCGCGCCTCCAGCCCTTCGGCCAGGATGTCATCCATCTGCTTATCCAGCGCATAGATGAGGCTGATGGCGGGCGTGGCCGGGGTCTGGTTCTTCTTGTAATACTTGAGCATGTCCAGGAAGTCAAAATAGTAGCCCCGGTTGGGAACTTCGCCGGCGCGCTTGAGCATCCGTTCGCTGACAGCCGCGATGGTCAGGCCGGGGGGGAGCGCAAAGCATTTCTGCGAGCTGGCCAGCACCACATCCAGGTCCCAGGCATCAAATTCAATCTTGACGCCGGCCATGCAGGAGACGGCATCCACCAGCACGACGACCTCGGGGTAAGCGGCGCGGACGGCGGCGGTGATCTCGGCCACCGGGTTCTGGACGCCGGTGGAGGTCTCGTTCATGGTGATGGTGACGGCGTCGTAATCGGCTTTGCCTAAGGCTTCCACGACCATCTCCGGCGTGAAGCCCTGGCCCCAGGGGACATCCAGTTCATCGGTGGGGATGCCGTTGCCGACGGCAACTTCGTGCCAGCGCTTGGAGAAAGCGCCGCAGACGGTGACGAGCGCGCGCTTGCCGGGCCGCACGGCCTGGCGGATGGCACCCTCCATCACGCCGGTACCCGAGCTGGCATAGATGAAGACCGGCTGTTGCGTGTAGAGCAGCTGCTGGAGTTTGGGAGTGACGGAGGCCTGGAGATCGGAATAGGCCTTGCTGCGGTGGCCGATCATCGGGTGGGTCTGCGCCTGCAAAATCTCGTCGCGCACGTGGGTCGGCCCGGGAATAAAGAGTTTTTTGTACATACTGCAACCCTCCTTTAAGGATTAAGTGATAAGGGATCAGTGAGCAATGATGGGTGTCGGAATTTAAGGCTCGGGATGGGTAAATTTGAGCGATTGCCCACCGAACACCGGCCAACTCACTGTTCCCAGGATTTCAAAGTGGTCAGACAACTTGCTCTATCCTCATTGTACCGCCTTGCTGGAGGCATGTCAAAGTTAAACCTCCATATTTCTGACGATTAAAGGCACGCCGTAGCACTTTCAGGATTTCGGCAGTTCCAGGCAGAAGAGATTACCGCCTTCTGGATTTTCTTCCCACCACAGGCGGCCGTGATGGAGCACCACAATCCGTCGCAGAATGGTCAGCCCCAGGGCATGATTTCTGAGGCTGGGCCACTCGCCCTGTTCCAGGCGGGTCGCAAGACCTGTTTTCTTTTCCCCGGTGTCTCTCTGGCCCCAGTCTTTGATGTAAATTCTGAAAGCCTGGGACAGTTCTACGATGTTCACTGCTATCCGGCCGCCCGGGGGGGAGTTTTTGATTGCGTTGTTCAGCAAGCGGTTGAAGAGATAGCTGATCAGGGCGGGACTTACCGGGGCCACTTGGGGGGACTGTGGGGCATAGTTCACCTGCAAGTGGGCGGCTGCCAGCACCGGTTCCAACTCTCGCAACGCGGCGCGGAAGAGATCGTTCAGATCGGTGGGAACCCGCTCCTGGTCTCCTAAAGCATCCAGCCGGATGTAATGGTTGGCGTCCTGGATGATCTGGCGCAAGGCAGCGATTTGGGTCTGGATGGCCTGCACGGCGCTCAAGCACCCCTCGTCGCTGAGCGATTCGGCCAGCAGGTCGGTGTATCCTTGCATGATGGAGAGCGGGTTGCCGGATTCGTAGCTGATGGCTTCGGCGAACAGCGTTTTGAGGCGGTTGGATTCGTGCAATTGATGGTTCGTGGCCTGGAGCTCGGCGATCAGACGCTTCGTTTGTCGCCTGGCCTGTTCGCGGTCGGTCACGTCGCGCACGATGCAGAGCAGCTTGTCGGCTCCACAGAGCGCCAAACGGGCTTCGTAGTAGCGGAGCTGGCCCGTTTCGTCCGGGAAAGGGTACTCAAAGTGTTGAATCTGGCCGGTTTCCCAGAGCTGGGACCAGAGGTCGCTGAGGGGAATGCTCAGTTCCGGCGGCAGCAGGTCGGTGTAATGCTGGTGCTGGAAGCCGGCGGTGGGCAGGAGCTGGTCGTCCCGGTGCAGGGCGTGATAATCCTGGATGCGCCCCTCCCGGTCAAGCAACAAAATCTGGTCGGGCAGGGCCTGGAGCAGCGCCCGTTGGAGAGCCTCACTTTCTATCAGCGTGGCCTCGGCCTGCCGGCGCGCGGTGATGTCGCGGGAAGAGAGCGCCAGGCGGTAAGGTTGCCCGGCCTCATCCAGGATCACGTGGGTGTAGGTTTCCAGCCAGATGTAGGAGCCGTCCCGGCAGCGGAGGCGCCATTGAGCGGTAGAATCCAGCCCCTGTTTGCCCCGGCTTTCTAACAGGTTGGTTAGCACCGGAACATCCTCAGGTTAGACGAACTCCAGGCCGCTGTGTCCCACCATTTCTTCGGGAGTCCAGCCGGCAATTTTTTGAATTGAGGGACTCATGTATAAGAGTGTCGTTTCCAGGTCTACCAGACTGACTACGTCGTTGATGGATTCTGCCAGCAGGCGATATTGGGCCTCGCTGGCCTGGAGTGCCGCTTCCGTCTGTTTGCGCGCGGTGATGTCTAACGCGGTGAAGGTAACTCCTTTGCTTAGATCGTGCGGATCCAGTGGCGTTGAGCTCAGCAGGACGTTCAGCAGCTGTCCTCCCTGGGTAATCCAACGGGTTTCCACGGTGCCAGTACCCCGTTCGGCGATCTGCCGGTATTTTTCCGTGCCGACCCACTCAAATTCTTCCTGGGTGGGATAGAGCAGGCGGGCGCTCTTTCCCACCAGTTCCTCGCGGGTATAGCCCACCATCGCACAGAGCCGGTCATTCGCTTCCAGTATCACCCGGTCGGCGGTCAACCCGATCCCCACCGGCGCGGCCCTGAAGATGCTGTTTAGCAGATCCCGGCTCTCCTGGAGTGCCCGCCCGGCCTCGTAACGCTCGGTCAGGTCGTAGATGATGCCCAGGTAGCCGGCAAATTGCCCTTCCAGGTCGGTGAAAGGGTGGGCCAGGTCCAACACCCGGCGGTAAGTGCCATCGTGGCGACGCAGGCGATATTCTAATTCAATGGGCTGCCGGGCGTGAAAGGCTTCCAGGTAGGTTTCCAGGCAGTATTGCTGGTCCTCAGGGTGGAGGGCTTCCAGCCAGCCGTCGCCCCGGGCCTGTTCAAGCGAGTAGCCGGTGAGCTCCATCCAGGCCTGATTGACGTAATTGACCTTGCCGTTGGGCGTGGTGCGCCAGATCGGACTGGGGAACTTATCCAATAATGAGAGATAGAAGTCGCGGGCCCGGCTCAGCGCGGCCTCGGTCCGCCGATGGTGGGTCGCGTCGTTGAGGATGACGATGGTGCCGTTCACTACCGGGTCTTCCAAGCGGCTTTGCACGGTTCCTTCCAGCACGCGCCAGGAGCCGTCGCGGTGGCGCACCTGTACTTCAATGGGGAAAGACAATTCCGGGTGCTGGAGCGCTTGGGCGGCGACCAGGCGGATTTTGGCTATTTCCTCGGGGGCCAGGATAGCCAACCAATTGGACTGAGTCGCCTGGTCGGGGTCGTAGCCCAGAATCCATTTCACCGAGGGACTCACGTAATGGATCTGCCGGTCTGGCCCGATGACGATGATGATATCGGTGGCGTGCTCAATGAGGGCGCGAAAGCGCTGTTCAGTCTCCGACAGCGCCAGTTCGGCCTGCTGGCGCCGGGCCATGTCGCGGGCCAACAGGAGATTCTTATGGCCCAGTTCGGCGAGCAGGCGTGCAAACTCGGCGTAGTACTCCATGATGTGGTGAATTTGCTCGCGGGTGAAAACCCGAATCCGTTTGAGCGCGGCCAGATAGGCCTCCACGTCAAAGCCGAATTGCTCTGCCTGGGCACGGAAGAACGCTTCATCGGGCTGTTCGTCGGCATAGAAGAACTGGCCAACAAACAGAGTGGCCAGCTGCCGGCCTTCCACTATGATGGGAATGGCTATATCCCAGAGGCCGTTTTGACATTTGTACTGGACGTATTTCCCTGCGTTCAGGTGGGATTGGATGTAGGCATCGCTCTCCCGGCACCGGGCTGCCGTCACCGGATGAACACGGTGGAAACGTGTGCAGATCTCCTGCCAGCCGGAGCCAACCAGGACGGTGCCGTCTACATCAATGATCCCGATGGGAATTTGTGTGGCCTGGTAGAAGAGTCCCATCAGCTGTTGGAGCCGGGCCGTGTTTACAATGTCGGTGAAGCGCAAGGTTGCCGGTTCCACTGACGGCGGCGGTGGGGCAAAGTGCTGCTCCGGCGCAACCGAGATGGGCAGGGGCGGCCGGGGGCGCAGCAGAACCAGCCAGGCCGGCGCGTTGTTCCAACCGGTTTCGCTGAGGTGGACATCAACCAGCTGGAGCCGGCCGTTGCCTGGCGGGAGCGAGAGTGGGCCGCTCGGTGCTGGGGTGAGGGGAAAACCGCACGGTTGTCCCAACAGTTCGGCCTGAGGATGGCCGAGCAGGGCCGCGGCCGCCGGGTTGGCGTAGAGGATGCAGCCCTCACCGTCAGTGATGAGGACCCCGTCCTGGCTGCTCTCGGCCAGCATCCGGAAGCGGCCTTCGCTGGCAGCCAACGCTTGCGCGTGCTGCGCTTCGTCCGATTGCTGATCCGCGATTTCCTGGCTCATAGGCGACTCCTCATCCTGACTTGAGGCTCCCCTGGACGGGTGTGTGAGGGTCTGCATGTCCAACGGCCGGGATACTCCCCAGGCGTTGGATATGGGGCGGGCGGCTCCCGGCGTCGGGCCTGATTTTGGGCGCCCTCGGCAGCCACCTTTAGATACCCTGCTGTGCTGCTTCTACTCCTCCCTGGGGTACTTACTGATGTCGGTGGCGAGGCTGATGATACCGATCTGCTGCCCGGCTTCGTTGTCCAGCGGGCCGGCCGTGAGTAACACTAACACCGGGCTGCCCTCCTTGCGCCGGATGTGGATTTCTCCTGACCAGGTGCCGCCCTGGGCCAGCTGTTTCAACACGGCGCGCAGCCTCGCCGTCTCGTGGTGCGGCACGATCAACTCGGCCACGTCCCGGTGCAACAGCTCGGCCGCCGACCAGCCGTACAGTGTTTCTGTGGCACGATTCCAGTAGATGATCCGGCCCTGCAGGTCGGTAGCGATAATGGCCTCCTGTACCTTATCCAGCAGGTGCGCCTGGAACCAGACCTGCTCCTCAACGGCGCGTTGCTCGGTGACGTCCTGGATTTGCACCAGATAGCCGCGGTCTGGCCCGGTGAGGGGAGTGATTTGAACATCCAGACGGCTGAGCTTACCGGGGGCCGTTGGCAGACCCGGTCCCTGCGCCTGGCCTATCTCAAGCGCCATTTCATACCGGACCGGTTGGCCCTGTTGCAGCGCTGCCGGCGGGACGTTGAGGGCGGCCAAGGGCAGCGTCGCCTGGGCCGCGGCCAGATCGGTCGCCCCGAACAGGCGTAGCCCGGCCGGATTCATCGCCAGCAGCCGGCCCTCGGCGTCGTATTGTCCCAACGCCAGGGGAGAATGTTCAAACAGGCTGCGGAAACGGGCTTCGCTTTCACGCCACGCCTCCTCGGCCCTTTTGCGTTCGGTGATGTCCCGGCTAATGCTGCATATCATGAATCCGCTGTCGGTACGAATGGGAAAGACGCGGAGTTCTGCGCTGCGCCGGCTGCCGTCGGGCCGCTGGATGAGCTGCTCATGGAGCGGTTCGGACCAGGGGGGCCGGCCGGTTGCCAGGGTGGCCATGAAATCAGCTTTGAGCCGGGTGTAAGCCTCAGGCGTTCGCATTTCAGAGGATGCCATTTCAAACATCACGTCCCAGGCATACCGGCCGAGAGCGCGAGCGCGCGGCAGACCGCTCAATTGTTCCTGGGCCCGGTTCCATTCCACAATCAAGCCTTGCTCGTCGCACAGGATGATACTGTCGTGGGATTGGTCAATCATGCTGCGCAATTGGGCCTCGCTGGCGCGGAGGGCGGCCTCCCTGTGCACCCGTTCGGTGACGTCGCGGACGGTGGAGATGATCCGGTAGGGGCGGCCGGTGGCATCCAGCACGGCGGCGGCGGTGATCTCGCCATAGAACCGGCTGCCATCCCGCCGCACCAACGTGTATGTCTGGCCCACCCGGGGGGTCTGGCTGACGGCTTGGAGATCGGCCGCCGCCCGGGGACGATCTTCCGGGCTTATCCATTCCAGGACATTATGGCCCAGGGCCCCTTCCGCCTGCGTCGCGTTGAAGAGTGCCAGCGTACGCGGCGAAAGATAGAGGATAGCACCCTCTAAATCGGTGAGGACGATGCCATCCGGCGAGGTGCTGACCAGCTTGCGGTAGAGCTCCTCAGATTCCCGCAGGGCCTGTTCGGCCTTTTTTTGCGCGGTGATGTCATGGCTGACACTGCCCACACCCAATCCCTGGGCGGTGAGCAAGGGGAAAATCAGAGTTTGGATAATGCGCTGGCTGCCATCACGGTGGCGGATGACGGCTTCCTGGGGCTGGGTAGGCCAGGTGACCTGCTCCTGGGTGTAGAACTCTTTGACCTTTGCCACGTAACTTTCATAGGTGAGGATGGCCCGGCGTTCTTCGGTGGCGAGCTGCCATTGCAGCTCCCAGATATAGCGTCCGATGGCCTCGGCTCTGGGGATACCGGTGAGCCGTTCTTCGCCAGGGTTCCACTCTAAAATGCGCCCTTCCGGGTTGGTAATGACGATACCGTCGTGCAGTTGTTCTACGATGCTGCGAAATCTGGCCTCGCTCTCGTGCAGGGCCTGCTCCATTTGCCGGCGGGCGGTGATGTCGTGCGCGATGGTGGAAGCGCCGACAATTTCCCCGGCCGCGTTGTAGATGGGCGAGGTCGTCAGGGAAACGATGACGGCCGTGCCGTCCTTGCGGCGGCGAACTGTTTCATAGTGTTCTACCCGTTCCCCCTGGCGGATCCGGGCCAGAATTTGCTGGACCTCCGCGGGCCGGTCGGGGGCGAGGAGCATGGTCACCGGACGGCCGATGGCTTCGGCGGCTGAGTAACCGTAGATGCGTTCAGCACCGGCGTTCCAGCTGCGAATTTCCCCCGCCAGCGTTTTGCCGATGATGGCGTTGTCCGAAGAGGTGACGATGGCCGCCAGGAAGGCTTGCAGCTCTTCCGCCTGGTAACGTTCGGTAATGTCGTAGGCCGAGCGGAGGTAGCCGGCAAAGAGACCGTCCATGTCGGCGTAGGGCTGTCCCACCTCCAGGACATGGCGGTATTGGCCGTCGTGACGGCGGAGGCGGTATTCTATGGTGTAGGGCTGGCGGGCCAGGAAAGCTTCCAGGTAGGTCTCCAGGCAGCGTTGCTGATCTTGAGGATGCAGGTCGCTCAACCACCCGTCGCCCCGCACTGCCTCTGAGGAACGGCCGGTGAAGGCCAGGGCGGTCTGGTTGACGTAGGTGCACTTGGCATCGGGACCGGAGCGCCAGATCAGGGTGGGCAGATGGTTAAACAGGGTCAGATAAAAATCGCGGGAGTGGGCCAGGGCCACTTCAGCCTGCACGCGCCGGGTGACGTCGTGCAGGCTCAGGATAATTCCGTCCACTGCCGGATCGGCCAGCAGGTTGTGGGCCACCCCTTCTACCGTTCGCCAGGTGCTGCCGTGTGCCAACCGTGCCGAGACCGGCAGCGTTAGACCGGGGTGCTGAAGGAGGTGGTTGAAGAGCAGGGCCAACGGTTCCTGCTCTTCCGGGGCGAGGATCCTGAGCAGGTCCTGGCCTTCCCACGTTGCCGGCGGGTGGCCGGTGAGGCGTTCCACCGCCGGGCTGGCATAGCGGATGGTCCGGTCGGGGTTCAGTACCAGGATAATGTCGGAGACGTTTTCCACCAGGGCACGGAAGCGTTGCTCGCTCTGGAGGAGCTCGGTTAGGATGTGCTGGCGTTCCACGGCATAACGGATGGCCCGTGCCAGTAGTGGCCCACTGAGCCCGGTTTTGCTCAGATAGTCCTGGGCCCCGGCGCGAACGGCGGACACAGCCAGGGCGTCATCGGTCACACCGGTCAGCACAATCAAGGGGACGTTGGGGTAGCTCTGCAAGACCTGGGTGAAAGCTGCGGAGCCGTCGCTGTCGGGCAAGGTCAAATCCAGCAAGGTCAGCTGGATGTCGCCGGCGGCCAGTCGTTCCAGCCCGGCCGCAAGGGTGGAGGCTTCGTGAAGCTTGGTGTGCAGCAGCGCGGGCTCGGCCGCGTTGACTTCCGCCAGCAGCGTGCGAATCAACCGGGCATCCGCCAGGTCATCTTCAATCAGGAGGAGCGTGATGGCCAGATCTCTCATGGACGGTTCCTCACCTTATGCTGGCGACCTTGCGCTGGTCAACCCGGCGCACGCTATGGGATGGGCCCCTCGTCAATCAGTGGTCTCCAGCCGCCGGGGTTATCCCTGTGTCGGGGAAACCCTTACCGGTTGGCCGGTAAACTCTGTGACTGGCTGATCTGGGTTACCCAGTTTGAAACGGGCATACTTTTATTATACACGCACTTGTGCGATCTTGTAGTGGGAACGTAACCCGCCTGGCAGTGGCACGGTTGTGGGAGCCGGCTATTCTACTCGCGGCACCGCGCCTGTCCGTTCGGTGTTAGGAGGTAGAGCGCCAGGAAAACTCAGCGCCCGCGGTAGTGAAAAGAGTTTGCTCGTAGGATGGGTGGCTGCCTGAAGGTCAAGGTTGCGGCTGCCACCCGGCCGTCGCCGTTATAGCCCCGGCACCCCGACCAGCGTCCCGGTCAGCCAGAGCCGGAAGAAGTCCATCCCGCCGATGAGCAGCGCGGCAAAGACGACGCCCCACAGGAACGGGACGGCCGCCTCACGCCAACCGGCGCAGCTGGCATCGCGTCCCAGGGCCATCACAAAAACCATCGCGCCCAGTAGAACGAACATCGCGACCACCCCCAGCGTACTGTAAAGCGCGATGGGGTAGAGCAGCCAGGGTTCTAAGGAGTAGATCACCGCCGCCTGGGCCAGCTCCACTCCCACCAGCACGGCCAGATCGCCCGCATTGCGCAGAGTGCGCACCTCTGGGTCGTTGTCGCGCCACAACGTCTGGTTAAAGGCCGGCACCAGCACGATGCTCATGGAAAGCCCCGTCAGCGTGCCGGTCAACAGGCGCAGCCAGGGCTGGGGGGCATACCCCAGCAGGCCGCGGGCGTTGCCGGTGAGCAGGGTGGTGTAAGAATTGATCCCATCCAGCCCGAAGAGGCCGACACAGAGGATCACCACGCCCCAAACCCAGAGCGCCGGGAAGCGCGCGGCCCGCCGACGCCGCAGCACACCCCACTGGAGCAGCAGCCCGGTCAATGCCCCAGGGAAGGTCCCTGTGCAACGTTGACAGAGGGGGAGCTGCTCGCCGCCGAGGAAGAAGGAGTGTTCCGGCAGGCGGTGGCAGACCGCCGCGCCTATGTAATCCAGGTGGCCCAAGAATGAGGGCGGCAGTGCGAAAACAAAAACCGCGACGGCGATCAGTGCCAGGAGCAGGCCGCTCCAGGCCCAGGCCCGGGGAAACGGCGGGGGAGACGTCGGCCGGTCCATGACTCACGAACTCCGCAAGTAAAACGGCAGGTGCTCCTGCCAGTTGAGGTAGTGGGCCGACCAGAATTCACCATTCCAGTCCAGGGCATGGAGCCCGGTGTTGGAAGTCCACAGGCGCAGCGTGGCCGCGCCGAAGAGATGGCGCAGCAGGGTTCCCAGGGTGCCGCCGTGGGCGACGATCAGCACGGTTGGGTCGCTGCCGTTCTCAGCGGCCAGCGCCCGTTGCACGGCTCCGACCACCCGCGCGCGGAAGGCACAATAGACCTCGGCCTGCTCCTCCGCCGGCGTCAGATCCCAGGGGGAGGTGGGACGGGGGGCATAGCCGGCTTCCCAGTCATCATATTCGCGCAGGTCGGGATCGGTGAACACCGGTAGCGCCAGGTAGGTGGCGATGATGGTGGCGGTCTGTTGGGCGCGCAGCAGTGGGCTGGCGACGATGCGCTCTATCTGTTCGTGGTGCTGGAGGTAGGCGCCCAGCCGGTGGGCCTGTAAGCGCCCCAAAGCGGTCAGGGGGGCGTTCGGGCCGGCGCTGTCGCCTTCTACCTGCCAGCGTGATTGTCCATGGCGTGTCAGTAGCAGTTTCATGGAGTCAGATTATAATATGAATCAGAGAATCGGCGAATCGGGGAATCAACGAATCAAAGAACCAAAGCGGGGCAGCAAAGGCTGGCGATTCAACGCCCCGTTATCTTCGGAGAAATTACTACTTTTTTCAAGGAGAAGCACGGTATGGTTCTGGAAGCACTTTTGGCGCAGGTGGCCGGAGCGGCCGCCGGGGCGCAAGCGGTGGACGTACGCATCGGGACGCATTCCACGGTGGTGGCTGTGGAACTCAACGGTGAACTTCGGGCCGGTATCTCGGCCACCCAGCTGGATGATCCCGGCAGCCACCATTGGGGCGGCCGCCTGCCCGTCACGGCGGCGGGGCGGCTGCAAGAGCTGCCGGTCACGGACCTGGCGGCGCTCCTTTTGTCGGAGAGTCCCGTGGAAGCCAGTGTCGGCATGGCGACCGTCAATGCCCTGTTGGACGTGGACGAGCGGGCCTGCCTTGCGGTCAACGCGGCTGATGTGATCGCCGAGCGGGGGGCCGGCCGCCGCATCGCCGTGGTGGGCCATTTCCCCTTTGTGCCGCGCCTGCGCGAGCTGGCGGCGGAGCTCTGGGTGCTGGAACTCCACCCCCGCGAGGGCGACCTCCCCGCCTCCCAGGCGGCGGTGATCCTGCCCCAGGCCGATGTAGTCGCCATCACCGGGACGGCTCTGCTCAACCACACGTTTGAGGGGTTGTGGCCGCTCTGGCGGCCTGACGCTTTTGCCGTCATGTTGGGGGGCACCGCTCCCTTGACGCCGTTGTTGTTGGAATATGGATTGAGCGCCGTCGCCGGCACCCGGCTGACCGATCCGCACGGCGCGCTCTGGGCGGTCAGCCAGGCGGCAACCTTCAGCCAGATTCCGGGACGCCGGACGTTGACCTTGATCAGTGAACTCGCTTGAAAACTTTGTGTCCTCCACGACCTCGGCGGTGAGTTTTTTCAGGACAGTCGTGGTTGAATTTCTGAGGGTCATATGGGATGGGGAGGTGCTATGACCGCTACCGGAGGCCGATCTGTGGCCGAGCTGCGAGCGGGCGACCACGCCTGTTTTTTGTATGAAACGGACGAGGCGTATGGGACGGTGGTGCCTCTGCTGGTGCGCCAGGGCCTGGAACAGGGCGAACTGGTGATCCACCTGGCCGCACCCGGTCAGGGGGAGGTGCTGCTGCAGGTGTTGCGTGCTGCGGACGTGGCCTATGAGCCGGCCCTGCGCAACGGCCAGCTGGTGTTGATCGCGGATGCGGTTGAGGGTGTGTCCGGCGGCGCTGAGCCCCACGAGTTGCCGGACTGGCTGCGTACCGCGACGGCCCAGGTGGCAGCTGGGAATTATCTGGCCTTGCGGGTGATTGCTGAAGCACCCGTGGGTGAGCGGCTGAACACGGCTGCCGGACTGGCGGCGGAGGCTCGCTGGCATGAGCTCGCCGCTGAGGGGACCGGTTTGATCGTGTGCCTCTATGACCGCCGCCGTTTTGATCCGGCCTGGCTGCTGGATCGGCTACGGGTTCACCCCTGGTTAGTGCTGGATTCCACCGTCTACGAGAATGTCGGTTATGTCCCGCCGGAACGTTTGGCGGATCAGGACCAGGCAGCTCTCAACCTGCAACAATGGCTTCAGAGCCTCGTCGCGCAGCAACAATTGGAAGATGCGCTGCAGGCCAGCGAAGAACAGTTCCGGCTGGCCGTGGAATTTGATTACGACTGGGAATATTGGACCGGCGTGGATGGCCGCTTTCACTACGTTTCGCCGGCCTGTGAACGCACGACGGGCTACCGGGCCGAAGAATTCATGCGCGACCCCGGCCTGCTGGAGGCCATTGTTCATCCCGATGACCGGGCCCGCGTCGCTGACCATCTGTTCGCCGAGCTCCAGCTGACTGACGTCGGCAGCCTGGATTTCCGGATTATCGCGCGCGATGGCGAAGAGCGGTGGATTGAGCACAAATGTCAGCCGGTCTACGGGCGGGATGGCCGGTGGTTGGGACGCCGGGCCAGCAACCGGGACAGCACCAAGCGCCAATGGGCCGAAGAGCGGTATCGCTTGCTCGTGGATCATTCTCTGCAAGGACTGGCTATTCTCCAGAATGAGCGCATTGTCTTTGCCAACACCGTCTTCGCCGATCTGTTAGGGTATACGGTGGACACTTTGACGGCCCTGAGCGGGGATGAAATTGCGGCCATGATTCACCCGGCTGACCGGCCCGCTGTGCTTGAGAAGATGGAAGCCTGTCTGGCTGGCCACCTCCCGTTCTTGCACCAGGAATATCGTGTGCTGGATCGCCAGGGAAAGGAACACTGGCTGGAGCATTTTATTGTGCGGGCAACCTACCACGGCCGGCCGGCCTTACAGCTGGTGGTGATAGATGTCACCGAGCGGAAAGTTGCTGAAGCAAAGATTACACGCCAGAATCAGCTCTTGACATTGCTTAACCGGGCTGGTCAGGCGCTTAATTCCACGCTGGATCTGGATCGGGTGCTGGTGACGATGCTGGAGGAGACCCGCCGCCTGCTCCATGTGGTAGCCTGCTCGGTCTGGCTGGTTGATCCGCAGACTGGCGAGGCGGTTTGTCGCCAGGCGACCGGCTACGGTTATGAACAGGTGATCGGCTGGCGGCTGAAGCCTGGTCAGGGACTGGTGGGGTGGACACTTCAGCACAATGAGGGGCTGATCGTTTCCGACGCTGTGCAGGATGGCCGCCACTTTATGGGTGTCGACCGGCAGGTGGGATTAATCATGCGCTCCATTCTGAGCGTACCGTTGCGGGTTCACGGGCGCGTCATCGGAGTGCTGGAGGCGTTGGATACTGAACTGGCTCGCTTCAGTGGGGAGGACCTGGAGGCGATTGAGCCGCTGGCCGCCGCGGCCGCGTCCGCGGTGGAAAACGCGCGTCTCTACCAGGAGACCGAACGGCTGCGTGCCTTCAATGAGACCATTGTCCAGGGGATGCAGGAGGGGATCATCCTGGAGGATGCCGGGGGGCACATTACCTTTGCTAATGCCAGTGCCGCGGCCATGCTCGGCACAACGCCGGAGGCGCTCAGGGGGCGTTCCTGGGGCCAGCTCTTAGCGCCGGAATCCCGCGCTCCGGGGGCGGCGGAAGTTCTCCCTCACCGGCCTGGCGTTGCCAGCCAGGATGAGGTGGAACTGGTGACGACAGGGGGTGACAAAATCTCTGTTTTGGTCAGTGCCCAGCCTTTGTTAGAGGGCGATCGGGTGGTGGGACTCCTCTCGGTGTTGACCGACATCACCGAACGCAAGCGGGCCGAGGAAGCGCGCCGGGCCTCGGAGCAGCGTTTCCGCAAGCTGTTAGATAACGTGCGGATGGCGGCGGTGATCCTGGACGAGGAAGGGGGGCTTACTTTTTGCAATCAGTTCGTGCTGGAGCTGACCGGCTGGCAATGGGAGGAAGTCAGCGGGTGTAACTGGTTTGATTATTTTGTGCCCGCCGACCAACGTGAAACGGTGAGAGCAATGTTCCGCCAAGGCCTGGCAGAGGGGATCATCCCGCCCTATTATGAGAATGCCATTGTAACCCGGGCCGGAGAACGCCGGCTGACTGCCTGGAACAATGCCGTGTTACGCGATCCGCAGGGGCGGATCACCGCTGTTGCCAGCATCGGGGAAGATATTACCGACCGCCGGCAAATGGAAGAAACCCTGCGACAGGAACGTGACTTTACCGCGGCCGTGCTGGACAGCGCTGGCGTTTTGCTGGACGTGATAGATCGGCAGGGCCGGGTGGTGCGTCTGAACCGGACCAACGAGCAGATGACCGGCTGGACAACCGCCGAATTGCAAGGGCGTTGTTTCTGGGAGGTACTGGTCCCGCCGGAACAGCAAGAACTGGTCAAAGAGCGGTTTGCCGATCTGCTGGCCGGGGCGGCCCCGCAATACCATGAGAACGATTGTCTGCTGCGCGACGGTAGTCGCCGTCTCATTGCCTGGTCTGATACGGTGTTGCGGGATGCCCAGGGAGTGCCGGAGTACCTGATCGGCATTGGGATGGATGTCACCGAACAGCGGCGGATGGAACAGGCCCTGCGCTACTCCCGGCAGCAATATCAGGCGGTCTCAGAGTTGACTTCGGATTATGCTTATGCCCTGACGGTAGATGCTGAAGGCCATCTGCACTTTGAATGGGTGACGGATGCTTTTACCCGGATCACCGGTTACACGCCGGACGAACTGGAAGCGGCGGGGGGGCTGGCGGCCCTGGTGGCCCCTGACGACCTGCCTATCCTACATCTGAATCTCCAGCTGTTGTTGGCCGGTCAGCAACAGGTCAGCCAGTTCCGGATCATCACCAGGCAGGGCGAGCTTCGCTGGCTGCGCCAGCACGAACGCCCGGTTTGGGATGCCAGCGGCCGGCAGGTGGTACGGATCTTAGGCGCGGCGCAAGACATCACTGAGCGCCGGTGGATGGAAGAGGCGTTGCGTGCCTCTGAACAGCGGTTGAGTGCGCTCATTGCCTCGGCGGACGATCTTATTTTCATGATCGGTTTGCCGGAAGAGCGATTTACCTTCTTGCACGTGCCGGAGCGTTACGGCTGGTCCGCGACCAACATGTTGGGGCGGCCGGTGGTGGAAGCATTGCCGCCTGACTCTCTGGCGGTCTATCGGCTCAAGAGCCGCCAGGTGATTGAGACGGGGGCCCCTTGTACGTTTGAATGGGCCTTGGAGTTGCCGGAAGAGCGGCTTTATCTCTCTGTCTCCTTCTCCCCGATCAAAGACGAGCTGGGCGCGGTGACAGCCATCAGCGGGATTGCGCGGGATATCACCCAGCGTAAGCAGCTGGAGCAGGATCTGATCCGGGTGGAGCGGCTGGCGCTGGCCGGCCGGCTGGCTGCTTCAGTGGCTCATGAGATCAACAACCCGCTACAATCTATCCTGGGCGGTCTGGGGTTGGCCCAGGAGGCGTTGTTGGAAGGTCAGCCGGCCGGTCCCTACCTGCAGATCGCCGCTGAAGAAGTGCGGCGTATCGCCCGCATTGTGGCCCGGATGGGCGATCTCTACCGCCCGGAATCCGAAGAAAAAGAGCCGGCCGACATCAACCAACTGGTGGAAGAGGTGTTGGAATTAAGCCACAAACTTTGCCGTGATAATCGTGTCGTGCTGGTCTGGTCGCCGGCCCCTGACCTGCCCACCCTGTTGGTTGTGCCGGAGCGAGTCAAGCAGGTGTTTTGGAATCTGCTGCTGAACGCCGTCGCTGCCATGCCTGAGGGCGGCCAGTTGGAGATCAAGACACAGCTGCTCCCCGCCCCACCGCGTGTCGCCGTCCAGTTTAGCGATACGGGGACCGGGATCGCGCCTGAGGTGATGCCCCACATCTTTGAACCTTTTTACAGCACCAAAGCCGGGGGAACCGGGTTGGGGTTAGCGATCAGCGCCGGGATTGTGGAACAGCATGGCGGGCGCATTGAAGTGGAGAGCCAGCCGGGGCAGGGGAGCACCTTTATCGTCTGGCTGCCGGTCCGGCCTGGGTGAATAGCGAATAGCGAATGGCGAATGGCGAATGGCGAAGAAGAGGACTCTGCGGCCTCCGCGTTTTTGTGTTAAATCTGGCTTTCAGGGGAATTCCCCATGAACGGGCGTTTACCAGCCGTGGGATGAAAATGTGAGCCGTGAGCGGTGAGCAGGAAACAGGAATTTCTACCGGTTGCTTTCTGCTCACCCCTTAACTGGTTTCTATATTTTATGAGGAGAACTATGAGCAGTACAGAGTTCGCCACCTCCAAACTACTCACCACTCACTGCTCACTATTCACTGCTCACCCGTTACTACCTTAACAAACTTAACAAGCAAGGAGGAACGTAGGTGGCTGATGCTATGCGAGCCCTGGTGGTGGACGATGAGAAAAACATCCGGCTGACGCTGGCCCAAATTCTGGAGACAGAGGGCTACCAGACAGTGACTGCCGCCAGCGGTGAAGAGGCGCTGGAACTGCTACGGGACACTTTCTTTGACGTGCTGGTGGTGGATTTGCGGTTGGGGGGGCGGGTGGATGGTCAGGACTTGCTGCAGAAGGTCCGCTGGCGCTGGCCGGAGACCGTGGTGATCATCCTCACCGCCTACGCTTCGCTGGAATCGGCCATGGCGGCTATCCAGGAAGGGGTGGACGGCTACCTGAAAAAGCCGGTGAGCCGTGAACAGCTCAGTCAGGCCGTGCGTGAGGCTCAGGGCCGGCGCCGGCGGCTGGCCGGCACCGCCGCCCGCGAAATGCCGCTGCTCCAGGAGGGCCTTTTCCAGGCCGACCTGGAGAAGCACGAGGTGCGGTTGGCCGGGCGGTTATTGGAGCTGACCCCGGCCGAGTTTCGGCTGCTGGTCTATCTGCTGCAACATAATGAGAAGGTGCTGGCACCCGCGGAACTGGCGCAAGCGGTGCAGGGGTACACCGACTTGCACGAGCAGGAGGCGCGGGACATCGTCAAGTGGTATGTCTACGGTTTGCGGCGCAAAGTGGAACCTGATCCGGCCAATCCCCAATTCCTGCTCAATGTACGGGGAGTCGGCTACATGTTCCGGGCGGCTGGCGCACCGGCCTCGCCGGTTGCTAAGGGGGTCGGACAAACCTGAGCCAACCAAACCCTAACGATTCCCTGCTCCAATTCAACCCGGCCCTAACAGTCTGCATCACCGTTAGGGCGGGTTTTTGTTTTAAAATAGTAAGAGGTCGCCCTGGCTTCAAGGGCTGTATTGGCGTGAGTTACATGAGGAAACACATTGATGAGCGCCCCAAAACGAATTTTGGCTGTTGATGATGACGAAAGAGTGCTTTTTGTCGTTAACGGGAGCTTGATGAAGCTGGGTGCCGATTACGAGGTTGTCACCGCACGGGACGGCCAGGAAGCGCTGGAGAAGTTCCGTGCGGCTCCGTTTGATCTGATCATTACCGATTTGCGGATGCCAGGGATGGATGGGGTGGCCTTGACGGAAGCCATCCGGGGAGTGGCACCGGAGACCAGAGTGATCTGGATGACCGCCTATGGCCGGCGTGACGCCGACGCCCAGCGCCTGGCGGTGCAACGCTGCTTACAGAAGCCCCTGGATATTGCGGAAATCCGCGAGGCAGCTTTGGAGGCGTTATTACCGCCGGTTTCAACCCAGGTTAAACGGCAACAGGTCTTGATCATAGAAGATGATCCCCAAGAGGCTATCACGCTCTACCAGGCGCTAAGCAAAGAACATTACGTTAAAATCACGATGTTGTTGGATGAAGCGTTGAATAGCCTCAGGCGGGAGCAGTTTGACTGGATTGTCACCGGGATGCACATCGGGTCCCTCAATGGGCTGGATTTCATCCGGCGGGCGCACCAGCTCAGCCCGCCAACGCGCATCGTCTTGTTGAATCCTCCTGAATCCCCGGAGCTCTTGGGCCAGCTGCGCGCCTTGGGTAGCCTGACGTTGAGCGATCTCGTCCATCGGCCCGAGTCCGCTGCAACCCTTTGCCAGGCCCTGGCAAACTTGAAACACTGGCGGGTTCTGGTATTGGAAGACGACGAATCGCTCCAGCGGCTTTACGGGAAGGCTTTTTCCAAAGCCGGATATCAGGTTAGCCTGGCGACTACGCTGCAGGCCGCGCGCAGTTTGTTGGCTCAGCATCGCTTTGATGTTTTTGTGTGCGACATTCACCTCGGCAATGAGCGGGGCACCGATTTGTTGCAGGAGCAGCTCATGACCTTCCGACAGAACGAAGTGCAGGTGATCGTCATCTCCGGCCACGCTCAATATCGGGAGCTCTGTAATGAGCTGGACGTTGATTTTTACCTGGAAAAGCCGGTGACTATGGAGGCGTTGTTGGCCCTGGTCAACCGCCTGGTCCAGGACCGTTAATTGTGCCTTAACGGAACTGGAACGGACAAGGCCGCTGATTTGTTGTATGATAGAAAATAGTTTGAACTCATCATTTTACCAGGACGTTTACTGCTTTCGCCAGTAGAAGCAAAGGAGTGGATCTATATGAACGCTGTTGAGGTCAACAAGGAGATTGAACAGCAGTATTGGCTGCTGGAGGCCTTACCGGTCGCGGCGCTGATCAGCCGCCGCGAGGACGGTCAGGTTTTGTACGCCAATGAGCGCTTTGGGGCGCTGGCCGGCAAACCGCCGGCCGAGCTGGTCGGCCATGTCACGCCAGATTTCTATTACGATCCGGCCGAGCGCACAGCGTTGTTGGCGACTTTGCAGGAACGCGGCCTGGTGCAGGATTATGAAATGCGGGGCCGGCGGTTGAGCGATGGCAGTCCGGTCTGGTTATCGCTGGTTGTACAGGCGGTCACTTATCAGGGCGAAGCGGCTTATTTGACTACCTTGATGGATATCACCGAACACAAACAGGCCGAAATAGCCCTCGCCCAGTCAGAATCTCAATACCGCGTGTTGGCAGAAAATATCCAGGATGGCGTTTTTATCATCCAAAACGCGAAGATGATCTTTGCCAACCAGGCCTTTGCTGACATTGTCGGGTACACCGTGGAGGAAATCATCGGGATGGAATTCACCCGGTTGATTGCGCCGGAGGATCTGCCGAAAGTGGCGGAGAGCTATCGGCGCCGGCAGGCCGGTGAACCGGTGCCGCCCGCTTACGAGTGGCGGATGCTGCGCAAGGATGGGGTCACCCGCGTGGATGTCAATATGACCGTCGGCCTGGTGCAGCTGGGCGGACAGGTTGCCAGTTTGGGGACCGTCAAAGATATTACCGAGCGCAAACGAGCAGAAGCCGAACGGGAGCGGTATACCCGGCAGTTAAGTGTGGCGGCAGAGATCGCGGCGCGGGTGCAGTCCATCCTGGATCCGGATGAGTTGTTGCAGGCGGTGATCCCGTTGATCAAGGAGCGGTTCGGGCTCTACTACGTGCATGTTTACACGCTGGAAGGCGAAACGCTGGAGCTACGGGCCGGCTACGGTGAACCGGGGCGGATCATGGTGGCGCAGGGACACCGCATCCCGTTGTTGGCCGAGCAGAGCCTGGTAGCCCGCGCTGCCCGGACTCAGGTCCCGGTACTGGTAAACGATGTGACGGCTGAGCCGGATTTCCTGCCCAACCCCTTGCTCCCCCAAACGAAATCGGAAGTGGCCGTGCCGGCCATCGCGGGAGGCAAAGTATTGGGCGTTTTTGACGTCCAGCATGATACTCCTGGTTACTTCACCGAGGCGGACCTGGATGTCTTCCGAACGCTGGCCGGGCAGATTGCGGTGGCCTTGGAAAACGCGCAACTGTTTGAGGCGCAGCGGCAGGCGGAGGCCACTGTGCGTGAAAGCCAGCGCCGTCTGACGACCCTGATGGGGAACCTGGTCGGCATGGTTTATCGGATGTTGAACCGGCCGGACTGGCCGGCAGAGTTTGTCAGTGAGGGCAGCCTGGCGCTCACTGGTTACGCCCCTGAAGCGTTGATGCTGGGCGGAGAAATCTCCTTTGGGGATCTCATCTATCCCGAAGATCAGAACGCTGTTTGGGAAACGGTTCAGGCCGCGCTTCAGGCCCACCAACCTTACCAGGCTACCTACCGTATTGTGCACCGCGATGGCACCATCCGTTGGGTGTGGGAGCAGGGACGTGGCATTGAGGATGAAGAAGGCAACGTTGTTGCTTTGGAGGGCCTGATCACCGATATCACCGACCGGGTCCAGGCGGAGGCCGCCCTGCACGAGAATGAACAGCGGTTCCGGGCGCTGATTGAGAACTCCTCCGATCTGATCACCATTGTCAGCCCTGAAGGCCTGATTGCTTACCAAAGCCCCTCCCTCAAACGCATCCTGGGCTATGAACCGGAGGAACTGATTGGCCGTTCAGTCGTGGAATTCATCCCGCCGGAAACCGTGCCGGGGATCGCTGCTTTGCTGGCCGGGATAGGCCAGCAGCCGGGAGCAGTAGTTCACGCCGAGTACATCTTCCGCCATAAAGACGGCTCCTGGCGCACCATGGAAGGCTCGGCACAGGCTTCTACCGTAGCGGGCATTGCCGGCATTGTGGTGAACAGCCGCGATGTTACCGAACGGAAAGCGGCCGAGCAGGCGTTGCGGGAATCGGAGGAAAAGTTCCGGGTTTTAGCGGACAACATTGCGGTGGGGATTTTCGTCCATCAAGATGGGATTATCAAATACCTGGGCCATGAGGCCGCGCGCCTGTTGGGGTACAGTGATCCGGCGGAAGTGGCTGGCCGCTCTATTTTGGACTTGATCCATCCCGATGAGCGAGAGCGAGTGGGGACCATTGCTCGCCAGCGTGTTGCCGGTGAAGCGGTGCCAGATACTTACGAGTCCCGTTTGCTGCGCAAGGACGGGACCGCCATGGATGTGATGATGTACAGCTCCATCATCAGCTACGAGGGGCGGCCGGCCACGCAGGGGGCCTTCCTGGATATCACCGAGCGCAAGCAGGCGGAGAAAGCGATGCAGTTGGATGACATCCGCCAGCGAGCACTGTTGCGGTTGAGCCAGATGGCGGAGGCGCCGCTCAAGGAGATCCTGGATTACGCCATTGAAGAGTTTGGGCACATTACCGACAGCCCTATTAGTTACCTGGCATTTGTTAATGCCGATGAATCGGTGATGACCATGCATGCCTGGTCGGGTGGAGCCATGGCGCAGTGCAAGATCATTGATAAGCCGATTGTATATCCAGTAGTCACGACCGGGCTGTGGGGAGAGGCGATACGCCAGCGGCGAGCCATTATCACTAACGATTACGACGAGCCCAACCCCTGGAAGCGCGGCTATCCTCAGGGGCACGTAGAAGTCAAGCGGCACATGAATGCCCCGATCTTTGACGGGGAACACATCGTCATGGTGGTGGGGGTAGGCAACAAGCCAGAAGACTATACGGACAGCGATGTGCAGCAATTGACGTTGCTGGCGACCGGGCTGTGGCAGGTCATCCAACGCAAGCAGGCGGATGAGGAGCGTGAACGGTACACGCAGCGATTAAGTGTAGCGGCGGAGATCGCAGCGCGGGTGCAGTCCATCCTGGACCCGGACGAGTTGTTGCAGGCGGTGATCCCGCTGATCAAAGAGCGGTTTGGGTTGTACTACGTGCACGTCTACACGCTGGAGGGCGAGGCGCTGAAGTTGCGGGCCGGGTACGGGGAACCCGGACGGATCATGCTGGAGCGGGG
The DNA here is from genome assembly GCA_964437445.1 of uncultured Anaerolineales bacterium. Taxonomy (GTDB): domain Bacteria; phylum Chloroflexota; class Anaerolineae; order B4-G1; family SLSP01; genus CAYTGR01. The sequence continues at coordinate 49,025 of CAYTGR010000014.1, read as the reverse complement.
GCACAGCATCCCGCTGGAGGCGGAGAAGAGCCTGGTGGCGCGCGCCGCACGGACGCAGGAGGTCGTGGTGGTGGAGGACGTGACGGCCGCGCCGGACTTCCTGCCGAACCCGTTGTTGCCGGAGACGCGGTCGGAGGTGGCGGTGCCGGCCATCGCGGGTGGGCAGGTGATCGGGGTGTTTGACGTGCAGCACGATGTGCCGGGTTACTTCACCGAGGCGGACCTGGACGTCTTCCGGGCGCTGGCCGGGCAGATCGCCACCGCTTTCCAGAACGCGCAGTTGTACACCGAAGCGCAGTTGCGGCTGCGCATCAGCCAGGCCCTGGCGGGAGCCCAGACCGAGGCGGCCGTGTTGGATACGCTGGCGGAACAGGCCACCATTTTCCCGGCGGCACGGGTGACGCTGCACCTGATAGACGCTACGGCGGAAGAGCTGACCACGGTGTTGGTGCGGGCAGCAGGGGCGGAGAGCGGCCTTTCGGCGGTCATTCCCTTGGGTACGCGCTTCACGGCCAAACAACTGCCGTTGCTCAGAGCGGTCGGGCGGGATCGGTCTTTTGTGATTGCCGATGCGACCACCGATCCGCATTTGGATGAGGCGACGCGGCAGTTGCTGGTGCAGCAGGGCTCGGCCAGCCTGGCGCTGTTGCCGATTACCGCGGGCGAGGAATGGTTGGGAGTGCTCTCTCTGGCCGCGGCCATTCCGGGGTATTTTGATGAGGCCAAACTGGCGTTGTATCGGGCGTTGGTAGAAGAGGGGGCGGTCGCGCTGCAAGCGGCGCAATTGCGGGAGCGGGCGGCGGAGGCGGCGAGTAGATTCCAGGAGTTGGTGAATAGCGCGCTGGTCGGCATCTTCCGCACGACCCCGGCCGGGCAGGTAGTGGCCGCCAACCCGGCCATGTTACGCATTCTCGGCTTTGATTCGGTGGCGGCGATCAATAAGGTTGGGTTGTCCAACCTCTATGTTGATCCCCAGGAACGCCAGCGGCTGTTGGAGACGCTGGCCCAGGGTCCGGTCACCGACTTTGAAGTACTGTTCCGCCGTGCCGATGGTAGCGTGATCACCATTGCGCTCAGTGGCCGCCTGGTTTACGATGCTGCGGGCCAACCCGAGTATCTGGATGGCACCTTTGAAGACGTCACGGAGCGCAAGCGGGCCGAGCAGGCGCTCCGGGAGGCGGAGGCACGGCAGCGGCAGGTGTTGGGGACCGTGCCGGTAAGTCTGGTGGTGAGCCGCGTGGCTGATGGGACGATCCTCTACGCCAACGAACAATTCAGTGTGATGTTCGGTAAGTCTGCGGCCGACATGCTCGGCCAGACGACGGTGGATCTCTACTATGATCCGGCGGAGCGGCAACAGGTAGTGAGTACAGTCCAGACCGAGGGGCGGCTGAGTCACTACGAGCTACGGCTCAAGCGGTTGGATGATGGCCGGATGTTCTGGAGCGACCTCTCCATTGATCCGTTTGAACTGGAGGGGGAACCAGTGCTGCTTTCCGCTTTCTTTGACATTACCGAGCGCAAGCAAGCGGAAGCGGAGCGGGAGCGGTTTGCGCAACGGTTGAGTGTAGCGGCGGAGATTGCAGCACGGGTGCAGTCCATCCTGGACCCGGACGAGTTGTTGCAGGCGGTGATCCCGCTGATCAAAGAGCGGTTTGGGTTGTACTACGTGCACGTCTACACGCTGGAGGGCGAGGCGCTGAAGTTGCGGGCCGGGTACGGGGAACCCGGACGGATCATGCTGGAGCGGGGGCACAGCATCCCGCTGGAGGCGGAGAAGAGCCTGGTGGCGCGCGCCGCACGGACGCAGGAGGTCGTGGTGGTGGAGGACGTGACGGCCGCGCCGGACTTCCTGCCGAACCCGTTGTTGCCGGAGACGCGGTCGGAGGTGGCGGTGCCGGCCATCGCGGGTGGGCAGGTGATCGGGGTGTTTGACGTGCAGCACGATGTGCCGGGTTACTTCACCGAGGCGGACCTGGACGTCTTCCGGGCGCTGGCCGGGCAGATCGCCACCGCCTTCCAGAATGCCAGTCTCTACGTTGCTACCGAGGCGAGTGCCGCCCGTAACCGGGCGTTGTTGCAGACGGTTCCTGATATGATGTTCGTCTTTGATGCCGCGGGCATCTTCCAGGACTTCAAGGCCGAGGCCGGGCAGGAACTGCTGGTGCCGCCCGAGCTCTTCCTGGGCAAGCCCCTGGGGACGGTCCTGCCGCCGCAGATTGCGGAGCCAACGTTGAAGTACCTGAAGCAGGTACTGGCGACCGGCGAACCGGTCACTTATGAATACGAGGCTCCCCTCGGCGAGACCATGCACAGTTACGAGGCCCGTATGAGCCGCGTCGGCACCGATCAGGCCCTCGCTCTGGTCCGCGACATCACCGAGCGCAAGCAGGCGGAAGAGAGAATTCAGCGGTCGGAACTGCTCTTACGCACAGTCTTTAACAGCGTTTACGATGGCATTTTCCTGCACACAGCGGAGGGGGCCATCGTGGACGTGAACGACAAAATCCTGGAGATGTACGGCGTTAGCCGGGAGGAGGCCACTCGGCTCTCCATCGCCGATGATTACTCCAGCCCGGACAATCCATTGGACCAGCTGGGTGTTCTCTGGCAGCGGGTGATGGCTGGCCAGCCGCAGCTCTTTGAATGGAAAGCCAAGCGCCCTCATGATGGTACGACCTTTGACGCTGAGGTTTTCTTGCGCCGGGTCACGTTGGGCGGGCGCGACATGGTACTCGCTAACGTGCGCGATATCACGGAGCGCAAGCAGGCGGAAGCGGCGGTGGCGGGCGAACGCGACTTCTCTAACGCTCTGATCAACAGTTTGCCGGTCATCTTCTACCTTTATGATCAGGCCGGCTCCCTGGTGCGCTGGAACCGCCGCTATGAAGAGGTGTTGGGATACACCCCGGCCGAGATGCCCCAGGTGAAGGTCCTGGACACCATTGCCGAGCTGGATCGCGCCCTGATCGTCGCCCGTATGAATGAGGTGTTTACCACCGGTTATGCAGAGGCGGAAGCGCATCTTCTGAGCAAGACGGGTCGCCCGGTTCCCTATCTCGTGACCGGGACACGGCTGGCGGTGGGCGACCAGGTCTACCTGGTTGGTGCCGGGATTGACCTCACCGAACGCAAACGGGCAGAGGCGCAGCGGGAACGGTTTGTCACCCAGCTGAGCACCGCGGCCGAGATCTCCGCGCAGGTCGGTGCCATTCTGGATACCGACGAGCTGCTTGACGAGGTGATCCCGCTGCTGAAAGAACGGTTTAATCTCTACCATGTCCACTTCTATGTCATGGACGAGGCCCGCCAAGAGTTGGTGCTGCGAGCCGGCTACGGCCAGGTAGGACGGATCATGCGGCAGCAGGGCTTCAAGATCACCCTGGATCAGGAACAAAGCCTGGTAGCCCGGGCGGCTCGCACCCGGCAGATCGCGCTGGCCAACGATGTGACGCAGGACCCGGACTTCATGCCGAACCTGCTGCTGCCCGATACACGGGCTGAGGTGGCAGTGCCGGCCATGATCGGTGATCGGCTCTTGGGCGTCTTTGACGTCCAATCCGATCAGGCGGACTACTTCACCGAATCGGACCTGGATGTCTACCGGACTCTGGCCGGTCAGATCGCCAACGCCTTCCAGAGTGCCCGGCTCTTTGAGCAGCAGCGCCAGGCGGAAGCGGCTCAACGTGAGGCGGCGGAGAAGATCCGGGCCATGTTTGACGCGATGACCGAAGGGATCACCGTCACCAACATGATGGGCAAGATTGAGGACTTGAACGAAGCGACGCTGCGGCTCTATGGCTACAGTGGCCGCGACGACCTGTTGGGTCGCAGCTCCATGCAGCTCTTTACCCGCCCCTTCTGGTCCAAAGCTGCCGAGAGTGTCCGGCGGGCTCTGGAGACCGGCACCAGCCAGACGGCCGAGTACCGGATGGTGCGCCGCGACGGGAGTGAGTTTGAGGCGGAAATGAACGCGGCGCTGCTGCGTGATGCCACAGGCGCGCCCAGCGGCTTTGTCTCTATCATCCGCGACATCACCGCCCGCAAACGGGCCGAGGAGGAGCGCGCCCGGCTGACGGCTCAGTTGCGCACGGCGGCGGATATCTCCACTCAGGTCGCTTCTATCCTGGATCCGCAGGCCCTGTTCAGCCGGGTAGTCTCCTTGATCAAAGAGCGGTTTGACATCTACCACGTCCAGGTATACGTGGTAGACGAGGAGACCCAGGAGTTAGTGCTGCAAGCCGGATACGGCGAGCCTGGCCGCGTCATGGTAGCCCGGGGGCACCGCATCCCGCTCAACACGGAACGGAGTCTGGTGGCCCGGGCGGCCCGCACCAAGGAAGTTGTCGTGGTGGACGATGTCACCAAGTCTCCCGATCACCTGCCGAACCCGTTGCTTCCACTTACCCGGTCGGAGGTGGCGGTGCCGGCTGTGTACGGCGACCGGGTGTTGGGCGTCTTTGATGTGCAGGACGACGAACCGGCTCGCTTCGGCCCAGCTGAGCTGGACGTCTTCCGCACCCTGGCCGGTCAGATCGCGACCGCCTTCCAGAATGCCGGCTACGTAGAGGAACTTCAGCACGTGGCCGAGCGGTTCCGCGAGTTGGACCGGCTAAAGAGCGAGTTCCTGGCCAACATGAGCCATGAGCTGCGGACGCCGCTCAACTCTATCATCGGTTACGCCGAAGTGCTGCTCATGGGCATTGATGGTGAGCTGGAAGGGGATACGCTGGAAGATGTCAAGGCTATCCATGAAAACGGGCAGCACCTGCTCAGCATGATCAACGATGTGTTGGATCTGGCCAAGATTGAGGCCGGCCGCATGGTGCTCAAGATGGAAGAGGTAGAAGTAGACCAGCTGCTGGATGAGGTGAAATCCAGCGGCACCGGGTTGCTCCGCAAGTACCAGCGGACCGAGGCGGTGGAGTTGCGGATTGCATCGGAACCAGACCTGCCGCTGCTCCACGCCGACCGCATCCGGCTCAACCAGGTGCTCAACAACCTGATCAGCAACGCCATGAAGTTCACCGAACATGGCTACGTCCAGGTCCGCGCCTACCGCAGCGATCCGTGGGTCTGCATTGAAGTCGCCGATAGCGGCATTGGCATCCCGGCTAATCAGCTGGAGCAAATCTTTGAGAAGTTCCGGCAGGTAGATGGTTCCAGCAAGCGGCGCGCCGAGGGGACAGGACTGGGGCTGGCGATCACCCGCTATCTGGTGGAGATGCACGGCGGCACTATTGAAGTGAGCAGTGAGTTGGGTAAGGGGAGCGTCTTTACGGTCCGTTTGCCCATCCAAACTGCCCCGGCAGATCCTGAGGGCGGTGCCGGATAACCTCAGGATGAGGGATACGGACAAATTATGCCCAACCCAGATGGACATGCCCAGGTCCTGGTAGTGGACGATAACGAACGCAACATCCGGTTGCTGGAATCGTTGCTTTCCCGGCAGGGCTATGTCGTGCTCACGGCGTCCGATGGGCTGCAGGCGTTGGAGATGGTCCACCAGAATCTACCTGACCTGGTGGTGCTGGATGTGATGATGCCGGGATTGGATGGTTATGAGGTGGCCCGCGCTCTGCGGAGTGCACCGGAGAGCCGGGCCATCCCCGTCCTGATGTTGACCGCGCTCCGGGAAATGGAGGACAAGGTCCGGGGCCTGGAGGCCGGAGCTGACGACTTTTTGGTTAAGCCGTTCAACGCCGTGGAGCTGTTGGCCCGGGTCCGTTCGTTGTTGCGGATCAAGCAGCTGACCGACGAACTGCAGGTCAAAAACGCGCTGCTGGAGCGGGTGCTGACGCGGTACGTCTCCCGCGACGTCGCCCTGGAGATCCTCAGCAATCCCGAACAGAACCTGCAACTGGGGGGACGGAGCTGCACGGTCAGTGTGCTCTTTGCCGATATTCGGGGCTTTACCCACTTTTCGGAGACCCGTGAGGCGGGTGAGGTCATTGAAATGCTCAATTACGTTTTCAACCGGTTGACGCCGGTGGTCTTTGAGCATCACGGCATGTTGGATAAATATCTGGGGGATGCCATCATGGCGGTCTACGGGGCCCCGCTGATCCTGGTCAATGGTGCCCAACAGGCAGTGATTACGGCCTGCGTCATGCAACAGCGCTTTGCCCAACTCTGCCGGGAGCGGCCGCTGATGCGAGAGCTGGGGTTGGGGGTGGGGATCGGCACTGGCGAAGCCGTGGTGGGCAACATTGGGTCGGATCAGTTTATGGATTATACCGTGATCGGCCATATTCCCAATCTGGCCAAGCGGTTGCAGGAAAACGCCGAAGCCGGTCAGATCCTGGTGGATAGCCCGACTTATGAAGCGGTTACAGCGGTTGCCGAGGCCAGGGAAGTGTTACCCTTGTACGGCAAAGGGATCACGACGCCGATCCGGGCCTATGAGGTGTTGGGCCTCAAGCCGGGTTACGCGGAATAGGGGCGGTGGACGCTGGTTGTTGGGGGGCGGCGCACTTCCGGTGGCGAAGAATAACGTGGGTAGGGGCCACCGGAAGTGCGTTGCAGCGTTCAGGTCGTTGCCGGCGCACGACATGAGCTGATTTTGCTGCAAGAGCCTTTTTATCGCCGAGCGCGCTGAATACGCAGAGATTGGTTGTTGGTTGTTGTTTAAATGAAACCTCCGCGCCTGCTGCGTGTTCAGGGCCGGGTTTTTCGGGGCAGGCAAGCAATCGTCCCAAAAGAGAGTGACGCCACGAGGTATAACCAATGAGTACGCTTTTAACCGCGGTGCGGTGCCTGGAATGTGGCCAGCTGATGGCTGCCAGTCCCTTCATCACCAAGTGCGCTGGTTGTGGCAGCCCCTGGCTGGATGCCGTCTATGACTGCGCGGCCTTGCCGGCCGACTGGCCGGCCCTGGTCAAGCAGCGGGCCACGACGCTCTGGCGTTACACCGAGCTGCTGCCCTTTCCCGATGACATTTCCGTGCTCTCGCTGGGGGAGGGGTGGACGCCGTTGACCCGCGCGGAAGGATTGGAGCGCGAAAGCGGCCACGGGGAACTCTGGATCAAGGACGAACGCCAGCAGCCGACCGGCTCTTTCAAGGACCGGCAAGCCTCGGTCGCCGTCACCGCCCTGCGCACTCAGGGGATCAAGGAATTAGTGCTGGCCTCGACCGGCAATGCGGCGGCGGCTTACGCCGCTTACTGTGCCCGCGCGGGCATCAAACTGTGGGTTTTTCTCACCAGCAGCGTGCCGGTGGAGAAAATGCGTGAACTGGCGCTCTACGGGGCCGAGGTCGTCAAAATTACCGGCACCTACGATCAGGCTAAAGAAATCGCGGCCGATTTTGCCGCCCGTCATCATCTCCTGATGGATGGTGGGGCGAAGGCGATCCCGTGCAAGGAAAGTATGAAGACGATCGCTTTTGAGATTGCCGAGCAGCTGGGCTGGCAGGCCCCCGACTGGTACATTCAGGCTGTCTCCGGCGGGATTGGCCCGCTGGGGGTGCTCAAGGGCTTCATAGAGCTGCACGCCGCCGGCTTGACCGACCGCGTTCCCCACCTGGGGATCGTGCAAACCGAAGGTTGTGCGCCAATGGTCCGCGCCTGGGAACAGGGGCTGGATAAAGCGACGCCGGTGCAACCCGATAGCCTCATCACCGTGTTGGCGACCGGTAACCCCGGTTTCTCGTATTCGCTGCTGAAGCGGATGGTGGATCAGTACGGTGGGGCGATGGTGGCGGTCAGTGATGGCGACGCTTTTCGCACGATGCGCCGGATTGCGCGCCTGGAGGGGTTCTCCATGGAACCGGCGGCCAGCGTGGCCTTTGCCGGCCTGGACAAGCTGCTGGCGCTGGGCCACATTCGGCCTGGGGAACGGGTCGTGATTAACTGCTCCGGCCATACCTTCAGCGCCGAAAAACATGCTCTGGAGGATCGCTACTTTGTTAGCCTGGAAGCGCCCCAGGCCCCGGCCGGTCGCCGCCCGGTAGAGGGGTTGGCGGCGGCCCTGGAGCAGCTGGATGAACAGATTACCACGTTAGTGGTGATTGACGACAATCCTCACGACAATCGGCTGATCCGCCGGCTCTTGCAAAGCTACAAAAACTACCGCGTCTTGGAAGCCTATACGGGGGTGGATGGAATTGACCTCGTGCGCCAGCGCCGGCCCGGCCTGGTCCTGCTGGACCTCACCCTGCCGGACATGGACGGGATGGCGGTCCTTTCAGCGCTCAAGGCCGATGAGCGCACCCGGGATATTCCCGTGATTGTCATTTCGGCCAAGACCTTGACGTCGGAGGAGGCCGATTATTTGAGGGATTATAGCGATTCGGTCTGGCAGAAGGGCAGCTTTAGCGGGCGTGAACTGGTCCGGCATGTTTCCGAATTGCTGGGCGACGACGACGCTGCCTTCCAACACCTGACCTCACCTCATCCGGCCGAGGAGCGACCGGTGGCTGCTTTTGGCCGGACCCGCCGTTTGCATATTCTGGTAGTTGAGGATAATGTATGGGAGTCGCGGCTCATGCGACGGTTGCTGGAGTCCCGCCAGCGGTTTGAGGTGTTGGAGGCCTACTCCGGCAAAGAGGCGTTGGAACTGGTTGAGCAGACGCTGCCCGATTTGATCCTGCTGGATTTGTTGTTGCCGGATATGAGCGGCGAGCAACTGTTGGCGGCCCTGCGAACTCGTGAGCAGAGCCGGAACATTCCGGTGATCGTCATCACGAGCAAGGAACTCACCCCGGAGGCGCGGGGGCAGCTCGGGACACAGGTGGAATCGGTCTGGGACAAGACGACCCTGGATCGCAGCCACCTGTTGACCTATGTGGAAAATTTATTGTCGGAGTAGGCTTAATGCCAGACGATAACATTTTGTATATCGAAGATAATTACCATAACCGCCGATTGGTCCGTAAAATCCTCTCGTCGCGCGGCTATGTGCTCCATGAGGCTGAAGATGGGCCGACCGGTTTGACCATGGTGCGTGAGCTCCGGCCGGCTCTGGTCTTGTTGGATATTGGGTTACCAGGCATGGACGGGATTGAGGTGGTTTCGCGCATTAAGAGCGACCCCGACCTGCGCCAGACATTGGTCATTGCGTTGACCGCTTCGGCCATGGTGGGGGACCGGGAACGTTTTCTGGCCGCTGGCTGCGATGATTACCTGTCCAAACCGGTCCAGGCCATGGAATTATTGGCCAAGGTAGGATTCTACCTGGCGCCTCCTCAGTGAACCCCGGTCGCCGCGTGGATTGCTGGACCGGTATGGGCGAACCGACCTCTTGGCTTTTTTTCACTTGACGAAGGATAGGGCATGAAAACTATTCTCTTGATGGAAGATAACCCCTACGATGCCCGTTTGATTATCCGCTTACTGGAAATTTTGGGATATCGTATGCTCCATGCGACAGAGGCCAACGCCGGCCTGCAAATGGCGATGCAAGAAAGGCCGGACTTAATTCTGCTGGACATGGGACTCCCCGATTTAGATGGGCAGACGGTGGCCGCCCTGATCAAAATGTTGCCGGAGCTCACCGATGTGCCGGTGGTGGTGGTGACCGCCTGGCCGCCCGATACCGCTCGCCAGATGGCCGAGGCCTACGGTTGTACTGGTTTTATCTCTAAGCCCATTAATGTCAAAGATTTTGCTCTCCAGGTGACCTCTTTCTTCAGAGACTCAAGTGGCAAGTAGGCGTGGCAAGTGAATTAGCGTAAAAAGTGAACCGTGATTGTTAAAACTAAAACGCTGTAAGAAAGCCTGATGAGGAATTGTCATTTTGATCCCTCTACTTGCTGGTTCCCCCTGTCTTGATTTCTACCCGCCGGCCGATGAGGCCGTGACCTTGCTCCCTGCCAGCCGGTTCACGCTGGAACAGTTGACGGAGGCTTACAACCAGACGCGCATTGATTACATCGTGCCCATGCCGATGAACGTGGCGCGCTTGCGCGAGTATATCCACATTTATGATGTGGACCTGGATCTCTCCGGGGTCGCCATGGCCGATGGGGAAATGTTGGGGCTGGCCATGTTGGGTGTCCGTCCTGGCTACACCTGGATCACCCGCCTGGGCGTGTTGCCCACCACCCGCCGCCGGGGGACCGGTGAGATGCTCATGCGCTACCTGATCGGTCATTCCTGCCGCTTGCGGGCCGACCATATCATTCTGGAAGTCATTCAGCACAACGAGCCGGCCTATCGGCTCTTTCTTAAGCTGGGCTTTGTGGAAGTCCGTGAGCTATTGGTAGTCCGGCGCCCTCCTGGTCCCCCCCGCGTGGAAGTGCCGCCTTACCTGGCCCGCCTGTTGCCTTCATCCACAGCACTGGAACTGCTGGCCCAACGGCGCAGCATTCCTTCATGGCTGGATGAGGCCCCTTCGCTCTACAAGGCCGGCTACATGGCCGGTTTGATGGTGGAACTGGAAAACGGCGGGCAAGGGTGGATTGTTTACCAAAATACGATCTTCCAGCTGGGCCGGATGGTGTTGCAGACTGAAGCCGGCGATCCCTTTGAGGTCGGACGGGCGTTACTGCACGCGCTTTATACGCAACATCCGCTGCTGGATACCAAAATGGAGAACCTGCCTGCCGATGATCCCCATTGGCCCGCCATGCAGAGTTTTCACTTTCTGGAGACTTTCCGGCGGGTGGAGATGCGGTTAGACCTGTGATGCGCCGGTCGCGGCTGGCCCGGCTGAGCTGCGCCCTGCGGGGTTATCCGCTCCACGGCGAGCCGGGGACCAGCGGCACGAAGGCCACACCCCCTAAATCCTGGTACTGGAAATGCTCCCCGGTTTTGACGATTTTCCACAAGGTTTGGTAATCGCCGCTGACCCCCACCGGGATGACCAGACGCCCCCCCTGCGCCAGTTGCTCTAACAGCGCGGGCGGGACTGCCAGCGGCGCGGCCGTGGCGATGATGCCGACATAGGGGGCCTGTTCAGCCCAACCCTGGTGACCGTCGCCCAATCGCAGATGGACGGTAGTGTATCCCAGCTCGGTCAGCCGTGCCAGCGCGCCCGCATGGAGCGCGGCAATGATCTCTATGGAATAAACTTCCATGCCCATTTCGGCCAAAATGGCGGTTTGGTAGCCCGAGCCGGTGCCCAGCTCCAGCACCTTATCTCCCGGTTTGAGTGCCAGGGCCTCGGTCATCAGGGCGACAATGTAGGGCTGCGAGATGGTTTGCCGGTGGCCGATGGGCAGTGGATAATCCCCATAGGCGTGACGTTGGACGTCCTCAGGAACAAAACGATGGCGCGGAACTCGCGCCATCGCTTGGAGCACGGCAACGTCCCGCACGCCCCGGGAGCGGATCAACTCCACCATGGCAATCCGCTCGGCGGTCCATTGCTCCTCTTGTTGAGCGGCCGGTACGGCGACCATGAGGCCTCGTCAGGGGGTACAACGCTCGGGTGCGGGGTAGGGGATCAGGCCATCCCAGCTCGCGACTTGCTCGCCGGAGACTACCCAGAGCGTGAGCGGGACCTCCTGGCAGCGCGTGCCTCGGATCTCCACAATGCCCTGCTGGAGCTCGGTCCCGGCGTGAATGGCGCCCCGATAGCTGCGGTACTGGCCTGTGCCGCCGCTGGGCTGCACTACTAAGCGGGCCGACCATGTTCCCTGGGTCGGGTCGTCCTGCCAGTCCAACAGGGCGGGCGCGGCCAGGGTCAGGGGGGGAAGCGACGTAGTGGTCGGCTGAGGCGTCGTCTTGACTGTGTTGGGCGTGGCAGTCGGCAGGTCGCTCACCACAATCTGGAGGACAATCGGCGGTCCCACCGCTTCCCCGTTGGGTAACCGGATCTCCCACGTGGAAGTGTAAACGCCGACCGCGGCCGGGGCGCGCAGGGGCAACACGACCTGCATCAGGCTGCCCGGCGCCAGTGGTTCCACCGGCAGGCTGTCTGGCGCGTTCAGCGGCTCGCCAGTGGCAAAGGCCAGCTGGGTCTCGGCCGGCCAGGCACATTCGCCGGTGTTGCGCAACGTGAGGTAGGCGATCAATTGAGTCCCTGGAGCGACCTCTTTACTGCTGGGGGTGGTGTAGACCCGTTCGGCCGCGCCGCGGAACGTGCAAGGGACGGTGGGGGGCGCTACCGTGGCCGGCAAGGCGGTCTCTGGAGCCGGGGTGAGGGTACCGGCAGGTCTTTCGGTCCTGGGAGTTGGCGTCGGGGTGAAGCCTTCCGCCGGGGGAACCGAGGTCAAAATCATGGTGCCCCTTAATAAACTGGTGAGTGTGTCACCCCAGCGTTGCCAACCCAAGAGGGCTACCAGCGCCAATGCCGACAAAATTACCAACGTACGGAGCCAGCCCAGACGGCGGCGCGCCGGCCGGGGCGCGGGGGTGGCCGGTTTCTTTTCCTCTTCAAGGCGAGGCGTTGCCGGGGTGGCTTCACTGGCCGAACGGGGCGGCCAGGTGCGCAGCAGCGGCTCTTCTTCGGCTGCCAGGCCGGCCTGGGCGGCGCTTTTGACCACCGGCGTTGTCGGCGTGGGCGGGGTAGGGGGAGCGGCCGCCTCCTGACCGACAGTGGGCATGGAAACCGTCGTCGTCGTGACGGCCGGCGACTCCAGCCGCATCGCGTTACGCAACTCCAAGGCGAGCGCGCTGGCGCTGGCATAGCGGGCTTCGGGCCGTTTGGCCAACGTTTTGAGGATAATCGCTTCCAACGGACCCGGCAGCTTGGGGGCAAAACGTGAGGGGGGTGGGACCGGATCGTTGATGTGCTGCATCACCAGTCCCATGGGACTGTCGCTTTCAAAGGGCAGCCGCCCCGTGATCAGCTGGTACAGGACGACCCCCAGCGAGTAGATGTCAGAGGCTGGGGTGCTCGGCTGCCCCAGCCCTACCTCCGGGGCCATGTAGGCGGGGGTTCCGACCATGGCCCCGCTGGCGGTCAACCCTGATAGGCTGATGATGCGCGCAATCCCGAAATCGGTCAAAACGGGTTGCCCATCGGCGGTGAACATGATGTTAGCCGGTTTGATGTCGCGGTGGATCATCCCGCGGCGATGCGCGTAATCCAGCGCATCAGCAATGGCGGCCACAATTCGGGTAGCTTCATCCGGCGGCAGCGGCCCCTCGGTCAGACGTGCTTTGAGGGTTGACCCCTCAATGTACTCCATGACCATGTAATAGAGATCCAACTCCTGGCTGTGGTCAAAGTCAAAGACCTGGACGATGTTGGGGTGCCGCAGGGTGGCGACGATGCGAGCCTCGCGCTCAAAGCGGGTGATGAAGCCTTCGTCTTCTGCCAGGAAAGGATGGAGGACTTTGAGCGCGACCATGCGGTCCAGGCGTTCATGTTGAGCCTTGTACACCTCGGCCATGCCGCCGTGGCCCAAATGTTCAACGACCTGGTACTTACCCAGCGTTTTGCCGATGAGGAAGAGGACACTACTCACGCTTGGCTCCGTGGCTCAGGCTTTTTCAGCAGCTTCCTTTGTCCGGCAGGCGCGGATGAAGGCGCGCAAGGCCTCCCAGGCCCGGTCAAAATCGTCTACCGGTACGAGGATGTGATCGCGCGCAAAGGCGGAAACAGGGAAGACACTGACGCCTTGTTCGGCCACCACGGAGGTCAGCGTCGCCAGGTAGCCCACCAGTCCCAGGTCCAGCGGCAGATCAAAGGTGATGAGCCGGTAGTCACCGGATTCGGCGATAGCATCCAGGGCCGGCCGGGCCTCATCCCAGATCGCACGGGGCAGCACTACGGTTACTTCGTCTTTGTCGCGCACCAGGGCCGAGAAAGGTTCGTCCAGTTGCACCAAAAAACGCAGCGCTTCCGTGGTCTGAGTCAACGGGACACTGAGGATGGTGTAAGTCTGGGCGTCGGTAAACAGCCGGGTTTGAGCAATCGTATGTAGCAATCCGGGTGGCAGTTCCATACTTGTTACCTCGCTATTTCTGGCTTTGGTCCCCGATGAGGGTTTGAGCAGGTAGAAAGTCAACCCTCAGCCCGTGCATGAATTCTTGTGCGCTTTTATTATACCCTTGAACGGGCCAGGGGCAAGGTGCAAAACATGCAAGTCCAGCAGGTAAGCAGCTGACAACCCGCCGGCTGATCACGGGCCTTTTCTTGGTCAACTATGTAACTCTAATTTAACTTTCAGGTGAGCTAAGGATACCAGGTTTCTTTTCCCTGTCATTCTAACGCCCCCATAACAGTTATTTTTGTGGTATGATAGGAGTGTTTACGGATTATCCATCGCACATCACCCATAGTAGAGACGCCACAGGTTACGACACGCTTTTAGAGGAGGGGAAACATGGAAGATGAAAACGAGATTGAGTTATTAGGTGAAGAAGAGGAGGAATTGACCAGCCCGGCGCCGCCAGGAGGCTTTCCCTGGTTGTTGTTGCTGGGAGGTGGGGTGATCTTTGTATTGATCCTGGCGGCTGTCGTGTTGGCGGTCTTTGCCTTGCGCAGCAGTGGCTGGATCCCCGGCCCCAATCCTAAGCCGGGTACCGGTCCGACATTAACCGTCTTGCCGGCCGAAGGCGGCCCGGGTACCTTGGTCACCGCCATTGGACGGCGGTGGCAACCGGGCGAAACCGTCTTTGTCGGGGTGAGTGCCCCCAAGGCCACGGGGGCACCTCAGGCAGCCTTGACGAGCGCGGTGGTCAAGGAGGATGGCAGCTTCGCCGCCGCCTTTGCCTTCCCCCCCGATCCGGCGCTGACTGGGCTGCCCGAAGCCGCGGTGGTGGCCTGGTCGCCGACGACGGCGCAGCGCGCGCAAGCGCTTTTCCGGCTCGTGGCCGCCGGGCCGACGGCGACATTGACCGTCACCGCCACCCCGTCTCCCACTTTGCCCACGGCCACCCCGACTCCCACGGTTCCGTCGGTGATTGTGGGGTGGCGAGGTGAGTATTACGCCAACCGTGACCTGACCGGCGCGCCGGCACTGGTGCGGGACGATGCCGAGCTCAGTTTCAATTGGGGGGAGGGCGGTCCGGCCGCGGAATTGCCGGTGGATCTTTTCTCTGCCCGCTGGACGCGGTCGCTCAACTTCTCGGCCGGGACTTACCGCTTCTACGCGCTGAGCGACGACGGCGTGCGGCTCTGGGTGGATGGGCAACTGGTCATAGATCAATGGCATAACGCCGCCGGTGTGGTCTACGCTGTGGATCAGGTTCTGACTGCCGGCACGCATTCCCTGCGTGTGGAGTACTACGAAAACCTGGGGCGTGCTGCCCTGCAGGTCTGGTGGGAGCGTTTAGGTGATTTCCCCCAATGGCGCGGTGAATATTTTAACCAGCCTGCATTCAGCGGCGCGCCGGTGTTAGTGCGTAATGACGTGGCCGTTGATTTCAACTGGGGGCGCAACAGTCCGGCCTCCGGTTTGCCGGCCGACCAGTTCTCTGTGCGCTGGACCCGGACGTTGCCCTTTGACGCGGCGCTGTATCGCTTCCATGTGCAGGCCGACGATGGGGTGCGGTTGTGGGTGGATGGCGCGTTGCTGGTCAACGAGTGGCGCGACGGTACCTTGCGCGAGATGGTGGTAGATTACCGGCTGGCGGCTGGCTACCATTTGATCCAGATAGATTACTATGAGGCCAGTGACGTGGCGGCCGTCCGTGTTTGGTGGGAAAAGGGCGCGACTTACCCCGATTGGCGCGGCGAGTTCTGGCCGAACTCCAGTCAGGCGGGCGGCCCCGTGCTGATCCGCAACGACACGGCGTTGGATTTCACCTGGGGGCAGGCAGCACCCGACCCGGTGCTGCCGGTGGATAACTTCTCTGCTCGCTGGACCCGTGCGGCGACTTTTGAGGCCGCGACCTACCGTTTCCACATACTGGTAGATGACGGGGCGCGGCTCTGGGTGGATAACCAGCCGATCATTGATGAGTGGCGCGATGGTTCGCCCCGTGAGGTAGTGACCGATCTGGCGCTCAGTGTAGGCGCGCACACTGTACAGGTGGATTATTACGAGAAGAAGGGGAATGCCCGCCTGCGGGTCTGGTGGGAGAAAGTGGCCCAGCCCACCTACCCCGACTGGAAAGGCGAATACTGGTCTAACCCCAATCTGAGCGGCAATCCGGTGCTGGTCCGCAACGATCCCAAGATAGATTTCGTGTGGGGCACGAAGGAGCCGGCCAGTGGCCTGCCGTCGGACAACTTCTCGGTACGCTGGAGCCGCACCCTGGCCCTGGGGGCGGGTGTCTATCGTTTCTCGGCGCGGGCCGACGACGGTATCCGGCTCTACGTGGATAATACCCTGTACATCAGCGAGTGGCACACCAGCAGCGGCGATCGGACCTATGTGGTGGATCTGCCGCTGGGGGCCGGCAATCATACGGTCGTGGTGGAATACTTTGAGGGGACCGGCGGTGCGCTGGCCCAGGTCTGGGTGGATCGGGTGGGGGACTTGGTCACGCCGACGGTGACGCCCCTGCCGTCACCGACGGCTACCCCGACCCTCAGCGTGCCGACGCCGACCTCAACGCCCCCGGTGAGCGCTCCCACGCCGACATGGACGCCACCACCTACGGATACGCCGCCGCCATCACCTACCGCGACTCCCACACCGTCGCCTACCCCGACGCCCACTCCGACGGTTCCTCTCACCCCTTGAGTGTGATATAATTTCGGTTAACCGAGACACCCGGTATGGTAGCACCCTACCGGGTGTTTGTTTGGCGAGGAACCTGTATGCGTGGCATCAAATTTCTGCTCGTCGGTCGTTCTGGCCAGCCGGTCCCGGCTGAACATCGCGCCAACTTCAAAAATTTATACCTGGATATAGCCGGGTACAGTGTGCTGGCCGGTAGTGCGCTGAATTTTGTCACCGTCTATGCGGCCCGGCTGGGGGCGACCGCTTTCCAGCTGGGCCTGTTTAACGCTGGCCCGGCCGTAGTTAACCTGTTGCTCACACTGCCGGCCGGCCGGTGGTTGGAGAAGCGTCCGGTGGATAAGGCCGTTTTCTGGACTTCGCTGGTGCAGCGGTCCGGCTACCTCCTGTGGGCGCTGCTCCCTTTTTTCCTGGGAGCGCAGGCCCAGATCTGGGCGCTGGTGGGCCTGACGTTGTTGGGGAGTATCCCGGCGACGGCCCTGACCATTGGCTTCAACGCCCTTTTTGCCGGTGCTGTCCCCCATGAATGGCGAGGGCGTGTCGCCGGGGTGCGCAATGCCCTCTCGGCCGTGATCTTTATCATCACCTCGCTCGTCTCGGGGCATGTCTTGACGACCTTGGGCCTGCCCGTGGGGTACCAGCTCGTCTTCGGTGTTGGCTTTCTGGGCGCCCTGTTGAGCAGCGTTTACCTGAAGGCCGTACATCCTCTGGCGGAACCGGAAAACGCCTCTGTCCCGGTGCCGGCCTCACCGGCACGCCGTTCCCGGTTGATCCGGCTTGATATCTTGCGTACATCTTTTGCGCGAGTATTGGTGGGACTCTTTGCTTTTCACCTGGTCCAGTACATTCCCATGTCATTGTTCCCTTTGTACCAGGTGGGGCAGCTACACCTTTCCGACCAACAGATCAGCCTGGGCACGGCGCTTTTCTACGTCATGGTCTTTCTCGGCTCGCTACAGTTGGAACGGCTGACCCGGCGGCTGGGCAACCGGCGACTCGTGGGCCTGGGTGCCACCCTGCTGAGTGGCTATCCGGCCCTGCTGGCGTTAAGCCGCGGGGTGGGGCTCTTCCTGGTCGCGTCAGCAGTGGGCGGTCTGGCCTGGTCGCTGCTGGGGGCCGCCGTAGGGAATTATCTGCTGGAGAAAGTGCCGGCCGATGACCGTCCGGCCCATCTCGCCTGGTACAACCTGGCCCTCAATGGGGCGATCCTGCTGGCCTCTTTGCTCGGTCCGTGGTTGGGAGAGTGGTTAACCGTGGGGCCGGCTTTGGCCCTGGCGGCTTTGTTGCGGCTGTTGGTCGCGTTGGTACTGTTGCGTTGGGGGTAAGTGCGTATATAATGACAGATAGAAGCAAACCATCAGGGCGCGTGCTGAGGAGTGAAAGGCCATGCTGAATCCTGAAGATAAGCTATTGCAGAACATCCAATCGCTGACCGCGGAGATTGGTGAAAAACAGGTCTTGTTACGTTTCTTCTTGCTGGTCCAGAACACTCCCTGGCAGGTCTTTCAAAACCTGGGTGAGGCCAGCTACAGCCTGCTTTTGCTGAACACCGCTAACGGCGACCGCATTCGCGTCAAGGTTAAGACGCGCCAGGGGATGTACGTGGTCGGGCGTCCACGCCGGCGGATCAAGTTCTCCCTGACCGAGGACGAATACCAATCCTGCGACTTCCTGGTAGCTTATTTCATGGACGATAACGCCTTCTATATTGTGCCCAAGGCCGATCTGCAAGAACTGCCGCCGGGCAGCCTGGCCCGCTGGCGCTTCACGCTGGAGCTGGATCGCCGGCGCGAGCCGATTCCGGAATGCGCCCGCTATCGGGATGCCTGGGACAGCATCCATGCTGATTTTGGTAAGCGCAAAATCTGAGCCGTCTTCCTACAGTTGGCACTGAGACCCGGCTTCGTCACGAAGCCGGGTTTTTGTCCCGAAGAAAGGGCGATTGCATTTGGCCTGGAAGCGTTTTTCTTCCCGCGTGCCGCGCCGGGCTGGCTGCCGGCCCCTGCTATTTTCCAAGTGCGATAGCTCTGAAAATTCCCTCATCCCTTGACTTGCTTGCTGTCAAGTCTGGTATAATGGGGCGTGGAAGTGCCGGACCAATGGACGACAAAGCGCGATGGGCAGGTGAGGGGCGGGCGGCAGACGCCGCCCGCGTGCGTGTGGAGCTGCACGGCGCAGTGCAAGGGGTCGGTTTCCGGCCATTTGTTTACCGCCTGGCGACCGAACTGGCGCTGACCGGCTGGGTCAGCAACGACACCCGCGGTGTTTTCATTGAGGTTGAAGGACCGCGGCCCGCCCTGGAACACTTTGTGGCGCGGGTCGCGGCCGAGAAGCCGCCCCGGGCGTTGATCCATTCACTGACGACGGAATGGTTGGCGCCGGCGGGCTATGACCGGTTTGAGATCCGCCACAGCGACGCGCAGGGAGCTAAGACGGCGCTGGTGCTGCCCGACATCGCCGCCTGCTCGGAGTGTCTCGCCGAGGTCTTCAATCCGGCCGACCGGCGCTATCGCTACCCCTTCACCAACTGCACGAACTGCGGTCCGCGTTTCACCATTATCCAGGCGTTGCCCTACGACCGTCCTAACACGACCATGCGGCGTTTCGTCCTTTGCCCGACCTGCCGGCACGAGTATGAAGCTCCGCCGGATCGCCGTTTCCATGCCCAGCCGAACGCCTGTCCCGTCTGCGGGCCGCATCTGGAGCTATGGACCCCCGCCGGTGAGGTGCTGGCCGAGCGCGACGCCGCTCTCTCCGGCGCGGCGGAAGCGCTGGGCGCCGGCCAGATCGTCGCCGTCAAGGGGCTGGGGGGCTTTCACCTGATGGTGGACGCGCGCAACGCCGCCGCGATTGAGCGCCTGCGCGCGCGCAAGCCCCGCCACGAGAAGCCCTTCGCGCTGATGGCCCGCGATCTGGAGCAGGCCGGCGCGCTGGTGGAGCTCTCGCCGGTGGCGGAGACGCTGTTGACCTCCCCGGAAGCGCCAATCGTATTGTTGCGCCGCCGGGCCACCGCGCCCGTCGCCGTGAACGTCGCGCCCGGCAACCCGACCCTTGGCGTGATGTTGCCCTATACGCCGCTCCATCACTTGCTGCTGCGTGCCGTAGAGTTCCCCGTCGTCGCCACCAGCGGCAACCTGGCCGACGAACCGATCTGCACCGATGAGCGCGAGGCGTTGACGCGGCTCGGCCACGTCGCCGAATGCTTCCTGGTCCACGACCGACCCATCGCCCGCCACGTAGACGACAGCGTCGCCTGGATCCTGCACGATGAGCCACGCCTGCTGCGGCGGGCGCGCGGCTATGCCCCGCTGCCGGTGCTGGTTGAGCGAGAGCTGCCGACCATTCTGGCCGTCGGTGCGCACTTGAAGAACACCGTCGCGCTGAGCGTTGGTCGCCAGGTCTTTATCAGCCAGCACATCGGTGACCTGGAGACGCCGGAGGCGATGGCTGCTTTTGAGCGCGTCATTGCCGATTTCCTCCGGCTCTATGAGGCCACCCCGGTCGCCATCGCGCACGACCTGCACCCGGATTACCTTTCCACCCACTGGGCACTGGAACAGGGGAAAAGCCGGGGAGCCGGGGAGCCGGGGGGCAAAGAGGCCCCGGCCTCTCATTTCGCCACCCCCCTGATTCCGGTGCAGCATCACCATGCCCATCTCGCGGCCTGCCTGGCCGAGAACGGCGTGACCGGCCCGGCGTTGGGGGCGACCTGGGACGGGACCGGCTACGGCCTGGATGGCACGATCTGGGGCGGGGAGTTCTTGTTAGGGGACGCGGCCGGTTTTGAGCGGGTGGCCCATCTGCGTCCCTTCCGGCTGCCCGGCGGGGATAGCGCAATCAAGGAGCCGCACCGCGTCGCGTTGGCGTTGCTGTGGGAACTCTATGGCGATGCGGCCTTTGAGCGTGACGAGCTGGCCCCTGTGCAGGCCACCCCGCCGGCCGAGCGGCGGTTGCTCGCCGGGATGCTGCGGCGCGGCGTCAATGCGCCGGTCACTACCAGCATGGGGCGTTTGTTCGATGGCGTCGCTGCGCTCGTCGGCCTGCACCAGCGGGTCAGCTTTGAGGGACAGGCCGCGATGGCGCTGGAATTTGCCGCCGATCCGGCAGAGCCGGACGCTTACCCGTTGCCCCTCAGAACGGATGACGCAACCCGGAATCCGCAATCCGCCGCGCAGGTCCAGCCGCCAACGTCAGCGACCCTCCTGGATTGGGGGCCCCTGGTGGAGGCGGTGCTTGCCGATCTGCAAGCTGGCATGACACCAGACCGGATGGCGGCGCGCTTCCACAACGCGCTGGTGGCGGCGCTGGTCGCGGTCGCGCGCGCGGTCGGCGAGCGCCGGGTCGCGCTGACCGGCGGCGTTTTCCAGAACCGCTGGCTGACCGAGCGGGCGGCCGGGGCGTTGGGCGCGGCCGGCTTTGAGGTGCTCCTGCACCGCCAGGTCCCGCCGAACGACGGTGGGATCAGCCTGGGACAGGTGGCGGTGGCGGCGGCCCGCTGGCAGAAGCTAGCGGGGGGACGAGCCCGCGCGCCGTTTCTGGGCGGGGATACCAGAGCGTAGAGTTTTCAAAAATGATCTCCTGGGAGGTTACAGAAAAATAACTTGAAAAACTCTGCGCTCTCCGCGTTCTCTGCGGTGAGTTTTTGCAGCGGATTCAAACATATCTCTGCGGCTTCGGTGAACTCAGCGTTTAAATTTGACTTATGGGGGAGATGAAATGAACTTATTAGCGTTTCCGGGTCCTGCGTACCGTGTAGAGACGGCCCGCACGGTCATCCGTTGCTGGAACCCCGCCGACGCGCCGCTGCTCAAAGCAGCGGTGGATGCCAGTGTGGAACATCTCCGGCCCTGGATGCCCTGGGCTGATCAGGAACCGACCGATCTGCAGGCTAAAATTGACCTGTTGCGGCGCTTCCGCGGCCGGTTTGACCTGGGAGAGGATTTCACCTACGGCATTCTGGACCGCGCCGAAACGCAGGTGCTCGGCGGCACCGGCCTGCATACCCGCGTTGGCGAGGAGGCGCGCGAGATCGGCTACTGGATTCACGCCGCTTACATCAATCAGGGGCTCGCTACCGAGGTGGCAGCCGCTTTGACCAGGGTGGCTTTTGAGATAGATCGGATGAGCCGCGTGGAGATCCGCTGCGACGCGCGCAACGTCCGCAGCGCCGCTGTCCCGCGCAAACTGGGCTACACGTTGGAAACCACGCTCCGGCAGCGGATCACCGATCCCGACGGCTCGCGGCATAATGTGCTGGTGTGGACCCTTTTGGCGGACGAGTATCCTGCCAGCTCGGCTGCGGCCGCGGCGCTGGCCGCTTACGACGCGGTGGGCCGGCAACTCTTGTAACGGAGCGACGCGACACTCCCTAACTGTTTTGCTTCGGCGGTTCCTGGAGCGCGCGGGGGGCCTCCATGAGCACCGGTAGCCCCCGCGCTAAGCAGATGACCAGCGCGATCCAGGCGGCGATTTGTGCCGCCAAGTGCAGTCCCGGCCCGGCGGCCTGTCCGGCCGTGAGGGCCCCGTGCGCCCAGGCCAGCAGCACGAACGCCGTCCCCTTGGCGATCCCGTAGCCGGTTCGCATCCACGCTGATTTGACCAGGAAGCGCCCCAGCTTCGTCTGCATCATCTCAAAGGGGGTGGTGCCGCGTGTTGGGGCGACGGAGCGGATGGTATCCACAAAGGTCCCGCGGATCACGACCAGCAGCGGGATCAGTACCGGGATGAGTCGCAGGTGCGCAAACATGATCCACAGGGCGTATTCCACCGCCCGGTCGGCGGCGATATCTAATACGCTGCCCAGCAAGCTGGTCTCCTTCCAGGCCCGGGCTAAGATGCCGTCCACCGTATCCAGGATGATGAGAATGAAGATTAACGGCGCAGCAATCAGCCGCCAGGTGGGCTGCGGCTGGTAGAGCAGGTAGAGGATGAATCCTAACAAGGGGATGCGCGACAGGGTTACAGCATTAGCGGTCACGTTTAAATCCTTGGTGTATGGTCTTGGCTTTCCGATTCATGGATGCGCGGAGTCTTTCAAAGGGAACACCCCGGCTTGCCAGAGCCGTTGCAGGCCGCGCAGCGCCAGCACCGCCCGCAGCTGCGCGGCGGGGGGGAGGGAGCGCGCCGTTTCCAGGGTGGCCCAGGGCTGGCCCTGCAGGGCCTCTAACGTCCAGGTCGGTGGCGTCAGAAACTCGCCCAGGGCTGCCTGTTCAATCCGCAGGATGCCGGGGACTCGCCCGCTCGCCGGCGGTGTCGGCAAGGGGATCAGGTAAACGGCCTGAGCCAGCGCATCCGGCACTTCATCCCCGCCGCCCAACAATGGCGGCGTCAGGATGGTGAGGAAGGGGGTGGAGCTGGCCGGCAAGGGCGTGAAAGCCGCCAGGGTTGGGGCGGGCGGGCGGGCGTCGGCTTTGCCATGGCGGGAGCGTGATTTTTTGCTGGCCGCCCGTTGGGAAGGCTTTTCTTCCAGGACGTAGGCGATCCCGGCCGGGAAATAGGCCAGTTCGCATTGCCACTGGCGGCGCACATTAGAGAGCAACTGTTCCAGCGGCGGTGTGGCCGGATCGGGCCGGCATTGCGCCCCACCCACGCCGATGAAAATGTCGCCGGCCGGTGGGCGGGCCCAGAACCGTTCGTCGGCGAGCTCAAAATAGAAGGCCTGAGCGTCGTAGCCGATGCCCGATAATGCAATCAGCCGCAGCCGCCGGCCGCGTAAGGCCGGGACGTCGCGCAGGTGGGGATACGCCTCAAACAGATCCATAAAATCCCTCTGCCTTTAACTTTCTGCGCTCAGGGGAGCTGGTAGCCTAAAATGCGCCCGCTGTGAGCATCGGCCACGTAGAGCGTTTCCCCATTGGCCGAGAGCGCTACCCCCTGGGGGAAACCGAGGGTGTCACCGGTTTCGCCGTACTTGCCGACCGACCAGAGGAAGGCGCCATCGCCGACGAAGGCCAGCACCCGCGCGCGGAGCGGATCGCTGACGAAGGCCCGCCCTTCGCGGTCCAGGGCAATGTAGGGCTTTTCCTCCGGGTTGGCGGCCCACACCGGGACCTGCCACTGCCGGCGGAAGACGCCATCGGATGAGAAAACCTGTACCCGCTGATTCCAGGTATCGGCGACGAAGACCTCACCGCCGGTGCCGACCGCGAGGCCCACCGGCTCGTCCAGCTGGCCCAATTCACGGCCCGACCCGCCGAAATCCCGCACGAACTGTCCCTCTGGTGTGAAGACCTGGATGCGCTTGTTGCCGGTATCGGTCACGTAGAGGTTGCCGTCAGGGCCGACGGCGATCCCGCGCGGCCCGTAGAAAGCACCCGCCCCGGCCGGATCTCCCACGGCGTAAAGCCCGTTGCGCCCCCATTGCAGCAGGAAGGTGCCCTGCGGATCAAACTTCTGGACGCGATGGTTCCAGGTATCGGCGACATAAACATTGCCATCCTGATCCACCGCCACGCCCCACGGCTCGTTGAACTGGCCCGGCCCGGTCCCTGCTTTGCCCCAGGAACCCAGGACGGCCCCTTGCGCACTGACGTGCCAGATGCGGTGGTTGGTGGTGTCGGAGACGTAGAGCGAACCGTCGGGGGCGACGGCCAGGCCGCGAGAGCCGGCGCCCGGCAGCGCGATGTTCACGACCACGGGCAGCTCGCGCGTCCCGCTGGCGTAGGGATCAGGGGCCGACGTGGCCTCCACCACTGCCGGTTGGCTGACCTGCACCCCCGTTGCTCCCAGGCGATAGCTCCAGGTCTGCTCGGCCAGGTCCTGCCGCACGTAGAGCCGGAACTCCTTACGCAGCGGCCATTGATTCATATCAATGGTCTGGTTAGTGGCCAGCGCGTATTTGCGATAATCCCGATCCCAGAGGATGTCAAACAGGGCGGCGCGCATCGTCGGGTCGGTCAACGCATACCGGATGCGTTGCGGGGTCAGGTTGAAGTAATCCTGGATCGGCCACCAGAGGTATCTGTAGTCAAAATGGATATACTGGCTGCCCAAGATGGTTTCCACGGCGTTCCATTGTTCGCGTCCGGCGATCACCACCGGGCAGCTGCGCAACGTATCGGGGTCGGGATTGGTGCCGTAGAAGTAAGCGTTGGGGTAGGCCGTCATGTACCAGCCGATGGGCCAGGAGCCGTCCTCGCTGTAGGCTACCTTGACCTCGTGAGGGGTGCCGGTAGTGCGCCAGGAGACGTCGTCAATCTGGCGCAGCGCGATCTTCACGTCCGGCGTGGAATGGGCATAGACCAGGAATTCCTTCGCCAGGTCGTAGTTGATGTAGTTGAGCATCACCATGGTGCGCGCGGTGAAGACGGCCAGGACGAGCGCCCCGGTCAGAGCGCTCAGGCGCAGGGCCGTTCCCACCCCGATCCGCTCGGCGGCCCAAAGCAACAGCCCGCCGAAGCCCAGGAGCGCCAGGAACCCGCCCAGGGCGCGTCCGACCAGCTCTAATTGGGTGAGCGACAGCCCGGCCGGGGAGACCCCCTGGCGCAGGAGCGGAAAGAGCTGGCTCAGTGACATCGTCAGCACGACGAACGCGGTCACGACGAAGGGGAGCGCCAGCGGTACCAGCCAGCCCATGCGCTCGCGCACCCGCGACCACGATACTCTGTCCACCAGGCGGCCCAGCCCCCAGGCCGAGAGGAGACTGCTCGGCAGCGCCAGGTGCACCGTCAGCCAGGGCATCTTCTCGCCGGCATAAGAGAAAGCGATCCACGCCAGGACCGTCCAGCCTAACAGGAAGAACGGGAATAGCCGGTCTCCTGAGGGCAGTGCAGTGGCGGGTGATGGGTGGGGGACAGCCGGCGTATTGGCGGGAGAGGCCGGCGCTGGGGAGTCTGCCGTGAGGGCCTCGGCGGTTGGCCGGGAGCCACCGTTGGCGGGTCGCCGGAAGAGCCAGACAATGACCCCTATCCCTGCCCCGATAGAGCCGAGTCCCACCAGATACTCATAAAGTGACATCGTCAGCAGGTAATAGTACCAGGGCTGTTGGCCCCGCTGGACGCCTTGTTGGGCCATCCAGTAACCGAGGGCGCCGACCAGGCCGCTGGCGATGCCGGTGCCGTTGGTGAAAATGGTGGTGTAGAGGGTGAAGAAAATCGCGTAGAAGATGGCGGCGATGATGGGCCAGCGCCGGGCGTCCCACCACAGCCCTAACATGATCGCCCCCAGGAAGATCGGCACAATGATCAGCGCGGAGTGGAGCAGCCCGTTAGTGGAATAATCCAGCGGGTCAAAGCCTGCCATGCTGATGAGGAACGCGGACCCCAACGGCAGCACCAACGTCCCCATGACCATCAAGGCGTCAAACAGGCGGGCGTGGCGGATGGTCTCTTCGCCCAGGCCGTAGAAGACCAGGACCACCGCTGCTACCAGGAACACAAGGGCGGCCACGGCGGCTGCCCGCCCCCAGAGAGGGAGGACCAGGTCGGCGACGCGGGTGTTGCCCGCTGCGTCCAGGGGGCGCTCCTGAGATTCTGCGCCGGTCAGCGCCAGGCCGAAGGCCCCTAAGAGTACCACTACCAGCACAATCACCACCAGGAAAGCATAGAAGAGGCGCGGTCGCTGCCAGGGGGCCGTCAAGACCCAATCCAGCAGTGGAAGGAAGAACAACGCGCCGAAGATCAGGGTATAAATGTAATACCCTTCCATCGTCGTGTACATCAACGCGAAGCAGCCGGCAAACCAGTAGAGCCAGCGAGCACGCCCTTCCTCCAGGTATTTGAACAAGGTCCACACTACCAGCACACCGAACGCCATGAGGAAGATATCGTGGCGAATATAGCGTGAGTGGTAGGTGATAGAGGGCGAGAGGAGCAGCAGGACGCTGGCGATCAGCGCCCCGCTGCGGCCCAGATAACGGCGGAAGAGCAGCGGCATGAAGATCAGGGCAATCCCGAACAGGGCCGGGAAAAGCCGCGCGGCGAAATCGTTCACACCGAAGATAAAATAGGCCAGGGCCGTCAGGTGGAAAAGGATTGGCCCGTGCATCATCGGGTTGTGCTGATAACCGCTCCCACTGTAAAGATACCACGAATATTTCGTGTGTAAGCTTTCGTCGTGGCTCATGGTGCGGGCTCCAAGCAGGTAAAACCGGCTGGCGAGGGCCAGGACCAGGATGACCACGATTAAAATCCGCTCCCAGCGGCTAAAGCGTTCTCCCAACATGCCATGCTCCCTAAGGTTCCAGGTGTGGGGCGCAACCCCGCCCGCCATTATAAAACGTAAAACGCAAAACGTAAAACGTGACCCGTGCGGTTGCTCGCGGGTCACGTTTGACGTCACTGAGGTGACCGCGTTACGTGCCGAGGCGGGCGAACTCCTCTGCCGCGATCGCTTCGTCCAGCTTGACGAAGAGCGGCTCCGGTTTTTGCAGCGTCTGGCCGACCGGCAACTGGCTCGGCTCCCAGCGGCCGGTGGCGGTGCCGGCGTCGTACCGCAGGACGGGGTAGGTGGCGGCTCCATCGGTGACTTCTTCAATCACCTGGGTGCCGAAGAGCGGCGCCGGGTAACCCAGTGACCGGTGCAATTGTTCCGCCGAGAAGGGCAGGAAGGGCGCTAACAACACTTTGAGCGAGTCGATGACCCGCAGCGCAACGTAGAGGCTGGTCCCGGCGGCCGCCCGGTCGGTTTTGATCTGGAACCAGGGTGCTTTTACATCCAGGTAACGGTTGGTCTCGCGGGCCAGGGCGAGCGCGTCGGCGAGCGCGGCGCGGAACTGCGCCGCCGCCAGTTTTGCGCCCACCGTTTCAAAGGCCGCCGTGGCCTGCGCCAGCAAGGCCTGGTCGGTGAGGTCTAACGTCCCTGGCTCCGGCACAGCGCCGAAGTGCTTGTAGGTGAACGAGAGTACGCGGTGTGCCAGGTTGCCCCAGGTGGCCACCAGCTCGTTGTTGTTCCGTTGGACGAATTCGGTCCACGAAAAATCACTGTCGTTGGTCTCCGGCATGGCCGTCGCCAGGTAGAAACGGATGGCGTCTGGGGTATAGCGGCTCAGGAGGTCGGGGATCCAGATCGCCCAGTTGCGGCTTTTGGAGGCCTGCGCCCCTTCAATATTCATGAATTCGTTGGCGGGGACGTCGTAGGGCAGGTTGAAGCGCCGGGTAGGATCGGACTCGTAGAGCTGGCCGGCCCCCAGCAGCTCGGCCGGCCAGATCACGGCATGGAAGGGGATGTTGTCCTTGCCGATGAAGTAGTAGGTCAGCGCGGCCGGGTCATACCACCAGGCCTTCCAGGCTTCGGCGTTGCCGGAGTGTTTGGCCCACTCAATGCTGGCGGAGAGATAACCGATGACGGCCTCAAACCAGACGTAAAGTCGCTTGCCCGGATAGCCCGGCAACGGCAACGGGATGCCCCATTCCAGGTCGCGGGTGATTGGCCGCCCGCGCAGTCCCCCCTGGACGTAGTTGCGCGAGAATTTGATGACGTTGGGACGCCAGTGGTCTTTGCCCTCACTCAGGTAAGCGAGCACCTGCGGCTCCAACCGGGCTAAATCCAGGAAGAAGTGCTCCGTTTCCCGAATCACCGGGACGGAGCCGTCAATCTTGCAGCGCGGGTTGCCGAGCTCCAGCGCATCCAGAAGCCGCCCGCAGTTGTCACACTGATCGCCGCGGGCCTCTGGGTACCCACAGTGCGGGCAGGTCCCCTCCACGTAGCGGTCGGGCAGGAAGCGTTGGAGCGTCTCCGAATAAAACTGTTGCTGGCGTTCCGTGTAGAGGTAGCCGTTTTTCAACAGCTGCAAGAAGAGGTCCTGGGAGACTTGATGATGGTTGGGGGTGTCGGTGTGCGTGTAGAGGTCGTAGGAGATACCGATGGCGCGCTGCGTCTCCAGAAAGCGGCGGTGGTAGCGCTCAAAGACCTCGCGCGGGCTGATTCCCTCCTTCTCGGCGCGGACGGTGATCGGCGTCCCGTGAGAATCGGAGCCGGAAACCATCAGCACCTCGTTGCCCGCCAGGCGATGATAGCGGGCGAAGATGTCAGCGGGCAGATAAGCACCCGCCAGGTGCCCCACGTGCAAATCCCCATTAGCATAAGGCCAGGCCACGGCGACTAAAATTTTCTTGCTCATGATTGCCTCCTAATAAAAATAACGCTCCGAGTTAGTGGTCAGGCGCTTGAGCGCCGTCTGAGCGGCGCTCAAGCGCGTTGCTACAAGCCAATTTTCATCCCCTCCTGGTGAATTGCAGGGTCGTGATGAATTCATCTCAAAAAAGCCGGTCGGCGGGCAATAAAAACCCGCCAGTGAGGCTGGCGGGTGGGTCCGTTCCCGTTCACGACGGGCCGGGCGCTCAGGGGGCCTCACTCCCCCAGCGCCCCGGCGCGCCCGACATCAGCATGGTGTCAATCCAACCCTGGTTCATTGCAGATACTCGCGCAGCTCGCGGCTGCGGCTGGGATGGCGGAGGCGCCGCAGCGCCTGCCCTTCAATCTGACGGATCCGCTCGCGGGTGAGGCCGAACTTTTGGCCCACTTCCTCTAACGTGTAGCTGCGCCCGTTTTGCAGGCCGAAACGCATCCGGAGGATGCGGACCTCGCGCGGGCTGAGCGTCGTCAGGATCTCCTCAATTTTCTCGCGCAGCATGGCATGGTACAACGTGTCGGGCGGCGTCGGCGTGTGGTCATCCTCAATGAAATTGCTCAGCTCGCTGTCCTCGTCGTCCTCACGGACCGGATGTTCCAGGCTGAGCGGCTGCCACGAGACGCGCATCATCCACTGGACCTTGCGCGGCTCTAAGTTGAGCTCCTCGGCCAGCTCTTCCGGCGAAGGGCGGTAGCCGCGCTCCTGCTCAATCTCCTGTACCCGGCGGTAGAGCCGGCGGATGCGGTCGGTCATGTGCACCGGCACGCGGATGGTCCGCCCCTGATCGGCGATGGAGCGGGTGATCGTCTGCCGGATCCACCAGGTCGCATAGGTGCTGAAGCGGTAGCCGCGCTGGTACTCAAACTTCTCCACGGCTTTCATCAGCCCCAGGTTCCCCTCCTGGATCAAATCCTGGAACGGGACACCGCGGCCGATGTACTTCTTGGCAATGCTGACCACAAGCCGGGTGTTGGCGCGGATCAGGTGGTCGCGCGAATCGCGCCCCTGTTCAATGGTCGTCTGTAGCCGCCCGCGTTCTTCCTGGTCGTGCCCGTTGTTGCGTAAAGTTTTCTCCGCGGCGCGCCCGGCCTCAATCCGTTTGGCCAGCACGACCTCTTCTTCGGTGGTCAGTAGAGGAACGCGAGACATCTCCCGTAAATAGAGAGCCAGCGTGTCGTCCACGCCGATCCCATCCAGGTTGTAAGCTTCTTCGTCCCAGGTTTCATCCACCGCTTCCAGATCTTCCGGGAGAGGAGTTTCTTCTTCGTCATCCTTTATCCCGGCCGCGTCAATTTCCACCCCTTCCCGCCGCAGGTCTACCAGTAGTTCCTCTATAATTTCGTCCTCTTCTACGCCTTCCAATGCTTCCAACACATCTTCAATCGTCAAATAGCCCTGAATTTCTGCTTTTTCCAACAGCTCATTCACGATATTCATACTTCGGCCTCCTTCAATGGCAACAGGCCGGCTTGGGTTTAGGGACGGTCGGTTTGCCCCAGCAGAGGGCGTAATGTCTCCCAGCGCGGGTCTATCGGGGCAGCCGTGTCGCAAGTGCATTCTCCGCGATTCAAATTGCCGCCACAGCGGACGCAAAGCCCCTGGCAATCCGGGGAGCAGAGCGGGTTCATGGGCAGCTCCAGCCAGGCATATTCGCGGATCAAGGGGGAGAGATCGGCCCAACCGTCTTCGGTGACTCGGACCGGACGTTCAGGGGTCAGATCCGCACCGGGAAGACTGATGACATCCTCTAACTCAATTGTAACCGGTTCAAAAAAAGAGGTCAAACAGCGCGTGCATTCTGTCTCGGCTTCGGCATCCAGCACACCTTCTACCAGGATGCCATTAGCCAGGCGAGTGAACCGAATTTCGCCCTTCAGATACCCCAGATGCAGGTCATCCAGGATCAAATCGCCTAAATCCAGTGCTATCCCTTCGCGATGCCCGGCTTTGGCGTTGACCAGTCCACTCAGATCAATTCGGATCATGAGTAAGCCCCTCCAACGGGCTACTAACATTGATCATTATAACACAGGAGATAATTTGCGTCAAGGTTTTTTAACTTTTTCCTTTGACAGCGGTTCAGGGCAGTCGGTTATCCCGTGTCAACGTGAAGGTGGCGCGCACGCCATTGACGTCCACGGTGTATTCGCCGGCCGGCAGGCCGTTGACCTCCAGGGGGACCGTTTGGTCAAACTCGCCGACGATGGTGGTGCAGACGGCGTCGGCCGGGCGCACGGTGGGCACCACCACGGTGATAGTGCCCCCTTCGCGCGTTTGGGTAATGGGGCCCAGCTGCGTGCAGCTATCGCTCAGCTCGCCCTGGATTCGGGCGTGAACCTGGACCGGGAAGCTTTCCAGCTGCATCAGATCCACGCGCTCTACCGCTGCCAGACCGCGCAGCACGTTGCCGGTGGTGGGGGGCGGGGAGACCGGCGATTGAGAGGGCGTTGGCGTCATGGTGCAGGCGCTCAGCAATCCGGCCAACAAAAGGATGACCCATACGATACCGGTAATTCTTGCGTTCACAGGCGTGCCTCCTGGTGAGTGGATATTCAACTTAGACGTTACAACGGCGACGATAGTTCCGGCAGGTCCGGGCCGGGCTATTGACATATTCTTTAACCCAATTATAATCAATTATAAGGTATACCTTATCATTAAGAGCGGTCCGGAGCAGTCTGGTGAGCCACGAAAGTGTTGAAGATTATTTGGGTGCTATCTACCGGCTGTGGGAAGGGGCGGATGTGCCGGTCCCGCTGGCGCGGTTGCAGGAGTACTTTGGCTTTTCCCCCATTTCTATCCACGAGATGGTGCGGAAGCTGGCCGAGCGCGCGTTGGTGATTTATCAGCCCTACCGCGGCGTGATGTTGACGGAGGCCGGGCGGGCAATGGCCGAAGCGCTGGTGCGCCGCCATCGCCTGTGGGAGCGCTTTTTGACCGACTTGCTGGGCGTGCCGTGGGACGAGGCGCACGAAATCGCCGGCGCGTTGGAGCACGCGGCTCCTCAGCTGGTCACGGAACGGCTGGCGCAGCTGCTGGGGGAGCCGGACCGCTGTCCGCACGGGGCCCCGATCCCGCCGCAGACGGCGACGACGCGCGGCGTGCGGTTGAGCGAGTCGCCGCTGGGCACCCCCCTGCTGGTCTCCTGCATCAGCCCCGAATTGCCGGACCTGTTACGGCGGTTGCAGGCCATAGGGATCACTCCCGGCGTCAATTTGCAGCTGATCGGACGCGCCGAGGGGACGTTGACGGTGGCGCGGGAAGGCGTTCCGTTGACGTTGGAGGGAGCGCTGGCCCAGGTAGTTTGGGTTACTTCTGAATTTATATGAGGAGGGTTAAGGAAAAGTGAGAGATCGTCATATTCACGATCATATCTTTTCTTCCAGGAGGGCTTTGAGAACTGCGCCGGCTCCTGGCGGTGGGATAGTTTCGTTACTCAGTTTAGAGCCGGGGCAGAGTGGCCTGGTGCGTCACCTGGACGGCCATCGTTTTTTTATTTCGCGTCTGGCTGCCCTCGGTTTTACCCCGGGAGCGCTGGTTTGCGTGACGCGCAATGATAGCCACGGTCCGCTGATCGTCTCCCTGCGGGGAACCCAGGTGGCCCTCGGCCGGGGCGAAGCGGCGCATATCCAGGTGACTTTGGTCGAAACGGAGACCTGTGCCACTGAGCCGGTCGTGCGTTCCGTGACGGTGGCCCTGGCCGGGCAGCCGAATGTGGGCAAGTCTACGGTGTTCAATCTGCTGACCGGTCTCAATCAGCATGTGGGCAATTGGCCCGGGAAAACCGTGGAACGGAAGGAGGGCCAGTTTGCCGTTGGCGGGACGGCCTTCCGATTGGTAGATCTGCCCGGCACCTATAGCCTCACGGCTAATTCCGAAGAGGAACGCATCGCCCGGGATTTTATCCTGCGTGAGCGGCCTGACATTGTGGTGGCAGTGGTGGATGCCGCGACGTTGGAACGCAATCTCTACCTGGTGGCCGAATTGTTGTTGTTACCGGCGCCGGTGGTGCTGGCGCTCAATATGATGGATGTGGCTGAGCAGGAGGGGATCCAGGTGGAACCGCATGTGCTGTCGGCGGCGCTGGGCATTCCGGTGGTGCCGATGGCGGCCACGCGCAATCAGGGCGTGCAGGAGCTGGTGGAGATGTTGGGGCGCTTGTTGCGGGGCGAAGTCACCTACGAACCGCGCCGCCCTACCATCCTGCCGGCCCATCAGCTGGTGCTGGCCGAGCTGTTGACGCTGATTGCCGACGACGTGCCCGAACCCTATCCGGCCGATTGGGTAGCCCTCAAGCTGCTGGAGGGGGATGAGGAACTGACCGGGCTGCTGCAAGCCGCTCTCCCGCCGGAACGCTGGGAGAAAGTCCACGCCCTGCTCTATCAGCATGAAGATGCCATTTTAGACATTGCCGGCGCCCGTTATGAGTGGATCGCCCGCATGGTGCGCGCGGCGGTTGTCCGGCCCCGGGTGGGGCGAGTGGGGCTGACCGCGCGCCTGGATCACGTGCTGACCCATCCGTTCTGGGGGCTGGCGGCGCTGATCGGGGTGCTGGGGGTGGTCTTCTGGCTGACCTATACCGTGGGTGGGCCGCTTCAGAGCTGGCTGGGCGGGCTGGTGGAGGCGCTGGCGGCCTCGCTGCGTGGGCAGCTGGCCGGCGCACCGGTCTGGCTGGTGGACCTGGTGGCCGACGGGCTGTTGGGGGGCGTGGGGCTGGTGTTGACCTTCCTGCCGATCTTGGTGATTTTCTTTGCGGCGCTGGCTTTTCTGGAGGATACCGGCTACCTGGCCCGCGCGGCCTACCTGACCGACCGCTGGATGCATCTGATGGGGTTGCACGGCAAAAGCTTCCTGCCGCTGTTGTTGGGGTTCGGCTGCAATGTGCCGGCGGTCTTGGGGGCGCGGATCATTGAATCCCGGCGGGCGCGGCTGCTGACGATTTTGCTGGCCCCTTTCATCCCTTGTGCGGCGCGGATGGCGGTGGTGGCGGTGCTGGCGCCGCTCTTCTTTGGCCGGGCAGCCGGCTGGGTCACCTGGGGATTGGTGGCGCTCAACCTGGGCCTGCTTTCGGGGTTGGGGTTCCTGCTCAACCGGTTTTTCTTCAAGGGCGAGGTGGTGGCGTTTGTGATGGAATTGCCGCTTTACCATCTGCCTAACCTCAGAACCATCGGGCTTTACATCTGGAAGAACGTGGTGGCTTTTTTGCAGAAGGCCGGGACGGTGATCTTAGTGGCCTCGCTGTTGATCTGGGCGCTCTCGTTCTTCCCCAGCGGTGAGGTGACGGAGAGCTATCTGGCGCAGGTAGGGCACGCTTTGGAGCCGGTAGGACGCTGGCTG
Source organism: uncultured Anaerolineales bacterium (assembly GCA_964437445.1). GTDB lineage: Bacteria > Chloroflexota > Anaerolineae > B4-G1 > SLSP01 > CAYTGR01. The sequence goes on along the minus strand of CAYTGR010000014.1, from coordinate 15,099 downwards.
GGATTGCCCTGGCCGGTGCTGGTGGCGTTGCTGACCAGTTTTGTGGCGAAGGAGAACACCATTGCCACGTTAGGCGTGCTCTATGGGGATGTGGAGACCGTGTTGCCGACGGTGTTAACCCCCCTGGCGGCCCTGGCTTTCCTGGTGGTGCAGTTGCTCTTTATTCCCTGCATTGGCACCGTGGCGACGATCCGGCAGGAGACGCGCTCCTGGGGGTGGACGTTGGGGAGCCTGCTCTTTTTCCTGGCGCTCTCGCTGGGGGTCGGGATGGGGGTTTACCAGGTGGGCTTGCTGTGGGGAGGGGGATAGCGATGTTACAGCAGCTGTTGAGACTGGTGGGCGCCGGAGGGCTGCAAACGGTGCCGGCGCTGGCGCAAACCCTGGCTCTGCCCGAGGCGCTGGTGCAGCAGATGTTGATCCAGCTGGAGCAGCAGGGCTATTTGCGCCCGGTGACGCCTTGCGCCGAGAGTTGCGCCAGCTGCGCGGTGGCGGCCGGCTGCCAACTCTTCTCTACGGCACGGGTCTGGACTTTGACGGAGCGCGGTCAGCGGGCGCTGGCCGCCGAAAAAGGTTTGTAGGGACGCGCGTCAGCGCGGTTAAGACGGCGTTCACAGGAAACCACGGACCACCGGCAGTTAAAAAGAGTGGTCTGTGTCAGGGGTCAAACTAACCAGCCCTTGCTCGCACGAGCAAGGGCTGGTCTGTAGACTGATCAGGGGAGGTCAGGACTTAGAAGTCCATCCCGCCGCCGCCACCGGGGCCACCGGGCATCGGCTTTTCCTTCTCCGGGATGTCGGTGATGAGCGCCTCGGTGCTCAGCACCATCGCGGCGACGGAAGCGGCGTTGAGCAGCGCGCCCCGGGTCACCTTGGCCGGATCAATGATGCCGGCTTTCAGCATATCCACGTACTCGCCGGTGATCACGTCGTAACCAATGTGGGTGTCGCCCTGCTCGGCCTGCTTGCGGCGGGTCTCGGCGAGGATGACCGCGCCGTCCATGCCGGCGTTCTCGGCGATGCGGCGGATCGGCATCTCCAGCGCCTTGCGCAGGATGGTGACACCGGTCTGCTCATCGGGGTAGTCCATGTGGACGGAGTCCAGGGCGGCGATAGCGTTGATCAGCGCGACCCCACCGCCGGGGACGATGCCCTCTTCCACGGCCGCGCGGGTGGCGCTCAGGGCGTCTTCCACGCGATGCTTCTTTTCCTTGAGCTCGGTCTCGGTCGCCGCACCGACGCGGATGATAGCCACACCGCCGACCAGCTTGGCCATGCGCTCCTGCAGCTTCTCCTTGTCGTAATCGGAGGTGGAGACCTCAATTTCCTTCTTGATCTGGTCAATGCGGGCCTTGATCATGGCCTCGTCACCGTGGCCGTTGACGATGGTGGTCTCGTCCTTGCTGGCGATGACCTTGTCGGCGCGGCCCAGGTCTTCTAAGGTGGCGCTTTCCAGTTTGCGGCCTTCCTCTTCGGTGATGACGTGACCACCGGTCAGGATGGCGATGTCTTGCAGCATGGCCTTGCGGCGATCCCCGAAGCCGGGGGCCTTGATGGCGACGCAGTTCAGCAGGCCGCGCAGCTTGTTGACGACGAGGGTCGCCAGCGCTTCACCGTCCACATCCTCGGCAATGATGACCAGGTTGCGGGAACCGCGCTGCATCATCTTTTCCAGGATGGGCACCAGGTCTTGCGCGGCGGAGATCTTCTTGTCGTAGATGAGGATGTAGGGTTCCTCAATGACGGCTTCCATCGTGTCGGAGTTGGTCATGAAGTAGGCGCTGATGTAGCCGCGATCAAATTGCATACCCTCAACGTATTCGGTCTCAAAGGCCAGACCCTTGGACTCTTCCACGGTCACGACGCCGTCCTTGCCGACTTTCTCCATGACCTCGGCGATGAGCTCACCGATTTCGCGGTCCTGGGCGGAGATGGCGGCGACGTTGGCGATGTCTTCACGGGTGGTCACTTCCACGGCCGCTTCCTTGAGGGCCGCGGCGACGGCCTCGGCGGCTGCCAGGATGCCTTTCTTCAGCAGCATCGGGTTGGCGCCGGCGGCGACGTTCTTCATACCCTCTTCAATCAGGACGTGCGCCAGCAGGGTCGCGGTGGTGGTTCCGTCACCGGCGATGTCGTTCGTCTTGGTGGCGGCTTCCTTGAGCAGCTGCGCGCCCATGTTCTCAAAGGGGTCTTGCAGTTCAATCTCTTTGGCGACGGTCACACCGTCGTGGGTGATGGTGGGGGCGCCCCATTTCTTATCCAGCGCCACGTTGCGCCCCTTGGGGCCGAGGGTCGTGACGACGGCCTGGGCCAAAATGTCCATACCACGCTTCAAAGCAGCGCGTGCATCGCTACCGAAAACCAGTTGCTTTGCCATTGTTTCTCTCCTTAGTTGCCTTGTTTAGTCTCTGGGATTAGTTTGCGGTGGTTAGCTTTCCACCACGCCGAGGATGTCGCTTTCGCGCAGGATCAGCAGTTCTTTGCCGTCGCGGGTTTTGAAGGTAGTCCCGGCGTACTTGGCGTAGACGATGATGTCACCAGCCTTGACTTCCATCGGGATGCGCTTGCCATCTTCATCGCGCGCGCCGGGGCCGACGGCAATCACGGTGCCCTGTTGGGGCTTTTCCTTGGCGGTGTCGGGGAGCACCAACATGCCTCCCGCAAACGTCGTTTCCCCTTCCTGGAGGGGTTCAACAATGACACGATCGCCGAGCGGACGAATTTTCACGGACATTTCTTTACCTCCGTTGTCCTTAGGGTTGAAATTTTTAGCACTCTCAAGCCTTGAGTGCTAAACATGCCCTAATGATACCATAGTACATGGGATTTGTCAAGCACTCAAAGGGGGAGAGTGCTAAAAAGCCGCTGGGGAGAGACGCCAGGTGTGTTGTGTGTTCCGTAGTGTGTAAAAGACGGAATACGCAACACGTTTCACGTTTCACGTTTTACGTTTCACGTTTTGCCTCGGCCTGCCAGGCCTGGACCAGCGCGACCACGTCCGCCCCGGTCACGGCCGCCGCATCCAGCCAGTGGATGGTCGGGTCGCCCGGGCGGAACCAGGCGTACTGGCGGCGGATGAAATCGTGCGTGTCGGTCTTGATGCGTGCCGCCACGTCGTCCAATGAAGCCTGTTCCCTAAAATAGGGTTTGAATTGGGCATACCCCAGGCTGGACATGGAGGGGAGCTCCCAGCTGTAGCCGGCGGCCAGCAGCGCCTGGACTTCGTCAGCCAACCCCGCGGCCAGCATGGCCTCCACGCGGGCGTCGGCGCGGGCGTAGAGCGCCGCGCGCGGCAACGTCAGCCCCAGGATCAACGCGCGGTAGGGGGGTGGGCCGGCACGCCGCTGGGTAGAGAAGGGTTCCCCGGTCTTGAGGCAGACTTCCAGCGCGCGGATTACGCGGCGCAGGTTGCGCCGGTCAATGAACTCTGCCGCGCCGGGGTCTAAAGCCAGGAGCTGCGCCCACAGCGCGTCGGGGTCGGTGCGGCCGGTGGCCTCCAGGGCGGCACGCAGCGCAGGATCGGGCGGCACGGCCGGGACCTGCCAGCCCTTCAGGAGGGCCTGGACGTACTGCCCCGTGCCACCGACCAGGAACGGCAGTCGCCCGCGCGCGGCGATGTCGGTGATGGCGGCCTGGGCCAGCCGCAGAAAGTCGCTTAGGCCGAACGGCTCATCCGGCTCCACCACGTCCAGCAAATGGTGCGGGACGCGGGCCCGCTCCTCCGGCGTCGGTTTGGCGGTGCCGATCTCCATCCGGCGGTAGACCTGGCGTGAGTCGGCGGAGACGATCTCCGCGCCGAGGGACTCACCTGCGGTGACGGCCAGCGCCGTCTTGCCTACTGCCGTCGGTCCGACGAGGGCGACCAGGGGGATCGCAGCCACTCCCATTACAGATTCAGCATGAGCGCCGCTAACAGGGCCGCCCGGGTCGGCAGGGCGTCCACGTAGATCTGCTCATTTTCGGCATGGGCACCCTCGCCCACGGCCCCCAGGCCGTCTAAGGTGGGCACGCCCAACGCGGCGGTGAAGTTGCCGTCGCTGCCGCCGCCGCTCGCCCCCGCCTGGAGGTTCAGACCGAGGTCACGGCCGATCTCCTGAGCGCGCTGGAAGAGCCGGGCGCTCTGCTCGGTGCACTCCATGGGTGGCCGGTTGAACCGGCCGTTGAGCTTGAGCTGGGCGCCAGGCAGCACCGGGCTTAATTGCTGGAGCGCGGCGGTGATCCGTTCTGCTTCCGCTGGGGTCCAGGCCCGTACATCTATCTGGGCTTCGGCGTGGTCGGTCACGATGTTGACGCGGGTGCCGCCATGGATAATCCCCACGTTGAGGGTGGTGCCGCGGGTGAAATCGTTGAGGCTGTGCAGCTGCAGGATCTGGTGGGCCAGCTCCACGGTTGCGCTGACGCCCTTTTCCGGCTCAATCCCGGCGTGAGCAGCCCGGCCGGTGACCTCCAATTTGAATCTCCCGACCCCTTTCCGTGCGGTTTTGAGCACATCTCCCGGCTCGGCGGATTCCAGCACCAGGACGTACTCGGCCTGGCGGGCCAGCCCCTCAATCAGGGCGCGCGAACTGTGGCTGCCGATTTCTTCATCGGAGTTGAGCAGCAGGATGACGGGACGGGGCAGCACCCAACCCAGTGCGGTCAGCGCCCGGAAGGCGTACTCGGCTACGATGATCCCGCCCTTGGTGTCATACGCACCGGGACCCCAGGCCCGGCCATCGGCCACGTGGAAGGGGCGGGTGGCCAGCGTTCCCTCCGCCCAGACGGTGTCAAAGTGGGCCAGGAGCAGTGCCGGACGTGCCGTCGGCGCTGCGTCATCGGGCACCAGAATGACCTGCACGTGGTTGCCGTGGGTCGGATTAGAGATCACTGTGGCAGCTGCCCCCAGCGCGACGAAGCGCGCTTGCAGGTGGAGCGCCAGGCGATCCAGCAGCAGCTTGTCTGTGCTCGGTGATTCCAGATTGACGAGGAATTCCACTGCTTCTACCATGGCGGTCTGGCGGGCCTGTAAATAGTCCAGCAAGGGCGTGTAGTCCATCTTTTCATCGGCTCCTTGTAAGAATCAAGAATCAGGGATCAAGAATCCCCAACTTTTAGGGTTGTCGGCTGTCCAGCAGCGGCTCACCGGCCAGATCAGGGTACAGGGTGATGCGCAACAGCCGGCCAGTGGCGTCTAAAGCGACGGCGACGAAGCCGAGGTGCCAGGAGAGCTCGGCGGCGTTGCTCTGATCGCTCAGGTAATGCCGGGCGACAGCCTCCATGCGAGCTCGCTTGACGGGGGTCAGCGACTCTTCCGGCAACCCGTGAGCGGCTCCCCGCCGGGTCCGCACCTCAAAAAAGTACCACTCCCCGCCGCGCTCGGCGACCAGATCCGCTTCCCCGGCCGGGCAGCGCCAGTTACGGGCGATCACCATAAAGCCATGGCGGGCCAGTGTCTCCGCCGCTAACAGCTCCCCGCGCTGTCCCAGCCTCATTCGTTCGTGCGCCATATGATTCATAGTACTTGAAAGATCCAAGGATGTCAATGGGGGATATTGTTAGAAAGCGGGCGGCCATTTGACTCCTGCCGTTTCTTACTTAAAATGGGCGCATATTTGCTCCGCTGATTGGGGTGATGGCCTTATTGTATTTAACCTGTAAGCAGAAAGGAATTTTGCGATGGACATTTTCCAGAAATGTGGTGAGTTTACGACCGCCCGTGAGGCGCGGGCGGCTGGCGTTTATCCTTATTTCATCCCCCTGACTAATAACGAAGGGACAGAGGTCTCCATCGGTGACCGGCATCTCCTCATGATCGGCTCCAACAACTACCTGGGGCTGACCGTCCATCCGCAGGTGCGCCAGGCCGCCATGGACGCGGTGCGCATCTACGGCACCAGTTGCACCGGCTCCCGCTTCCTCAACGGGACGCTGGAGCTGCACCTGGAACTGGAGCGCCGTCTGGCCCGCTGGGTCGGCAAAGAGGCCGCGTTAGTCTTCAGCACCGGCTACCAGGTCAACGTGGGGACGATCTCGGCCATCGTCCAGCGCGGCGACTACGTCATCACCGACAAAGACGATCACGCCAGCATTGTGGATGGCTGCAAGATGTCGTATGGCGAGATGAAGCGCTTCCCGCACAACGACATGGAGGCGTTGCAACGGCTGCTCTGCGCGCTGCCGGAGGAGGCCGGCAAGCTGGTGGTGGTGGATGGGGTCTTCAGCATGGGCGGCGACATCGCGCCGTTGCCGGAGCTGGTGGATCTCTGCCGGCGTTACGGCGCGCGGCTGATGGTGGACGACGCGCACTCCATCGGGGTGCTCGGCGGCGGGCGCGGCACGGCGGCCCACTTTGGCCTGACCGACCAGGTGGACCTGATCATGGGGACCTTCAGCAAATCGTTTGCCTCGTTAGGGGGCTTTATCGCCGGTGACGCCGAGGTGGTGGACTACATTCAACACCACGCGCGGTCGCTCATCTTCAGCGCAAGCATCCCGCCGGCCAACGCGGCGGCGGCGCTCGCGGCGCTGGACATCATGGAGCAGGAGCCGGAGCGGGTGCAGCGGCTCATCCAGATCGGTGACTTCATGCGCCGCCGCTATCGCGAGCTGGGCTTTGACATCGGGGTCAGCCAGACGCCGATTATCCCCATCATCATCCGCGATGACCAGAAGACGCTGCTGACCTGGAAGGCGCTCTTTGAGGCCGGCGTCTACTGCAACCCGGTACTCCCACCCGCCGTCCCGCCTGACCTGACGTTGTTGCGGACCAGTTACATGGCGACCCACACGGATGAGCAGCTGGAACGGGTCCTGGCGATTTTTGCCCAGGTGGGCAAGCATCTGGGGATCATCTAAGCCAGCTACTGGAATCCAGACCGCAGACGACGGACCACGGACCACCGATAGTATAGTGAAGTGGTCTGTGGTCCGTGGTCAAAAAAAACACATCCACAACTATTTTCAATTTAAGGAGGCAACCCATGGCGTTCAGATTTCCTTCGGATGAATGGATCAAAGAGCTGAGCCGGATGCTCAATGCCAGCGAAAGCTACGAGCGCTCGGCCAAAGACTGGGAGGGTGATTTTCTCTTTGTCGTGCAGGCCGATGCCGCCTGCCCTGAAACTACCTATCTTTACCTGGATCTCCTGCACGGGAAAAGCCCCAGCGCGATGCGGGTGAGCAGCTCCGACGAAAAGCGGGCCGCTTTTGTCCTCACCGCGCCCTACAGCACCTGGCGCCGTGTCATTGAGGGCAAGCTGGACCCCATCCAGGGGATGATGACGCGCCAGCTCAAGCTCCAGGGCGATATGATGAAGGTGATGCGCTACCCCAAAGCGGCCAAGGAGATCGTCTCCTGCACGGCTAAAGTCCCCACCGAGTTCGCTGGCTAAACGAATCAACCAAAAATCTACACCTGTCTACTTCTCTTCTTGACTTCATCCCTCATCCTTCATCCTTACTCAATGAAAGGAGGGCGCGATGTGGTATTTTGTCTCGCCGCAGATTGTCTTCGGTGAGGGAGCGCTGAACGCGCTGGATGAGCTGGAAGGCCGGCGCGCGTTCATCGTCACCGATGCGCTGCTGGTCAAGCTGGGGATTGTGGAGCAGGTCAAGGCGCACCTGGCCGTGGCCGGCCTGGAAATCTCTGTCTTTGATGCGGTGGAGCCGGAGCCCAGCGTGTCAACGGTGCGCCGGGGCGCGGAGGCGGCATTGGCATTCGGCCCGGATTGGATTGTAGCGGTGGGCGGCGGCTCGGTAATGGACGCTGCCAAAGCCATCTGGGTCCTCTATGAGCACCCGGAACTGGAGCCGGCTGCCATCAACCCGGTGGTCCCGCTCCGCTTGCGCGACAAGGCCCGGCTGATCACGATTCCGACGACCAGCGGCACCGGCTCGGAGGTCACCTGGGCCATTGTGCTCACCGACCCCGAACAGCAGCGCAAATTGCCCCTGGGCAACCGCGCCAACGTTGCTGACCTGGCGATTGTGGACCCGGCGCTGGTGGCGGGCATGCCGCCCCAGTTGACCGCCGACACGGGGCTGGATGCGCTGACGCACGCCGTGGAGGGCTTCACTTGTGCCTGGCACAACGACATGACCGATGGCCTTTGCCTCCAGGCGATTGAGCTGGTTCTGCGTTACCTGCCGCGCGCCGTCGCCACCGCCCGGGGCGATGGTGCCGATCTGGAGGCGCGTGAGCGGATGCACAACGCCGCCACCCTGGCCGGGCTGGGCTTTGGCAACTCGCTGGCGGCGCTGGCTCATGCGATGGGGCACGCGCTCGGCGCGCTTTTTCACGTCCCCCATGGGCGCGCGGTGGGCTTGTTCCTGCCCTACACCGTGGAGTTCATCGCCCAGGAAGCGCCGGAGCGGTTCACGCTCCTGGCCGACGCCTTGCACCTGCGCTACCAGGACGACGAGGACGCCGCCTGTCTTCTGGCTGATCGCCTCCAAAGCTTTATCCGCGAGGTCGGCAACCCGACCTGCGTGGCCGACCTGGGGATTGACCGCGTGGCCTACGAGGCGGCATTGGAGTCGCTGGTAGATAACGCTTTCAACGATGGCTCTATCCTCGCCGCGGCCCGGATGCCCTCGTATGAGGAACTGCGCCAGCTCTTCCTCTATGCCTACGACGGGCGGGACGTAGATTTCTGACCGCAGACCACGAACGACGGACCACAGACCACCGCAAAAATGGTGGCCTGTGGCCGTGGTCATTTGCAATCAGGCACTTAAGCCCTGTCTTAGCCGCGCTGAAACGCGGCACTACGAGCCAATCCCTCACGGGTGAGCACCACTGCTCTTTGAGGGAGGCTTCTGGCTCACGGCTCACTATTCACTGCTCACTGCTTTTTGAAGGAGGCACCATGCACGGTTACCTGGGTAAACTCTTGCGGGTGGACCTGACCACCGGTCGGCTCTGGGACGAGCCGCTCAACGAGGCTTACGCCCGCGCCTTTGTCGGCGGGAGTGGATTAGCGGCCCGCTATCTGGCGGACCTGGCCGGGCCGGCGACCGATCCCTTAGGGCCGGAGAATCCCCTCATCTTCATGACCGGGCCGTTAGTGGGCACCTCTATGCCCTCGGCGGGACGGTGCAGTGTCGGCGCGCTCTCGCCGCTGACGGGGTTGTGGGGCGAGGCGAACACCGGCGGCTTCCTCGGGCCGGAACTCCGCTTTGCCGGCTACGACGGCATCATCATCACCGGGCAGGCTCCACAGCCGGTCTGGCTCTCCATTGTGGAGGGCCGGGCGGAGCTACACGACGCGGCGGAGCTCTGGGGGCTGGATACCTACGCCACCCAGGAGCGCGTGCGCAGCTTGCTGGGTGAGCCGAAGGCGCGCGTGGCCTGCATCGGCGTGGCGGGCGAGCGACGGGTCAAACTGGCGGCCATCATGAACGACCACGGGCGGGCGGCGGCGCGCACCGGCCTGGGCGCGGTGATGGGGGCCAGGCAGCTCAAAGCCATCGGGCTGCGCGGCACGGCGAAAGTGCCGCTGGCCGACCCGGCGGCCTATCAGGCGCTGACCCGCACGATCACCGCCGGCGTGAAAGACGACATGGCGGCCCAGGCGCTCCGGCTGGCCGGGACCGCCGGTTACGTGGACATGGGGCTGATGTACGGCGATATGCCGATCCGCTACTATCAGCAAGGTGAATGGGAGGCCGGGAGCAACCTCTCCGGCGTGGTGATGGCGACGCAATACCAGACCCGGACCACTGCCTGTTACCGCTGCCCCATCGCCTGCGGGCGGGAGACGCGCGCGCCGCGCTACGGCGCGGAGAAGGTGGACGGCCCGGAGTACGAGACCTTAGGCGCGCTCGGCTCGCTTGTGCTGGTGGACGACCTGGAGGCGGTGATCTACGCCGGCCATCTCTGCAACCTCTACGGGCTGGATACGATCAGCACCGGCGGGACGCTGGCCCTGGCCTGCGAACTCTTTGCCCGCGGCCTGCTCACCCCGGCGGAGACCGGCGGGCTGGAACCGCGCTACGGCGATGCCGAGACGTTGCACCGGTTGATCACCCTGCTGGCGCACCGCGAGGGCTTCGGCGCGCTGCTGGCCGAGGGCAACGCGGCCTTAGCCGAGCACTACGGCGTCCCCGAACTGGCGGTGACGGTGAACCGGTTGGAGGTCCCGATGCACGATCCGCGCGCCTTCTTTGGCATGGCGCCGATCTACGCCACCTCGCCGCGCGGCGCCTGCCACTTAGAGGGCGACATGTTCGGCGTGGATACGGGGCAATCGCTCGCGCCGGAACTGGGGATTGTGCCGGGCGACCGGTTTGAGGCCTCCGAGGAAAAGGGGCACGTCGCGGCCCGCTCGCAGGCCTGGCGCAACCTCTACAACGCGCTGACGCTCTGCGAGTTCCAGAATCCGCCCGCCCCGGTGCTGCTGGACGTGATCAACGCTGCGACCGGCTGGGGGCTGGCGCTGGATGACCTGCTCACGTTGGGCAAGCAGCTGGTCACCTTCAAGCGGGGGCTCAACCTGCGGCGCGGGCTGACGCGGGCCAACGACCGGCTGCCGGCGCTGCTGCTCCGCCCGTTGGAGGGCGGGACCGAGGGCCGCGTGCCCGACCTGCCGGTCATGCTGGCGGGCTTCTACGCTGAGCTCGGCTGGGACGCGGAGACGGGTCTCCCCACACCGGAGGCGCTGGCGGCGTTGGGGTTGTAACGGCCAGTTGGAGCAAGGAGGACGTTTTTACCGGCTCAGGGATGCGGCAGCGCGGAGCGAAAACGAATGTGGCGCTCGGTGACGATCACGAAGGTATCCGGGAGCTGGGCCGCATGGTGTTCTATCACAGTTTGGAGCATGGCGACCCGGTGGGACGGACTTTCATCGTTTAGCCGGAGTAGGATGATCCCGTGATGTGACAATCCACTGCGGTAGACTAAGTCGCCAAAGTCTTTATCGTTCGTGATCAGGATGCGGGATTCACGGGCGGCCAGTTGCAGGACGGTGATGTCGTCAGCCTGGGGGAGAGACTCTGCCACAGCCATCACATCATGGCCGGCACGGCGCAGGTAGGCCGTGACGGCCTGTCCGGTGGATTCGTCTACGAGGAAGCGCATGGCTCAGGCCGGAACAGGTAGCAGCCACACGTCCTCGCCGGCCAGGACAGCGGCGGCATAGGCCAATGCAGCGTGCAGGTCGGCCGGTTCCAGGCGCGGATATTCGGCCAGGATCTCGTGCTCCGAGAGTCCCTGTGCTAACATCCGCACGATCAGCTCCACCGGGATGCGTGTGCCGCGAATGACCGGTTTGCCGGCCATGACGGCCGGATTGAGGCTGATGCGCTCTGTATAGGCAGGCATAGTAACCTCCGTTAAAACTTCCTGGCTGCTGGAGATAGTGCCTGTATCCATTATACCACGAGTCGTTGTGCCGTTGCCACGCCGGGCGGCGTGGCCTGGCATTGCGGGTGGCCGGTTTGCGGCTATAATCAATCGGGCCTGGAAATTTTCCCCGTTAGCGTAGGAAAACCATAGGGGGTGACCGGATGGACGATGGGCCGCGCCAGAAGTTGCGCGAAATGGTCGCTTACGACCGGAGCGTGGTAGAGGACTCGCGCCGCTGCCGGGCGTTGTTGTTGGATCTCTGTGGCGACCGGCGGCGCGAAATCCGCGTGCTGGTGCTGGCGGTGGAGGAGCGCGTGGCGGCGGACCTGCGGGATCGCAGCGTCCAGGTCCCGGCGGCGGTGCTGGTGCCGCAGTTGACCCGGCGGCTGGTGGATGACTGCGGTCTGACCGACGACGTGGCGCGCTGGGCGGTGGAAAGCTGGGCACTGGCGCTCCATTTGCCCATCGAGGAGCTACCCCGCCCGTCTGGAGAGCTGCCCCCGCCGGCCGGAGAGCCGCCCCAACGTCAGGGCGGTTCTACCCCACCACCGGCAAAACCGGCGCCGAAATTACCGGTGCCGTTCGTAGCGCCGGGCCGCCCGACCGGGGGCGAAGCAGGCCGCCGGTCTGCCCCGACAGACGTTGTGGGGAACGAATTACGGCTGGCGCTCGCCCCCGGCGTGGAGCTGGTTTTCGCCCGCATCCCGGCGGGGGAATTCCGGATGGGCAGCGATAAGAAACAGGATCCCCGGGCTGGTTCCGACGAGATGCCGCAACACACCGTTTACCTGGACGAGTACTGGATGGCGAAATACCCGGTGACGAACGCGCAGTACCGGGCCTTTGTGCAGGCGACGGGACACCGGAGGCCGTCGCACTGGCAAGAGGGGCAGATCCCGGCGGGGAAAGAGGCCCATCCGGTGGTCCACGTTTCGTGGCACGACGCGGCGGCATTTGGTAAATGGGTGACCACCCTCGTAGGGGCGCAAAATTTTGCGCCCCTGCAGATCCGGTTACCGACGGAGGCGGAATGGGAGAAGGCGGCGCGGGGGACGGACGGGCGCCTGTTCCCGTGGGGCGATGAACCCCCGGCCGAAGCGCAAGGCAATCTGGGCGGCCACGTGGGGGGCGATACCACGCCAGTGGGCCGCTACAGCCCGCGCGGGGATAGCCCGTATGGCTGCGCCGACATGGCCGGCAATGTCTGGGAGTGGTGCGCGGATTGGTATGGCAGCGGCTATTACCGGCAGGCGTCACCGCGCCATCCCCTGGGGCCGGCTAAAGGGACGCTCCGCGTGGTGCGGGGTGGGGCGTTTACCCACTCTGTGAGCTACGCCCGTTGCGCTTACCGTTTTAAAGAGGTGACGGACGGCCGCAGCCTCAACCTCGGGTTTCGGGTGGTGTGGGGTGCCCCTCCTGCTTCCGGCCTCTAAAAACTCTGAACCACGGCTTGTGATCTGTTGCAGCCCATTGCTTTTGGGCTATAATCCATAGCACGGTTCAACGTTGAACGGATCAGCGCTCTTGGGCAACTGCCAACCCCCGATTGGCGGGAACCATCTCACGGAGGGGCCGTGGACTATCTGGATTTTGACCTGGAGATCAACCCCGGTGCGGGGCGGGAATATCCCCTCGTGGTGCGCTCGCCGGCCGGCGAGGCCCGCGAGACGCTGCGCTTCCCCTACGACACGCTCGCGTTAGAGAACGCGCTGCTCAGGCTGCAACTGGCGCTACGGCAATCGGGTAGCGCCGACCGGCGCGCGCTCAGCCCGGAGCAACAGGCAGTGCGCGACTTCGGCGCGACGCTCTTCAATGCACTTTTCACCGGCGAGGCGCGGAACCGCTACGATGTCAGCCTGGAGAAAGCGGAGGCGGCCGGCAAGGGGTTGCGGGTGCGCTTGCGGGTCAACGCGCCTGACCTGGCCGTGCTTCCCTGGGAGGTGCTCTGCGATCCCCGCCTGGATCACTACCTCAACCTGGCGGTGCAGACACCGGTGGTGCGCTACCTGGAGCTGCCCCGCCCGCCCCGCCCCCTGAAGGTCACGCCGCCGCTGCGCTTGCTGGCGCTGGCCGTCTCCCCGGCCAACCTGCCACCCCTGGAGCTGGACCGCGAGCGGCAGCGCGTGGCGCAGGCGCTGCAGGGGCTGACCCAGACTGGTCAGCTGGAGCTTCACTGGCTGCCGGGCCATACCTGGCGCGATTTGCAGGCAGCGCTGCGGAGGGGGCCATGGCATCTCTTTCACTTCATCGGCCACGGCGGGTTTGATCGCGCCCGCGAAGAGGGCCTGCTCTACCTGGAGGATGAGCAGCGCCAGGCCTGCCCGCTCTATGCGGGGCAGTTGGGCCGCCTGCTGGCCAACGCCGGGACGGTGCGGCTGGCCTTTCTCAACGCCTGCGAGGGGGCGGCGGGCGCGCCGGCCGATCTGGTTTCCAGCACCGCGGCGACGCTCGTGCAGCAGGGGCTCCCGGCGGTGGTGGCGATGCAGTACGCCATCAGCGACCGGGCGGCGATTGAGCTGGCGCGCACCTTTTACGAGGCGCTGGCCGACGGCTACCCGGTGGACGCGGCGCTGGTGGAGGCGCGCACGGCGGTGGAGGTGGCGCTGCCCCGTTCGGTGGAGTGGGCCGTGCCGGTGCTCTACCTGCGCGCGCCCGAGGGGGTGCTGTTTGAAGTTGGGGCGGGTGGCCAGCCTGCGCCGTCTCCGGTGGAGCCGATCCCAACACCGCCATCTCCTTTGCCCCCGCAGCTTCCTCAGTCTGACGGAACGGACCGTGGGGCTGCGTTTCCTTCACCGGTGTCGCCATCCCTGGATGCATTTTTGAAACGTAAACCCCAAGAGTCTAACGAATTACGGTTAACGCTCGCCCCCGGCGTGGAGCTGGTTTTCGCCCGCATCCCGGCGGGGGAATTCCGGATGGGCAGCGATAAGAAACAGGATCCCCGGGCTGGTTCCGACGAGATGCCGCAACACACCGTTTACCTGGACGAGTACTGGATGGCGAAATACCCGGTGACGAACGCGCAGTACCGGGCCTTTGTGCAGGCGACGGGACACCGGAGGCCATCGCACTGGCAAGAGGGGCAGATCCCGGCGGGGGAAGAGGCCCATCCGGTGGTCGACGTTTCGTGGCGCGACGCGGTGGCGTTTTGTGACTGGCTGAATGGCGAATTTCGCGATTTGCCATTGGCCATTCGTTTACCGACGGAGGCGGAGTGGGAGAAGGCGGCGCGGGGGACGGACGGGCGGTTGTATCCGTGGGGGAACGAACCGCTGGATAAGACTCGCTGTAATTTCGGTCAAAACGTGGGCGATACGACGCCGGTGGGCCGCTACAGCCCGCGCGGGGATAGCCCGTATGGCTGCGCTGACATGAGTGGCAATGTCTGGGAGTGGTGCGCCGATTGGTACGCTGGAGATTACTACCGCTCGGCGCCGGCGCGTAATCTGGCCGGGCCGGCTTCTGGAAGGGCCCGGGCGGTGCGCGGCGGCGCTTTCGGCTATGGAGGGCGGGACGCGCGGTGTGCCTACCGCTCCGGGGTCGAGCCCGACTTCCTTTACTGGAATCTAGGGTTTTGCCTGTTGGGGGTGGGGGCGTCCCCTGTTTTGCTCTGACCTCTGGTGGCTCTGAACTCTGGGGGGAGTCCAGAGGGGGGCGGGTAGCCCCCCTTTGGGCCGCGAGCGGGGGGTCTGGGAGGCGGCTTAGCCCCCCAGCGGCCCGGGAGGGCCGCTCCCGCTTTGAAAAAATTCACCGTCGGGCACGCGGGGCGCGGGTTCGTCG
>CAYTGR010000013.1:0-87933 GCA_964437445.1 uncultured Anaerolineales bacterium | reverse complement strand
GAGCCTCATGGTGGGCCGTGCTGAGCGTCCGCTGCGCTGCCATCAAGACGTGGTCCGTCGTCTGTGGTCGCTGCTACGGCGCAACCAGGTCCACCACTACCACCTCCGGCGGGCAGAGGAAGCGGGCACGCGGCGCGAACGCGCCTTCCATCCCGATGCCCCGGCTGACGTAGAGGGTGGTCGGGCCGACGGTGTAGCGCCCGGCCTCGTAGCGTTTGCCGAAGCGCGAGAGAGTGATGATCGCGCCGTAAAAGGGCAGCCGGACCTGTCCGCCATGGGTATGGCCCGCCAGATAGAGATCCACGCCGGTCGCCGCCGCCACTTCGGCCAGATCGGGCGTGTGGTAGAGCAGCAGCGTGGTCTCAGTGGGCGCGGTCTGCGCCATCAGGGTCCGCAGGGCCCCGGCGTCGCGCTGCCAGTTGAGGTTGCTCACCCCCACCAGCGTCAACGCGCTGCCATCCACGGTCACGCGCCGCAGCTCGTCATCCAGAGTGGTGATCTCCAACCCGGCGAAGAGCTCCTCCATCTCCGCCGGATTTTCCACCGTTCCATCCACCGCATAGATGCCGTAGGGGGCATGGAGCTGCGCCAGGAGGTCGCGCAGGTCACGGCGGGCGGTGGGATCACGCAAATAAGAGAGGTTGAGGTAGTCGCCGGTCATTACAATCATGTCGGGATGGAGCGATTCCACCAGCGGGATCAAATCGCGCTCGCGGCGGGTGAGCCGTTCCACATGCAGATCGGCCAGCTGGACGATGCGCAGCGATTGGCCCGGCACGCTGACCGGCGCAGGCAATCGCATCTCGGTCACCTGGAGCTCAAACGGTTCGCGGTAAAAAGCCTCTATCACGCAGCCAAGCAGGAAAACGTTGAGCAAGAGCAACGCCAGCCCGACCGGCGAGCTCAACGCCGGCCGCCGGGAAGACGGCGGATCGTCCTGCCGGCGGGCGAACCAGCGCGGCAGGAACCGCAGTCCTTCCGCCACCAGCCACAGCGTCAGGCGCGCCCCCCACAACGCCGCTACCGTAAACCAGAGCGGCCCAAACGAGAGGCCCAGACGGGGCAGCGCCGCCAGCAGCGCCAAGTCAAGCAGGCAGAAACCAAAAGTAATCAGGGTCAGTATCAAATTCTCACTCCAGTAAACTCCATTCGCCTTGCGGGTTCAGCACGCGGGGGAGGCCATCCTCATCCCAAACGATGAGCTGCCGCCGCTGGCAGATGAGCACGGCACGGGTGCGGGCGACCTTTTCGTCCACCGTGGAGGCATTCAAACCCCAGGCGGCGTAGATCTGGCCGTTGGTACGGCTGACGGCGCGCGCGTCGCGATAGCCCAGCCGCGCGGCAATCTGTTCGTTGGTCAGCCCCTGCGCCACCAGCGCGATGACGGCGCGCTCGTTTGGTTCCAGCAGCGCGAGTGGATCGTGCGCATCCTTGTGGCGAACTTCCTGGACGCGGGCCTCAATCTCCGGGTCAATGAAGCTGCGCCCGGCGACGGCGTCGCGCAGCAGCGGGACGATGCTGGCCGGCAGCAGATAGTTGCTCTTGCGGACGTAAGCGTAATGGCTGAGGATGCCGGAGCGGAGGAAATCGCGGTAGTAGGCATCATCATCCTGGATGGAGTAAAAGACCACCGGCAGCCGGGGATACTCGCGGCGCAGGGCCACCGCCGCCTGGATGCCATTCATGGCGCCGGCCAGCGCCACATCCATCAAGACCACGTCGGGCAACGGGTCCGGCGTGAGCGCCACGGCCGCCTCACCGCTGGCGGCTTCGCCCACCACGTGGACAGCGCCGGTTGCCTCCAGCCCGGCCTTGAGCGCCCGCCGGAGCGCCAGATTGTCTTCTACCAGCCACAAGTTGAGCATATCAGGATGATCACAGACGACAGACCACGAACGGCAGACCACTGACCACCAGCGGTGGTCGGTCGTCCGTGGTCTGTGGTCTCTTCAACGTGAGGATAGCTTACCCGGATTGGCGGCGGCTGTCAAGCACTTGAGTGCAGCGCGCGGCGGATTTGAGAACTGGACGGCCGGCAGACTTTAGCGTTACAATGGGGACAACATGAACTGGCATTCACCAGCCGTGGGATGAAAATGTGAGCCGTGAGCGGTGAGCAGGAAACAGAAACTTCTACCTGCTGCTCTCTGCTCACTCCTTAACTTTAACTTTTCAAAGGAGGATAAACCATGACCGTACCGCGTTTGATTGCCGTGATCTTCATCTTTGGGTGTGTGACCGTCGCCTGGGCCATTCTGGGCACCAGCGTGATCGCGCGCACTGACTCCGGCTACGACCGGTTGGGCGCGCAGGTGGAGCAGCTGTGGGGGACACCCCAGCAGCAGCGCGCGCCCCTCGTGACCGTGACGGGGGCCTCCGGCCAGCCCAGGGCGGTGGAACTGGCGGCCAGCACCATCCACGTGGACCTGTCACTCCAGCACCGGCGCAAGGGATTGCTCTGGTACGCCACCTACGGTGTCACCTTTGACGGCACCTACACGTTCCAGAACCCGCTCGCCGAGCCGGTGACGGCTACAGTCACTTTTGTCTTCCCCTCGTCCAGCGCGATCTACGACGACTTTGATTTCCGCGTCAACGACAGCCTGGCCACACCCACCGGCAGCCCCGGGGCAGAGCTGACCAACGTAGTCCGGCTGGGGCCGGGCGAGGAAGCGACCATCCACATCGGCTACCATTCGCGCGGGCTGGACCGGTGGACCTATCGCTTTGCCGAGGGGATCGTCACCGTGAAGAACTTTGCGCTGACGGTCACCACGAACTTCAGCGATTACGACTTCCCCGCCGGTTCCATCTCGCCTTCCACCAAGACCCAGAGCGGGAGCGGCTGGCAGCTGGTCTGGCAGTTCAACAATCTGGTCTCCGACTTTGACATCGCGGTGGAGATGCCGCACAAGATCAACCCGGGGCCGCTCGCCAGCCGGATGAGTTACTTTGCGCCGGTCTCCCTGCTCTTCTTCTTCACCGTGTTGGTCATTCTCGGCGCGGTCAAAGGGACCCATCTGCACCCGATGCACTACTTTTTCCTGGGCGCGAGCTTCTTCGCCTTCCACTTACTCTTTGCCTACCTGGTGGATCACGTCGTGGCGGAGCTGGCGTTTGTGATCGCGGCGGTGGTCTCACTAACGCTGGTCATCAGTTACCTGTGGCGCGTGGTGGGCGCGCGCTTTGCGCTGCGCGAGGCAGGACTTTCCCAATTGCTCTTCCTGGTCCTTTTCTCCTACGCCTTCTTCTTTGAAGGCTATACGGGGTTGGTCGTGACCATCGGCGCTATCGTCACGCTGGCCGTGCTGATGCAGGTGACGGCGCGGGTGGATTGGAACGAGGTGTTTCGGAAGAAGAAGGTGAGCGGTGAACAGTGAGGGGTGAGCCGTCCATCGTGAAGCTGACCCGGGACGGCTCCCCAGAGCGTGGTCTGCCATCCGTGGTCTGTGGTCCATATCAGTCATCCATTCGCAGGAGGATCCCATGCACATCGTGCTCATTTTTGCCAAAGCTGATTTGCGGCGCGGGACGCGGATCAAGCACTTCATGGTGCCGCCGCACGGCCTGCAACTGCTCAGCGCGCTGACACCGCCGGGCCACCGTATCACCATCGTGGATGAATATCACCGGCCGGCCGCTCCAGACCTCCGCGCCGACCTGATCGGCATCACGGTCTGGACGGCGGCGGCGAACCGGGCCTACGCGCTGGCCGACGCTTACCGGCAGCGCGGGTTGCGGGTGGTGCTCGGCGGGCCGCACGTCTCCGTCTGCCCGGAGGAGGCGCAGGCGCACGCCGACGCCATCGTCGTCGGAGAGGCCGAGGCCGTCTGGGCAACGCTGCTGGCCGATGCGGAGGTCGGCCGGCTCCGGCCCCGTTACGACGGCGCGCTCCTGCCGTTGGAGCGGACCCCCGCGCCCGATTGGTCCGTTATCCCGCCGCAGGAATATGCTGTGCAGGCGGCCATCTCCACGACGCGCGGCTGTCCCCGGCGCTGTGACTTCTGCTACGAGAGCAGCCGCCCCAAGCCCAACTTCCGCCAGCGCCCGCTGGCGCAGGTCTTGCAGGATATTGACGCCCGTCCCTACCCCGTGCTGGCCTTTCTGGATAACGATATCACGCTCAACCGGCCGTTTGCGCGGGCGCTCTTCCAGGCGTTGATCCCGCGACGGCGGCGCTGGCTTGGCATGACCTCCATTGAGGTCGCCGACGACGAGGCGTTCCTGGACCTGATGGCCGAATCAGGTTGCCGGACGCTGTTCATCGGCTTTGAGAGCATCGTCCCGGAGAGCCTGGGGGAAGTCCACAAGCGGTGCAACCGGGTGGAGGATTACCTCCGCAACGTCCGCCGCCTGCACGAGCGGGGGATCATGGTCAACGGCAGCTTCGTCTTCGGCTTTGACCATGACGATGAGGCGGTCTTTGACCGCACGGTCGCCTTCGGCATTGAGGCGCGCTTAGAGACGGCCACGTTCACCGTCCTCACCCCCTATCCCGGCACGGCGCTCCACCGGCGGTTGGAGGCCGAGGGGCGCATCTTTGACCACGACTGGTCGCACTACGACACGACACGGGTGGTCTTCCGTCCGGCCAGGCTAACGCCGGAGCAATTGGAAGCCGGCTACTTCCGTGCCTACGAGCGCTTTTACACCTGGGAATCTATCCTGGCGCGCTGCCGTTGGGGTGAGCCGGGCTTTGCGCAGCGGCTTTTTCTCAACATCGCCTACAAACGGGTGGAACCGGTCTATGGGCTTTTGGGACGGACGATTCCGGTGGGCTGGGCGCGGCCCCTCTTCAACTGGTACGCTGCCCCGGCGAGCAGCAAGCAGCAAGGGCGCGGGAGCGCAGGGGCACAGGAGCGCAGTACACCTGAGCTGCTGAGCCGCTGGGACGCTGAGCCGCTGAACCGCTGATGGCTGATGGCTGACTGCTGACTGCTGATGGCTGACTGCTGATCGCTGATCGCTGAATGCTTATGGCTGACCTCACTTTACTCACCTGGTTCAATGGACTGGCCTTACCGTGGCTGGATGAGGTCATGGTGACGGCGACGTTTTTGGGGCGACCGGTCATGCTCGCGCTGGTCGGGCTGGCCCTGTTACGCACCCGGCGGCGGGAAGGGGTGGCCTGGCTGCTCTCGCTGGGGCTGGCCGGCGCGGCGACGATGGTGATGCAGTTAACGCTGCTGCGACCGCGCCCGGTCGGGATGCGCCTGTTGTTGCCGGCGCCTCCCTTCCCGGCTTTTCCCAGCGGGCACGCAGCGGGCGCTTTTGCCGTCGCCACCTGGGTGGCGCTCTGGCGGCGGCGGTGGGCGCTGCCGGCCCTGAGCGGCGCTGCGCTGGTGGCGCTCTCGCGGGTCTACCTGGGGGTGCACTACCCCAGCGACGTGCTCGGCGGCGCGATCCTCGGCGCGGGGAGTGGGACTCTGGTCTACGGCCTGGTCTACCAGCCCCCCGCTCCGGGGCGCTCCCGGTGGGCCTGGCTGCTCTGGGGGCAGGTGACGCTGGTGCTGCTGGCGCTCCTGACGGCCACGTTGGGGCTGCTCCACTTCGGGCTGCTCCGGATTCCCGGCATGGATAAAGTCTTGCACTTCCTGCTCTTCGGCGGGGTGGGCTTTCTGCTGGTACGCTGGCAGCCCCGGTGGCCGGCCTGGGCCGTCCTTGCCGGGCTGAGCGCGCTCACGGCCGCTGAGGAGGCCGCGCAGGCGCTCTCCACCACGCGCAGCGCCGATCCGGTGGATCTGGCGGCCTCGCTGGCGGGAATCTGGTTGCTGGGATGGTTGGCCCGGCAGTCAAGCCGGGCAAAAATGGAAACGGGTAAAAGGTTTGTTTTGTAGTGAGGCGCTTTAGCGCCGTTGGCCGCGCTGAAGCGCCTCACTACGAACCTATTTTTGAGAATTTGCGGGCTTTGCGGCTTAACGTGAGATTTTCGGCTTTTTGCAGGGGATATCTCATCTCACGGCCGGCTCAGCGCGTTGCCAGACTCCCAACACTCACAGGCAGTTTTGACCTCGCCGTTCTTGGTCAAAGTGCCGTCGTACTCGTCGCCCAGCGCGCCAGCCTGCCAGCCATCCAGCACCAGCGGGATCTGGGGATCGGCGGCAGCGATCCAGACGCCGTTGTAGCGGCGGGCAAAGTGCAGATGCGCCGCCTCCGCCACGCCCCCTTCACAGGAGGGATGGCCGATCCGGTCGCCCGCCCGCAGCCAGCTGCCCACCGGCACCCGGTCGCGCGCGGCGACGTGCAGGTAGAGCAACACCCACCCGGTCCCGGCAAAGCCGTCGTCGTCTACGTCCTCCAACACCATGCCGTCGTCACTGAAAATGATCTGTCCAGGGGCAGCCGCCGCTACCCACTGGGTACTGACCTGGCAGCCGATCTGCTGCTCGTCGGTGACGAAATCCAGCGCGGCCCAGGCGCTGCCCGTCCCCCACCCCCCATGCGGGCCGCCGGTGAAATACCAGGTCGTGCCCCGTTCCCAGGGCAGGTTGAAGGACGGCTGGTGCAAATTAGTGGGCAACAGTGGCTCCACGGCATAGGCAAAGGGATCGCCGAAGAGCTGCCGGTAGACGGCCAGGAACCCGGCGGCTGAGACCTGGCGCGTCCAGGTCGCCGTATCGGTCTGCCAGGCCAGCGCCCGCTGGACTCCCACCGTCCCGGCATTGAGGGTCGGCGCCAGCTGGATATACTGCCCGTCGCTCAGCCGTAACGTCCAGAGCGTCCCGCGCTGCCAGCCGTAGAACCCAGCGTTGAGCTGATTAGCGGCGATGTTCAGCTGCACCGCCAGCCCCTGCCAATCTTCCTGGTGATACCCCAGCGGATACAGCCGGGCTTCAGGGGCCGGATCGGGGTTGCTGAGCCAGCCGCTGCGCAGTTCCAGCAAGGCCAGCAACACCCGCGGGCCAACACTGTACTGAAGCGCCACCAGCTCTACCAGCTCAGCAGCAGTATAGGTGCGCCCGTTGAGCTCTTCGGTGTATTGGTTGAAGTAACCGGGGTAAGAAGCGGTAAAAGCGGCTACGTCAAAGCCGGCATAACCCGGTCCGTAGACCAGCTCGCTATCGGGGATGAGCAAGACACCAGAGCCGCTCAGCGGTGTCTGGATCGGCAACTGTAACACCTGCCCTGCCAGCAAATGATCGGGGTCGGTCAGGTTATTCAGCCGGATCAGCTCCTCTACGGGGACACCCACCGCCCCGGCAATGCCGGAGAGCGTATCGCCGGCGCGAACGGTGTAAGTGGTAGTGGGCACAGGTGGAGGTTGGCGCGTGGGTAACGGCGTCGGCGTGATCGGCGCGGCCTGGAATTGCGGGCGGAAGGTAGGATGGGCGGCCGGCGTTGGCGTCACCGCGACGACCGTTGCCGCCGGGGCCACCGTTCGCTGGGAGAACCAGCCGTAGCCGGCGAGCCCTATCCCCACCAGCAACGGCACGAGCACCACGTAAATCGCGTATGGAGAGCGTTTTAAATCATGCATCACGAAGGTAGCCTACCTGCCGCGCACGACCGAGATCACGGCCCCCAGGAGCGCAATCCCGGCTGCGACGGTGAAACTGGCCGCTACCCCGTCAAGGAGCGCCGTGAGCGAGCCGGCCGCTTCCCCGCGCGTGAGCACGGTCGTGAAAATCGCGCCCGCCAGTCCCACGCCCAACACCATCCCGACGCTGCGGGCGGTGGCCAGAATCCCGGCGGCGATCCCCTGGCGGTGGCGCGGCGCAGCCCCCATCAAGGCGCTGTTGTTCGGCGAGACAAACAGCCCCAACCCCAACCCGGTCACGGCCAGGCGGGCCATCACGCCAGGCAGCGGCGTGGTGGGCGTCAGGCGCGCCAGCAGGAAAAGTCCCAGCGCCAGCACGCTCATCCCCAACGTCGCCGGCAACCGCGAGCCGATCCGGTCGGAAAGGGTCCCGCTGAGCGGCGCTACCAGCGCCATCACCAGCGGCTGCGCGGTGAGCACCAGTCCGGCTTCCGCCGAATCCAGCCCGCGCCCCCGGATCAGGTAAAACGGCAACAGAAAAATCACCGTGTACGTGCAAATGTAATTCAATACCGCGCTGAAGGCCGCAGCGGAAAAAAGCCAGCGCCGAAAGAGGCTCAGATCCAGCATCGGCTGGGCCACGCGGCGCTCCACCACCAGAAAGGCCGCCAGCAGCACCAGCGCCAGGCCCAACAATCCCAGGACACGGGGCGAGCCCCACCCCCAGGCCGAACCGCGATTCAGCCCCAAAAGCAGCGTTACCAGCCCCACGGTGAAGAGCACAGCGCCGGTCAGATCAAACGACTCCGGTCGCTCAGCCCCCTCGTCGTGGGGAATGAACAGCCGGCCCAGGATCAGGGCTACCGCCCCTACCGGCAGATTGATATAAAAGACGGCCCGCCAGCCATAGGCGCGCGCCAACCAGCCTCCCAGGGAAGGCCCCACCGTCAGCCCCAGGTAGGTCATAGTCGCCGCCAGCCCCAAAGCCTGTCCCCGCTGGGCCGCCGGGAAAGAGCGGGTCAGGATCGCCGGCGCATTGGCCGCGAGCATGGCGGCCCCCAGCGCCTGGAGCGCGCGCGCTGCCACCAATACCGTCAACGTCGGCGCCAGGCCGCAGAGCGCCGAGCCGAGGACAAAAATGCCAAATCCGGTCAGATAGATGGCCCGATGCCCCCGCAGATCGCCCAACCGCCCAAAGCTCAGCAGTAAGCCGCTCACCACCAGCAGGTAAGTCGTCACCACCCATTGGATAGCCGCTTCAGACACGCCAAAGACCCGCTGGATGACCGGCACAATCGTGTTGACCACACTGCCATCCAGCGCGGTCATAAAGGTGGCTATCCCCACCACCACCAGCAGCCAGCCTTTATGAACGGCGGGGAGCTCCATTACCGCCGGTTGTGCCACCTCTCGTTCCGTCATAGTCACCACCTGAATTGTACCGCCGAGAACACAGAGGGTGCAGAGTCATGCATGGCTTCTCGGCAGCCTCGGCGGTGAAAAATAGCGGCGTCTGCGTCAATCCCCAGCCGCCCCTTAACAAGCTACGGCCGGATGTCTATCATCAGGCCCAACAAATGTCTGAAAGCCACCTGATTGGCCTCAGTCCAGGTGGCCGAGGGCGCATAAGTGATGAATTCCAGCACCCGGTTCTTGTTCGGCACAAAAGCCACCTCAGCTGAACATAGGCCACCTGAGCCGTCATCCCATTCCCTTGCGCGATTTTCGTCGGCACCTCCAGGCGCGCAATAGTAACCGCAGGGCCATCGGTCACGGATTCCGGGGCAAAGGTGACGATGCCCACGATACCAACGGTCTTAGCCCCCCAGGCATTTAAAAGCGCCGCCGGCCGCCCGCTCAGCTTGATTTGGAACGTCACCCCTATCGCTTGCTTGGGGTCTTTGACGAATTCACCCTCGCCAAAGGTAAGCGGAGAAGACCCATCCCAGTGGCCGGGGAAAGCAAAACTCAACTCGGTGCGGGTTGAGGCAGTGGTAGACCAGCCTGAGGTGGTAAACGGCGTGGGAGAAGGTGTGGGAGAAGGGATGACCGCTGTGGCGGTTGGCGTGGGGGGCGGCGGAGGCGGCGTAGGAGTCGGTGTAGGCGGCATAGCCGTGGCCGTAGGCGAAACCGGCGGTGTAGTCGGCGAGACCGTGGGGGAGCCGGGTTGAGATGGCCCACAAGCCGAAAGGATAAGAATAGTAAAGGTCAACGCACAGAGAACGGATAAATACCTCATCGTTAACCTCCCGGTAATTGTTCGTAGTGCGGCGCTTTAACGCCGTCTTGACCGCGCTAAAGCGCCGCACGACAAACCTATCTTCGTAAATAGCAGCGCCAGGGCACAATATAGCATAGAAAACAAGCGCCGCAAACGCCGGCAGGAGGCCCGCCCTGGCGCTCGCTTGGAATTATCGCAAAATGCGTTATAATGCCTGAGATTTGGATCCTGTTTGCCAGAAGCTAACCAGAAAGGAGTGCCTTATGGCTGTACATCTGTACTTTTCTATGATCCCCGAAGCGCTCATTGCTTCCATGTTGTCCCCGGAGGAATTCGGCGTTTATTACGCCACCGGCACCAAGAAAAAGTCCCGTGGGCAGGCTATTTTTGTGGAAGTGGACCCCTCTTTCCGGCATGAATATTTCCAGATAGATGAGGGGATCCGTCGCTGCGTCCCGCATGAAGATGGCAGCCCCAAGCGTTCCATCTACATCTCCGTCTACCGGGTGCTGGAGCACCTTGATCTCAAGGCGCTGCAAAAGCTTTACCTGGCGACCTCTGATGGGCGCGTATTAGGGCTGGATCCCAAGTGGGAGTGCCCGGCCGATACGTTAGGACTGCACCTCTACAAAGAGCTGGTGCCCGTGACGCCGCTGGTAGTCAGCAGCCTGGGTCCCTGCGCCTTCCACGACCTGATCGGCAAGAACCCCACCACGTTGCTGACGTTGCCGGCAGTCGCCTTTGTGGAGCTGCAACTGGGCGAGCTGGCCCTGGACCCGGAGTTCGGCGCGGTGGGCAATCTGCCCTACTCCAACATTGATCACCTGCGGGAATGCTTGCTGGATTTGAAGACCAAGACGGTCAACTCCAAGATGGTGGACCGCGCTAATCCGGCCACTTTCCCGTACCGTACCATCAAGGGGGGATTCTACGTGGGCAACTATGAGGACCTGATCTGGTTCCCGATGCCCTCACAAGACGATCTGCGCGCCAACCACTACGCCTGGTGGCGCTCGGCCAACATGTAAGTATGTAACCCGTACCTGGTGACCGTTCAGCGAATCGGCCCCGCCGGTTCGCTGTTTTGCGAATGCAGGAAAGATTATGAAAGATTGTTATCTTAGAAAGGGAATTCTATGATGAGCTCACAAATCTGGTTGTTCATCGCTATCGCTGCGGGCCTGGTTTCAGTAGGCGTCGCAGTCTGGATTTATTTCTGGGTCAACCGGCAAGACGCGGGGTCTAAACGGGCGCAGGAGGTCGCTGCCTGGATCCGCGAGGGGGCGCAATCCTATCTGCGCAAGCTCTACACGGCGCTGGGAATGGTGGCCGTTGGCCTGGGCATCATCATCGCCATCGTCTTCATGTTTGACATTGAACACTTAGGGATGGGCACCATCCACTTTGATGCCGGGCGCGGCATCGCTATGGCGCTGGCGTTTGTGATGGGGGCGCTCTGCTCGGCCATTGCCGGGTACATGGGCATGACCGTCGCCGTCGCGGGCAACGTCCGCAGTGCCACCGCCGCCGCCAAAGGTATCAACCCGGCTTTCCGGGTCGCTTTCTACGCCGGTTCGGTGATGGGGCTGGCGATGGTCGGCCTGGCCGTGATCGGGATGAGCACGATTTATCTGCTCACACAGGACGCGGAGGTGGTGCTGGGCTTCAGCTTTGGCGCTTCCTCGCTGGCGCTGCTGGCCAAGGCCGGTGGCGGCATCTACACCAAGACCGCCGACATCGCCGCTGACCTGGTCGGCAAGGTGGAGATCGGCATCCCGGAAGATGATCCCCGTAACCCGGCGGTCATCGCCGATAACGTGGGCGACAACGTGGGCGATGTGGCCGGCATGGGCGCCGACATCTTTGACAGCTACGTCGCCAGCGCGGTTGCCGTCATGCTGCTGGGAACTTCCATGACCCAGAGCGGCGGCGATCCCCGCTACATCGTTTTCCCCTTGATCCTCTGCCTGTTGGGGATTGTCGCCTCGCTCCTCGGCATACAATTCGTGCGGGTGGGCAAGAACGGCAAACCCGGCACGGCGCTCAACAACGGCACGGTCATCACCTGTATCATTTTCGGCCTCTTTGCCACGGCGCTGACCTTCCTGGGCGGCTACGAGCGCGGCTATCTGTGGGCCACGCTCTCCGGGCTGATCATCGGCGTGATCATCGGGTTCACCACCGACTATTTCACCTCCTCCGACCATAAGCCCGTGGACGAGACCGCCCGCGTCTCCGGCTCCGGCTCGGCCATCACCATCATCACCGGCTACAGCTACGGCCTGATCAGCATCGCTCCCTCCATCATTGGCATCTGCATCGCCACCTTAGTCTCTTACCACTTCGGCGGCATCTATGGCGTGGGAATCAGCGCGGTAGGGATGCTGGCGGTCAGTGGTATGATCGTCTCCGCCGATGCCTACGGCCCGATTGTGGACAACGCGCGCGGGATTGCCGAAATGGCCGGCATGTCGCAGCAGGTCATTGAGACCGCCGACGTGCTGGATTCGGCCGGCAACACGGCCAAGGCCATCACCAAGGGCTTCTCCATCAGCGCCGCGGCCCTGACAGTGCTGGCGCTCTTTGCCGCCTACTCCGAGGTGATCAAAGCACGCGGGATTGACCTGTCGCTCAGCCTGCGCGATCCGGTCGTCATTGCCGGCGTCTTGCTGGGCGCGGTCGCGCCGCCGCTCTTCAGCGCGCTGACCATGCTGGCGGTCACCCGCAATGCTTTCAAGATGATTGAGGAAATCCGCCGGCAATTCCAGCAGTTCCCCGGCATCCTGGCCGGCACGCAAAACCCGGATTATGCGGCCTGTGTGGGCCTGGCAGCGCAGGGGGCGCTCACTTCGCTGATTCTGCCGGCCTTCTTAGCCGTGGTGGTGCCGCTGTTAGTCGGCTTCCTGCTGGGGCCAGAAGCGTTGGGCGGCTTTTTGGGCGGCGCGATCTTCACCGGCGTTGTCTTTGCGCTCTTGATGTCTAACGCGGGCGGGCTGTGGGACAACGCCAAGAAGTACATTGAGTCGGGCGTCTACGGTGGCCCCGGCTCCGATGCGCACAAAGCGGCAGTCGTGGGCGACACAGTCGGCGATCCCTTCAAGGATACCGCCGGGCCGTCGCTCAATACCTTGATCACGGTGATGTCGCTCGTCTCCTCGCTCTTCGCGCCGGTGATCGCAGCGCTTCATCTGCTGAAATGACCACCGACCACGGACGACAGACAGCCGATAACAGTTTGTTGTAACGCGCTTCAGCGGGTGGGATAGCGCTCAAGCGCCTGACTCCCGACAGGTCAGACCACGGACCACACTCCATCACGGGTGGTCCGTG
Source organism: uncultured Anaerolineales bacterium (assembly GCA_964437445.1). Taxonomy (GTDB): domain Bacteria; phylum Chloroflexota; class Anaerolineae; order B4-G1; family SLSP01; genus CAYTGR01. The sequence goes on along the minus strand of CAYTGR010000013.1, from coordinate 74,905 downwards.
GTCTGTTGTCCGTGGTCTGTGGTCTGTGGTCTGTTGTCCGTGGTCCAGCTCAGAAGACCCGCCGCAGCAGCACGATCAGCGCCTGGCGGGGAGCCAAAGGCGGCAGCCGGTAGCCGTTGAGCTGCCCTCCCTCGCCTACTTTGAGCGCGGGCAGGTCGGCGCCGGTCAGCGCGTTGGTGACGGCATAGGTGCCGGCCGGCAGCGGGCCGCCCGCAAGCGACAGCGTCACCCCCTCCTGGCGCTGCCCGTCAAAATTGAGCGCCACCAGCAGGCGGTCGTCCCCTTGCTCCCGCAGGAAGGCATCCACCAGGCCGCTGCTGCTGTTCAGCGCCGTGAACGAGCCGGTGCGCAAGGCTGCGTGCGCCTGCCGCAGGTGGATCAGCTGGCGGTAGGTGTTGAGCAACGAATTCGGGTCCTTCTGTTGCACGGCCACATTGACGGTAACGTAATCAGCGTTGACCGGTTGCCACGGCATCCCCGTGGTGAAGCCGGCCGCTGGCTCCGCTGACCACTGGAACGGCGTGCGGATCTGCTCATCGGGCTTGGCTCCCACCATGCCGATCTCCTCGCCGTAGTAGATAAAGGGGACACCGGGGAGCGTCAACAAGGCCGCCGCGGCCAGTTTGGCCTTGTCCTGATCTCCCTGGAGCACATTCATGACGCGGTTCTGATCGTGGTTGGTCAGGAAAGTGCCGTACTGTCCCGGCGGATAGCTCGCCAGCACCTCCTGGCGGGTGGCCTGGAACTTGCCGGGCGAGCCGATCATCACGCTGCTCAACAGATCCTCGGCCAGATCAAACTCAAAGACCAGGTCTTGCGCCCCCTGCTTGACGTAACGGGAGGCTTCGGGCGTGTCGGTCCAGACCTCGCCGATGGTCAGCGCCTCTGGGTCCACCGTGGCGCAATAGTCCCGGAACTCCTGGAGCCACCGGAGATTGGCCGGGCTGCTGGCTAACAGGCGATTCTTCTCCAGCAGATTCTCCTCCACCAGGTAGCGCACCGCGTCCATGCGGAAGCCGTCGGCATCCATCTCCTGGAGCCAGTAGCGGGCCACATCGTAAATCTGCTTAGTCACAGCCGGCGTCTGGTAGTTCAAATCGGGCATCTCCGACCAGAAGACCGCATAGTAATAAGCGCCGTTCTTCTCATACCAGACATCCTGCTTCCAGGGGCCAAGGAATTGGAGGTCCTGCTGGTTCCAAATGTACCAATCCCGTTTGGGCGAGTTGGGGTCGCGCGCGCTTTCCAGGAACCAGGGGTTCTGGCTGGAGGTGTGGTTGATGACCAGGTCCACGATCACCTGGATACCCCGTTGGTGCGCCTCGGCGATCAGCTGCTTGAAATCCTCGTTCGTCCCGTAGTCCTGTTCCACGGTGTAGTAATCCACCACATCGTAGCCGTGATAACTGGGCGACTCCATGATCGGCATCAACCAGAGCGCCGTGACGCCGAGATCGGTGTCGGTCTGCGGATCGCCATCGTTAAGATAATCCAGTTTGGCGATCAGCCCCTGAAGATCACCGATGCCATCGCCATTGCTATCGTAAAAACTGCGGACAAAGACTTCGTAGAAGACCGCGTCGTTCCACCAGCCGGTGGAGGGAGACGGCGTAAGCGTCGCCGTTGGCACCGCGGTGGTCGGTGCGGGCGGCGGCGTGGTGGGCGCCGGTGTAGCCGGTGTTGTCGGGGTCACACAAGCGGTCAGAACCCCCAAGAGAACCAGCAGCGATAAGCGTTTCATGGTATACCTCCCAGTAAAAAAGCGTTGCAGCGTTGCAGCGTTGCAGCAGAATCTCATCCCTTGAAAATAGAAACCAGTTAAGAAGTGAGCAGAGAGCAGAGAGCAGAGAGCAGCAAGTAGCAGTTCCTGTTTCCTGCTCACCGCTCACATTTGAAAAAAGGATGAAGGATGAAGGTAAAAGGATGAAATCTCCTCCCTTGAACATAGCGCTCTGTTTGTAGTAGTGAGGCGCCTCAGTGCCGTTTTGCCGCGCTAAAGCGCGTCACTACAAACTACACACCTATTTTATTTCCCTTCTCCTGCTCTCCTGCTCTCCCGCTCTCACCCTCTCCCGCTCTCACCTTCTCCCGCTCTCCCCCATTGTATCCCCACCCGGCCTCTTGTCCAAAATCCAATTCCGGTTACAATACCCCGCATGAAGAAAAGCCAAAGCCCTCCCGCTCCCCCGGCTGCGCCGGCGCTGGCTGCGCTGCGCTTTCGCGGCACCTTCCGCAAATACCAGCAGATGGTGCTGGACCTGGTAGAACGCCAGCTGGCCGCCCCGCAGCACGATGACGCCAAATACCACATCGTCGCCCCGCCGGGCGCGGGCAAGACGATTGTCGGCCTGGAGCTGATCCGCCGGTTCGGGCAGCCCGCCGTCGTCTTTGCGCCGACCACCACCATCCAGCAGCAATGGCAGGAGAAGATCGGCCTCTTCATCGACGATCCGGCCTGGATAGCCGGGCATACCAGCTTAGAGCCGGGTCGCCTGGCCGAGATCACCTGCCTCACCTACCAGGCGCTCTCCACCCCCGGCGAGGCGTTGGAGTTCGTGACCGAAGTCGCGCTGGAGCGCTGGGTGGATGACCTGCTGAGCGGGAGCAAAACCGAGACTGAAGAGGCCGCCCGCGTGCGGATTGAGGCCCTGCGCAGCAGCAACCCCGCCGCCTTTCGCGCCGAGATCGCCAAACGGTATCGCCGCCTCAAGCGCGAGATTTTGCAGCGCGGCGAGGTGTCCGTGCAGCAATTCCTCCACCCCAACGCCCGCGACCTGATTGCCCGCCTGGTAGCGCAGGGAACGGGCACCGTCATCTTAGACGAATGCCACCACCTGCTGGACTACTGGGCCTTCGTCCTGCGCGCGCTGATCCAGGCGCTGCCGGGAGTGCGCGTCATCGGCCTGACAGCCACGCTGCCCTCGCCCGAAAACGAAACGGAGTACGAGAACTACACCTGGCTGCTCGGCGAGGTGGATTTTGAGGTGCCCACTCCCGCCGTGGTCAAAGAGGGGAATCTCGCCCCCTACCGCGACCTGGTCTACTTCTGCGAGCCATCTCCGCGCGAACAGCACTACCTCAAGCATATCCAGCAGGAGTTTGAGACCGCCATCCAGCGGGTCACAGGCACACCGGCCTTCCGCGATTGGGTGGTAGCCCTGGTGGAGCAGCGAGACGAAGCAGCCAATCGGCGCATCAACGTCTCCAACGCATCCACGGCAGAAGAGCCCGCTGAGACAGACGCGGAAGCCGAAAACGGCACAGACATGGCCAATACCCCCCTCTCCCCTTCTTCCTTCTCCCCCTCTCCTCCTTCCCCCGCTGCCCCTCTCTCTTTTGAGGCCTTCTTCAACCGCGAGCCGCTGCTCTGTAGCGCTGCCGTGAAAGTGCTACAGGCCTTGGGAGCGCCGCTCCCGGCCGATGTGCTCATCACGGAAGAGATGCAGGGATCACCCACCATGGATGACTGGCTGACGTTGCTGGAGCGGTTTGGGTTGGTTGTGCTCAAACCCAGCGCCGACCCCGGCGCGCACGCGCTCTACCGCGAGCTGCGCGAGCTGCTGCTGACGTTCGGCATCACGCTCAGCGAGCGGGGGATCCGCCACGGGCGCTCCCCCGGCGACCTGGTGCTCGCGCTTTCGGAAGCCAAAGATGAGGCCGTGGTAGAAATCCTCACCGCCGAGGCCGCCGCACTCGGCCCGCCTTTGCGCGCTGTCGTGATCACCGATTACGAACGGCTGAGCGCCAGCACGCGCGGCTTGAAAGGGGTGCTGGATGCCGACGCCGGCAGCGCCGTGCGCGTCTTCCGCCGCCTGGTCGCCGCCCCGGTCGCCGAGGTATTAGGCCCCATCCTGGTCACCGGCCAGCTGGTGCTGATAGATGCCCGTCGCCGCGACGCCTTAGACGCCGCCATCCGCCAGTGGCTGGCGGCGCGCGGCACAACCTTCACCTGGGACTGGCAGCCGACCGACGATCCGCGCATCCTGCAACTGGTGGGGAGCGGGGCCGTGTGGTCATCACGCACCTACGTGGCGCTCCTCACGGCGCTGTTTGAACAGGGGCTGACCCGCTGTTTAGTCGGGACGCGCGGCATTTTCGGCGAGGGCTGGGACGCGCTCAGCCTCAACACGCTGATTGACCTGACCGCCGTCACCACCAGCACCGGCGTCCAGCAAATTCGCGGGCGCAGCATCCGCTTGGATCCGGCCTGGCCGCGCAAAGTGGCGCACAACTGGGATGTCGTCTGCGTCAGCCGCGCCTTTGATAAAGGCGATGCCGACCTGCGCCGCTTTGTCGCCAAACATAGCCGCACCTGGGGCGTCGTGGCCCAGCGTCCCGCCCAGGACCTGCAACGGCAGCTCGGCGCGGCCTTCCAGGGCCAGGTTGCACCCCCGGCGCTGGCCGGCCAGATCGTGCGCGGCGTCGCCCACGTGGATCTGAACCTGGCCCGTGACCTCTGGCAGCGGCCTTTCAAGCAGATCCATTTTGACACTTACACGCGCCGGATGTTAGCCGCCGTCGGCGAGCGAGACCACATCTACGACCTGTGGGGCGTGGGGCAACCCTACTCCAACTTCAGTTACAGCGCCACCCACCTGGTCAAAGAAGACCTGACGTTCCGTACAGCCTACACCGTGCAGGAATCGCTCACTGCGATGAGCCGGCGGCTCCTGGTCAGCCTGGTGGCTACCGCAGCGGTGATCTGGCTCAACCTGATTTACCTGGGCAGTGGGGCGCCCGAAGCGCTGCTCCTGTGCATCCCGCTTGCCACCCTCGCTGCGCTGGTCGGAACGCTCGCGCTCAACGGCTACGAGATTTACAAGCTCTTCCGGCGGACCTTTCTGGAGCTGCCCGCCGACGCGGTGCTCCTGGATATGGGGCGGGCGCTGCTGGCGGCGCTGCGTGACGCGGGTCTGGTCAGCCACACCCTGACCGATGCCTATCTCCGCGTGGTAGAGACAGAGGAGGGCGGCTACGAGGTTTTCGTGGACTACGCCTCGCCGGAAGATGCCGACACCTTCGCGCGCGCCTACCGCGAATTGCTGGGGCCTTTAGGTGACGCCCGCTACCTGATTGAGCGCGACAGCGCCTCCTTGCGCGGCCTCATCTACCGGCCGCTCTGGGCCGCCGTGCGCGCCCTGTTGGGACTGAGCGAAGACCTGCGGGCCTACCATCGCGTCCCTGAAGTGCTGGCGACCCGCAAAGAGCGCGCCGAAGCGTTAGCGCGCCACTGGCGGCACTACGTCGGCGGCGGGCGGCTCATCTACACCCGCACCGAGGAGGGACGGCGCATCCTGCTCCAGGCGCGGGCCCGGCCCCGGCGCCGCATCCGCCAGCTGGCGTTTGAGCGGTGGCGGTAGGTGCCAGTCATGGCTGGACGCTGCTCGCGATGACCACAGACGACAGACCACAGACCACGGGTTTCAAGTCCGTGGTCTGTGGTCCGCGGTCTGCGGTCCCGTTTCAACGGGTAAAACACCTTTAACGGAGTGCTATGCTGGACTACGAGATTGTCGCCACCTTAGGTCCCAGCAGCGAGGGCGAAGCGATCTGGGACGCGCTGCGGGCCGCCGGCGCGACCGCGTTCCGGCTCAACACGTCGCACCTGGACCTGCCGCAAATGCGCCGCTGGGTAGAGCGGTGGGAACACTACCATGCAGGCCAGATGCAACCGCCCCTCATCCTGGACCTGCAAGGGAGCAAATGGCGGTTGGGAGATTTCCCATCGGCGACGCTCCAGGCCGGTGCGGAGGTGACGCTGATCTACGCCGCCGCCAGCGACCAACCCGCCGTGCTGCCGGTCCCCCACCCCGACTTCTTCCAGGCCGCCCCCGGCTCCAGCGGCGTCATCGCGCTGAACGACGCCCGCGTCAGGCTGGCGGTGGAGGCAGCCACGGCGACACAACTCCGCGCTCGCGTCCTCCAGGGCGGCGAACTATCCGCCCGCAAAGGGATCACCTACACCGCCTCCGAGCACCGGCAGGAGGCGCTATCGGAGAAAGATCGCCAGATCATCACCGAGACACAGACGTTGCCGGCGGTGCGTTACGCGCTCTCTTACGTGAAGGACGCGGTGGAGATGGCTCGCTACCGGAATCTGATCGGGCCGGCAGCCTATCTGATCGCCAAGTTGGAGCGGGAACCGGCCGTGAGCGAAGCGGCGTCGCTGGCCACTTACGCCGATGAGCTCTGGCTCTGTCGCGGGGATTTAGGGGCAGAAGTGGGCCTGCGGGCGCTCGCCGAGACCGTCTACCGCTTCTCAGCGCAGGTGAGCGCGCTCCCCAGGCCCACGTTGCTGGCAGGACAGGTGCTGGAGCACATGACCGCCCACGCCGACCCCACCCGTTCGGAGCTCTGCTATCTCTACGCGGCGCTGCAACAGGGCTATCGCGGCCTGGTCCTCTCCGACGAGACCGCCGTGGGGCACGCTCCGGTAGCTGCCTGCCGGATGGCGGCGCTCTTCCGGGACGCAGTCAGTAAGAAGGATGAAGGCAAAGGGATGAGGGCGGGAGCAGAAACGGCAACCCTTACCAATGATAGGTAGCAACTTGGGTTATTTTACTCATGGCAGTGGGGGCAAACGTATGGATAACAATGATGAGAGTGGGAACAGCCCAAAGGTTGCCGCTTTCTGGGCAGCTTACCTGGCGACCCTACCGGAGGCCAACCGGCCCGCTACGTTCACGGCCTGGAGCTTCGGCCACACTCCCGCCGTCGCCGATGAATTGGGAGCGCTGGTCATGGCAGGCCGCAAGACCGGCACCGCCTCGCTCTTGCAGGCCTACGAGGTCCAACACGAGCCGCTGCCCCAGGTGGGTGATTACAGCGTAATCCTCAACGGTGCGGGCCAGCCACTCTGTATCATCCAGACCACGCACCTGGAAATTCGCCCGTTCAATGCAGTGACGGCCGAGCACGCCTATGCCGAGGGCGAGGATGACCGCTCACTGGCGGCCTGGCGTGAGGTCCACTGGCGCTACTTTGGGCGGGAGTGCGCGGCGCTCGGCCTGGAATGTACTGAGACCATGCCGGTACTCTGCGAGCGATTCCGCGTCGTCTTTCGCGGCGCGGCGTAACCGCGGCCCGCTCACCCCCTCACCAGCGGGACCGCGACCTCCCACGCGCTCTCTTCCGCCGCCGACCGCCCCGGTGTGGGACCGTAGGACTCCAGATACCCCGGCCAGGCCGGACGGTAGTCGGTCTGCGGCAGCCAGGTGTGGTAAAGATAATCCAGCGTCAGGCCGAAATCGCCCGCCGGGCCGCGATGGGTAACGATCCCCCAGGTCAACGGCGGCAGCGACTTGACGACGAGCGCGCGGCCGGCCGCGAGTGCGCCGCTATCCGCCACCGCCGCTAAGCAGGTCACGTCCGGCGCACCATCAGCCGCCCCGCAGGTCAACCCGTAAAACGGCCCCGGCGCGGCATCACCCAATTCGCGCCGCAACCAGGCCCACGCCGGAGCAGGGTCCGCCGTCTCCGCCGGCAGCCAGGTCATCGCCCCCACGAACGAGAGCGCCGGCCGCTGCTCAACCACCGGCCGCCAGGCGCACCGCTGCCAGTGGCGCAGGTGCGTTAGCGTCAACGGCGGCATCAACTGGCGCGGCCCGATCCGCGCCTGCCGGCGCCACTGCTGCGGTTGCCATCCCAGCACCCGCTTGAAAGCCCGCGAAAAGGTCTCCGGGCTGTTAAACTGATACATCAGGGCAACGTCAATGATTTTATGGTCGGTCTGCCAGAGCGTGCGCGCGGCCTCGGCGATACGGCGGCGCATCAGGTAGTCATAAGGCGTGTGGCCCGTCAGCCGGCTGAAGGTGTGGCAAAAATGATAGAGGGAATACGAGACGGCCAACGCCATCTCGCCCACCCCGATCGGCTCTTGCAGGTGCGCTTCAATGAAATCCACCGCGCGCGCCATGCTCTCCACATCCGCCATCGCCCTGCCCTCACGACGCCAGCGGAATGTAGACGTCCAACTCTGATTCAGCGATCCGGTCCATCCCCTTGAAACGCGCGTCATACCGCTGGAAACTGTGTGTGGCTAACCGCTGCACCCCCAGCGCCGGCAGCCATTCGGTGTCCAGCTGCCAGAGCCAGTCGGAAACAATCGCCTCGCCGGTGAGGGTAAAGACGGCATAGCGCCCTCCCGGCACCCGCTTGACCACGACCTCCAGCGGCAGTTCCATCACCTGCACCTGGGCGACTTCCACGCCGGTGAAAACCTCCAACTCGCCGGTCTGGAGCGTCTCCGGGTGGTAGATGTGGACTTCGTACATGACTGCCATCTCTTTAACGGCATCCAGGGAGGAGGGCGCCGTCTCCAGGTAATTCATCCAGCGCTGCCACAGCCGGCCGATTTCGTTCTCGGCGCTCCAACCACCGTGGCTCCTAAACGGATCGCCGAAAAAATCAAACCCGACCAGCCACAAGGCCGGCATTTCAACCAGACGTGCTTTCATCGTCTCGGGCCCTCCCCCAAAGGTTTAAGGGTTTTTCACGGGCAGGCTTTGCCCACCCCTGAAAAACCCTCTTTAACCTTATCTTCTGCGGCTTCAGCCGCGCCGTTACCGCGCGTTGACGAAGACCGCGGACCAATCAAAGGTGGCAGAATCCTCATACCATTGCGGCCAGGCGGCGCACCAGTCCGGCACCCGCGCATCGCGCACCCGGTCACTGCAAGGAGAATAGGGTTTGAGATCCAGGATCGGCGTCCCGTCCTCGGCGTCAATGTAGGGGATGGTAATGATACCCCGCTCTACGTCCAGGTCCAGGACCGCCACCGGCGTCACCGCAATCGGATTGGGGCGGACTGGCGCCCGGGTGGCAAAAATGCCCATTTCGGCCGGCGCTTCCTTGTACGGCTGCTGGCAGATCAAAACCTGCCGGTACTCCGGCCCATCCAGCAGATGGCACCACCAGAGCACCACTACGTAACCGAACCCCTGCAACCCCTGCAACGCCGGCGCATAAGCCGGATCAATCTCCAGGCAAAAACCATTCTCGCCTGCCCGTACATGCCCGATCGGCTTCACCACAAACTCTTGCGCGTCCATTCCCAGCCTCCTGAAAGCGATTTTTGGACCGGTTCCCCCGGTTCACGCCCTCAGTATAGCCGATCAGCCCCGCCCCGTCTTGACGCCGCTTGCGCATTTGCCCCCCACCCAGGCACGTCAACGGCCCCACCTTGACGATTCTTGCGCCCACCACCAACACTACAGAGAATGCCGGCTTTTTCAGACCTTGTTCGCCGTCTACGGTCTACCGTCCGCTGCCGCCGGCGGCTCCCAAAAGTAGACCGGGTAATCTTCCTTGAATTCAAAGCCCAGGCGGCCGGCCAGGCGATCCGACGCCGCGTTATTCCAAAAGCACTCCCAATGGGGCTGCCGCCCGCCGCGCAGACACTCATCAATCAGCGCCGCGGCGGTCAGCGTTGCCAGCCCTTGCCCGCGATAAGCCGCGTCGGTATGCACGTCAATTTCCACGCGGGTGGAGGTGGCAAACACCGTCGTGCAGGTACTGGCGACAGCATCCGCTTTCAGCAGGCAGTAGCCGATCCCCCGCGCGAGAAAATCCTCCGTGGAGGCCCACGACGGCATCCCCCCCAGGCGCTCCACCAGCGCCTGGTCCATGCGCTGCATCCCAAACCCAGCCGGGATGCGCGCCGCCCAATCACGGTGCGCGGCGAAGCGCTGCAAGTCAAACGTGAACGTCCGGCGATAGATCAGCTCATGGGGCTGGTCCTGCAGCAAGGCCGCCAACAACGCGGCCCAGGCAGCGGAGAACGGCACGAGCACGAACCCGGTCTCGCCGGCGGCCTGCCAGGCCGGCACGAGCGTCTCCCACAGGAGCGGGGCCAGGGCCGCCGGCGTGAGCTCCGCTGCCGGTTCGCCGGCCAGGAAGAGATAGCCGCACGGGAGCCAGACCAATGCGCTCGTGGGACGGTCGGGGTCATCGGCGAAGACGCGGCCGGGATTGTACCCTTCGCAAACCGAGTGCGGGACCACCGGCTGCCTGGCGTCCCGCAATAACGGTAACACGTTGGCATAATGAGTGGCAGGAAGTTCAATCATGGGTGGAACTGTGTCAGTGAAATCATTTTTGCCCGGGTTATCCCCGGATGATCGCCAGTACCTCGTCGCGCCGCTGTTCCAGTTCCGCGCGGCTCATTGCCTCTAAGTTCAGCCGCAACAACGGCTCGGTGTTGGAAGGCCGCACGTTGAAGTGCCAGGTCGGATAAATGACGGAGATGCCGTCTAACGTTTGCTGCTCTCCGTCGCTATACCGCTCGGTCAATTCCTGCATCTTGGCCGCCGGGTCGCGCACGGTAGAGTTGATCTCGCCGGAGATAAAGTAGCGCGCCTCCAGCGCCTGCAGGAGCGTGGACATTTTCACGCCGCGTTTGGAGAGCATCTCCAGCACCAACAACGACGGGGTAAGGCCTGAATCGGCGTAGAAGAAATCCTTGAAGTAATAGTGCCCGGAGACCTCGCCGGCGAAGACCGCGCCCTCGGCCGCCATCCGCCGCTTGATGAAGGCATGCCCCACCCGCTCCATGAGCGGTGTCCCGCCGCCGGCCTGGATCAGGTCACGGACAGCCCACGAGGCCCGCACGTCATGAATGATCTTCGCGCCGGGCTGTTTCTCCAGCAGATAGCTGCCCAACAGCGCGGTGAGAAAATCACCAGGGACAAACTGCCCCCGGTCGTCAATGACGAAAAAGCGATCGCCGTCGCCGTCAAAGGCAAAGCCGACGTCGGCCCCCTCCTCCACCACCCGCCGCTGGAGCTCGGCGCGATTCTCCGGCATGAGCGGATCCAGCCCGTGGTTGGGCAGGTTGCCGTCAGGTTCCAGATAGAGGCCGACCAGCTGCACCGGCAGCCGGCTGTAGACCTCCAGCAGGCTGGGGCCGACCATGCCGTTGCCGGTATCGGCGACGACCTTGAGCGGCCGGAGCGCCGGGACATCAATGAGTGAGAGCAGCTTCTCCACAAAGGCGGCGCGGAAGTCCTGCGCCACCACCTGCCCGTGGCGCGCGGGAACAGGGAAAGCTTCACTCTCCACCAGCTGCCGCAGCTCCTGGATGCCGGCGTCGCCGCTGAGCAGGTAGGGCATCTTCTGGACCATCTTGAAGCCGTTGTAAGGCTTGGGGTTGTGCGACGCGGTCACCATCATGCCCGGCAGCCCCAACTGCGCGCAGGCGAAGTAATACTGGTCGGTGCTGACCATCCCGATGTCAAGCACGTCCGCCCCCTGGTCGGTGATCCCCCGCACGACCGCCGCCATCAACGCCGGGCCGGAGAGGCGCATGTCGCGCCCAACGATGACCTGCTGCCCGGCCACGTAGGTCACAAAGGCCCGCCCGATGAGATAGGCAATCGCCTCGTTCAGATCGGTCGGGTAGAGGCCACGAATATCGTAAGCTTTAAAAATCCCCGGGTTGACTTGCATGGCAATACCTCCTCTTTAAAGTCAATGAGCCTTGGGTCGCTTAGTTGCTCAGCCAGTGGCAAACGTAACGCGAGCTTTAGTTCGCCCGGCGTTCGTGAACTCCGGTTCAGGGAATTCCCCCTCCATTTTATCTCCGCTCCGCATCTCCCCACCCCCCATTATCGCCCTTTTTGGGCAGAGGGAAAGGGAGCCAACGGTCTGGGCTTGCCTTTGCTCCATTTCCAAACGATAATACTCGCGGGCTGATCTGAGCAATGGGATTCCAAAACCCAATCCACGGGGGAAAGAACAAAATGCAATGGTTACACCGGCTGGATTACGCACTGTGCGCTGCGTTATTGATCTTGCTGGCAGTTGTCATTGTGACAGCAGGAATGGCCAACGTCCAAACTGATGCGATTGATTATTACGCTATCGTACAGAGACTGGCCGGAAGCGATAGCACGCCCCTGGTCCACAATCTGCCCTTCCTGGAACAACGCTCGCCCGGCTATCCCATCCTCACGCTGATCCCCTATACCGTCCTCTCGCTGGTAGTGGAACCTTTCGTGCAAACTGTAACCGTGACTCCCCCCTCCTTCCCGCCGGAACAGGTGCCCCCATCGCCAGCACCGGTCACAGAGCAAACGCTGATTCCTGCCACCCCCCTTCTATTCCGGGAACTCTTTTTCAAGGACTTTTACATCGCTGCCGAGAACAGCTGGTTCCGGTGGAAGATCATCGCCGCCATGCTGTTAACAAGCTACGGCCTGCTCTTCGGCGGGCTGCTGATCATGATCAAGACGCTGTCCCTGGAGTCCCGGTCCGTCCAGGGGGTCAGTCTGGCGCCGCTGATGGTGGTCACAGCACCGGTGCTGATGCACAATATCGTCCAAACGCCCGCCTACGCCACCCTGACTGCCCTGGGCATCAGTGCCCTGTTCTGCTACTTCTTTGTCAAAAGCTCACTCACCCCAACAGCCGGGACACAATGGCTGGCCGGATTGTGTGGGGGGGTGCTGGTACTGGTTCGGCTGGAAACGGCGGTCATGGTGGCAGTGGTTACGGTCGCTCTGGTAATCCTCAGGGAATGGCGCTGGTTGCACCGGTGGATATCAGGAGGTCTGGCAGCGGCAGTGATCTTGCTGGTGTACAACGCCACGCAGTTTGGCACGCCCTGGCATGTCGGTATTCTCAAAGGCGACATCAACCGGCTAACGCTGGATGGGGGATACATTTTTGCCAGTCTGCTCAACCCGCAGTCGGGAATTTTGATCTGGTCGGCCCTCATCTCCCTGGGACTACTGGGGCTGGGAGTGAGCACCAGCCGCCACGCGAAAATCCTGGGCCTGGCGGCGCTGGCGTTGATGGGGTTGGTGCTGCTGCGCGTGCCCGCCATGTATGACTGCGTTGGACAAGGGATTATTGTCATCGGTGGATTGCCCATCACCTGCCCGGCCGATAGGACAGCCCAGCTAACGCTGATCCGCTTTGACGCTAACCGCTATGTGACCGTTCTGGTTCCGTTTGCCGTATTGGGGATACGAGCCTGGCCGGCACTATTTCAACAGCAGCGCGCCCGGCGCAAAGGATAGCTTCCCCGCCGTCGGGCAGTGTCTTCCCGCAGCCCGGCGAGACCAGCGTCAGGGATTACCACGCCCATCAGGTCATCCCCAATGGCCAATCCTCCCGGCGTTACGCCCCCTCACGATACCGGCCGCTTAAATCGCCTGCCCTTTGAACTGGCTGACGTAGAGGTGGTGGTAAAAGCCGCGCCGCTCCAACAACTGCTGGTGTGTCCCTTGTTCCACGATCTCCCCGTTGTTGATCACAATGACCTGGTCGGCGTCGCGGATGGTGCTCAGGCGGTGTGCAATGACGAAGCTGGTCCGCCCCTGCATCAACCGCAGCAGCGCCTTTTGGATCCGCGCCTCGGTGCGGGTATCCACGCTGCTGGTCGCCTCGTCCAGGATCAAAATGCCGGGATCGGCCAGGATCGCGCGGGCGATGGAAAGCAGCTGGCGCTGGCCCTGGCTGAGGTTGCTGCCCCGCTCCGAAAGCAACGTCTGATACCCATGCGGCAACTGCCGGATAAAGGGATCGGCGTCCGCCAGGCGGGCAGCCTCCACGCACTCCTCGTCGGTCGCGTCCAGCCGCCCGTAACGGATGTTCTCCAGCACCGTTGCCGAGAAGAGGAAGGTGTCTTGCAGTACCAGCCCCAACTGCTGGCGCAGGTCGGCCTTGCGGAGCTGGCGGAGGTCGCGGCCGTCAATCGTGATGCGGCCGCCCTCTACCTCGTAGAAGCGCATCAGCAAATTGATGAGCGTGGTCTTGCCCGCGCCCGTCGGCCCAACCAGCGCCACCGTCTCGCCGGGGTGCGCCTCCAACGACATCGCTTTGATGATCGGGGTGCCGGGGACGTAGCCAAACTGAACATTCTCAAAGCGGACATCGCCGGCCATTGCCGGCAGGCGCGCCGCCTCGGAGGTATCGTCCACCTCAGCGGGGATATCAAGGATCTCAAAGACCCGCTCGGCTCCGGCCAGCGCCGCCTGGATGGAGTTGTAAAGGTTGGCGAGCTGGCGCAGCGGGTTGACGAAATTATGGCCGTAGTTGATGAAGGTGGCGATCATCCCCACCGTGACCAGCCCTTGTAGCGCCAGCCAACCGCCAAACCCGGCCAACACGATCACGAAAAAGTTGCCTAACACGTTGGTCAACGGCATCAAGAGCATCGCGTAAGTGTTGGCGTAAACGCCCGCCCGGTAGACCTCCTGGTTGTGCTGGCGGAAAGCGGCGATCACGGTGTCGTTGCGGCGGAACGCCTTGACCACGCGCTGCCCACTGATCGCCTCCTCCATCACCCCGCTGAGCTCGCCGAGCTGCTTTTGCAATTCACGAAAACCCTTGCGCGTATAGCGAGCGACAAAGTTGGTAAACCAGGCCATGATGGGAACGACCAGCAACGACGCCAGCGCCAGCCAGTAGTTCAGCACGAACATGGCGATGAGCATCCCCCCCAGCGAGAGGACGCTCGCCACCAACGAGACCACGTTTTGCGAGACGGCCTGGTTGATGGCGTCAATGTCGTTAGTCAGGCGGCTCATCAGTTCGCCGGCCGTGTGGCGGTCAAAGAAACTGATAGAGAGACTTTGCAAGTGACCGAACAGATCGCCGCGCAGCCGTTGGAGCGCGCTCTGAGAGATGCGCGCCATCGCCCAGCTGGCAGCGGCCTGACACCCGTTATCCAGCAGGTAGACCCCCAACATCAACAGCGCCATGCGTCCCAACCCGGCGGCGTTCCTGGTAGCGATGAAACGGTCAATGGCGACGCCCATCAGGTAGGGCTCCAGCAACCCCAGAAGGGTATAGAGCAACACCAGCCCCACGACCAGCACCAGGGCCGCCTTGTACGGACTGAGATAGCGCACAAGTCGTCGCAATGCCTGGCGGGGGTCGCGGGCCTTCTCAATTTTGCCGGGCCGCGCCGGCCCCCGGCTCGCCATACGCGCGCGGTAATCGGGGGACGCTTCACGAGAGGGCATAGATGAATGTGACATGGCCTACTCCAGGGTCACGCCATTGCCCAGCTGGGAGGCGTAGATCTCTTGATAAATCGGACAGGACTGCAACAGCTGACTGTGCGTCCCCTCAGCGACCACGCGGCCCTGATCCAGCACCAGGATTTTGTCGGCCCGCAAAACGGTGCTGATGCGCTGCGCCACCACAAAACAGGTCCGGTCGTGCATCCACGTCACGAGCGCATCCTGGATTTTCGTCTCGGTCTCCACGTCTACCGAACTGGTGCTGTCGTCCAGGATAAGGATGGCCGGGCGCATGAGCAGCGCGCGGGCGATGGCCAGGCGCTGCTTTTGGCCGCCCGAGAGGTTGACCCCGCGCTCCTCAACGTGCGTGTCGTAGCCTTGAGGCAGATTCAGGATAAACTCGTGGGCCTGGGCCGCCTGGGCCGCCGCGACGACCGCCGCGTCGTCGGCGTTGGGGCAACCGTAGCGGATGTTATCGCGCACGGTGCCGGAGAAGAGCACCGTCTCCTGCGGCACAATGCCGATGTGGGCCAGCAGGCTATCCTGCTGCAGCCGGCGGATATCCACGCCGTTGAGCAACACCCGGCCGGCGGCCACGTCGTAAAAGCGGGGGATCAAATTGACGAGAGTGGATTTCCCGGCCCCGGTCGCGCCCAGCAGGGCCACCGTCTGGCCGGGTTCGGCGGTAAAGGTCACACCGTTCAGCACCGCGCTGTCGGTCGCGCCGTTATAGTGAAAGGCCACATTCTCAAAGACCACCTGTGGCTTTTCCAGCGCCGGGAGCGTGAGGGCATCCGGGGCGTCCTGCACCTCCGGCACCATCTCCAGCACCTGGACAATCCGCTCGGCGGAGGCAGTCGCCGCTGCCACCACGTTGGAGAGCATGACCATGATGGTGAGTGGTCCCAGTGTGGTAAGCAAGTAATTGGTGAAAGCAACAATCTGCCCTAACGAGAGCCGGCCCTGGATCGCCTGGAGCCCGCCGGCCCAGATGACCATCACCACCCCCACGTTCACGAAAATGCTCAACGCCGGGCCCAGCGTCGCCATAAAACGCATCACCTGAATGGAGCGGTCAGTGTAGGACTCATTGGCCGCAGCGAAACGCGCGCGCTCGTGGTCCTCGCGCACAAAGGCCTTGACGACGCGCACGCCGGCAATGGCCTCCTGCAACACCGTATTCAACCAATCCAGCTTTTGCTGGGCGGTGCGGAAAAGCGGCCCCATCTTAGCAATGAAAAAGGTGACAATCCCCAAAGTGATGATCAGCAAAGGGATCATCAGCAGGGCCAGCCGGCGGTCGGTATTAAACATCAAAATCAAACTGCCGATCATCAGCAGCGGTGCGCGGGTACCGATGCGCAAAAGCACCTGCACCATCCGCTGGAAGAGCGTAGTATCGCTACTGAGCCGAACCAGCAATTGCCCGGTGCTCAACTGATCCAGGTTGCCAAAGGAGAAGGATTGGATTTTGAGAAAAAGCGCTTCCCGCAAGTCGCGCGCCACCCCTTCGCCGGCCCGGATGGAAAAGATGTTGTTGCCGACGGCAAAGAGCGTGCTCAACACCGAAAGGCCAAGCATGATCAACGCCGTGTTGACCACCGTCGGCAGATCCTGGCGGGCGATCCCCTGGTCAATGATGCGCTGAATCAACCGGGGAATGGCAAGATCCATAAACACGAGGCCGACCAGCAGGACCAGCGAGAGCAGCGCCAATCGCCAATACGGCTTGACGAACGACTTGAGTTTAAAAACATAGGCCATGAAATTGCTCCGTTAAGAGGGGGCAGGAAATAGAGAGCAGAAGCGCCCCCCCGTTTGTGGGATTCTTATGCCGCTCATTTTCGTCAGAATGAGAACCCGCGCCCACGGCTGAACTGGGTCTCGTATAATTGGGCGTACAGCCCGCCCAGGGCCAACAGGTCTTGATGCGTGCCGCGCTCCACAATCCGGCCCCGGTCAAAGACCAGGATCAGGTCGGCGGCCAGGATGGTGCTCAGGCGGTGCGCGATGACGATACTGGTGCGTCCGGCCATGACCCGCTTGAGCGCCTCCTGAATCAGCGCCTCAGATTCGCTATCCAGGTGGCTGGTGGCTTCATCCAGCACCAGAATGCGGGGGTTCTTGAGGATGACACGCGCCAGCGCAATCCGCTGCTTCTCGCCGCCGCTCAACCGGTAACCGCGCTCGCCGACGATGGTATCGTAGCCGGCGGGCAGGCTCATGATGAAATCGTGGATGTTGGCGGCCCGGGTAGCGACCTCCAGCTCGTCCTGGGTAGCATCCAGCCGGGCATAGAGCAGGTTCGTGCGGATCGTGTCGTGAAACAGATACGCTTCCTGGGTGACCATGCCAATCTGGGCCGCGAGCGAGGCCAGCGTCACCGCGCGCAGATCGTGCCCATCCAGCAGAATCCGCCCCGCGGTGGGATCGTAGAGCCGGGGGATCAGATAGGTCAGCGTCGTCTTGCCCGCCCCGCTGGGGCCGACCAACGCCACCAGCTGGCCGGGTGCGACGCGGAAATCAATGTGTTCCAGGGCCATCTCGCGCGCCTGGGTGCGGATGGCTTCTTCACCGCCACCGTTGCCCTCCCGGCTTCTCCCCGTACCTGCCCCTTTGCCCCCGGAGAGCACCGCCGTCACGGCTTCCATCTGCCCGTAACGATGCACGTCGCTGAGCAGCGCCTTTTCGTCCACGTCATATTTGAAGGTAACATCCTCAAAGACCAGTTCGCCGCGTACTTCCTGGAGCACCATGGCGTCGGGCGACTCGGGGATGTCGGGCGGCAGGTCAAGCACCTCAAAGACGCGCTCAAAGCTGACCACCGAGGTCGCAAATTCCACCGGCGCATTGGCCAGCGAGTTCAAGGCCCGGTACAGGTTGCCCAGATAGGTGCTGAAGGCCACAATTGTGCCAATGGTGAAAACCCTTTGAATGACAAAATAGCCGCCGACGCCATAGATCAACGCGGAGCCGGCCGCGCTCAACAGGCTGATGCTGATGAAAAAGAGGGTGCCCAAGACGGCGCGCTCCACCCCCTTGTCGCGCACCAGGGCAGCGCGCCCACTGAAACGTTCTACCTCTACAACAGAGCGGCCAAAGAGCTTCACCAGCAACGCCCCGCCGATGTTGAGCGTTTCGTTCGCCATGGCATTCATCTGGGCGTTGAGATCCATCTGCTCGCGGGCGGTGTCGCGCAGGCGTACCCCCACCCGCCGCGCAACGACGACGAATAGCGGCAACAAAATCAGGCTGAGCAGGGTCAGCCGCCATTCCAGAGAGAACATCACGACCAACAGAACAATGGCTTGCACCAGATCGTAAAAAATGTTCACCAGCGTGTTGCTGATGGCATTTTGCGCGCCGACCACGTCGTTGTTCAAACGGCTCATCAGCTCGCCGACCTTGGTGTGGGTAAAGAAGCGCAACGACAGGCGTTGCAAATGGGCGAAGAGCGCCACCCGCAGGTCGTAAATCACCCCTTCGCCGGCCTGCGCGCGCAGCCGTCGTTGGATCACATCCAGCCCGCCATTGGCTAGCGGCACGAGAAAAATCCCCCCGGCCAACAAGACCAAACGCTGGAGGTCGCGGTCCGGCAGCGTGTGGTCAATCAATTCCCGAAAAATCAGCGGGGGCAACAGATTCAGGAACGCGGTGAGAAAAATGATCGCGGCTACAGCTGCAATTTGCCAGCGATAGGGCGTGGAGTACCCCAGGACGCGCTTCAGCAGCCCCCAGGTGAGCTGAGGCTTTTCGGCAGGTGCCCGCAAAAACCCGGGCCAGGGGCCACCCCCATGCATTCCCATCATCTTACCCCTCCCCTCGCGCTTCGCCCGCCTGGAAAACCATCATTCGGCCGACCAGCGGGCCTGTACCTTTTTCAGCGCTTCCAGGGCCCCCAGCAGCTCCGCTAACTCCCCCGGAGTGAGCCCTGCCAGCTGCTCCTTCATCCAGGCGTGGGTGTTTTCAAACACCGCTGCCAGCAAAGCGCTGCCGGCCGGCGTGAGTTCCAGCTGCACGCAGCGCCGGTCGACTAAGTTGGGCGTGCGGCTGATCAGGCCGCGCTGGACCAGTCCATCCACGGCCTGACTGACGGCCGGGCGGCTGATCTGCTTGGCGGCCGCCAGCTCGCTCACCGAAGTCACGCCCCGGCGGATATGCCGGAGGATGTGGAACTGCTCCACCGTGAGACCAAACTCGGCAGCGGCGACGGCGCGGATATGGGCACGGACCTGGTTCCACAGCGGCGGAACCGTCTCCCAGAACCGGTCAATCACCTGCTCCAGCTGCTCTGCCGGCAGCGGTTCATTTAGCATAAGATGTCTCCTGACGCAGGGCGATTAATAAAGAATCTTAACAGTTAACAGATGAAACTATTTTATACCGGATGAGGATTCTGTCAAATCAACCGCAGACGACAAATCTTTATCTTTATAAGCTGGTTTTTGCGCGCGGCGAAGCCGCGCGCAAAAACCCCATTCTTCTTCCATACGGATTGCATCACGCCGAGAACAGCCTCAGCTCATCAGAGCTGCAATCAAATCGGAGGCCTCCTCGGGCGTGAGCCGGCCCGCTTCCACCAACCGCAACACCCGCAGCCGTTCCTCGCGTGTGATCGTGTCGGTCGCAGAGGCCGGCGGAGCTGGAGGAGCCGGTGGCGTCGGCGGGGCGGCCGGCCGGTGACCACTGGCCCGCTGCCAGCGCCGCTCAGCCTGTTCCGCCTGGATACGGGCCCGCTCGGCCTCCCGTTCGGCCGCCCGGCGGGCCCGCTCGGCCTCCCGTTCGGCGGCCTGACGGGCGCGCTCGGCCGCCTGTTCGGCAATCTGCTCCACCCGCTGCCGCAACCGGCCTTCATCGGCCATGAACCAGCCCTCGTTTTCCAGCCGCAGATTAAGGTCAGCCATGGCCTCAGCGACCCGCGCCTCAACCAGCGGGCCAAGGTCATCCAGGACGCTCAGGTCAAGATCGTAGGACTCAGGGAACTCGTCGCTCTCCAACTCACCCGCTTTGAGCACGGCTCGCCCGCCGACCGAGGCCTCCAGCAACGCCTCGCCGGTCCCTAAATCCCCTACCAGCGCTCCCTCTTGCTCTTGCAGGGCCAGGTTGGGGACGCGCACCTGAACGTTTCCCCTGGCCTGGAGTTTAAAATGGACGCTGGCCTCTCTATTCAGCCTGACGACCAGGTCCCCGCCGGCGCTGAGGCGATAAGCAGCCCCCGGAGCAAAGGGCGGGCCTAAACGCACGTCGCCGCTCACAGCTTCCACGGCGATCCCTTTCTGCACAGCGTCGGCCCGCAGGTCGCCGCCGACCTGGTGCAGCGTGAGTTGTCCGGCCACCGCCCGGACGCGGGCGTCGCCGGACACCCCTTGTCCCACCACGTCCCCGGCCACACCCCGCGCGCGCAAATCGCCAGAGACCTGTCCCAGGGCCAGCGAGCCGACGTCCCGCAAATCGGCGCTACCATTGACCTGGCCTGCGGTGATCGCCCCGTGCACCATGCGCACCTGCAAGTCCCCCCGCACGGCTTTGAGGGTCAGCATAGTGCCAGGCGGGCAGGTAAGACGGCAATCTCCAGGCGCCCGGAACGTGAGGACGTCCCCTTCCTGGGTCAGCGCGCTGGATTCGGCGTCACCCGACATGCGGATACGGACTTGCCGGGTTTCCGTCCCCCGCACGGCCAGGCTACCTGAACATTCTTCTACCACAATGTGGGGCGCGGCCCCGGTTGCTACAGTTTGGTCAAACATCTCCTTCTCCTTTTGCTCCTTTTGATTCAATTAAGCCAGCTTCGTCACAAAGTTTCCAGCAGGGTCAAGGCCTCTTCGGCGGTGATCTCCTGGCGGGCCAGCCGCGCCAGGATCTCCTGACGTGACGCGGGCGCGCCCGCCGGCTCCGGGGCCCGGGGTCCCAACGCCCGGATGACTTCGTCCAGCCGGCTGCGGACGGTGGGATAAGAGATCCCCAGCGCGTCCTGGACGCAGTTGAGTTTCCCCTCACAGCGGAGAAACACCTCCACGAAATGGCGCTGCTCTGGTATCAGACGCGAAAGCGCGTCCAGCTCAAACCGGTTTTTGAGCACCGTACCGCAGCGCCGGCAAACCAGCCGCGTGACTAATAAATCGTCGTGGCAGACCGGACATTCCGTAGGAACTGGATGCATCACAACCTCCCTGGTTTATGTTGATAATATCAAGTCGTATATTGATAATATTAACATACAACTTAATTTTGTCAAGTACTTTATACCGCGCTTCAACACACAGAGCGGCGCTCAAGCGCCGCTCTGTGAATTTTGTACGTGACCTTGACTGTTTGTCTGTAATGATAGAGAGGGGAAAACCCAATCCCGCTAATGGCGTTGAACGAGGGGCAGGAAAACCTGTTGGGCGTTGATAGTGGTTGTGACGGTAATGACGGCCGAGGCCGGCCCCAGCTGCCCCATGGCGTCGTAAGCCGCCACGCTGACGCGCCAGTCGCCGGCCTGCGGAAGCAAAAGCATCCGCGCGTTCTTCCGGCCGGCATCAACGGCAAGAGCTGCTCCCCCCTGCGCCCGTTGCTGGCTGACCCGATAGCCCCACAGGTCCGGCTCGGTGTTCTCATCCCAGCGCACAGGCACCAGCGGTCCGACCACCGGGCCCGCTGCAAGCCCTGTTGGCGTCAGCGGGCGGGCATACGCGATCGCGCCTTGCGCGGCGACAAATCCGCCGTCGGTCGTCACCTGCGTCTGGCACTCGGCCCCGCCGCCGAACAGCACGGCCAAGACCCCGGCATCCACCAAATCACGGGGGTGCTGGAACACGTAAGCCGCACGGTTATCGCGATAATGGTCGCAGGTGTTATCCAACGCCATGTTGCCGACGGGCATTTGCCACAAGATCAGCCGCTTGTGCGCCGCGACCGAGAGCGCATTCTCCCACAAGATCGCCCGTGTGGGGCGCGGCAGGGTGAGGTTCGTATCGTCCCACCAGGGACGCAGGCCGCTACCCGCGTCGCGGTCGCTCCACTCTACCACCAGCAGGTCCGCCTGCGCCCCGCCCATCGCTTCCAGGAAGGCCGCCGTGCGTTGCCCCATGCTGGTCACTTGCGCGACGGGAACCGAGTTCGGGTCGCCGTTGGTCGCCCACATGCTCGCGGCCGGCGCGACCAGCGCATTGGGCGCGGTAGCGTGGATCAGATCCACCATGCGCCGCCCGAATCCGGCCAGGGTGTTGGGATAGCCGGCCACGTTCAACGCCACGGGGTAGGAGCTGGGATCGTCGGGCTGGACGCCGGCCGGGCGCTCGGCGCTGTTGCTCAATTGCTGCATGTAGCCGTAAAAATCAGGCTCCAGGTGAAAGATGACGGGATGCGGGCCCTGGGCCTGCCGGGCCGCTTCCTGCAGTGCGGCCAGATAAGTGCTCACCGTCTGGGAGTTCTGCAACTTGGCGGCGTAACAGGTGGCGCTCTCGCCACAGTTGGGCGGCACTTCCAGGATCATGTAAACCGATATCAGCGGGACGTAGCCCTTGTTCCAGGCCTGGTTCACAAAGCGCCCGACAAAGTTGCCGCCCCAACCGTTCACGTACCAGTCGTAGGTGATGTACTGGTAAACGTAGTTCCAGGGGACGCCGCTATTGACCTGCCAGTCCTGGCCGGGCGTCTCACTCCAGGCGTTGGAGCCCCAGCCCAGGCGCTGCGGCAACGCCGAGGGAATCCGGCCGCCCGCCGAGGCCAGCACGGCCAGCGCGCCCAATTGCAAACTGGCGCGATGTCCGGCCTGGTCTTGCGCGGTGACAAGCAGCTGGGGCTCGCCGCTGGCCGTGCCCGGCGCGACCGTGAACACGGCCCCGTACACACCATCGCCCGTCGCGCCGTCGTTGCTCCAGCCGTCGTCGCGCAAGGGGATCGCGCCCCGGCCCAGCGCGCTGCCGTCCAACGTCACGCTGGCGATGTCAGACAGGCCCTGGGGATCACCGACCCGGACGCGGACCACGGTTTGCGTCCCCCCATCGGCGGGCACCGCGCGCGGCCGCAGGTAGCCGGCGCTCAGGGTGGGACCGTCGGGGCTTTCGTCCGCCACCAGGGCGATATCGTCCACGTAAAACGTAGGCTGCGCGCCGCCGGTCGTATTCTGCCAGATCAGGCCGGTCAGCGCGACGTTCGCCACCCCCAGGTCGGCGAGGGCAATGCGCACTTCGCTCCAGGTATTGGCCGCCGGCGGCGACACAGCGACCGCCGGCCCATTCTGGTCGGAGCCGTTGACCGGATAGGTCGCGTACACGTGGAGCTGCTGGCCACCGGCGCTGCCGCCATGGATGAAAAAGCGTAAATGTGTAAAGCCGGCCGTGGCAAGTTCAGGGTAATGCAAATAAAGTCCCTGCCAGGCGCTACAGGTCACGGCAATGCTGCGGCTGCCCGAGTGGACCGGCGCGGTGGCCTGCAAATTCACTGTGGCCCAGGACCAATTGCTCCACCCCGCTGCCAGCGCGTCGGTATAAATCTCCTGCACCGCCAGCGCCGGCTGGGGCGAAGGCACGGCCTTGAGGCCCGGCAACAGGCACAGCAAGGCCACGAGGAGTAAACAGGGTTTGTGGAGCGCCATGTGTGATCTCCCTCAAATGAGTTACTGAGGTCCAGTATAGGGTTGCTGTACGGCTTGTCAAGCAAAAATCAAGATGCGTTTCAACTTTCAGGTCACTTCTGCCAGTCCTGGATCAGGCATTTACCTTAGCGCCGGTTGGATCCGCTTTGGCTTTCCTCTGACGGTAGGGCAAGCCCACAGAGCACACGTCAGGAAAATTTTTAGCTGGACTCTAAGTTATCTCTCAGCTCTTTCTTGGTTTGCTCTCAGATCAATGTTGTAAACTGCACATAAAGTTTGGAGGTACGGGAAATTCTGAAGGCTAAGGAAAAAAGGAAATAAGGAAATTAAGGAAAGTAGAGCTATGTTGACCCAGATACGACATGAAGAACCCTATCTGCCGGCAGCGAGAACGCCGGCCACCACGTTAGCGCGCCAGTCGTTGGCGCACACATTATCGGGTTTTGCGCCCGTCAGCCTGGCGGAGATGCAGGATGTCGCGCTGCTGCGACGCATTGACACGAAAATGGTGCTGAGCGAGGGCCAACTGGCCCGTGCCCTCGCCCAGCTCGGCGACGGTTACGAGGTGCTGGATATTGACGGGCGCCGGATACACCGTTACCAAACCCTGTACTTTGATACTCCAGATTATGCCCTCTATCACCAGCATCACAACGGGCGGCGCGAACGGTACAAGGTGCGCGCCCGAGCGTATGCGGACTCCGGCTTAGCGTTCCTGGAGGTGAAGCGTAAAACCAATCAGGACGTCACCGTCAAGGAACGCCTGCCCATTCCGGGGATCACACCCCAGATCAGCCGGCGCGGCAGCGACTTCCTGGCTGCCGTCTTCCCCTATCCCGCCGCCGGCTTAGTCCCCGCACTTTGGAGCCACTTCCAGCGGATCACGTTGGTGAGCAAGCACCGGGCAGAACGCCTGACATTGGATATCGGCCTCTCCTTTCGCGTCGGGCAAACGGAAATGGCGCTCCCCGGCGTCGTCATCGCCGAGATCAAGCAATCAGTTCACGCTTTACGGTCCGAATTCATCGGGCAACTGCGACAATGGGGGATACGGCCGCTGAGTTTTAGCAAGTACTGTCTGGGGGTCTCCCTGCTCGTGCCGCAGGTCAAGCATAACCATTTCAAGCCACAACAGGTGTGGCTCAATCGCATCATCCAGGAGAGCAAGTAATGGACGATTTTCTGGTCTTTGGCTTAAGTTTTCTGTTCAACGGCGGGGTAGCACTTTTGATCGTGCGCTACATCTATGCTCCCGCCAGGCGCGATAAGAACTATGTCCTGATGTTTCTGACGTTCAACACGCTGGCTTTCTTGATCACCAGTTTGCTCAGCGACGTAGATTTCAGTATAGGGTTGGGCCTCAGCCTCTTTGCCATCTTCACAATCCTGCGCTTTCGCACCGATCCCATCCCGATCCGCGAGATGTCGTACCTGTTCGTGATGCTGGCGCTCCCGGTCATCAACGCGGTGTTGATCGCGCAGGAAGTTTACGCCAGCCTGGTCATTGCCGATCTGGCAATTGCAGCGATGTTGCTTTTGATTGAGAAGGAATGGGGTCTGCGCAACGTCAGCCAGAAATCCATTACGTATGAGCGTATTGAGTGGATCAAACCGGAACACTACCAGTCCTTGCTCGCCGACCTGCGCGAGCGGACAGGGCTGGATATCCTCCGCTGCGAAATCGGGAAGATTGATTTTCTGCACGACGTCGCGGAGATCAAAATCACCTATACTGAACCGCAGGACGAAGTCGTGGTAGTCCGTTCCACCGAACCGTCCCTGGACTATACCGGACTTTTTTCCACGCAGCGGTTGGATGAAAATTAACGCCGGGCCTGTGACTACACAAACCATCAAGGGGATAAAGTGACATGAAAAAAATCATAGCATTAGGATTGCTCTTCGTTCTTATCTTGACCTTCACCGCTTGTTCCGGTGCTGCCGTTGGCAGCGCGGGGACTTTGGCGGCGGCGACCGGCCAGGCCGGAACCGTAGCCAATCCCGCGGGCGAGACGGAACAGGACGCGGCGGTAGTGTACGCCCCCATTACCGTAGAATACGAAAGCGAGGACCTGGATACCAGTACCAACAGTTCCGGTATGTCCTACATCAAGTTGGAGGGCAATACCGTCACCGTTGAGGGGGACGGCGTCACGGTGAACGGCACGGTCGTCACCATCACGAAGGCCGGCCGGTACAGCCTCAGCGGCGTCTTGAATGACGGGCAGATTGTCGTCAATACAGAGGACAAAGAAACCGTCAGGCTTGTGCTGAATGGAGCGAACATCACCTGCTCCACCAGCGCGCCTATTTACGTAGCCAATGCGGAGAAGACGGTCATCACCCTGGCCGCCGGGACTGAAAACTATGTCGCCGACGGGAGCGCTTATCGCTTGGAGAGCGCGGAATCAGATGAGCCCAATGCGGCGATTTTCAGCCATGATGACCTCACTTTTAACGGCAACGGTGCACTCACCGTCAACGCCACCTATAACCACGGCATTGTCAGCAAAGACGATCTGAAAATTACCGGCGGCACGCTCATCATCAACGCCACCAACGATGGTATCAAGGGCCGGGACTCCATTGCGGTCAAAGCCGGAACAATCACGGTCAACGCGGGGGGCGACGGGCTGCAAGCCAACAATACGGACGATGCTGAAAAGGGGTACATTGTCATTGAGGGCGGCACTTTGAACATCACGGCCGGGCTGGACGCGGTGCAGGCCGCGACCAGGCTGGTGGTCAGCAGCGGCACTCTTGCCCTCGTCTCGGGTGGCGGCAGCAGCAACGGCGTCAGTCATCAAGCTGGCTGGGGCAATCAAGGCATGGAAAGCAGCGCCAGCGACGCGGATACTACGGCCAGTGCCAAAGGGCTGAAGGCCGGCGTGGATATTGCCATTACCGGTGGTATGATCACCATTGATTCCGCAGATGACGCGATCCATTCCAACGGCAGTTTAACGCTAAGCGGCGGGGAACTGCTGCTAACCTCCGGCGATGACGGCCTCCATTCCGATGCTACCCTGACTATCAGCGGCGGCCAGCTGAACATTACCCAATCCTATGAGGGGATTGAAAGCGCCATGATTACGATCAATGGCGGGGAGATCCACCTGCTGGCCAGCGACGATGGGATCAACACCGCCGGCGGCGTGGATGGCTCTTCAGTCAACGAGCGCCCGGGGCAAAACGACTTCATGGCGGCCGGCAACTATCCACTTTACCTCAACGGAGGCTACATCGTCATTGATGCTGGCGGCGACGGGATTGACGCCAACGGTCCCATTGCCATGACCGGCGGGACGGTGATCGTCAACGGGCCCACCGACAACGGGAACGGTCCCCTGGATTATACCGGCGAGTTTAAGGTCACCGGCGGTCTTCTGGTGGCTGCGGGCAGCGCCGGCATGGCCCAAGCCCCCAGTGCTTCCTCCACGCAGTATTCAGTGCTGTATAATTTCGCCAGCCAGCAGGCTGCCGGGACGCCGGTCCACATTGAAACTCAAGATGGCGAGGGCATTCTGACCTTTGTACCGACCAAAGTGTACCAGTCAGTCGTGTTGTGCTCACCTGAACTCAAGAATGGGACAACCTATCTGGTCTACACTGGTGGAAGTTCAACCGGTACAGTGACCGACGGTCTATATTCTGGTGGAACCTATACCGCCGGCACTCAGATTACCAGTTTTACGATTTCCAGCATGGTCACCAGTGCCGGCTCGGCTGTGGAGGGCGGCCCTGGCCGGCCAGGCGGCAACCCAGGTCTTCCCGGCGGGCAGCGACCCTGAGGGAAAACAATCCCAGCAGAACTTCCATTGCCGTCTTTCCCCATCCAGGGGCTGAAGCGGCAAGGCCAGGAGAGCCTGCCACGCGCAGGCTCTCTTCAACGTCGCTGCCCGACCGCTCAACCCGCGCACAAAATCTCCCCTTTTTAAAAAATCCCCTTGACTGGCAAAAATGGCCCGAGAACTGAAACGCACCCGGATGGCGCCCGGCCAATTGCCGCCCCCGGCAAAGTCGGATATAATGAATTCACAATCCTGCAGATAACTCCTATCTGAGGTAATCCGATGAACCATGATAGCGAAAACTCGCCAGCTCCCTGCACTTTTCCCGTATTGACCACTCAAAGACTAATTCTGCGTGAGTTTAGTCTGGACGACGCCCAGGCAGTATTTGATATATTGCGCCGCGCGGATGTCAACGAGTGGCTGGAAACCGAGCCGCTGCAATCCATCAACGAGGCCGAGGCACGTGTCAAGAGCCGGATGAATCTGTTCAAGGACAAGATGGGCTTCCGCTGGGCGATTGCCCTGCGAGAAAACCCGGCCCTTGTGATTGGTTCATGCGGCTATTTCAGCGTGCGACGCGGGACGCAGACTGTGGAGGCCGGCTACGAACTCCATCCCGATCACTGGCACAAAGGCTTCATGACCGAAGCCTTGCAGGCGATAATCCGTTTCAGCTTCGGCCCACAGGACCTGATGCCTGTCCACCGCATTGAGGCGCTGGTCATCCCCGACAATGGCGGCTCCATCCGCGTCCTGGAGAAACTCGGTTTTGACCGGGAAGGAGTACGGCGCGAGTTCGGCTTTTGGAAGGGACGCTATCAGGATGTGTATTTGTACGCTCTGCTAAATCATGATACATAGAAGACCGCCCCGAAAAAATCTCCCGCTGAGTACGCAGAGAACACTGAGTTTTCAGACAATTCTCTGCGTACTCAGCACATTCAGCGGTAAAAGAGCTTTTCTCTGCAGAGTCATGGAATTTGCTACACCAACGGCCGCCTTTCCGCAGGTCTCAGCTGGGCGTTGAGCATAAAACCGGCCCTCATCAGCGAAATGTGGAGTGACAGGTCCTCCTGGTGGCGTTAAATAGCCGGCTAAATCCTCATTTTAGACGATGACAAGCGCTCCAAGCCTCAGTATACTGAAAAAGGCTCCTGCTCTTTGACAGGGTGGAAACGGCCAGCCACGGCGGCATGGGCTTCAGTGGGACAAATTCTCTGACTTACTGCCGGAGAAAAAAAGCGGCGCGGTTATCCTGGGCCACGAGGAATCTTCAGCAGGTGTTAGCCGGGCAGGGAAAGTGATCCCAGAACTTAAAAAAGGAGTGAAATGGAGATTCAGCACAAGCATTTAGCAGCCAGTCTGGTGGCCACAGCCAGGTTTGTGGTACAACGGCGCAGCGATATCGGGCCGCTCCTGGCTCAAATGGTTCAGGAGTTGCCAGAGGACGTTATCGCCGGGGCGCCCTTCGCCCTCTTCCAGTTTGTCACCAGCGTCACCGATGGGTACGACGCCGAAATTGGCTTCCCTGTCCAGCGCGAAGTCACGACGCCGACCCTCCGCACCAGGGTTTTGCCGGCCCTGGAAGTGCTCGCCCTCGTCCATCAGGATGCGCCCGAAAAGCTCCGGGAAACTTACAGCCAGCTCTACGCCTACGCCGCCGAGCACGCCCTCATCTCTGACGAGTTTGGGCGCGAAGTGTACACCGACGCCGCCCATCCAGGCGGGCCGGGGACCGAAGCACAGTACATCATCCATGACTGGAACGGCAAGCTGGCCCACGGTCTGGAACAAGTCCTGGGTCAAGAGGCACGCGCCGTGGTGATGCAAGGGAGCGAAACGTTGAGCATCACCTCTCGCCCAGAGGAGCGCTTTCTGTGGGTAAAAGGAATGCTGGAACGGCTGGAGGGCCTGGCGGACGAACAGCAAAAGTATAACATCCTCTCCGGTTGCGCCCACGTCTTCCCGCCGGGCCAGGTCGCCAAACTCAAGGCCGCCTTTGATGCAGCATATGCCCAAACCCACGACGGTCTCCAGGCCGTGGACGCCGTCCTTGACTTGATGGAACACGACCCGGGCTGGGGCGAGCACCCCACGCGCGCAGGCCATACGATCTACGCCACCAAAGGGCCCCGCGACCCGCAGGCTTACACCGCGGCTAAAACCGAGCTAGAGCGGCGCAGCGCCTATTGCTTCTGCCCGCTGATCCGCCATCAGCTGGATCAAGGGATGCCGGTGGCCTTCTGCTACTGCGGCTCGGGCTGGTATCGCCGGCAATTTGAAGGGGCGATTGGCCGACCGGTAACGATTGAAATCGTCGCCTCGGTGCTCCGGGGCGATGACGTGTGCCGGTTTGCCATCCATCTGCCGGAGGACCTGTAAAACGGCCCCCTGCGGGGGAGACCCGGTGAGAGCCAATCCCTTGAACGCTGGCGCCGCCAGCTCACCGGCGACGCCAGCATCATGATGCGGCTGGACTTTTGTATCCTGCTACCACTGCGCCAGGACCAGCGGCACATAGAGCGTGTGCGCGGTCACGGTCACGGCGGCGACCTGGACCACCGGCCCGCCGATATTCTGGACGGTCACGGTGAACGTCTGGATACCAGGGGTGTCCCACGTCCAGGCGACGGTGTCACTCAGTTGCGCGTGCGTGTGCGTGACCGGCAGTTGCCCGGTGGCCTGCCAGGTGTACGTGAGCGGCACGGTTGCGTCGGGCGGCGTGACCGTGGCAGTGAACGTGGCCCCGGTTCCGACCAGCACCTGGCCGGGACCGCTGAGCCACATCCCGGCTACGGCCACCCCGGCCACCGGCTCCGTCACTGAAACCGGTTGTGTCGCGGTAGCGCTCCCCTGGATATTGACCGCGGTCACGGTGACCTCCTGGGTCCTGGCCAGCAGCCAGGGGAACGTGACGGTGCTGGTCAACCCCTCGTTGGTGCAGGTGATTGGCGGCTGCCCGGTCACCGCCCAGACATAGGTGATAGGCAACGTCGCTGAAAGCGGCGTGACCGTGGCCGTGAAGGTCGCCATGCTTCCCACGGTCCCGCTGAGCGGCCCGCTCAGGGCAACACCCTCAACAGCGACGGCGGTGGAGGCCGGAGGTGCTACGACCACCATAATCTGGCTGGCCTGGACGCTGGCGGCCGCGTTGCGCGCGGTGACCGTCACCGGGTAGGTCCCCGGCATACCCCAGGCCAACATTGCCGTATCGCTCAAGCCGCCGGTGTGGGTGAGCGGAGCCTGTCCAACTGCCTCCCAGACGTAAGTGATGGGCAACGTTGCCGAGAACGGCGTAACTGTGGCGGTAAAGGCTGAAGTCGCCCCCACGGTCCCGCTGAGCGGCCCGCTCAGAGCGACACCCTCAACAGCGACGGCGGTGGAGGCCGGAGGTGCTACGACCACCATAATCTGGCTGGCCTGGACGCTGGCGGCCGCGTTGCGCGCGGTGACCGTCACCGGGTAGGTCCCCGGCATACCCCAGGCCAACATTGCCGTATCGCTCAAGCCGCCGGTGTGGGTGAGCGGAGCCTGTCCAACTGCCTCCCAGACGTAAGTGATGGGCAACGTTGCCGAGAACGGCGTAACTGTGGCGGTAAAGGCTGAAGTCGCCCCCACGGTCCCGCTGAGCGGCCCGCTCAGGGCGACCCCGGCCACCGGCACGGGGGCAGCCCCGTTGACGGTCAGCGGTACGTCGGCGTGCGCCGGATCGTACCAGACCGGGGCCGACCAGGCCAGGTCGGTTGTCCGGCCAGTGGTCGCTAATGTACTGCTGTCCTGGAATTTGACCACGAACCAGTCCCCCGCCGTGGCGGTGACGGTAACTGCCCACGCCCCGCTTACCGTCCGCGGCTGGTAGCTCGCTACCGGCGTGCTAAAGCCGTTTTTGTAGAGCCAGATATTCTGAATGGCGTCACTGGCGGCCTCAGCGCGGGCCGTATTGTTGTTGAGATTGTAAATCGTAGCCGAGGGATTGTTCCACCAGACGACGAAGGCCACGTTTGGGCTGCCGCCGATCGTCTGCCCCATGCTCCAACCGTTGGCGATGAAGCCTAATTGCAGGTTGGCATCCTCGGTGGCGTAGGTCATGTGCTCCCGCAGCCCCTGCACGACGTTGGCCGGCGTCAACGCCGTCCCTTTGGGCCGCACGATGACGGTGTACTCACTGGACGAGGCGCCCCATGTGGCGTTGTGATTGTCCTGATCGGCCGCCGGGGCCAGTTTCCAGCCCAGACTCAGGAAATGCGCCCAGACCGATTCGTAATTGCTGCCACTGTCGCCGAAATCGGTAGCAGCAGAGAAGGCCGGCCCGCTGGAGACGGCGAGCGTGCCAACGTAGGGCGCGGCATTGGCGTCGTAGCGGTTGCCAAAGTCAGTGGTGTTGGGATGGTTGAATTGCGCCGCGACCAGCTCCCTGGCAGCCCCCAGCCCGGCAAGATGATCGTAGTAGTCATCGGCGTCGTTCCAGTCACCGTCGGGATGATCCTGTCCCACCAGGTCCTGGGCATTGAAGAGATTCCAGTGGCCGCCTTTGGAGATTGTACCGACCTCCACCCCGGCCACGGCCACAAAGTCGGCGGTAGTAGCGCCGGCCGCCTGCGCCCGGAGGGTATCGTAGGTGTTTTCATACCAGAGGGTGGCGTCGCCGCTGCGGGAAGCGTGCAGGTGGGGGCTGACGGCGAAATACTGGAGATGGGGCAGGTTGCGGGCGTAGGCGAAGGCCTGCGCGGCGGTGGAGCCATTCGCGCCATCGTCACCGTCCATGCCGACGTGGGAATGCAGCGAGCCCACCCAGCGCTCATAGTCCTGGAGGCCGGTGGGCGTGACGCCGGTGGTCTGAGCGCGAGCGATCTGGACCGGCCCGGAGCCCGGCCGGACGCCGGACAGCCAGAACGCGCCGAGGAGCGCCAGCCCCACCAGGGCGCACACGATGCGGGAACGGTGCAAGTGCATGTTAAGCCTCCTGAACAGAGTCTGCAAAAATCATACGGTTGAGAGCGCCGGCAACAGCAAAACAGGGGCACATTATAACACAAATGTGGATACAGGTATGTTTTGCGTAAGATAAACTCCCCGTGGAGGCGATAACGGAGCCATTACGTGCTGGGGGCGGTTTTTCTTGAGCCACGCCATCGGGTCCAGGCGGTTGCACCCGCCACCGGACCGGCGCCAGCGCCGGGATCGCCCGCCAACCAGCAACATTGCCGCCGGGGGATAATTTACCCCCGGCGGCAGATTTTCATTCTCAACAGTCTTGTCTTAAATTATCCCTAGACAGCGCAAATCCTAATTCCTACCCTCATGGGTGATCATCCATCCGCCCCCTTCGCCAGCCCTGCCCCCACCTCAACGCGCGCACTCACCGCACTGAAATAATGGGATGAGTGGAATTGGTATGCAGGACCATACTGTTGTTCGCAGCGCTGGTAAGCACCGGGGCAATGAAGGGGTTGAAGAATTCAAAAGAGTGCTCAACCGTCACCGTGATCGGAGCACCGGGGACTACCGTCGCCGGCCGCACCACCGTCACCTGGGCCGGATCAATGGTCACTAATGAGCCAGAAGCATCCGCAGTTCGCAATTGAATTCCCTGGGTATCCGATGGTCGGATGGCAGCGTAGGTAGCTCCTTCGTCGGCAGCGTCTTTCAAGGCTACCAAAACGTAAAAAACACGCCCCAGGTCAAGCACTCCCAACAACAAAATCAGCAACAACGGCAACAAAAGTGCAAATTCCACCAGACTCTGTCCCTGTTCACGGCGCTGGGCAATTTTAAACATTTCACGCCTCCTGATTGCTAAGCTTCAAATTTCCGGTAGGTTATATCTTACCTAAATAATACCATTTTCTTACGTTAATAACATGAGATAACCATGAGAATTCGTTGCTGTGTCCTCATCATTAACCCGGGATGTAACCACCCGGGTTGGTGGTTTCAACTACTGCGCTTTCAGCGAAGCGACCGGTGGTAGAAGCACGAGGGATAAAAACAGAAGTTCTTCGCCGGCAGACAAGGCCCGCCCGCGAAGAACCTCCTAAAAAGTCAGCTCTGAACGGCCTTGAGGCCACCCGCTGGCCGTGTCAGCAAGGCCTGGCCTGAGCATAGCTCAGGATTGGCGTAACTACGCGCCGCCCTTAGGGGACAACCTGGCCGGTCTGAGCATCTAATCGTACCTGCAAAAATTGTCCCTCCCGAAATGCTACAGCTTCCCAGAGGGGTGTGCCCTCAACCTGATGCAACGTCAGCCGCACGGTAGTTTCGCCATCTTCCTGCAACAGTTGATCGCCACCGGCGGCCCGCAGAGAGAGCCAGGCCACGTTAGCGCCGTACACGGGCGGGAAGGTGGACAACACCTCCGGCGCGACTGTGACTTCCAGAGGGGGAGACCAGAGCAGAGAATCTCCCTGTACCGTCACCGCCGCGACTGACCGCTGGATGGCAGAGTAGTAATAAAACGTCCAGGCCAGCGGCGGCGTCTCCACCTGGATCCAGTCCGGGGCCGGACGCCAGGCCCCCTCTACCTCCACCAGAACAGCATCCGCGGCCCAGGCCGTCGCCCGCTCCGCGCTACGCCCGGCGGCATCCGACAACGCCACGGGAGCGCTTAGCCCGCTCCAGGCCAGGGTAGGCTCCGGGAACGCCGTGGTCAACCAGCGCCGGCCCTGCCAGCCTGCGACCAGCAGAACCAGCAGGACCACCAGCCCCCCCAGCAATAAAGCCAACCCCTTTATAGCGCGCATGGTCAAGATCTCCGCAATACCAGGGGCAAGTAGACATGCAACATTTGTGCCGGGCCGCTGCGGTAATAAACATCATAAAATTTCCGCTGTTCCTGATCCATGGCCACTTCGGTCCAGACCAGCGCTACCCGCCCGCTGGCGTCCAGCTCCACTCTGGGATTCAAAGAATAAGTGGCCGGGCTCTCGGAGACATTTACCATCTCCATCCAGGTCGCTCCGCCATCTTTGGAACACCGCAGCCAGACTTCCTCTTTTCCCTCCCCGGAGGGAAGGCCAGGGGCATTAGCGTGCCAGGTGAAGCAGACCTGCTGCCCCTGCGCATCCAGCGTTGAGGCTGCCCAGGTAGGTTGGACGTTGTTGACATAGAAATCAGGGGAGACCCGGACAGCCGGCTTTCCCAGCTGCCACAGGTTGATATACTGGGTATTGGAATAGGCCACCCCCCCCGCCACTTCAGTCCAGGTGACATACACCTGGTCCGCCGTCGCGGCCACATCCGGCAACACCGCTACACTCTGATCGGGTGGCGAGACCTGTTGCGGCGATCCCCACATGACACCGCCTGGAGTCCAGGTACCGGAGAGATACCAGACCGTGCGGGTGATGCCCACTGTCTGCTGCCAGACCAGGTGCAGAGTCAGTCCATCCGGGCTGAGTGCCAGGCGGGGGTTCCATACGCCCCCGCCGGTCTGACCGGGGATCACCTGCGTACGAGTCACTACAATGGCGGTAGCCCAGGCCGTAGCCGTCAGCGGTCGGTGGCTGAGATAGAGATCGGTCAACGTGCGTTCGGCGTAAGAAGTGCTGGCAGCAAAGGTTAGATATTGTCCGGTAGGGCCACTTTTGAGCTGCGGGAAGGCCTCACCGAACATATGCGTAACCACAGCTTGCGCCAGGCCGTCCTGATCCTGGCTCATAATCGTCACATCTGAAAGAATGCCCTGCGCCCACACAGCAATCCAGCGGGTACCCGAATAAACAACGACCGGATGATGGACCTCGGCAGCCGTCGTCAGAGTGGTTGTCGTCCAGCTGCTCCCGCCCGCAGTGCCCAGGTAAATGCCCGGCGTACTGCGGCCGGCCCAGACTACTGCCGTCTGCCCGGTTCTGATCGCCAGGTCGGCATGTTGTCCATCGCCGTTGGCAACCAGCTGGAACGCCGGATCGGCCCCCACCCATTCGGCTAAGGCCGCCGCCCCAACGATGACCGGCACCAAAGCTAACACCATTCCGATAACCAGACCCCAATAACGTGGTCGCATCTCATCCTCTACAGATCAATTAGCAGGAACAAAAGTGAAGTCAACCCCGGTGGTAGTCATCCCGGCATAGACCGGCGCTACGGCCTGATCCACGTACAACTGGTCACCAATCCGCAAGACGGCGCGCACGGTATAGCCGGTGGAGTTGGGCGGCAAATCGCCGATATGATACGCGCCGTTGTTATCCGAACGGGTAGAACCATAAAGGCGACCCTGCGCGTCGTAAACGTAGACACTGACCCCGCTCTGCGGCCGCAACCCGTCGGTGTACATGTACGTGGTGCCCTCAATCGCGCCACCGGCTCCCGGCGTCACCTCCGGCGTCGGCGTGGGCGTGGGCGTCGGGTTAGCGCTCGCAATCGTAACCGTGTAAACCCGGCTGAGGTTATCCAGTTCACTGGTCTCGGCGATCTGATCCCAGGTGTCCACCATAGCCGTCAGGGTATGCACCCCCGTGGCAGCAAATCCGTCGGGCACATACATGGTAAACGAAAGGGTGCTGCCAGCCAGGAGGCCATCCACTGCCACATAATCCACGCTGCTGAAAGCCAGGGGGTCGGCAGGTGTATCAGCAAACAAATCCACCCAGAACAGCGAGGCCGCGTCGAGAGCCCCCTGGTTAGAGATCCCCACTTCCAGATGCAGCTTCTGGTAGGTGCCCAACGGCGGCGTATCACGCAACAGCATCCCATTGATGATCAGGTTGGGGCGCGCCTGGGGCCTTGGCGTTGGGGTGGCCGGGCAAGGAGCCGTTACCTGGAAAGTGACTTGAGCACCTCCCGTGTAATTACCCTGGTTGTCCTCCGTCCGGGCTATGATGGTATGCGTGCCGGCCGTCACATTGACCTGAATGGAGGTATTGAAGGACACCGCGGCACTGATCCGGGCTTCCGGTGAACTATCCACCGTATCCCAATAGATGGCGATCCTTTTTTGAGCGCTGCCGGTCGGCCAGTTAGATCCGGTCACCTGGAACGTTTGGGTTGCGCCCACCGGAGCACAGCCGGGCGTAACGGCGATAAACACCCCGCTTGGGGTGGGAGTGGGAGAAGGGAGAGGAGTCGGGGTCGCCGTCGGTGTGGCCGTTCCGGTCTCCACCACAACCAGGTCCTGTTGACCATAGCCCTGCACAATCACGGTGTACCCTGCCACCAGAGGCGGAATGCCCGTGAACAAGAACTGTCCGTTGGAATTTACAAACACGCTCTGCTGGAAGCCGGTTTGCACAATGCGCAGCGTCACCATCTGCCCCGGCTGCCCAATCCCGCCCACCTGGGTACTCCCCGGCAGCAGCGGCCGGACAATGCGCAGGGGGACCGGCGTAGGCGTGGCCGTCGGCGGCCGTGGCGTCGCGGTCGCCGTCGGGGCAACCGGCGTGGCGGTAGCGGTTGGCCCACCCCCGGGCGTGGAGGTCGGCGTCGCTCCATCCCCAGGCGGCTCGTTCGGCGGCGCCGGGTTGGGATTGTCGCTCACGACTGTGCCCAAGGTCTGAATGGTGCGCGCATTCACTGTATGCAACGGAAAAACCGGGGCAAAGGGTTGGATAAGCGGTGTCACCGGCTCCAAATCGTAAGCAATTTCCACCACGACCCGATCCCCCACGGTCACATACTGGGGATTACTAAAAGTGGCCGTGCCGGGACCTTTATCATACCAGACATTGACGGTCACCAACGGAGCCGGCACCAGGTCAACTGTACTGCGCGCGTGAGTATCAATCCCTGTGTAATCGCGCGGATTGACCAGTCCATAGCGGGTGCCCTCGCGCGCGGCATTGGTCAGGTTGACGTAGACAAAAAACGCGCGCGAAAAATCAATAATCCCAAAGATGATCAACAGCAAAAGAGGCAGTATCAACGCAAATTCTACCAGTGCCTGCCCCCGGTTGTGTCTGCCAGATTTTATCATCCCCCACCCCCTGCTGCTGATCCTTAACTTTGAAATCAGAACCCTTCAGGACCTTGATGAAATGGCCTACCGCCACAAGGTCACGGCATAGGTCAACATGCGACTAGAACAGGTTCCCAGACCGTCACCCGGTTGAATCTGACCCTCACCAATAATGGAAGTCTGAAAGCTGGTGCGCAACTTATCCTTAGACACCCCCGTGGGAATGGCGGCCACGTACCCGACGATGTGGTACATAAAGGCGTTCTTTTTCCCGATGATGGTATTGGCCCATCCCCCTTCTGGGGCCTGGAAGATGCCGGGATACTGGGCCAGGTACTCGCCCGAGTAAACCATATCATAGACCGGGAAGTAAATCGTCTCTCCCTCATAGGTATCGTAAATCTCATCCATCGCGCCGGCGCGCTCACCCGTATCTCCGTAGATGTAATCACCGTTCGTCGCGCCGACGTTGCCGGCGAGGATGACCGGCACCCCGATTCCTTGCAGCCAGTTTTTGATATCAGCATTGCTGCGGCTGGTGGTAATCGTCCGGTATAGGGGATCCGCCTTAGGCAGGTGCTCCAGGTTGTAGATGTAGTTAAAGTTGAACCAGCCACGGTACGCCGCCGAGTCTCCGGTATCCAGACACTCGCTCCCCGCGTTGTCCCGGCAATAGCGCCCATCGTCAAAGATCCAGAGCGTATCATTCGGATTGATCTGCCCAATCACCTCGTCCGGGACGCCGACCGGCATCAGATTCCCGGACATCTGGGTGAGTCGCCCGGCCATCGCCAGCGCCTCGCCTGGGGCGACAATATCATTCTGCCCCACGACCCGGAGGAAGGCCGTCGGATGGGTCACAACCATGGAAACCTCCACGCCGGTGGCCCCGTTAGGCACGCTTCCCAACCCCACGCTGCTCAAGCGAGCCTGATTTTTGTCGACGTACCAGGCCCAAATGCGGCCATTCACATTGTCGTGAATGACGCCGTTGAGCGCGGCATACTCTACAATCGCATCCCGGACCAGGCGATCCTGGGCGCTGCCGCCGGCACTACAGGTGACGATAGCCTGGGACAGTTCGCGAGTCCCGGCCAGGGCCGCGGCGTCGGCCGCGGTCTGAACGTCACGCCGCGCCTTGTATAACTGCCCACCATCAATCGCCAGGCCCACAATGACCAGTAAGGCCACCATGGCAAACAATACTACAAACAATGCTTGCCCGCGTTCCCCTTTGATATCCATGGCCCCTCCTAAAGTTGACCTCTGAAGCTCTGACTGCCATTCGCTTTCTTCTTACTAAAATAATACCATTGATCCTGGCGGGAAACGTGAGGTTATCGTAGGACTTCATTGGCGCGCTCTCATGATTATTATTTGAGGTAACGTCTGGAAGAAAAACCCGGTGGGGTTATGCCACCGGGTTTAAGAACTCGCTAAGTGGTAGGAGCTCTTTTGAACCAATCAAATGACTAAACGGTACCCTATCCCCCGGACGGTATGGATATATTGGGGTTGGCCCGGATCGCGCTCCAGAGCCTGGCGGAGTTGATGGATGCGCCAGCGCGCCAATTCCTGCGCTTCGTGGCGGCTCACCTCGTATCCCTGCGATTGCATCACCAAGGCGGTATAAGTGACCGGCTCCGGGGCATGGCGTACCAACGTCACCAGATAATCAAACGCTCCCGGTGGTAAAGTTACCGCCGCGCCCTCCCACAACACACTGCGCGCATGTAGATCCACCGTCAAGGGGCCACGCTGCAAAAAGCGACTGCTGGGGACGGCCGCCTGCAGGCCGGCCAGCAGCAGATCAGACGGAGTCTGTTCCCCGTCAGCCTGATCCAGTTGTTGTAGTTCGGCCAACAGCGCCTGGATTTGCGCCACAATCTCGCGCCGCCGCTGGGCATGGCGCTGGGTTTCCAGCATCTCCTGCACGCGGCTCAGAATCTGCGGGGGATCCAGCGGTTTCAGCAAGTAATCCCTGGCTCCCAACCGCACGGCCTCAATAGACGATTTCAACGTAGCGTGGGCCGTCAAGATCAGGACCGGCATTTCCGGGTACAACCGGCGCAGCTCGCCCAAGAGTGTCAAGCCATCCATGTCGGGAAGCTGCAGATCCAGAAAAACCAGGTCAAACGGACCGGCCGTCAGGCTTTGCAATGCCTGCGTTGGGTGGCCCACTGCTGTGACGGTATAACCCGCCCGCTGTAGAATGGCAGCCAGGGTCACGCGCAGATTGACTTCGTCATCAATGATCAGAATCGTCTCACCGGCCATGGTTACCTCCCCATCCCTGAGTCACTTACAAAAAGCCTGAGAGCTCACGCCAAAGTGCAAAGTCCGCGCAGGTTTTCGTCTTCAGCCAGCTATTTCTTGATGTCTGGATGACTTTGCACGAGCCTCTTTGCAGTGAAGTCATCCGTCCGGGGAGGCCAGGGGTAGCCAAACCGTGAATTGCGCTCCCGCCCCCGGCGGACTGGTGACCTCTATCCGCCCCCCATGGCTCTGCACAATGTCATAACTGATCGCCAGACCCAGGCCCATGCCGCCCTCCCGGGTTGTAAAAAACGGCTCAAACAGGTTAGCGAGCACTTCCGGTGCCAGGCCAGGTCCGGTATCACGGAAAACCACCCCGGCGCTATCGCCCGCGTCTGAGAGCACAAAAGCAACGGTAAGGACGCCGCCACCCGGTTGCATGGCATCCACCGCATTTAACGCAATGTTCAGAAAGACCTGCTTCAGTTGATCTGCAATGCCCACTACCTGGAGCGGAACGGCGGGCAGGGAGATCTCCCAGCTGACCCGGTGCTTATCCAGGTGTGGCAGCATCAACGTATGGACCACGTCCAGGGTCTGTACCAGATCCAAAGGCTGGCGCTGCTCGACCGCGGGCGTGCGATATACTGCCCGCAACTGCGTCACCAGGTCGGAAAGCCGCTGGATTTCCGACGTGGCCGTGTGCATAAACTCATTCTCTGCCAGTGCCGGACCAATGTCCTGTTGCACCAGGAAAAGGCAATTCTTGATAGTCTGCAACGGGTTATTGAACTCGTGGGCGACCGAGGCCACCATGCGTCCCATCGCACTCAGTTTGCCAGCCTGAATCAGCTGGGCGCGCATCGTCTGCTCCTGGCGCAGCGCCAGCTGGAGATTGGTGTACAGCTGGGCGTTGTTGACGGCAATTGCCGCGGCCGCAGCAATCGCTTCCAGGAGCTCCTGGTCATGGGCATCAAACAATTGCCTGTCCTGGCTGACCACTTCAATCACCCCACTGACCACCGCATTAAACAGCAGCGGCACAGATAAAACCGAGCGGCCGCGATACCATTCCATGAAGGGTAACAACTCTTGAAAGCGGGGATCGTCTGCTACCTGCGTCACCAGAGCTGTTTGTTGATGCTGGGCCACCCAACCGGCCAGCCCCACCCGGTCGGGAATACGCCGGCCCACCATCTCCGCCTCGCCCGGCCCGTGCGCGGCAACGCACGTCAACAAAGCGGTGGCCGGTTCATAGAGAAATATGGCTGCAGCGTCCGCTGCCAGCAGGTTCATGGCTTCTACCTGGACCAGCTGCAAGAGATCCGGCAACTCTAAAACGGCGGCCATAGAACGTCCCACTTGGTTAAGCGCCGACAGTTCCTCGGCGCGCCGCTGCAGGCGCGCATTGAGCCGCAGAATCTCCGCCTGGGCCCGCTTGCGCTCGCCGATATGGCGCACAAGCATACTCACGACCCGCTGCCCGCTCAACCACAACACGTTGGCACTTATTTCCACATCAATTAACGAGCCATCCTTGCAACGAAACTGGCGCTCCCCCAGCAAAGACTGCCCGGATTCCATGATCGCCTCAACCGTCCAATCAATGGCCTCCCGATTCAGGGTATCCACCTCATATAAGGTCAGGCAACGCAGGTCCTCCCCACTGTACCCCAGCAGGCGCTGAAAAGCCAGATTGGCCTCCAGGATCTGTTTGGTCGCCGCATCGGCCACGACGATACCTTCTACCGATTGCTGCACCACGGCCCGGTAGCGCACTTCGCTTTCTTGCAGGCGTCTCTGAGAAACCTCCAACGCTTCCAACATGCCGTTGAGCGCAACTGCCAGCTTGCCCAGTTCATCCTTGCCGGGAACCGTCACCCGCAAAGCCGGGTCTTCCTGCCGGGTCACCGATCCAACCTCAGCGCTCAATCTTAGCACCGGCGCTAACACCAACCGCTCTAACAGCCATAAGGTAATCAAACTGAACATCAATCCCAGGGTCAGGAGTGAGAAAAGCAAATAGGTCAGGCTGAGTTGACCTTGCCGATAGACATCTCTAGCCACTACCACGCGCAACAATAACACCGGCTTGCCAAAAGCGTCTGTGATCTGACTGTAGCCGGCGATGGTTTCGTCGCCCAATGTTTGAACTACAATCGTCGCGGGATCAGAGAACTGCCCCTGAATCGCCCGCACATCGTCGGGCAGCTGGGGATCATCCAGCCGCCGAATGGTCAATGTCAAATTAGTCAGGTCGGCCAGCTGCTGCACCTTCAACGCATCCAGATAGCGCCCCAACACCAGCGTCCCGTGGATTGGGCCCTTATTCTGGCTGGTAAGGATAGGACAGGCCGCCATTAACAGCGGCCCTTCAGGGAGCAATAAAATGCCACTGTAGCGGGTTTGCAAATCGGGATGATACAAAAAAGCGCTGCCAGGCTGAAAATAGCTCAACAATCCTTCCGTGACCGGCGTCACCACGGCATCATCCAGATCAAACCCCTTGGCAAAGACCAGCTGGCCGGCGTCGTCAAACAACATGAACACGTTGATCTTGAGTTCGGAGAAAGTGGAATCAACCAGGTTGGCCTCAATATAATCAGGATTCCGGTCCTGGACAAAGGCATAGGTGTCATCCCACTCGGCATAATCCCGCGCCGTGGAGCTCAAGTTCGCCAAGTCGTTGGCTACGGTTTTCAGCGCCCGCTCCACATCCTTACGGATGCTGGTTTCCTCAACCCGCTTAAAACCGTCGGCCAGGATAGTGGAGAGGGCCAGGTAAAGAATACTGACCAATCCCACCAACAGCACTCCCATGATCAACAGTGTCTTCAGGCGTAATGTCATGGATAGCTCCACAGTATGAATGATAGAGTGGCCCCAACAAGTTAAGGAGGCCGGGAAAACCCGAGCAACAGGCCGTGGACTTCGGTGAGGCGAGCGACTCAAGGCATGGGTAAGGAGCACTTCCACGGCCTACCCCTGTTCCCCAGAGTCCAACGAACGCCCGACGTTACTGATCAGATTAACCGGGGCGGGCAAAACACAGCGCCCGCCCCCACCCCGCTCCTTCAGAACGCCGTCAGGCAGACCGGTTTCTCCGGCACGGCAAAGATAGCATTGACGACAGGCAGATAGGCCGGGTCGGAAATCTCCACCAGATTGTAGGTGTAGAGGTGCTTGAAATCCACCGCACCGACCACTAACGATGAGAACTCGGCGATATCTAGCGTGATCTCCACATCGTGCGGGCCGGTCGCCGGCAGGCTGACGCGGCCCTGTTCAAAATAGAGCAGTGTGCTCCCGGCATTGATCGGGAAAAGCGAATCGCGCACGGTCAACCGCAGCCGGCAGGTCTGCCCATTGAAGTTATGGCCAGCCAGGGCGGCAAACAATCCCGGTACGTCAATCACCCGGTACATCAGCCCCACCCCCTGGACGTTGCTCTCGTGGTAAACTGAAGGGATGAGCGCCTCGCACTCGTTGCGCGGGTCCACCAATAGGTGGTGGAAGTTCTCGTCGTGCGTGGTCAGCACAATCCGGTCGATCTGGTCGGCCTGGGAATGCAGAAAGGCCAGCAACTCGCTCAGCGCGGCGGGGCTGGTATAGACGAATTCCTTGACGATGAGATCGTTACGCAGCGGGCTATCCACCGGCCGGGCCTTGAAGCCGAAGATGAGGTAGCCCTCCAACCGGCCCGCCGGCCCGTAACCTGCGATGCGATTATCCAGACCCAGGTTTCTGAACCAGCCCTCCCACTCCGGCGGGTACCGCACGATCATGCCGTGCGTCTGGGCCTGATAGCGGTCGTAGCACTCCATCAGGGCCGGCTTATCGTCGGCAGTCAGGAAGCGCACGCGCGCCTTGGAAGCGTTCCCGTGCAGGCCCGCCGGCTGGAAACGGTACTGGCTGATCTTAGGGCCATAGCC
Organism: uncultured Anaerolineales bacterium; assembly: GCA_964437445.1. Taxonomy (GTDB): domain Bacteria; phylum Chloroflexota; class Anaerolineae; order B4-G1; family SLSP01; genus CAYTGR01. The sequence continues at coordinate 31,481 of CAYTGR010000013.1, read as the reverse complement.
GAAACCCATCCTGTAATAAAAATCGGGCCTGAAGGGATAGAGCAGAGCCAGCGTAACGCCCTGCTGCCGGTAGTGCTGCAAGAAATAAACGATCAGTTCGCGGGCCACGTGCTCCTTCTTGTGCACCAGGTCCACGGCGACCATGCCCACGCCGCCGGCACCGATTTCAACCCCCAGCATATTCATGCAGAAATCGTGCAGGCGCATCCCGCCCAACAATTGGTTGTCCCGGTAGAGGCCGTACAGGTGCACCGTTGGGACATTGGCCTGCACATCCACCAGCCGGTCAATGAGATGCTGCCGGTCCTCCTCCGAGGCGATTTTGAACCCCGGATAAGCATTGATGACGATATCTACGTAGGCTACGATACCCGGATCGGATAACAACCGAATGTCGTTCATCATAATAATAATAGCTCCTTTGAAAATAGAAACCAGTTAAGGAGTGAGCAGAGAGCAGGAGGTAGAAGTTCCTGTTTCCTGTTCACCGCTCACAGCTCACATTTTCATCCCCCCGGCTGGTGTGAACGCCAGGCCATGGGGAATTCCTCTGAAGGCAAACAATCAAGCAGTCACTTAGTTGCCCAGTCAGTAGCCAACGTGACGCGAACTTTGGTTCGCCGTCTTAATTGAGGGTTCGATTTTCGCCCATCACCTCAATTATATAGTCATCCCCTCAAGGTCAAGGGGACAAGCATCGGCGTTGACGTGAGGAGGCTCTGTGCCTATAATGATTATAGCGGTCACCCCACCCACACCGCACTCAGAAACTCACCCATCCACCCCGCGCTTCTTTATGCGCCACTAATCCGGACCGCTGAACGCCCGCCATTGACTATTTTTATCAAAAACTTCTGCTAAAACTTAAGGAGGTACCTATGTCTCGCCCGCGCTTTGTGATCCTGATGGCCATGATCGCCGTTGGCCTCGGCCTCAGTCTGGGGCCGGGATGGCTGCCGGCCGCCGCCCGCACCGGCGCCCAGGTGGTTGTGACGCCGCCGGCCCTCCCGGTTCTGGAAGAACCGACGGCCTCCGCGTTTTCCCTCCCCGGCCCGGTCGGGCCTCACGAAGCGGCCAGTCCCGCGGCGCTACCAGTCACCCCGGGTCTCGCGTACCGTACTTTTTCGGGCCTCGCTTTCCAGACCTACGATAGCCGGGATCAATTGGTGTACAACTTTGGTTACAGTGGGCGAGCCCTGCTCACGACCACCGCCCTCCTTCCCGCGGAGATGACCATACCGCTGCAACTACCCCAGGGGGCGCGGGTCCAGGAACTGCTCTTCTACTTTCGCGACAACTCCTCAGCCAACCTTACGCTCGGCCTTGTGCGGATTCCCCTGGATACCACTACAATCGTCACGGTTTTGACCACCACCACCAACATTTCCAGCACGGAGATCTTGAGCCGGAACCTGGTCATATCACCGGCCTGGGTCATTGACAACAACCAGAATGAATACGTCATCCTGGCATCCCTGAATGATTTCGACCCGCAGCAGCTGATTCGCGGCGTCCGGGTAGGCTACACTGTGGCGACAGTGCTGCTGCCGCTGGTACTGCGGCAGTGACCAGACGTAACGCTGGGGGTCATGCAACTTGAGCCTCAATAAACTCTCAGCGTCCTCCTGGCAAATTCTCTGACACCCTGCCTGCAAAATTGCGCTCAACGGCGGCCTCGTGGTGGCAACGGGCAGCGCCAACAGCACGCCCGCCAGCACCTCCACGCAGCGGGTCGTTGTGCTGGGCATCAGGCCGGTCGGTACAGCCATTCGCAAACATCCCCCCACGGCGCCACTCCATAGGATTGGCCGGTGGGGGGATGAGGTGGCTGCACAGCAGCACTACCTGGCGCTCAGCGCACCTTGATGGGCTTGAAGACTACCTGGGCATTGCCGTCCAGGTCTTCAATGATAAAGCCCACGACATATTGCCCCGCCGCCGCATCCAGGACATCCCAGGTGAACATCCGGTCGCTAAAGGTCAGCGTGTTGCCGGCCTGCAAAACGGTCTGCACCACCTGCCCCTGGTCATCCAAATCCATCCATTTCTCCAGCAGCGTGAAGGTATCGCCGGGCCGGGGGAGGATCTCACGCGGCGCGCCGGCAGCGTCTTCGCCGGTAAAACCAAAGACCTGTTGCAGCACACCGTTGACGAAGTACAGGCGGGCGTAGCGTTGGTCGCCAGAATCGGCAAAGGTATAAATCCCCTCTACCGTGTAAACGGCCTCTTCGCTCGTTCTACCGTAGGTTGCGGGCGCAAACAGGGCGGGATAGCGCGTCGTTCCATCATCAATGGCGTAGACCAGGGGCTCCCAGTCAAACGCCAGGGTGAATGCTTTGACGCCCCAATCAGGATAATAAATCCCGCCGACTTCGCGGGTGTTGGGGCTGGCCAGGTAATCACTATCGGCTACATACAGCGAATTGGCAGTTTGATCCAGATAACCCACCAACAGCTTCACATAGCCGAGATTTTCACCCTCAAGCGCTACACTCAGGTGAACTTTTCCCCCTGGCGCCACTTCCGTCGCCGACGCGCTGATGGCCGAAACCTGGATGCCGCCCGCAGCAGGAGCGCGTAGCGCGCCCGTCGGGGGCACGGCGACCGTTCCCCGCTGCGCCTCAAACGCTTCACCGGTGTAATGGTAGGCCAGGAAATCGTCCCACAGCGACTCGGCAGCAAAGCGTTGGGCCAGGCCGGTATAGGATTCTGGCCCGGCCGCCGCCGTGGCATAAAGCTGCGAATTGGGAAAGTAAATGGACACCCCGGTCGCCCCGGGCACGCGCGCGCCGTGCTTCTCGGCAACGATGGTCTGCTGCAAGACCGCCTGGAGCCGGGCAACGGCCTGGGCCACCTCACGGTTGCCGCTGGATTGCGCCACCAGGTCAGCAAAGTTACCCAGGTCAATGTAGGCCGGTGGCACATTCTGACCGAAAATATTGGTGAAGGATTGAGCATAGCTCCGGGCCTGGGCCACCGAGCGCTGGTTGATCCCCTGCAAAGCAACGGCGAAGTCGTTCAAACCGCTCATCAGGTCCGGCATAGATTGCAGATCAACGGCAGTCAGGGTGACATTCTGGCTCATCTGGCGCGCAACCTGCGCAGCAGAGGGCAGACCGGACACGCCGAACAGAGACTCCAACGGGGACCCGCGTCCCACCAGATCGGCCCGCGCGGTATCATCCACAATGCGCTGATCGTCCACAATGTAACTATCTACGATCAATTGTCCCAGTTGCGCCCCGGTGATCCCCGGATTGTCGCGCAGCTCGCCCAGGAAAGCCGCGTAGGCCCAACCCAGGGCTGGCTCCGTTTCCTGCGAGAGCACTGCGTATCTGGCATAGGGAGCCAGGGCACTCATCACTTCAATATGGCCCATCAAACAGGCATCCATGCCAATCATTTCAAATTGATCTATGCCACTCTGGGAACGGATCGTTTCCAAAGCCTGGTCCAATTCGTTCAGGTAAAGGTTGTCTCCCAGCATCCTTTGGAGCGGCAGCTGCCCGCTGTGACCGGTAGCGGTGGCATCGCTCCACCCGCCCGGCCAGCCCATGCCGTGGTCGCTGAGGATCAGGACGTAATGGTCCGCGGGGTAATTTTCAATGGCCCAGGTTGCGAAATCAACCAGGGTGTCCCCGTTCGCCATGTTAACCTCGCCCAAATCCTGCACCAGCTCTGACCCCACCACGCTCAAATCGTCATCCTGGCGCACAAAGTAGCGCCGGGCGCCAACCCAGTTGCCATCTCCGGCAAAGCCAGCCTGATAACGATCAATTTGGGCCACAATATTCAAATTGGGGCCTGAGCCCACCCGCTCGGCTTCATTCAAGTCAACAAAAATATCCTGTTCCAGCACTTTGTCATCTGCATCCTGGTACAACATGACAGTCCAGGTTTGCCCGGCGCTCCCGGCCGGGGCCGGCACCAGGGTGGGACGGCGAGTAGGGGTTGGCCCGGGTTGCTCAACCACCCCAGGAGGCGCAGTTTCTTCCTGGTAACCGGGAGGGCTGATATCTTCCAGAGAGAGCGTGCCTCCCAACAGCAAGTAAATGGATAGACCACAGATGAACAGCAGAATGATCGCCCCAATGCCGATGGGCGAGCGAAGCAGATTTTCCAGGCCCGGGATGGAGGGGACCCCCTGGTAACTGCTACTACCACTCCCCCCTGTAACTGATTGACGTTCGCGCTGGCGGGAGGGGGCTTCTGCCCGTTCGCGCTGCGTGGCGGACGTGCTACTGCCGGGGCGGCGGCGTTCTACGTTAATGGTGGGTTTCTCTTTGTCTTCCATAAAAAACCTCCTGGGTTACAGGCTATGCTGAATAGTTTTTAATTACCCCCAAGAAACTTGCCGGGTCCCGTGGACAGCAGGCCCTGCCGGTTCTGGGGAATTGCCGCGCCTGGCCTGGCGCGCCAGGGGCTCTTGCCGGCCCCTGGATGTCACTTACTTACAGTATACACCCATTGTGCCAATCCCCATGCCAAAAGTTGCCAACAAGGCCAGGATGTCGGTGCAAGAATGACCCGCTCCAGTGATGAGATTGCTCTGCCCCCCATCAACCGTCAACCTTGAACAGTCACCGCCTCTTCCATAAAGGCCACAAACTTTCTGGCCGGGCGCGAGAGTTTTTTGTCCTTCAACCAGGCCAGGACAAGATGGCTCTCAATCGTTTCGGTCAGCGGGAGCGCCAGGACATGAGGATGCTGATGATAGGCATAGACCTTCTCCATCATCAGCGCAATCCCGGCCTGCGAGGCCACCAGGCCGAGAATACTTTCCACCCGCAAGCTGGCATAGAAAATGCGCGGCTCAAATCCGGCCTGCCGGCAGGCCTCCACTGCCAGTTCGTGTACCACCGTACCTTTATCAAACATGATGAAGTTTTCGTTAGCGAGCTCGGCCAGGGAGAGGGTTGAGCGGGTAGCCAACCGGTGTTGGTCGGAGAGCACCACCAGAAACTTATCACAGGCGACTTCCACGCAGGCATATTGGGTTTTATCCAGATAGTTATCGCGGAGCAAAGCCAGATCAAACTGGTGGCTGCTCAGCGCCGGCAGGATGGCGGAGGCCTCGCGCTCTTCCAGGGTCACCTGGATCGCAGGAAAGGCCTGCCTGAACCGGGTCAGGTAGGCCGGGATGCCATATTGGGCAATGACCGGGATAGCCACGATCGCTAAAGCCGGGACAGTCTTGTATTGGGCCAGGTCGGAGAGCAGCGCCTGCGAGGCCTGCACCAGGACGCGGGCATGGCCCAGCAGGGTTTCACCGGCGGGGGTCAGCGCGATTTGGCGCTTGCTGCGATCAAACAAGGCGCACCCCAGTTCCTTTTCCAGGGCGATAATCTGCTTGGAAAGCGAAGATTGCGAAATATACAGCTCCTCAGCCGCCATGGAGAAGTTCCCCGTTTCCACAATCTTTAAGAAGTATTCCAGTTGTTTAACTTCCATGTCTGCCCCCCATTCATTGCCCCGACTTATTCCATTCTGGAATAGATTATAGCACATTTTGAATTGCTTCCAGGCCGCGGGAAAGTTATACTATCTACAGTGAAAGCGTTATTTTTTAGAAAACGAAAGGAAATATCCATGAGACAGTCTTTAGCTTTGACCCTGGCAATGGTACTGGTCTGGTTGCTTGCGGCTTGCGGGACGCCAACTCCGACCCAAGAGCCTGTTCAGACCACGGTCGCGCCGTCCCCGGAGATCCCGGCGGCGACAACCGTGCCGACCGCAACGCCTACCAGTGCGGCGGGTGGCCGTCCTGCCGGTGGCAGAATGGGGGGCGGGCTACCGACGACGGTGGCACAACCTCAATACCCTGACCTGGCGTATGCATCCCTTTCGCCGACCCAAAAACTGGATTTGTACCTGCCGGAAGGTGATGGCCCCTTCCCGTTGGTGATCCTGGTACATGGCGGCGGCTTTATGATGGGTGATAAAGCGGATGCGATGGGCAAGGCCGGCGTGGATCAGCTGTTGGCCGCCGGCTATGCGGTAGCCAGCGTTAATTACCGCCTGAGCAGCGAGGCCTTAGCCCCGGCTCAGATTCAGGATCTGAAAACCGCCGTTCGGTTTTTGCGAGCTAACGCGGCCCAGTATCGGCTCAACCCCGATAAATTCGGGGCCTGGGGAGGCTCGGCAGGCGGCAGTCTGGTCGCTTTACTGGGCACTTCCTGCGGCGTGGCGGCTCTGGAGGGCGCGGAGTTGGGGTATGCTGATCAATCCAGCTGTGTGCAGGCCGTGGTAGATCAGTACGGGCCGACCGATTTCTTGCAGATGGATGCCCAGTTCGCCGGCACCAGTTGCCCGGTCACCCATGATGCTGCCGATTCTCCCGAATCCTTGCTGGTGGGCGCGCCGATCCAGACAGTACCGGAAGCCGTGCAAGCGGTCAATCCTATCACTTATGTCAGCGCTGATGACGCTGCCTTCCTCATCCAGCATGGCACGGCGGATTGCAATGTCCCCCCGCAACAAAGCCAGTTGCTCTACGACGCGCTGGTGTCGGCCGTTGGCTCAGAAAAGGTCACCCTAATGTTTCTGGAAGGGGCAGGGCATGGTACCGCCGAATTCTGGGAAACTGCTAATGTGGAGCTGATTTTAGCCTTCCTGGATCGTTATCTGAAGTGAGTCGTTGATCAGCCAAAGGAAAACTTAAGGAGATAGGAAATGAAGACAAGCAAGTTTGTGGCTCTGATCGGGTTGTTGATCATGGGACTGGTAGCCTGTTCAACAACACCGGGCACAACGACTACAGCCCCCACAACATCGGCCCCCACCCAAAAAGAGATCATCGCGGTGGCGTTGCCCTCCCTGGATAACCCCCTCATGTTGGGGTTCCAGGATGCCTTCAAGAATGCCTTTGGGGCGCAGTATGATGTCCAGGTCGCCAGCGCCGATGGCAATGCGGTCACGCAGGCCACCCAGGTGGAAAACTTCACGGCCATGAAAGTCAAGTTTCTGTTCATCATGGCCGTGGAACCAACCAGTCTGGTGCCCAAGTTAGTGGCTGCCCGGCAGGCCGGGGTCAAGGTCCTGTTCGCCGGCGGCGATCCGGGCGATGCAAACGCCTATGACGCCGTGATGAAAATGAACCAGTTCTTAGCCGGTGAATATGCGGCACTGATGGCTAAACAATGGGTAGACATGACCTATCCTGAGGCGGCTCCTGGTTCCGTGGAGACGGTAATTTTCAACTCCACCCTGAACGAGGAAGCGGTAGCCCGTTCGGCCGGGTTGCAGATGATCGGCGAGCCTTACTTGAAAGATGCTACCGGCGCCTATATTGATGCCACCGGCACGGCGGTCTCGGATGCCAGCGGCAACTATCTGCCCGGAAAGTCGGTGGCGGATCGGGTAGTCAACCCGGTTTACACCCCGGCGGTCAAAATTGTCCAGATCCAACAGGCTGAAATGTTCCAGGCCGGCCAGACGACGATGCAGAATATCCTGACTACCAATCCTAACGTCAAACTGGTCATTGCTTACGCCGGCGATGGAGCGATGGGCGCTTCCAAAGCCATCATGGATGAGTACAACAAGGGCGCGGGCCTCAGTGCCATCAGCGACCTGAGCCAGGTGGCAGTTTTCGGGGTGGGCATGATCGGCGGCGAAGGTCCCGCAATTGCGGATTCTTCCAAAGGGAACGGCGTGTTCCGTGGTACCGTGCGCTTTGGCGGGGACCTGGTCGGCAGAACGATAGAATATGCCGGCAAGATGCTAAACGATGAACAGGTGCCCAAGATCATCTGGGATGTGCTGGACCTGGTGACAGCCGTGGACGGCCAGCTGATGGCGGTGCCGGCGGAAAGCAGTGGGGTCATTGTGGTGCCGACGGCCGCCCCGCAACCGTTGGTACTGCCCGGCCCGCCGCAATAAAACGCCGCCGCTGCAACCCCAAAAGGCGAAAAGCAGTCAGCGAAATCCAGGGCGTGAAACGTCCAATATCAGCGAGTATTTCAACGTTTCACGCCTTGTAAACTTCCAAGCCCTCAACAACCTGTGGATTCAATGGAGTTTCATCCATGCAACAACCCATCTTAACCGTCAGGCACCTGACCAAGACCTATCCAGGTGTAGTAGCGCTGGACGATGTCTCGGTGAGTTTTGAGCGCGGCGAAGTCCATGCCCTCCTGGGGGAAAACGGAGCCGGGAAATCCACGCTGATTAAAATCATTTCCGGCGCTATTGCGCCCGATAGGGGCAGTATTGTTTGGGACTCTCAGGAATATGCCAAAATGACGCCCGCTCTGGCCCGGTCGCTGGGGATAGCGGTAATCTATCAGGAATTCAGTCTGGTGGAATCGTTATCGGTGGCCCAAAATGTTTTTCTCGGTGAAAAGCGGGGCTGGCTGGTCCAGGCTCAAGAGGTCCAGGCTCGCGCGGCCCAAATCTTTGCCCTGATGAATGTCACGCTGGATCCCGCCATGCCGGTGCGCAAGCTCAGCCCGGCGCAAAAGCAGCTGGTGGAAATCGCCAAGGCCATTTCGCAGAATGCCCGGCTGCTGATCATGGATGAACCCAGCGCGCCCCTTTCCGCGGCTGAAGTGGAGACGATGTTTGAAATTATCGGCCGGCTCAAAGAACGGGGAGTGACTGTCATTTACATCTCGCACCGGTTGGAGGAGCTGTTTAGAATTGCGGACCGGGTGACGGTGATGCGGGACGGGCGTTATGTGGATACGTTAGTGACAAGCCAGGCAAACCGGCAGCTGTTGATCAATCTTATGGTGGGCCGGGAGTTGAAAGAGTATTATCCCCGCCGCACAGGGGCACCCGGCGAGACGGTGTTGGAAGTACGCCATCTTTCAGGTTTGGGGGACCAGGATATCTCTTTTGCCGTGAGGCAGGGGGAAATTCTGGGCATAGCAGGACTGGTGGGTTCCGGGCGGACGGAGCTGGCGAGTCTCATTTATGGGGCCGCCCCCAAAGAGGGCGGCGAGGTCTGGGTCGCCGGGAAAAAGCGGGACATCCGGGCGCCGGATCAGGCCCTGGCTTGCGGGATCGGCCTTATCCCGGAGGATCGCAAGCATCACGGGTGCCTTTTAAATGCCAGTATCCGCTTTAACATTTCACTTTCCATCTTTAACCGGCTGGCCCCTTATTCCGTGGTGGATTCCCGCGCCGTGAAGCAAGTGGCACGCTACTACATAGAGAAGTTCAACATCCGGGCCCCTTCTATGGAGCAGCGCGTCATTCACCTTTCGGGTGGGAATCAGCAGAAAGTGGTGCTGGCCAAAACTCTGGCCGCCGATACCAGTATTTTGATCTTTGACGAACCGACCCGGGGCATTGATGTCGGCGCCAAGCAAGAAATCTACCATTTGATGGTAGACCTGGTCAATCAGGGTAAAACCATCTTGATGATTTCTTCCGACATGGAAGAGTTACTGGGCATGTCAGATCGTCTGATTGTGTTATGCGAAGGCCGATTCATGGGAGAAATCCCCCATGAAAAATTTGACCAACGCTATGTCATTGAACTGGCCTCTGGCCATCACCCAGCAGAGAACGAGGACTCTTATGTTCAGAATTAATCTACGTGGTCTGCAAAAATATACGGTCATGTTCATCCTGATTATCTTGATGGTGCTGTTCTCTTTTTCCAGCCCCTATTTTTTGACCCTCCGCAACATGACCAATATCATCACCCAAAATACCTATTTCATTATCGCCGCCGTTGGCCTGTCGTTTGTGATGATCGGCGGTGGCATTGATCTGTCGGTGGGCTACCAGATGTCCCTGGTCGGCGTGGTCACGGCGATGAGCATGGTGGTTTACCATCTGCCGGTCTGGCTCGCCATCCTGATCGGCATCACGCTCGGCACCCTGCTGGGTTTTTTCAATGGCTTCATCGTCGCCAAGGTCAAAGTCTTCCCTTTGATTGTCACGATTGCCACCAGCACAGTTTTCCAGGGTCTCTCCTATATCGTCTCCAAAGCCAATACGTTTAGAAATTACCCGGCCGAATTTCTGGTGATCACCAGTGGGAAGTTCCTGAACATTCCCTACGATGTCTGGCTCACGCTGGCGATTGTGCTGCTGGCGAGTTTTGTCTACGCCAGGACCTCTTTCGGGTGGAATGTGCTGGCGTTAGGGGGCAACGAGGAAGCGGCCCGGTTAGCGGGGATCAAAACTACCTGGATGAAAATAGCCGTCTATACGATATGCGGCTTTTTCGTCGCCATCGCCACCCTGGTGATGATCGCCAAGGCGAACACCACCAATTCCATGTTCGGCCCGGGGACCGAATTCACCTGTCTGACGGCGGCTATCGTCGGCGGCATCAGTTTTATCGGGGGGGAAGGCAATATGCTGGGGCTGGTGACCGGGGTCTTCATCCTGGCCGTGCTGGGGAATGGGATGCAGCTGGCCGGCCTGGGCACCTATGCGCAGTATATCGTCAAGGGGCTGATTTTGCTGGGGGCCGTGACGTTTGACGAGTACCAGAAAAGCCAGCGCCGGCCTACCCGCAAGCCGGCGCCCTCGGCCTGAGCTATCCTTAACCACAAGATTCAAAGAGGCAACTATGAACGAGAAACATTATGCCGTACCGTTGGTGATCCCGGAAGCTAAAACCGATCACATTGAGCGCAAAATGTTTGATATTCCCTACGCCAACCTGTCGCCGGCCCAAAAATTAGACCTGTACTGGCCGGCGGAAGGAAATGGGCCTTTCCCGGTCATTCTCGCCATCCACGGTGGAGCCTTCATGGGCGGGGATAAACGCGATGCCCAATTGATGCCCATGCTGGAAGGGCTGAAACACGGTTATGCCGTGGTTTCCATCAATTACCGCCTGAGCGGCGAAGCGCTTTTCCCGGCGCTGGTGCAGGATGTGAAAGCCGCCATCCGTTGGGTGCGTGCCAACACCACCCAGTTTCTGTTTGACCCCACCCGGATTGCCGTCTGGGGCGGCTCGGCCGGTGGCTACCTGGCCTTGATGGCGGGCGTTTCCGCCGGGATCCCCGAACTGGAAGACCTGACCCTGGGCAACCCTGACGACCCTGCGCAGGTTCAGGCGGTGGTAGATTGGTTCGGCCCAACCAATTTCCTTCAAATGGATGCCCAACTGGCCGAATCCGGCCTGGCACCACAGCCGCACCTGGCCCACAACGGGCCGCACTCGCCCGAATCCTTGCTGTTGGGACAGCCCATCACCCAAATCCCTGACGTGGTGCGCCAGGCCAACCCGGAGACATACATCCGCCCCGGCCTGCCGCCGTTTTTCATTCAGCACGGCGACCGGGATGATACCGTGCCCTATCAACAATCCGTTAACCTGGCCGCCAAATTGCGCGCTGTGCTTGGCCCGGAGCAGGTCACGTTAGAGTTGCTACCCGGGGCACGGCACGCCGACCCGGCGTTTGAACAGCCGCATAACATCCAGAAAGTGCTGCATTTCCTTGATCAAGCCTTATGCCGCTAACCTGAATCACGTCCGCGTGCAGTTTGGGAATCGTAAACTGGCAGGGATTGGCCTTTCCCTGCTTCTGGCGGTGGTTTTATGGGGGCTACCCTTGCCCGGTGACCTCAGCCCGGCGGGACGGAAGACGCTCAGCATCACCCTGTTCACGGTGGTCTGGTGGATCTTCAACGTCGTCCCGCCGGCCTACGCCACCCTGCTGATGCTCATGGGCTACCTGCTGTTGGGGCTGGCGACGCCGGAGGTCGTGTTTCACATCTGGACTTTACCGCTGATGTGGCTGATTATCGGCTCGTTCCTAATCGCCGCCGCGGTCACCAAATCGGGCCTGGCCGAACGCATAGCCTATTTTTTCATTATCCGCTATGCCAATTCATACCACAGTCTCATTGTTCTGACCTACGTACTGGGGTTCGTGTTGAGCTTTCTCATCCCGCACCCGTTCCCGCGCGCTCTGCTACTGATGTCGCTGCTGCGCGCCATTACCCAACGTGCCGGGATGAACGCGGCGGATCAGGCTTCGGTGGGGCTTTCGGTTTTTGTGTCCACGACCGCCACCTCCACCATGGTGCTGACCGGCGACTCCACCCTCAATCTGGCGACGGTGGGGTTTAGCGGCCTTTCGGTGGGGTGGCTGGATTGGGCCAGATATATGGCCGTGCCGGGCCTGCTGGCTTCGCTGTTGATGCTGGGGTTACACCTGCTGGTGTTCCCGCAAACCGGCCCGCTCCATATTGACCGCGCCGCCCTGCGGCAAGAGCAGAACACCCTGGGTCCCCTGCGCCGCACCGAAATAGTCACCTTACTGTGGGTGCTGGCAGCGCTGGCGTTATGGACCACGGACTTCATCCACCATCTTGATCCGGCCTGGGTGGCGTTGCTGGCAGTGGTAGGGTTATCGCTGCCCGGCGTGGGCGATGTGTTGGAGGCTCAAGATCTCAGCACCGGCATCAACTGGCCGATTCTGTTCTTTGTGGTTGGCGCGCTGGCAATCGGCACGGTGGGCAAAACGACCGGCCTCTCGGACTGGCTGGCCGCCCGTTTACTGCCTGCCATCCCGCCGCAGAATCCCTACGCCTTCGCGGCCTTGATCGGCGGCGCAACCATGCTCATCCATATGCTGTTGGGCAGCGCTCTGGCCTGTATGTCCATCGTCGCGCCACCGATGGTCCATTATGCCACCTCGGCGGGCTGGAGTCCGCTGTTCCCGGCGCTCCTGGTCTATACCGCCGTCTCCATTCACTACCTTTTCCCCTTCCAGCACGTCGCCATCCTGCTCGGTCAGGGCGAAATCGGCGGTTACAGCAACCGCCAGGTGCTGAAATACGGTCTGCCGCTCACGTTAGTCACGCTGCTCGTCCTGATCCCCATTGAAGTCACCTGGTGGCGGCTCCTGGGCCTGGTGTAACACTATGAGGGTGGTGGACAAACCCCACCCTCATCATGCTGCATCGGGCTCCTGACACACAGTACCGGTATCTGCTCAAAAAGCAGGGCAAAAGTTCGTGGTGGCACGCTTCAGCGCGCTGAAAACGGCGCTAAAGCGCCTCATTACAAACCTGAATCCCCAAATATTGAGAAGATACCAGCTGGCAAACCCCAAAATCGTGTGCCCCCATGGCGGCAGCCCGCTAAACCATAGCTTTTCGCCACCAGAGATCCACGTAGTAGGTTTTATAGCCCAGGCTCTCGTACAGCCGATAGGCAGCACTTTCATTGTCCGCATCCACGCCCAATTCGGCCTCCTCCATGCCTTGTGCCCGGAGCATCTGGAGAGCACGCACAATCAAGGCACCGGCCAGGCCCTGTTGCCGCCAGGGCCGGCGCACGTAGATATGCTCCGTATAACCGCGCTTTTGTCCCCGTTCCGCATTTTGCGCCGCGTCAATGCGCGCAAGCACCATCCCCGCCAGCCGGTCACCTGCCCAGGCTACCTGCCACAGCGCGGAGGTCCGCTGAGCGGCTTCCAACCAAGCCGGGTATTGGTCTTCAGTCCAATCCTCGTCGGCGTTTTCAAACATACCCTGATTCATTTCTTTTTGGGCTTCCCAAATCGCCCGGAAATGCTCCGGCTGCACCGGGCGGAGTTCAAACCCGGCCGGTAATGGTTTAACAGGAATTGAAGTCAAGGGATGCAGCATATTGTTGAAGCGCCGCACTATTTGGTACCCCTCGCCCTCTAAGGCCGCCATCCATTCCGTCTGAGCATCCGTGGCCCAGGCCTGCAGGAAATGCACGGGGCGGGGCGAGTGCGTCGCGGCCAGTTCCCGCAAACGGCTATCGTTTTGCCGGACCATAGCGGGCCAGTAGCCCAGCTCGCGATATTGGGGCCGCAGATAACTGATTTGATAATACAGCCGGTTGTCGGCCGCGCTGGAGTACCAGCCCAGCCGACTATACCCAATGGCTATCCCGGCCAGTTCCGCGATCAAAACCTGCCGGGCGGGATCAAAATGGTCGTTAGGAGCATACGACTGGGCGATGATTGCCACCGATACGGCGTCAGGGATGCGGTCCGCCTGACGGCTCTCACGGACAAGATCCGCCAACAAGGGATAATCCACCTCCCCGCACAGCCCCCGGAAGGTCAGGGGCGAGGCGGGTGGAGTGCGTGACGAAGGACCGACAAAGGCCGGTTGCGACATTATAGGCTCCTTAAATCTGATATATTCTTTCAACTGATTCCTGCCCGTTCTATCTAACCATAGGGTCATCCCCTGTCAAATCAAACGCTACCGGTAGCCTGGTTTAGGCCCGCAACTACTCCCACGGAAGCCAAGGGTCAACCACGGCCTGAAGCCACAAACTCAAGTTTGCGCTCCTTGAAAGCGTTCAGCCACGGGTAACCGGGTAGGGCCAATTTCAGCCGGCCGCCAGCGGGTACCTCATCCTGAAATCCCAAATCCGAATTCTCCAATCCGAAATGAGCCTGGGCGGCGGAACTTTCATGTGCGCTGATGGGGGGCACCCCCCTGCCGCCTTACTCCTCAGATGCCGGCAACGGTGGTTCCTCGCTGCCGATGGCTTCACTGTCCAGCGCCAGGTCCACCGAGTTAAGCAGCTCTTCGTAGATTTGCTCTGAGATCAATCCATCACTGAATAAAGTAGAAAGCATGGCCCGCTGGGCCTTGAGTCCCTCCCGTTCAGCGTCACGCAGTTCCGCTTCCTGCAAATCGGGATAGGTATGCAACAACTCACGCTGCGTATTCAGACAGTCTTGCAGCTGCGCCTCCAGGCGCGGGGCCAGCTGTTCCCAGGTAGTGGCCGAAATAACCCCGCTGTGATAAATCTGCCGCAGCCGGTCCAGTGCGGCCCGGGTCGCCATCAGCTGACCGTGACAACGCTCATAGTCCAGTTGCGCTTCGGTGCTGCGCAAGAGCCCCAAGCGCCGCAAGAGAGGACTCATCGTAGTCCCCTGAACTAACAGGGTAAACAAAACAACGCCAAACGCCATCACCCGCAACAATTCGCGCTCCGGCAAACTGGCCGGCAGGCTAAGGGCCAGCGCCAGACAAATCGCACCGCGCAATCCCCCCCAGAACAACACATGTTCGTAATTCCACGGCACCTTGCGCCGGCGCAACCGCCCCAACCAGCTCAAACCATAGACCACGATGGCCCGGCTGATCAGCACGGCCAGCACAGCAATCGCAATAGAGCCGGCGTGAGTGAACAGCTACGGGAGGTTAATATCCAGGCCGATCAACAGAAAGATCAGCGAGTTGACGATAAAGGCCAGATACTCCCAAAAATTGAAGAGCACTATCCGGGTCGTGGGGGACATATTCCTGGGACCAATGTTGCCGTTGACCAGACCAGCCCCCACCACGGCCAGGACGCCGCTGACATGCAGCCGTTCGGCAACTAAGTAAGCTCCAAAAGCCAGAACGGTCGTCAAAGTAGTTTCCACCAGATAATCGTCAATCCGGGCAATCAGCTTAGAGACAAGCCAACCCAGACCAATCCCTGCCCCCAGGCCTAAGAAAGCAACCCGGAAGAAATTGAACACGGCGACCACGAAAGGGCTGAAATTGGTGCTGACCAACGAGGTCTCAGCCGTCGTTGGCAAAGCCAGCGCCAGAATCAGGTTGAAAACTACGATGGCCGTGCCATCGTTAAACAGGCTCTCTCCTTCCACAATAACAGCCAACCGCTTGGGAGTCCCCAGGACGCGAAAGAGCGAAACGACGGCTACTGGATCGGTAGCCGAAATTAAGGCTCCAAAGATCAAGCCGGTCGTGATGGGTAACCGAACCCCCCAGGCCACAATGCCTGCGACAATCACGGTGGTCAATAAGACCCCCGGTACGGCCAGCACCAGAATCGGGATCAGGTTTTCCTGTAACCGCCGCAACTGGATATGGAAAGCCGCCTCAAAAACCAGGGGCGGCACAAAGAGCGCCATGATTAATTCCGGGGTCAGGTCAAACGTAAGTGTCTGCTGAAACGTGATCACCAACCCCGCCAGCACCAGCGCTACCGTATAGGGCACGCGCAAGCGCCGTACCGCGACAGCCACCAGCGCCACAATCAATAACAGCTCAATGATGAAAGTTTCTGTCATCAGCAACTCTTCCATCCAGGTTGCGCTCCTTAATTCATTCCATCTCGTTCCCCTTGATCATAAGGCTTATCTTTTACCCTCTAAGAGCTGCCCTTCGAGCCTCTCAGTAAGGCCTGGGCGAGAATCTCGTTGATGAAATCCGCATAGCTCAGGCCGGCGACTTCGGCGGAACGGGGTAGCCAGTAACCCGGCGCAATACCGGCAATGGGATTCAACTCCAACACGTAGAGCTCACCATCCAGCGCCAGCCGCATATCCACCCGCCCCCAATCCCGGCAGCCCAGCGCCCGGAAAGCCCGGAGCGCCGTTTGTTCAATCCGGGCTTGTAAAGCGGGGGGGAGTTGGGCCGGGCAAACAGAACGGTGGTGGGCCTGAGGCAAAGCCGCTACGTCAATGCCTTGCTCGCAGTACAGGGCCACCATGGCCGCATCGGGTGCAAACAGCACAATGCCGCGCGGGTCCTGAAAGACAACTTCGGTAATGGGCAACGTGTACAGCGTTCCATTACCCAAGACCCCCACCGTGAATTCCCGGCCCTGGATGAATTCCTCAACGAGGAGCGGCTCGTGATAACACCGGAAAAGTGCCGCCACTTGGGCCCGCAGGGCTGCTTCGTCATCCACGATGGAACGCTCCGAAAGTCCCATGCTGGAACCTTCCTGGAGCAATTTCACAATCAAGGGGTAACGCAACGGAACGGATAACTCGGCTAAAGGGTCATTCAGCACGACAAAGCGGGGCGTAGGGATTCCATAGTGCAGCAAAATTTCTTTGGTGCGCGCCTTATTCAAACACAGCGCCAGGGTTAAAGGGGTGGAGCCGGTATAAGCCAGCCCTAACATCTCACAAATGGCAGGGACATGTGATTCGCGGCTTTCCCCGCGTAGCCCTTCGGCGATATTGAAAACGATATCGGGGCGCACGCTCCGCAGCCGTTCTGCGATAGCCTCGTCGGCTTCTATATCTATCACCTGATGTCCCGCCGAGGTCAAAGCCGTATGAATCGCCTGGATGGTGGTGGTATCGTCATATTCGGCCAGGGCATCCAGGGGGGCATTGCGCAAAGTCTCAGAGTGAATCAAATTGTAAACTAAAGCGACGGTGACCATTCTCTCTCCACAAAGTTGAACTGGCCCTTACAGGCCGATTTGTCTGGTGTAGATAAACGCCAGCCCGGCCAGATAGAGCACGATGAGCAACAGCGCATCCACTTCTACCAGCCAGAGCCGCCGTTCCAGCCGGGCCTGATTGCTCACCAACCCGACGCCGGTCAAAATGAGCCCTAAGAGGGCCACCAGGGCAAAATTCGGGTCGAGCGCACCCAGGAAACGCCCTTGCAGGTAGAAGAAATCGGTCACGCCTAAGGCAAACATATTGAACAGGTTGCTGCCGAAGAGGTTGCCCACCGCCAGATCATACGCGCCGATACGGGCAGCCGCTACCGTCGTCACCAGTTCAGGGAGCGAGGTAATCATCGCCAACAGGGCTGTGCCCACAAAGCCCGTCCCCAGGCCAGTAATAACGGCGATCTCTGCGCTGCTGCGCACCAGCCACGGCGTGACGAAAATCAGCACGGCCGTTGCCAGTCCAAAGCCCACCAGAGCATGCCCCAATGAAGGCAGTGAAGGCTCTACGGCTTCCGGCGCAGCTCCCGGAGCGCCGGTATGTTGTTTACGCAGCAACCAGACCCCCACCAGATAAGTGGCGATCAGCAATAAGCTATCCACACCCACCCAGCCGATCTGCCACTCCAGCCCGGCCAGCAAGAAGAACGCCGCCATGCCGATCAACAAAATACCCAGGCTGCCGGTCAGCGCATGTTTCAGGGCCACGCGCCGCAAGATCCGAGCCCGATAAAAGATCATGTCCAGCAAGCCGATCATAAACATGTTGAACATATTACTGCCAAACATGTTGCCGGCGGCCAAATTGAGCTGGTTTTGCTGGATGGAGTTAATGGAGGTGAGAAACTCCGGCAAAGAGGTCGCGCCTGCCAACAAGAGAGTTCCGATAAACATCCCGCCCAGGCGGGTACGATAAGCAATCACATCACCGTATTGGGCCAGTTTCATGGCCGCCAGCACTAAAATCGCCGCACTGCCCAGAAATGTAATCCAGACCATGACCGGCTCCTACTCTGCCCCATGCTTCGGCACACCCCGCAAGAAAGCCAGCGGCCAGGCTGCCAGCACACCGGTATTGGGCTCACGCAAATCGCCCACCACGGCTTCCACGGCCTCAGCACACTGCCGGGCGCGCTCTTCACTTTCCACCAAGGTAAAAAGCGTGTAATTGCCGGCCTCGGTATGGTCTGCCAACGATTCAAAGAGAAAATGGAGGGGAATCCGTTGCTGCTGCGCGCGGCGGCGGTAGATGCCACTGCTTTCAATGATCGTGACCCCACTCACGCCCAGCTGACACCAGGCATCTAACACCGCGTCTAGCTGATCGGGGTCGTGCAACACAAACATGACCATGTACATAGTAGCCTCCTCCTCTGAAGATAGAAACCAGTTAAGTAGTGAGCAGAGAGCAGCAGGTAGAAGTTCCTGTTTCCTGCTCACCGCTCACTGCCCACATTTTCATCCCACCGCTGGTGCACCGCCGGTGCATGGTGAATTCCTAAAAAGATAGGTTTTAGCGCCTCCGTGGCGCCCGGTCACGACTTTCCGCTTGCTGTGGGGCCGCCGGTTCGTGAAAGGCCCAACGGAGCAGCGGCGGCGTGATAAGCGTGGTGACCACCACCATGAGCGTGGCCACCGAGAAAAATTCAGCGGGGAGCAAACCCGCCGCCACCCCCACCGAGGCCACAATGAGCCCCACTTCACCACGGCTCACCATCCCCAGGCCAACACGCAACGCACTACGGCGGGAAAAGCCCCCCAGGTAGGCCCCCAGTCCGGAGCCAATGATTTTGGCCAGTACCGCTATTCCTAATAAGGCTAAGGCAAACGGCAGATTGGCATTGCGCAAGGCATGAAAATCAGTTTTGAGGCCAATGCTCACAAAGAAAATCGGTACCAGAAAGGCATACGTGAGGACGTGCATTTGGCGGGCAATCGTCTCCCGCGCCCGGCTCTGCCCAAAACCGAGACCGGCGATAAAGGCCCCCGAAATGGCCGCCAGGCCCCCCACTACTTCGGCCGACCAGGCGAAGAATAAAGCCATGACAAAGACCAGCGCCGCCAACCCTTCACTGATAGGCTGACGTTGGATCCAGCCGGCTAACCGGGGTAGCACCCAAAAGGCCACCCCCCCGGCCACTACCAGGTACCCAACCATCTGCAACAGGATCAGGTACAGCGGGCCGCCTGTCCCAGCCCCCGCCAAGGCGACAAAGACGGAGAGCAACAGAATGACCAAGACATCGTCCACGACAGCGGCCCCCAAGAGGGCCAACCCTTCCCGGCTGCGCAGCATTTTTAATTCCAGCAAGGTTTGTGCGCTGATGCTGACGCTGGTAGCTGTCAAGACGATTCCCACAAAGAAGCCCGCCGTGCCGGTGTAACCGCAAAGCCAGGCCAGGCCGCTGCCCAGCCCCAGCGGCAACAGTACCCCACAGATCCCGGCCAGCACCGCCACTTTACCGGATTGCAACAACTCGCGGGGAGTGATTTCCAGGCCGGCCAGAAACATCAGGCAGATAACGCCCAATTCGGCCAGTTCAAAGATGGTTTCGGCAAGTAAGTGAGGTTGTGCGGGGTTGCTGAAAATGGCCCATTCCAGCTCGTTGAGTAGACTGGGGCCTAAAAGCAGTCCGGCGAGGAGTTCTCCCAACACAGCAGGTTGGCGCAGCTGGACAGCTATCCAGCCCCCAACCTTTGCCGCCGTAATCAACAAACATAAGTTAAGTAACAATTGTAGAAAAGACGACATCAGCTATACTTCCATTCCAAACGCTACCCCGGTTCCCGCGAGCCGAACTGTTCCGGACGGAGCACAGGGGGCCGCAACCCGCGCACTCTCAAGGTCGGCCGTTTCCACGCCGGCACGGTTGACCGGGCAATGTGCAGGGTCATGAAGATGGCACAGATCATCTTAGGCATAGAAACTTCTTTCATTGCTAAGGATAGTCGCCATACGGAAAACAAGAGCCAGTGGAAGACTAAAAATAGCTTCCACCTAAACCTTGTAGAAGCTATTAGCCCACGCGGACAGATTTTAGCCAGGCGAGCTTCATCGCCTATATGGGATGGAATATCCTCGCCTATTGTAGCAGAAATAAGCAAGAAAACAAGCCTTTGTCGTCCATTCGGTCATGAACCGACAGTTTCACCGGTTCGCACCGTGCCCGCCATAGCCGCTCTGGCTTTCAGGGGAATTCCCCATGCACTGGCGTTCACCAGCCGTGGGATGAAAATTAGGTTCATAGTACCGCGCTTCAGCGCGACAGACGGCGTTGAAGCGCCCGGCTACAAACACAGAACGTTATTTTCAGAAGAAACCGCTCCGCCCTACAGCCCACCGTCAGGAGCCGGCATTCTTCAGCTCAGTCGCCGGCCGGAACTGTGGGGTGCTGAGCCGCGGCGGCCTGCGCGGCAATGAAGCTGGTCAACGGCACGGCGACCATCAAGCCGAGACTGCCCACCAGCGTGCGCACGATCTCCTCGGCCAGCAATTCCCGGTTAAGCGTGAGATACCAGGGCTCGGCAAAGAGGTAGAACAGGATCATCAACGGCAGCGCTGTCCCGGCGTAGGCCAGGACCAGCGTGTTGATCATGGAGGCCAGGTGGGTGACGCCGACCTTCATCGCCCGGCGGTAGAGCTCGCGGGCCGGCAGCATGGGGTCCGCCTCGGCAAGCGTGAAAGCGGTCACCGCCTGAGCCAGCACGACATCGTCCAACACGCCCGCCGCCCCGATGATCATGCCGGCCAGGAGCAACCCGCGCATCTGCACGCCGACCCCAATCGCCTGCAAGTACATCGTCTCCTCGCTGCCGAAGCCGGTGAGGTAGGCCAACCGGGCCCAGAGATAGGCCAGCGCGCCGGTCAGGCCCAGGCTGATTACCATACCCAGCAAGGCGGCGTGCGCAGCGCTGTTCCAGCCCTGGATCAGATAGAGCGTGACGGCTAACAACAGCGCCGTGCCCACGATGGCCACCCAGACCGGATCGCGGTGGGCCAGGATCTGGGGGAGGACGAAGCCGCCAATCAGGAGGCCACTGAGCGCCAGCCCCACCAGCGCCCGCACCCCCTGCCCTCGCCCGACGAGGATAGTTACGGCGACCAGCAGCAGGCTCAAGGCCAGCAGCGGCCCGTGGCGGACATGGTCGGCGACGGCAAAGCGCACCTCCCCATCCGGGCGTTGGGAGACCATGACGAGAGCTTGCTCGCCGGCCTTAAAATGAACTTCGTTCAGGCTGGGACCCAGGCCGTTGTAAGTGATGGTGACCTGCTGTTGGTAGTAGGTCCCCCGGCTGAGGATTTCCAGGGCCAGAGTCTGGCTCACCTGGACCAGGCCATTTTCGTCTATCTGGGACGACTCATCCAGGACCTGAAGGACGCGGGCCTTCACCGTTTCATCCAATGAAGCCGCCTGCCTGGCATAGGAAATGGGAGGACGGGTGAAGATCAGGTAGAGCAGCGCGACGATCAGCAGCGCCAATAGCCATACAGCAAGTCCTTCCAGCAAGAAGTGAACCGCTTTTGTATTTGCCTGCCGGTGGTATTCCATGCGCCGATTATACCATAAAGGTCCGGCTGTAAGACCAGCCCGCCGGCCGCCGGAAGATTCTTGAATTTGCCCTTTGGCCTGATAGGACTATAATGAGCGGCGGGTTATGTGCGATGAGGCTCGCCGGGCCAGTGCCCATTGTCGCTGAGACTGATAGCCTCTACTGACGACACCGATCGTTAAGTAGAGGCTATTTTGTTAGGAGTCATGCATTGATGGGAAAACATACCCTCTATTACGAATTACAGGAGGCTTTACAAGTCCCGGGGTGTGCCCTGTGCCGCCTGGCCGGCCGCAGTGTACAGCGCTTCATGGAATCGTTGGTTTACGAATATGCCAATGATCCGCGCGTTCAGCAAGAGGTGCAGCAGGCCCGGGGCTTCTGTAATCTCCACGCCTGGCAATTGAGCGAGCAGACGGGAGCCGTATTGGATTTGGCGATTTTGAACAGTGCCGCGTTGCGCGCGCTCCTGGAGCCGCTGCGTGCCTTTGAAACCGCGACCCTGCCGGACAATCCGGTGGGGGCGCTGACCTGGCTGCGGGCGCGGCTAAGCGGCGAGGCCGCCGACAGCGCGGCGCTGGAGGCCGAGTTGGCCCCGCAAGCGACTTGTCCGGCCTGCCGTATCCGGGAACAGACAGAAGTGGCCTATAGCCATGTTTTACTGGAACACAGCCAGGAGCCGGAAATTGCCTCCTGCTTAGAACAAAGTGGAGGCTTGTGCTGGCCACACCTGCGCTTACTGCTGCGCCAGCCGGCCACTATGGCCCAGCTGCATCCCTTGCTCAAGGCCCAGCGCGCCGCCACAGAACGGCTGCTGGCAGAGTTGCAGGAGCTCATTCGCAAGCAGGACTATCGTTTTCAGGACGAGCCGCTGGGCACTGAGCGCGATGCCTGGCTGCGCGCGGTAGGATTGGTCTCCGGGGCGCGAGGCATCTGGTAATGATCACCTATTATTGTGTGCATTGTTGGGCAGAGGTAACAGCTGAGCAAACCCACTGTCCGGTTTGCGGGGCGGCGCTGGAGGACGTGGAATACGATCTGGTGCTCCGTTACTGCGCCGCGCTCCGGCACCCTGAGCCGACCCGGGCCTGCCTGGCCTGTGAGATGCTGGCGGAACTGGGCGACCGCCGGGCGGTGCCGCCCTTGCTCGACCTGCTTGCCCGCCGGCCGCGCGCTTACGAAGTGCTGTGCGCGGCCGCGGAAAGCCTGGGAGCGCTGGGAGATCCGGCGGCGATTCCCGCCCTGCTGACGCTGCTGCAAGACAGGGAAGCCGCGATTCCGGCGCGGCTGGCGGCCCTGCGTGCGCTGGCTCGTTCTGATTGCTTTGGCACGGCAGCCTGTACCACGGCTTTGACCTGGGCCGCCGCCAGCGATCGGCCCTCCCTGCGTGAAGAAGCCGCGCGTTTAATGCCTACCTGCACCCAGAGGGCGTGATGACTTTTTACAGCATTGTATTTCCCAGCCGCGCTGCCGATACGCGCAGCGCACTCCCCACCGAACCGGCCTGCCTGGCCGACCTCAATCTCAACCAGCTGGTCAAGGCACTCACGGCTCGGAAACGCCAGTACAACCTGGGGCCGCTACTCTATACCCCGCTCCACGATATAGCAACCGTGCAGTACCGCCAGGCCGTGAGCCAGGACCTGGAAACCGGCCCGTTGTTGTCCGTCATCAAAACCTTTGCCGAACAGATGCAGAGTGTGCGGCGACATCTGGGACTGGTGGAAAAATTAGAGTACCCCTATCATAAAGCCGGTTGGTTTTTGGCTGCCGTGGCCGGATACTGTGACGCCGTGGCGGCCCTGGCCCAGGAACTGAGCCAGGCCGAACTGCATTCCCAGGGCCTGTTGGACTTCCGCGCCTATCTGGTCGCCTACGTGGCCGCTGAACCCTTCACCACGCTGCAAGCCGAAACGCGCCAGCTCCAGGCCGCGTTAGCCACGGTGACTTACTGCGTCACCATCAAGGATTCGCGGGTGCGGGTACGGAAGTATGAAGGCGAAACCGATTATAGCGTGGAAGTAGCGGCCACTTTTGAACGCTTCCGCCAGGGGGCGGTCAAGGATTACCGGGCCCGGTTGGCCGTGGGGACCGGGATGAATCACGTGGAAGCGGCCATCCTGAACTTTGTCGCCCAGTTGTACCCGGAGGTCTTTGCCCGGCTCAGTGCCTATTACAGCCAGCACACCAATTTTCTGGATGAAACGCTCAGCCGTTTTGACCAGGAGATTCAATTCTATGTCGCCTATCTGGACTATATCGCCAAAATCAAAGCGGCCGGATTGCCTTTTTGCTACCCGGAGGTCGTGACCGATAGTAAAACGATTGCCGTAGAGGCGGGTTTTGATCTGGTACTGGCGGAGAAGTGCGCGGCCGAGGGGGTGCCCGTGGTTTGCAACGATTTCTATTTGCAGGGCGCGGAACGCCTGCTGGTGGTCTCCGGTCCCAACCAGGGAGGCAAAACCACCTTTGCCCGCATGTTCGGCCAATTGCACTACCTGGCGAGCCTCGGCTATCCTGTCCCCGGCCGGACCGCCCGGCTTTTCCTGTGTGACCAGATCTTCACCCACTTTGAACGGGAAGAGGATATTCGCAACCTGCGCGGCAAACTGCAAGACGATCTACTGCGCATCCGAACGATCCTGGACCACGCCACTTCCCAGAGCATCATCATTATGAATGAGATTTTTAACTCCACCACGTTGCAGGATGCAATCTTTCTGGGCCGCGCGGTGGTAGAGCAGATCCTCCGCCTGGATGCGTTGGGGGTCTGTGTCACATTCATTGACGAGCTGGCTACGCTTAACCAGCAAACTGTCAGCATGGTCAGCACGGTGCCACCGGATAATCCGGCCGCGCGCACCTATCACATTGTGCGCCAACCCGCCGATGGGCTGGCTTATGCGCTGACCCTCGCCGAAAGGCATGGGCTAACCTATGCCCAGCTGCAGAAACGGATACGCGCGTGAAAGCTTTTCTGTTATTCCCTGACCAGGATTTTGATTTTGAACAGCCGCTGCCACCTCACGCCGCGGCTCTCATCCAGGATTTGGAATTGACAACGTTGTTCAACGCGATGGCGCTGGGCGACAAATTCTTGTACGAAATTGTCCAACAAGTGCTCTTGCATAGCTCCGACAGTCCTGAGACCATCCGGTATCGTCAGGAGATCCTCCAGGACTGCCTGAAGCAGCCGCAGATCGTGCGGGCTATTTATCGCCTCCCCATTGAGGCGCGGGAGAACAAGCAGCGCCGGTGGTTGAGTATTTTCACCACTTATCCCAGCGGTATCCTGAGTAGTGCGCGCGAGATGTTGGAGATGTATGTGCACTATCTCCGCGTCTTGAGGACGCTCGCCGATGAACACGCCACCGAGTTTACCTCGGCGGGGTTCACCCGCTTCTTTGCAATGATCCAGGAAGAGCTGAACGACGAATTTTTTGCTCAAGTGCAAACTCATTTAGGGCGCTTGAAGTTTCGTCAAGGGGTCCTGCTCAGCGCCCGCCTGGGGCCGGGCAATGAGGGCACAGATTATGTGTTGCGTCAGCCCACCGCCCCCCCGCAACATTGGTTCCAGCGGGTCCTGGCCTCCCGCTCGCCGGAGTATACGTTCAGTATCCATCCCCGCGACGAAGCCGGCGCCCGGGCGCTGAGCGAGCTGCGCGACCGGGGCATCAATCTGGTAGCGAATGCGCTGGCGCAGTCGGCCGAGCATATTGAAAACTTCTTCGTGCGGTTACAACATGAACTGGCATTTTATATGGGCTGTTTGAATCTGGCGGAACAGCTGGACCAGCTTCATGCCCCCATCGCCTTTCCCGTCCCGGTCCCGGCCGGTGAACGGCGTCACACGTTCAAAGAATTATACGACGTCACCCTGGCCTTGACGATGCAACAAGCGGTGGTGGCCAACACCGGGGACGCCGATGGCAAAGAACTCTTCATCATCACCGGCGCGAATCAGGGCGGCAAGTCCACTTTCTTGCGTAGTATTGGCCTGGCCCAATTGATGATGCAGAGCGGAATGTTCGTGCCGGCTGAGGCGCTGACGGCGAATGTATGCCGGGGCCTCTTCACGCACTACAAACGGGAAGAGGATACGACGATGAAGAGCGGCAAATTTGACGAAGAGCTCAGCCGCATGAGTCAAATCGTGGAGCAGCTCACACCCGACGCGCTGGTATTGTTCAACGAATCCTTTGCCGCGACCAACGAGCGCGAAGGCTCCGAGATCGCCCGGCAGATTGTACGCGCCCTACTGGAAAAGCGCATCAAGATTTTCTTCGTGACGCACCTGTACGAATTTGCCCGCAGCTTTTACGAACAAGAGCTGACCAGGGCCTGTTTCCTGCGGGCCGAGCGGCAAGCCGATGGTTCGCGCTCGTTCAAGTTGCTCCCCGGCAGCCCCCTGGAGACCAGCTACGGGGAAGATCTGTATCATGAGGTCTTTGCCGAGAAAAGGTGAGCTGTCTGATTAAGAGAGCAGAGCACGAATTGCCCGGCGGTGGCCTCAATCACATTGATGGCGCAGGGATCCTGCCGCAAACGCCAGAAGGCCTCCAGGCCCACCCCCAAGAGGCTTAACAACAGCACGCGGTTGATGACGGTGTGCCCGACCAGGACAATGGTCTCCTCCGGGTGGCGCGCGGTGAGTTCGTGCACCGCCGCCAGGCCGCGCTCGCGCAGGAGTGCCAGCGACTCACCGCCGGGGATGCATGCCACCGCCGGCGCATGATGCCATTGGTCCAGTTCCACCGGCCAGCGCGCAGCCACCTCGTCGGGGGTCAGGCCCTGCCAGGCCCCATAGTGAATGTCTAACAGGCCGGGATGGGGTTGTACGGCCAGGCCCCAGGGGGCCGCAATGGCAGCGGCAGTCTGCCGGGTGCGGGTCAAGGGACTGGTGTAGACCGCTACCGGTTGCCAGAACGCAGCGACATATTCCCCTGTACGCGCCGCTTGCGCCAGCCCCACCTCGTCCAGAGGAATATCGGCCTGCCCGCGAAAGCGCTCCACCCGATTCCAGGCAGTTTGCCCGTGTCTGATCAGCAAAATTTGGGTCATCTTATCCCTCTCCAAGAGATTGGCCCTGGCTCGCCCACAGCTGTTCCCAGGCGGCCGCGCGCTCGCTCTCCAGAAGCACAGGGGGAGCAGGCGTGGCGCGCTCTAAAGCCACGCTCAACACATACCAAGGCGGTCGCGGCCGGATGGCAAGGCCGGTGAGGCGGCGGCGAGGACAGAAGGTGATGAGCCAGCCATACGCCGCACCTTTGGCCCGCTCCTCTGTCATGAGGATGACGGCCTGGGGCGTGAGGGCCAGCAAGGCTGCCGGCGCGATAGAGCGGCGCAGGGGCCCGATCACGCGCCGGGTGATGCGAGGTTGCCACACATATCCCAACAGCGGCTCACCGGGCAACAGGGCGTAAAACTGAAGCCCATTCTTGAATTTGAACGACTGCTGGTCCAAGGATTGGAGCAAGGGAACGGTAAGGGGCTCGGTGTCGGAGACCCGGGCCGGCGGCACACCGTAGGCCAGCTGGACCAATTGCTGGCAGGCCGGCAGCAGCAGGGGTAAGCCTACTGTGTTATATTCCACGACGAGGCGCGTCGGCGTATCGTCAACCAACCCCGTCAATTCCAGGCAACCGTAGAGCAAGATCAGGCTGTGGCGAATGACCAGCAAATCGGCGCCCCGGAGATAAAGTGCGGCAGGAGGCTGCTCCGGCGTCATCCCGGCCTGTACCTGGAGCACGCCGGCCGCGGTGAAGAGCAACGCCTGGGCCGGAACGAAACGGCGGCGTTTTTGGGTGGTTTGAGTATGGCGGGGAATCATCACGATGGTATGGGGCGGTTCGGCCGACGGCAACGCCGCCGCCACCGCACTTTGCCAGTCGGCCGGCAAAGCGGTCAAACTGTCCACCAGATAGGGCGTTTCTTTGGGCATGGGGAATATCCCCCCGCGCTAAAGCCAGCCTGGCGCGCTGAGCTTCACCGCTGCGTGCGCAATTGCCGGGCATAGTGATCGCACGCGCGCTCAATATCGGCCAGTGCCGCCGCCCGGTCAGCCCATTCCCCGGGCACGACCTGCACCTGTTGCAGATCCTTGTAGACGCTGAAAAAGTGCCGCACTTCGTCTAAAAAGTGGGCCGGCACATCGCTCAATTCCCGATAAGCGTCAAACAGGGGATCGGTGGCCGGAACGGCCAATACCTTATCATCATGCAGGCCGCGATCTAACAGCCGGAAAATGCCCAAGGGCCGGGCCTCAATAATGCAACCCGCAGCGGTTGGCTCGTTGGTCATCACCAAGACATCCACTGGATCGCCGTCATCGTAGAGAGTCCGCGGCACGAAGCCATAATCACCGGGGTAGTGCAGCGAAGAGTGCAGCACCCGATCCAGTTTGATGAAGCCACCCTGTAAATCGTAGACGAATTTGTTGCGTGACCGTTTGGGGATTTCCACTACGACGTACACCACCTCCAGCCCGCCTTGGGGACCAGGGGGTAACTCATGCCATAGATTTGCCATGATTTGCTCCTGAGGACGGGGGAGCGCCAGGGTGGCGCTCCCCCGCTTGCGTGTAGGGGTTTAACGCACGAAGGCTTTGCGCCCGGCGTACAGGGCCGCCTCGCCCAGTTCTTCCTCAATCCGCATCAGTTGGTTGTACTTCTCCACCCGCTCGCCGCGGCACGGTGCGCCGGTCTTCAAGTGGCCGGTGCTGAGTGCCACGGTGAAGTCGGCGATGAAGCTGTCCACCGTCTCGCCGCTGCGGTGCGAGACCATAGCGCCCCAGCCGGCCTTGCGCGCCATTTCAATGGCCGCGATCGTTTCCGTCAGGGTCCCGATCTGGTTCAGTTTGATCAGGACGGCGTTGGCGACATTTTCCGCGATGCCGCGCGCGATCCGTTCCACGTTGGTCACGAAGAGATCATCGCCAACCAGTTCCAGCCGCCCGCCCAAGGTCTGGTTCAACAGCCGCCAGCCTTCCCAGTCATCCTCGGCCAGCCCATCTTCCAGGACCACGAGGGGATACTTCTGGGCCCATTCGGCATACATGGCGACCATCTCCGCCGCCGTGACCTTGCGCCCTTCGGTGCGCAGGTGATAGAGGCCATCTTCATAAAAGCCACTGGAGGCCGGATCCAGGGCAATGGCGATCTGTTCGCCGGGGCGATAGCCGGCCTTCTCAATCGCCTGCAAAATCAACTCCACCGCCTCGGCGTTGGTTTTGAGTGCTGGCGCAAAGCCGCCCTCGTCGCCGACGCCGGTGGTGTAGCCCTTGCTTTTGAGGACGCCCTTGAGCGCGTGGTAGGTTTCCGCCCCCCAACGCAGCGCTTCGCGGAAGCTGGGGGCGCCCACAGGAGCAATCATGAATTCCTGCAAATCGGTTCCCTGCCAATTGGCGTGGACACCGCCGTTGAGGATATTGAACATCGGCACGGGCAGAACCCGCGCGGTCACCCCGCCCAGGTAGCGATAGAGCGGCAGCCCAACGGAATCCGCGGCGGCGCGCGCCACAGCCAGGCTGATGCCCAGGATGGCATTGGCGCCGAACTTGCTCTTGTTGGGTGTGCCGTCCAGGACCAGCATGGCCTGATCCACCCCCGCCTGATCCAGCGCATCCAGCCCTAACAGTTCGGGACCCAGATCATCGTTGACGTGCGCGACCGCCTGCAGGACACCCTTGCCGTTGTAGCGCGTAGTCTGACCGTCGCGCAATTCCAGCGCCTCATGCACGCCGGTGGACGCGCCGGAAGGCACAGCAGCCCGGCCATGCGCGCCATCTTCCAACCAGACTTCCACCTCCACGGTGGGGTTGCCACGCGAATCCAGAATCTCGCGGGCCCAGATTTCTTCAATTGTAGTGGACATAATTTAACCTCCTGAAAATTTGGATTCGACGGCGGGACGCCGCCACACTAACGGGTCAGGCCTCGTGCTGCATTAAATTGGCAATAGACAGCGCCAGCTCGGCCAACCGTTCTATCGATGGGTCCAACACGGCAGCCAGGCCAGGATGCACCGCGCCGTAGCGCTGCAATTTACTGGACCGGGCGTCGCACAAATCGGCCCAACTGACACTCAAAGCAGCCCGAATGTGGCCGGCCGCTTCATCGGTCTCAGCCTCCAGCCCCAAGGTTTGGGCCAGGTCGGTAAGCAAAGCCAGCGCCTCGTTGACCTGTTGCTGAGCCAGCGCCCGGCGCTCGGGTGACAGCTTCAAGGTGCGCTGATAAAGTTGCCCCTGCTCTTCTGCGCCTTGCAGCCAGGCCGCAGCCTGGCGCAATCGCTCTTCCAAAGTGCGCAGCGTGAGGTAGATACAACGGTATTGTGATACATTGAGTATGTCAGTCATAGTATAAAAACAGCCTCTACCAGCAGCTCAAGGGTAGAGGCTATCAGCCGGGCGCCGGCGGTTTATACCCAAGCGAGCCTCATCGCTTACTCCGGTCAGAGTGTAGCACTGATTGGAGGAAAGGCAAACGAGCTGTCCCTGCATCCTTGTGCCCCCAGAAGCCCACCCGCCCGGAGCGCCTGCGCCGGCTCTGCCAGGTGCAAACGGAGGTCCAGCAGGGCGAACAACGCGCCGGGCGGCCACCGCGCTGACCACGGGCGGAGGTAAACCCGATGCAACGGTCATCCAACGTCATCTATTGACAAAATGTCAATAGATAATATACTATTAGCGGAGACCTGCAATGCACAATCGCCGTTGGAGACAATGTGGCGGGCGCGGCTGCACCCGGCGTATGGGACAATTTCTCGACCCAGCGCTGTTACTTTTACTGGCGCAGGCTCCCGCCCATGGCTATACGCTCTTAGGCCGGCTCGCTGAATTCGGCCTGGACTTTATGCCCCCCACGGTCGTCTACCGCGCACTGCGTGAAATGGAGGGCTACGGCTGGGTCAGCTCTATCTGGGATGGAGAAGCAACCCATGGACCACCCCGCCGCGTCTACGCGCTCACGCCTGCCGGGCAAGAGGTGCTGCGTTGTTGCGTCGCCCAATTACGCCAGACCCAACAGGTGTTGGAATATGTCCTGGCTCTGTACGCCGAGCTAACGGCGACCGGTGAAGCTGCCACCGCCCCGCCCACAGCTGATCCTGCGGAGGTATCCATGCGAGTTGTCATTCCAGCCGACGGTACCGATCTGGAAGCGCCGACCAGCCCGGTCTTTGGGCGTTGCCAGACTTTTATCTTTGTTGACCCTGCCACTCTGGAGTTTGAAGCCTGGCCCAATCCAGCGCTCCAATCCCCCGGTGGCGCGGGGGTACAGGCCATGCAGGTGGTCTTGCAACACGGCGCGCGCGCCGTGATCGCTCCCCAATTGGGGCCCAACGCTTTTCGTGTCTTGCAAGCCGCGGGCGTGCCGGCCTATACGCTGGCCGGCGCGACCGTCCGCGAGGTGATTGCTGCCTTCAACGCCGGCAGCTTAGTACGGTTGGAAACGCCTGCCGATGACGGGCATACTCAAACAAACTAATTCACGGGAGATAACGATGCTCAAGATTGCTATTGCTACCTTAGACGCTGACGGCTTGGAGGCCCAGGTCAGCCCGCACTTTGGGCGCTGCCCCTACTTCGCCCTGGCCGAGGTGGAAGGCCAGGAAGTACAGGAGGTGGAAATGGTCGCCAATCCCTATTACCCCAATCGCGAACCGAGACAGGTGCCCGCCTTCATCCACAGCCTGGGGGCCAAGGTGATACTCAGCGGCGGGATGGGAGGCCGAGCAGTGGCCTTTTTCCGCGAGTACGGCATTGAACCTGCCACCGGCGCTGCCGGCACGGTGCGCGAATCGCTCGCGCGCTATCTGG
>CAYTGR010000012.1:84355-88513 GCA_964437445.1 uncultured Anaerolineales bacterium | reverse complement strand
CCAGCAGAACACGTTGCATGGTTTGCGGATCGTACAACAGGGCCGCAAGATAATAAGTGCCAGGGGGCAAATCGGCCGGCAGCACCAGCTCATAGCGGTCGGCCAGCAACTCACCCGTCGGCAAATGCGGCAGCGGCCAGTATTCATTCAGGACCGGCTTATCTTGTTGCGTAAACGGCGGTGTTCCAGGCTGGCGCGCCAGATGGACTGCGCCTACCAGTCCCACCGGTTGTGACTGGCCGAGTTCCCAGAACAGATAGACGGGGATGAGCCGGTCCTCACGGTGGACCGTGAAGCCACGCAGCGCCATCCCGTTGGCGAACGTCACGGTGAGGGAATGAGTGGGCCGCAAAGGGCTGAGCGGCCGGTCGTCAGGAACGGTGTAGGCAAACAAGCGTGCCTCGCGGGTATAGAACATTTCCGCCCGGTACCCCCCCGCCGCCTCCAACGTACCGGGGAAAAGCGCGCTGGGGTCCACGACGCCATCTTGATAGAAGAGCAGCCAGCGGTAGCCCCCTGTGTCCGGCCGGATGGCCTCCAGGAGCTGCACCGCGGCCTCAGGACGGGCACGCTCCCCGACGGCCGGCCCGGCCGCGAACGGCACCGGGCTGCGATAGGCGCTGAAGAGCTGCACGCCGTGCGCCGCAATCGCCAGCCCCTGGTCACCAGGCCGGGCGCGTTCATTCATGAAGGCGACCGCGCTGCGAAAATCGGGGTACCAGAGCGTGGGATCAGCCTGCACTAAAGCCTGGGAACGCGGCGCGCTCCACAGCACGGCCCCCATACCGGCCAGCGCCAGCAGCCCCACCGCCCCCAGGCGGCGCTCCCTGTCCCCCGACCGCCGACCGATCCGCCACGGCAGTTCCAATGCCGCCGCCGCGCCCAACGCCGTCAACGGCAGCGCCCAGAGCAGATAGCGCGACTGGTGGACCGGCCGCAGCTGCCAGAGCGCAAAGATGCCGGCCGCCCCCAGCATCAATGCCAGGGCCACGGCCAACCCGCGTTCCCGCTCAGCCTTCACCAGCGCCAGCAGCCCCAGGACCCCCAACGCCAACAGCCCGTACCCCCAGCCGGCGGCCGGCGCTGTCCCCAACGGCTGGAGCACCGGCAGTGCCAGGATCAGCTCCGGCCCCAACTCGGTCAGGAAGGTTGCCAGCCCGGGCGGCGAGCCGGTGGCGAAGCTCTGGAAGCCCGTCGTGACCTGGAAGGCCAGCAGCCCCCATCCCAGCGCCGGCAGGAACGGCAGCACCAGCCAGACCCATTCACGTCCGACCGCCGCCCCGCGGCGTCCGGTCGGCCGGGCCCGCCCGAGCGCCGCCAGGGCCATCACGCCGGCGGCCGCGCCCAACGGGAAAAGCGAGAAGTAATGCGTCAACAACGCCGCCGCCCCTGCGCCGGCCCACAGGCCGCGCCGCCCCCGGACCAGCCCCGCGAGCGCCAGCAGCACCCAGCAGAGCCACCAGGTGTAAAGCCGGGCGTCGCGCGCATACCAGAGCAGCGTCGGGTGCAACACCAACAGGAAGGGCAACCAGACCGCACTGCGCAGCCGCAACGCACGCCCTAACGCGACCAGGGCCGCCAGCAGCAGCACCGCACCCGCCACGCTGGGGAAGCGCAGGAGAAATTCAATTCCGCTGGACGGCTCCAGCGCCGGCGCATAGGGGCGTACCGCCGCCAGCACGCTCCACGCTTTGAGCAGGAGGTAGTACAACGGGGGGTAAGGTTGCTGCGTCCGCAGGATGGTCAGAAATTCACGCAGGGTATGGCCGAGCACCAGGTCGGCATTGAAGAACTCGTCGTACCAGAAACCGGTCCGCCCCAAGTGCCAGAGACCGGCCGCCCAACCCGCCAGCAGCGCAACGTACACCATTCCGTGACGGGACCAGACCAGAAGAGAAGTTCGCTGTTTCACACTTGCATTATACCATAGCGCCCACCGTGTCCGCAGTCTCCCCTACAAGCCGGGGATCAACCACGGCCTGAAGATACAAACTGAAGTTTACGCTACTGGAAAACGTTCAGCCACGGGTGACCGGGTAGGACTAATTTCAGCGGGCGGGACATCATGCGCGCCCCCTGGCGGTACAGCTTCAGCGGGTGGCCCAAAGCCATAGATACGGGCCGAGCAAAACGATCACCAGGGCCCCCACCCTGAGCCATTGGAGGTGCCGGGCGCGCCGCTCTAATCGGTGAGCGCTTTCCACCAGCTGCACCAGGTCTACCAGGTTACCGATCAGGATTTTCGCCGACTGCCTGGCCAGCGGGGAACTGTGTTCACTGAGAGAGAT
Organism: uncultured Anaerolineales bacterium; assembly: GCA_964437445.1. Classification (GTDB taxonomy): domain Bacteria; phylum Chloroflexota; class Anaerolineae; order B4-G1; family SLSP01; genus CAYTGR01. The sequence continues at coordinate 86,225 of CAYTGR010000012.1, read as the reverse complement.
CCCCACCTCCGCGGCTTTCAGGGCGAGGCTATCATTGGGACCATCCCCGACCATTGCCACATGGTGGCCCTGGCGCTGGAGCAGCCGGATCAAGAACCCTTTTTGCGAGGGCAGCAGGCGCGCAAAGACCGAGCAGTAGGCCGCCTGCCGGGCAATCTCCGTGGCTTCCAGCCGCTCCATCACCGGCCCTATCAAGCACAGCCGCGATTCTGTTACAATCCCACAGGCAGCTGCTACCTGGAGCGCCGTGATGGCTCTGTCCCCGGTCAACAGCAGGCTGCGGAGACCCGCTTGGGTGAGACGCCGGATGGTCTCACGGGCCTGGGGCTGCAAAGGATTGGCTAACCGGATCAGGCACAGGAAAATATAGCCGTCAGGGACACCCTGGGTTGCGTGGGTGGTATAAGCTACAGCAATAGCCACGTCCCCTTGTTGGTGGATCGCGGCCAGGTTCGCCTGGTTCAAGCGCCGAAATTCCCAATCCAACTTCTGGAGCGCCCCGCCGGTAGTCATGTAGAAACGGCACTGCTCCAGCACCGCGTCTGGATCCCCCTTGAGAAAATAGAATTCCTGCCCGTCCCGCTCAAACCCACAGGCCATCCAGCGGGCTTCAGAATCAAAGGGGACCTCGTAGATCCGCCGATATTGCGCCAACATTGCGGCGAGATCGGCGCCATGGTTGACCGCCAACGCGATCAGGGCCCGGTCCACCGGATTGGCCTGGTCCTTTTTGACGTAGAACAGCACATCATGGCACAAAGCACAGGCCATTTTGACCAGTGGGAACAGGCTGCCCCCCGTTCCGTCATCCGGCCAGTCACCGGCGTCCAGGCTTCTATCCGCAAAATAGAGCGCCCTGACCTCCATGTCCCGCGTGGTTAAGATGCCGGTTTTATCAAAACAGATCAGGTCAATTTCAGCCAGCCGCACCAGGGCCTGATCATCGCGGACTTGAATCCCGCCGTGCGCCAGTCTTTTAACCGCCGTGGTAACGAGCAACTGCCGGAACAGCGCCTCATTTTGCAGCCAGACCAGCACCACGGCCCACCCAACATAGAACGCCACCGCCGCTGCCGGCTCGAAACGGGTCAGGTGAAGGATCAAAGCCGGCAAGAGCACCACGAGGAGACGCAGGGAGCTCGCTTTGAAGAGGGGGACAGAAAGAGGGGTGCTCCTTTCCCGTTCCTGCCCCAAGATCTGCCCGTATTCAGTCTGGCGGCCAGTGACAAGGACGAGGCCCCGGGCTGCGCCACGCAGCACCCGGCTTCCCCGATACAGGATGACCTCCTCGTCCGCCACCTGTTTGGCAACTGGCAGGAGCTCGCCGGTGATGTCAAACTCATCCACCTCCAGCCCTCTGGCCTCAACCAGTTTGAGATCCGCCGGAACGACATCGCCGGCCTGCAAGACCACCAGATCACCCTTGCCCAGCTGCTCCTGCTCAATATTGATGAGCTCTCCAGCTTTGACAATCGTGACGGGCAGCCCCGGCATCCCCCCCTCCATAAGACCCTCTCTCCTATGCTCCCTGGCGACTACGCTTCCAGGGAAGAAGCCACAAGCTGGCAAATGCGATCAAGGCCATCAACGCGCCAAAAGCAAAGGGGGCGGCCGGGGAAACGCGGTTCCACAAAACGCCGGCGAGCAAACTGGCCGGCAAGGCCATCACGCCAATGGAAGCGTTGTATAACCCAAAGGCCGCGCCGCGATTGGCTTCGGGCACCAGTTCTGCCACCATGGCTTTGCCCGCACCTTCGGTAAAAGCGTAATATAACCCATACAGAATATACAACCCCCAGACCATCCAGGGCGCTTTCACCATGGCAAAACCCAGGTAGGTAACTGCATAGATGGCCCAACCCAGGGTAAT
>CAYTGR010000012.1:40566-84255 GCA_964437445.1 uncultured Anaerolineales bacterium | reverse complement strand
TCACCATGGCAAAACCCAGGTAGGTAACTGCATAGATGGCCCAACCCAGGGTAATTGCCTTTCGCCGACCAATGCGGTCGGAAAGTTTTCCGGCGGAGCATCTTTGAGCCCCTTGCCGACACCATCGGTTGAGCGCAACCCCAGCACGGCGGCGCCACTGCCGGCAAAGCCGAGCAGAAAACGCGCCACCGCCGAAAAGGCATACCCGGTGAACACAATGGCTTTCCGAACGCCGAGCACATCCGAAAGGTAACCGGCGCCGATTTTCATCAGGCTCACGATGGTCGTCAGCGAACCCTCAATCAAGCCAATAAACTCTTTATTCAACCCCAAAACCGAAGTGTAAAATACCGGCAAAATTGGCTGGATCATATCTTGAGCCAGCCCCCCAAAGAAAGCAACCCAGCCCAAAGCTACCACATTTCTGCCCAGGCCATTATCTTCTGCCGCCGGCAGAGCCCCAGAAACAACGTCACAAGTTTCAGAGCTATTCGCCATTGCCTTCTCCTAATGATATATCCCCTTTCATGGTACCGTTGCCACCAACCACCTGACTCACAACCAGGCCCCGGCCTGACGCAAATGCTTCCCCAGGATGCGCAAGACCAAAATGAGGGAGATACAACGATATTGTGAAGAGTTGAGCAAGTCAGTCATGAATAAAAATAGCCTCCATCCCATTGAAAATGGTTAGAGGCTATCAGCCGGTGGCCCGGCGGTTCAGTAATCCAGCGAGCCTCATCGCTCACTGGCGATAGTGTAGCACTAATTGGAGGAAAGACAAATCAAGGTCCAAGATGAAAAGCGAAAAGATGAGAGCAGCGGGATGAAGAGTTTGCATCCTGTCTGCCTTGCGCTACAATGGCAGGTATGGGCTGAGCTGCACTGATGAACAGCGCTCAAGTACCTGACTGCCAAGCAGAACGGACTTCAACTTGCCTCGTCAATCGCAAACTAAAATTTACGCTACTGGACAGGTTGGCGCCGTTCAAGCGCCTCACCACTAACTCAGTGTAATCAGTAAATCAGTGTGTTATGAGGAGGTGTTATCTATGGATCAGCCACACGATCTGCTCATCCACGGGGGAACGTTGGTCACCTCGGAAACGCTGTTGGAAGCCGATCTGCTGGTGCACGGCGAGACCATCCAGGCCATCGGCCACGACCTGCCGCTGCCGGCAGGCGGGGAACAGGTAGACGCGACCGGGTTGTTAGTGCTCCCCGGCGTGATTGACGCTCACTGCCACATCCAGCTGGATACCGGTCTCTACAAAACACCGGACGACTGGTTCACCGAAAGCCGCGCCGCGGCTTATGGCGGCGTGACCACCGTCGTGGATTTCGCCACCCAGTTCAAGGGGCAGACCCTCCAGGAAGCGGTGGCGGCCCGCCGGCAGGAAGCTGCGCCCTCGGTGATTGATTACGCCTTCCACGTCATGGTCACCGACCTGCCCGCCGGGCGCGAGGACGAGCTGGGCGCGTTAGTGGAGCTGGGCACACCCAGCCTCAAGCTCTACACCACCTATCGCCCTAATTACTACGCCGACGACGCCACGATCCTGCGGCTGTTGGAAGCGGCCGCCCGTTACGGCATCGTGACCCTGGTCCACTGCGAGAACGATGCGCTGGTGACGGCGCAGACGCAGGCGCTCGTCGCCGAAGGGAAAACCGGCTGGTCTTATCACGGGCTGGCACGGCCGGCCCTGGCCGAACAAGAGGCAACCGCCCGGGTCCTCTTCCTGGCGGAGGCAGTCCACGCGCCGGTAGTCATCGCCCACAATTCCACCGCCCGCACCGTAGAGCTGATTGCAGCGGCGCGCGCCCGAGGCCAGGTCGTCTTCAGCGAGACCGGGCCGCAATACCTCTTGCTGGACAACAATGTCTACGAGGGGAGCGAGCCGTGGCGCTATATCCTCCAGCCGCCCTTGCGCGAGCCGGAGGAGCCGGAACGGTTATGGGCCCAGGTCAGCGCCGGTACGGTGGATATGCTGATCACCGATCACTGCGCTTACACCCAGAAACAAAAAAAAGCGGCGGACGATTTCACCCAAACCCCCGGCGGTCTGCCGGGATTGGAAACGTTGTTGCCGCTTGTGGCGACCTGCGGCGTCGCCGAAGGCCGCCTGGAATGGACCGATCTGGCGCGGCTACTTTCGGCCAACCCGGCGCAGATCTACAACTTACCGCGCAAGGGAGCCTTGTTGCCTGGCTACGACGCGGACCTCGTGCTCTACGACCCGGAACCGGAGTGGACGCTCCAGGCTGACGCGCTGCACTCCGGCGCTGGCTACAGTCCCTACGAAGGGTTGCGCCTGCAAGGGCGGGTGGTCAGCACGCTCCGCCGGGGCGAATTCCTGGTGCGCGACGGCCACGCCGTGGCGAAGAAGGGGAGCGGGCACTTTGTCGCGCGCGAAGCGAGTTTTTGGGAATGAGCGGCCGCGCGGTCATGCAGACGCTGCTGGCACTGGGGGGGTTGGCCCTGCTGAGTGCGTGTCAACGGGCGGCCCCGCCAGGGCCGCCCCAGGCCGGGATCGCCTTCGTCTCTGAGCGCGACGGGAACCAGGAGCTCTACCTGATCCAGCCCGATGGCCGTGGCCTCGTCCGCCTGACGGACAACCCGGCGCTGGACGCCGACCCGGCTTGGTCGCCCGACGGCCGGCAGTTGGCCTTCCGTTCCCGGCGCGACGGCAGCTCCGACATCTTCGTCATGAACGCCGACGGGAGTGCCCCCCGCAATTTGATCGGGGACGGCCCTGACAGCACGGATGACGAATTTGCTCCGGCCTGGTCGCCAGATGGCAAAACGCTGGCCTTAATCACCGATCGTTTTTATTATCTCACCGGCACCTCGCCCTACCGGATCGGTTCGGAGCGCGCCGTCCACCAGACCGCCCTGATGCCAAGCACTGGCGGGGCCGCTGAAATGACGCTGCTGCTGGCTTCCGTCGGGGATCAGCGCACGGTCACCTGGTCGCCAGATGGTCGCTACCTGGCGTTCAGCGCCACCACCGGCTTTGGCATCCGCTCCCCCACGCGCGATATCAATCTCCAGCAGTACGACCGCCAGACCAGCCAGACCACGTTGCTGGCCGGAGAGCTGGGCGCCGATCTCTACCCGGCCTGGTCCCACGACGGGCGCTGGCTGGCCTACCAGTGCACACCCGACGGCAACGCCGAGATTTGCCTGCTGGAGCTGGCCACCGGCAACGTGACGAACCTGACCCACCATCCGGCCACCGATTCCCAGCCGGCCTGGTCGCCTGACGACAGCCAGCTGGTCTTTGTGACCGACCGGGACGGCAACGACGAACTTTACCTCATGCAGCGTGACGGAACAGGGCTGTGCAACCTGACGCAGAACCCGGCCCGCGATTTCGCCCCGGCCTGGTCGCCCATAAACACACTGAACCACTGAAAACACTGATTCATGACGGGTTATCAGAGCTTCAGTGGTTCAGTGCTCTCAGTATCACCCCTCTTTTGACCCGGTAGAGGCGATACTGCGGATGAAGTACTTTTGGAACAGGAAGAAAATAATCAAGACCGGGATCGTGTTAAAAAGCGAACCGGCCAGGATGACCGAGTAGAGCGAATAGTACTCGCCCCGGAACCATTGCAGGCCGATGGGCAGCGTGAAGTTGGTCGGCGTGCGCAGCACCAGGAGCGGCCACATGAAAGCGTTCCAGGTCCCCTGGAAGGTGAACAGCGCTAACGTGATCAACGTCGTCTGGCTAATCGGCAGGATGACCCTGAAGAAAGTGGTAAAGCGGCTGGCCCCGTCAATGTAGGCCGCTTCCTCCAATTCCTTGGGGATACTCTGGTAGAACTGCGCCATCATGAAAACGCCAAACGCATCTACGATTCCGGGTAGGATGACGCCGAGCAGGTTGTCTAACAGGCCAAACCCGGTCGGGATGTGGAATCCCGCCACTTGCAGATTCTTGATCACCCCCGGCCCGATGAGCAGGAAGTTGGGGATCAGCAACACCTGGCCGGGGATCATCATGGAAAAGAGCATGGCGTTGAACAGGAACTTCCGGCCGGGAAACCGCAGCCGCGCAAAGGCGTAGCCGCTCATCGCGCAGAAAAGCGGGCGGATGACCAGCAACACGCCTGAAATGAGGGCGCTGTTCAAGACCCAGCGGGGAAAGAGATCCTTGAACTGGCCCAGGATCGTCCGATAGTTATCCAACGTGAAGGGATTCGGCCACCAGAAAGGCGGCGTGTACAGGTTATTGATCGGCTTGAACGAAAAGACGATGGAGAACAAAAACGGGGTCACGCTCAGGATGGTCCACAGCAGCAAGACACCGTAGAACAGCGGGGTCTTGATCCGGTTCCACCAGACAAATTCCCCTTTGGCTCCCACCCCTGGCATGGTTTGAGAGATAGTGGCCATATTTCCTCCTATCGCCCTTGCTCTTCGGGCCGTTCAATGAACTTGCGCTGGATCACAGTCACGATCAAGATCATGATCGCCAGGATGAACGAGGTCGCCGCCGCCCGCCCCATGCGAATGGTGGTGTCGCGGAAGGCCCACTTGTAGATCAGATAGGCGATGGTGGTCGTAGAACCCAGCGGCCCACCCGCCGTCATCACGTAAATCTGGTCAAAGACCTGGAAACAGCCGATCACCCCCATCGTCACGACGAAGAAAATAGCGGGACGCAGCGCCGGGATGGTAATGTACCGAAAAATCTGAAAGATGTTAGCCCCGTCAATCGCCGCGGCTTCGTAGAGCGCGTAAGGAATATCCTGGAGCGCCGCCAGGAAAATGAGCATCATCGTCCCAATGGTGGCCCAGATGTTGACCATCATGATGGTCGGTAAGGCGTAGGTCGGGTTGTTCAACCAGTCAATCTTCAGGCCGAAAATTTGATTGATGATGCCGACTTTGCTGAACAGCCAGAGAAAGATCAGCGAGATCACCACCGACGAGGTGACCGACGGGATGTAGAACAGGGTGCGGAAGATGCGCCGCCCCTTGATTTTCTGGTCCATGGCGAAAGCGATGATGAGTGACAGGACGGTCTGCACGGGCACCACAATCCCCACATACTTCAACGTGTTGGGGAGGGCGTGCTTGATAAAATCTTCATTGGTCAGGACCTTCTGGTATTCGGCCAGCCCCACCCATTTCGGCGCACTGAAAAGGTTATAGTTGGTGAAAGAGAGATAGAAAGCCCACCCAATGGAGAAGACAATGAACACGAAAAAGATAAAGAGCCAGGGCGAGAGCATCACATAGGCGGTGAACGCCTCACCTCTCCGCTGATGTCCGGCTGAAGCGGCCATAACTCCTCCTTGCTTGGCTTGACTCTACCACCGCAGGGACCCGCCCCTGGAGTGGGGGCCGATGGTCACCCCCACTCCAGGATACCACAGAATTTAGTCTTTCAGCGCCTCACGGATCTTCTGGGCGGCCTCTTGCATGGAGACGGTCACATCCTGGTTCTCCAGGTAGACGCGCTCCAGCGCCTTGCCCATCTGATCGTTGACATCGGAGCCTTTCAGCCCCCACATGAAGGGCGTGCCGTCCCTGGCCCCCCGGAAGATGGCCGCCGAGGCCGGGTTGTTCTTCAGGTAATCGCTCTGCTCCAGCGCCGCGCGCGAGGGCAGCGCAAAGCCACTCTCCAACACCGTCTGCTGGCTGGCCGCGTTGGTCAGGAAGTTGATGACTTTCCAGGCCGCCTCGGGATGCTTGCTGTTCTGCGAGAGGACGTAGGCCACGGTGAAGATCAGATTGCCCTCGCCCTGCGGACCGGCCGGCGGCGTCACGACGCCATACTGAGTGTTGGGGAATTGCTGCGCCAGGTAGGGGATCAACCAGCCGCCCTCGTACACCATGGCGAAGTTGCCCTTGCCGAACGCGGTGCCCTGCCAGCCCTCACCCACATCGGAGGGAATAGCGCCGATCTTCTTGGCGCGGAAATCGGTATAGAACTTGGCGGCGGCAATGGCCTCAGGACTATCCAGCAGAGTATCGGAGAAATCGGCGTTCATCACCTGGCCACCGTTCTGGAAAACGAAGACCGGGAAGCGACCGGAATCCGCCGGCACCCCGAAACCGTAGACGTTGTTGGCGGGATCGCTCAACTTTTCGGCCGCGGCCTGCAGGTCGTTCCAGGTCCAATCGTCGGTCGGTTCGGTGAGGCCGGCTTTGGCAAACAGGTCCTTGTTGTAGAACAGGCCCAACGTGTTGAAATCCTTAGGGATACCGTAGATTTTGCCCTCATAAGTGAAAGCGTCCATCAGCGTCGGGATAAACTCGTCCTTCTTGACGCCATCCTTAGCCATGTAATCATCCAGCGGCGCCAGGACGCCTTGCTGGGCGAAGAACGGGAACTGGAAAATATCCATGTAGTAGATGTCGGGCTCGGTGCTGGCCGCGACGGAGGTTTTGATCGCCTGCCAGAAGTCGCCGGTGATCGGCTCATATTTCACGACGATGTCGGGGTTCTCCACGCTGAACTTGTAGAGCAACGATTCCAGCAGCGCGGTCTCCGAAGGGGACGAGGCCCACCCGGAAAGGCGCACTTCTACGCGCTCCACCGGGACCTCCACCGGAACCTCTTTGGTCACCTCCACAGTCTTGACCACTTCCACGGTTTTTTCCACCGGGACGGTCACGGTCACGGTCTGGGGGCCGCACGCTACCAGCAGGGTGGCGACAACGGCCAGTGTCAACAGAGCAAACAGAGAGCGTTTCATCGGAATCCTCCTTCTGAGCTAACTGACTGAGCTAACTGACTGAGCTAACTGACTGAGCTAATTGATCTGATTGAGCGGTCTTCTGACTGATTGATCCATTCACTGATTGACTGGCTGCCCAGCTAAACTCCATCACCCCCTTCCTCCTGGTCGACAACAGTCACAACCGGTGTAGGCCCCTGATGAACAATCGCCAGCGTCACTTTTCGCCCGTGATCGTAGAACGAAAACACAAGCCGCTGCCACTTAGCCGGCAGCTGTGGCGTGACGGTGTATCCCTGCGCCCCCATGGTGAGGCCGCCAAAGCCCAAAATCGCCGCCTGCCACAGCCCCCCCGCCGTGGCGGCATGAATCCCATCGGCAGAATTGCCCCGCACGTCCCGCAAGTCGGTGGCGGCCGCATGCATAAAATGCGCATACCCTTCCTCAACCTTGCCCAGGCGGACCGTGGCCAGCGCCTGCATGGCCGGTCCCAGCGACGACCCAAAGGTCAGATCGGTGCGCGGGGTGTAGTAATCCCAGTTGACCTGCAACGTCTCGCGGCTGTAGGCCTCGGGCAGTAACGTCAGCAACATCACAACGTCGGGTTGCTTGAGCACCTGATAGCGGTTAGCGCCCTCGATCCCTAACACGACCTGCATGGATTTCTGGCGCGGTTCGTAATCGGCCATCAGCGCGTCGGTCAACTGGAAAAAGCCGTCAAACTGCTCCAGCAACCCGGTTTCCGGGTCCTGCGGAATGAACAGTTGCTCAATCACCTGCTGCCAATGCTCCAACCGTTCCGCGGTGAGCTCCAGTCGCGCGACCAGCTCGGCGGCCCGGGCAGGATGGTCGCGCCGCAGCCAGGCCAGGACCTCCAGCGCCATCTCCAGGTTCCAGCGCGCCATCCGGTTGGTGAAGACGTTGTTGTTGACGTGCTCGTGGTACTCATCCGGTCCAACCACATCGTTGATCTCGTACCGCTGTTGCGCCGCGTTCCACTCAGCGCGGGAGCCCCAGAAGCGCGCCGTATCCAGCACAATCTCGGCCCCGTAATCCCGCATGAAAGCATCGTCGCCGGTGACGCGCCAGTAGTGCAGGACGCCGTAGGCCACGTCTGCGCTGATGTGCTGCTCAATATCGCCGCACCAGATGCGCACCAGCTCCTCGCCATGGGGTCCCGGCACCCAGCGGGGCGTCGTCTCGTCGCCGGTAGCAGCGCTCTCCCAGGCGTAGAGCGCTCCCTCGTAGCCGGCAGCCTGCGCCTTGCGCCGCGCCCCGGGCAGCGTGTGGTAACGATACAACAACAAATTGCGGGCCAGCGCCGGCCGGGTGTAGATAAAAAACGGCAGGACAAAAATCTCCGTGTCCCAAAAAGCGTGCCCCCGGTATCCAAAGCCGCTCAGGGTCTTGGCCGGGATACCCAGCCGGTCGTCGTGGCGCGGCGCAGCGATCAGCAGTTGGAAAAGGCTGTACCGCAGCGCCAGATCGGCCTCGTCGTCGCCCTCAATCGTCACGTTAGCGTCAGCCCATTCCGCCGCCCAGGCCGCATCGTGGGCGGCGCGCAGCGCCGCGTACCCGGCCGCCTGGGCCTCGCGCAACCTGGTGACCGCCGCCGTTCGGACATCCGGGCACTCCCGCCCGGAATAGAGCGTGACCAGCTTCTCGGCCACCACCGTCTGGCCCGGCTGCACCGGCACCTGCGCCGCCACGCCGGGCACCACGTCACAGTCACGAATGGTGTAGGTCGCCGGCGCGCCGGCGACCGTTAGCGCGGCCGCCTCACACACCTCCAGCCGGGTCGTTAGAGTCCGCACGTGCAGGTAGACCGCCTGCGGTCCGGCCGCCCCGCTCTCCACCAGTTCTAAATGCAGGAGACCGGTATTATCCACATGGCCGTCAATCCCCGCCCGGAGCTCCACCGTCCCGGCGAAATCCACCGCCGTCACCTGATAGCGGATCCCCAACACGTGAGGGTCGGCCAGGCTGGCGAAACGTTCCATCACGAGCTCCACCGTGCGCCCGCCGGGACTGCGCCAGCGCACCGTCCGGGTCAGAGTGCCGGTCCGCAGCTCCAACGCCCGGCGGTAGGCCAGCACGGTCCCCCGATCCAGGCGGAAGCGCTCCCCCTCCACCACGAGCACCAGGTTCAGCCAGTTTGGGACGTTCACCAGCTCGGTATTGACGATAGGGGCATCGTCAAACAAGCCGTTGACCAGGGTGGCCGGCCACGCACCGGGGTACCCTTCCTCAAAAGCGCCGCGCGTGCCCAGATACCCGTTGCCAATGGTGAATAAAGTCTCTCTGGAATGCAGTAAATCAGGATTGAATTCAGTTTCTTCAACGAGCCAGGTGTCCATCAATCTCTGTGCCTCTAAGTTTCTGCATGGATGAGTAATTGAAGATACGTTCGCGCCTGTTTTGAAAGGCGCTCAAAATGTCGGCCCAATGCACCCCCGCCAGGCCGGGGAAGACCAGATGGGCCTGTCCTACCCGCTCGCGCGGGCCCAGCCCTACCGTCCAGAAACCGCCGGCCAGGGCCGCAGCGATGCCCGCCTCGGCATCCTCCACCACCACCGCCTCGGCCGGCTGCACTCCCAGCTGTCCGGCACAGTGCAGGAAGAGATCGGGGGCCGGCTTTGCCTGGGCCACGCTGTAGCCGTCGGAGACCGCATCTACGTAGGGCCACAGCTGCAACCGGTCCAGCACGGTGGCCGTGTTCTTGCTCGCCGAGCCGATGCCGATTTTCAGGCCGGCGGCCCGCGCTTCCTGCAACAGTGCCAACGCGCCGGGCAGGAAGTCGGCGGGCGTCATCTGCTGGATGAACGTCACGTAATAGCGATTCTTGCGCTCCATCCACTCTGCCATCTCGGCTTCCGTAGCTGATCGCCCGTCCAGCAGGCGTTCCAGCGACCGGCGGCGATCCACCCCCCGCAGCGCCTCGTTGCGTTGCCGATCAAAGGGCAGACCCAGCTCGTCGGCCAGTCGTTGCCAGGCCCGATAATGGTATTCGGCGGTGTCGGTCAACACCCCGTCCAGGTCAAAAATCAATGCCCTGAGTTCCACGCAGTTGCAAACCTCACCAATCTGTTATAATAGACGCACAGGCAGGCCCACGGCAAAACTCGCGGTTCCGCGAGACCGTGGCACTGTCTGGCTTGCACAGGAGTCCGCATCTCTTGGCCGGGGTCGGGCTCCTGTCTCGTTGCATAAACACTACAGCGTTGTTATCGTTCCCCCACTGGATTCCCGCACCACTAACGTTGGCTTGAGCAAGACCTGGCGCTCAGCCAATGGCTCGCCCCGGATCAGGCTCAGCAGCATCTTGACCACGCACTCCCCCACCTCCGGGATCGGCTGGCGCAACGTGGTCAACGGGGGGCGCAGGTATTGCGCCAACGGGATGTCGTCAAAGCCGACCACGGCCACGTCCTGCCCAGGCTGCAAGCCGGCTTCGTAGAGAGCATTCATCGCACCGATGGCCATCAGGTCACTCAGAGCCATCACAGCAGTAGGCCGCCGGTCGGCCGGCAGGGCCAGCAATTGGCGCATCGCCGCGCGGCCGGCCGCCTCTTCGTGCTCCGTCCGCACGATCCAGGCCGGATCACGCCTCAGACCGGCAGCCCGCAGCGCCGCCAGATAACCGGCACAGCGCGTGTCGCCGGTCAACGACGATTCAGGCCAGGCGATCAACCCGATGCGGCGATGGCCCAACTGGATCAGATAATCCACCGCCTGGCGGACCCCCGCCTCCCCATCCACATCCACGTAGGGGAAATCCCACGCCTCATCGGCCCGGCCAAACGCCACGAAGGGAAACCCGCGTTCCAGCAAATAGTGAATGCGCGCATCGCCCCGGTTGGTGTCGGAAAGGATGAAGCCATCCACGCGTCCGGTGAGCAGCAACTCCTCATACGGCAGCGGCGACGTGAGATCGTCTGGGGAAGTGGTGAAGGTCAGGATGTGATAGCCCTCCGCCTCGGCCGCATCGGCCATACTGTAGAGGAACCGGTCCAGGATGGGATGCCAGCGGTCGGCGGGCAGGTGGTGCCAGCTGTAGCCGATGATGCGGCTCTCCTGGGCGCGCAGGTTGCGGGCCAGGGCGTTAGGGCGGTAGCCGAGTTCAGCGGCGGCCGAAAGGACCCGCAAGCGAGTCCCCTCGCTGATCGGAGCGCTTTCGTTGAAGACGTAGGAGACGGTGGCGATGGAAACCCCCGCGCGCTGAGCTACGTCCTTGATCGTGACAGCCGGAGTTTTGGACATGACTGAAACGTTTAAACGCTAAGCCCTGAAAGAAGCCGCCCTGGGGAGCGGCTATTGAAACCTTTAAATTAATTATAATCGCAATGGGCCATTTGTCAAGAGCTAAAAAACAGCGCCAAGAAAATTCAACGCGGTCCTAAGGTAGTGGAAGTCACCGCCCTTAGCCGAGAACTGCCCCCCAGTTTTGACTGGGATGCTCGTCCCGTCAATAGATCTCCTGCGCCGTCCTGGGCAGCGCTCTCACGTGATGCAAGTGCGCCGTGATCCGGGCATCATCCCCGTGCGGGTAGTCAAACCCAAAACGCTCCGCCACCGGGAGGGCCAGCTGCCTGAACAGCCGGGTCATGGCGAACAGCGCCTCCCAGGTGTGCTCGTAACCGGCGTCAGAATACGTCTGCTGAAGCAATTCCCAGCGTTCTGGCTCCAGATAGGCCTCAAAATATTTCCCGAATTTGCCGGGGTTGTGGGTGAATTGAGTTTTCAGGCCGATATACCAGACAATCATCTTCATGAGTTGATCCCGCACAACGCGATCCAGCATGTATTTAGCGTAGATGATTTCGCCACGCCACAATCCTTTGGCGACGTAGGGGCAAACCCACCAGAACTCGTTGCAGCAATCAGCGAAGGCTTTGGCGGCCGGCGGTTGCGGCAGGTAGTCGCTTTCGCCGGGAGGCGCAAACGGGGCAAGGCTCCCATCCTTATCCAGGAGCAAGACACTCAAGCTGTCTCGGCCCAGTTCGGCCACTTTAGCGAGTGGGTAAAGTGTCAGGTCCAGGCGATTGCCATCGGTGAACTGCATGAGGTAGGCAAAACTGTCATCATTACCCGGCGGTGGATCCACCATGTCATCGGGCATTTGCATCATCATCAGCTCACCAAAACGCTGGAGCCATTCATAATTATACTTGAAGGGGGCGACATCGGTAACAACGTAAACCACATCAAAATCCTGGAAAGGATCTCGCGGCGCGTTCGGATTGGCCCGCGAGCCGTTCAGGATCACGGCCCGGATGCGTTCATCCTGCCGGGCAGTCTCTATAATCAGCTCAAACATCTCTTCTTCGCTGCGCATGAAGTCTCCTCTGACGACACTCCCCCCGTCATCTGGCAAAGGCGGGCGATGCTCCCATCGCCCGCCTTGATCTCCATCGCGCGCCTCAGACGCCCCTATTCCAGCGTGCAGATCGCACCGGGCTGCTTGATCCGCAGCGCTAACGTCTCCATCACGCGGAAGCGATGCTCCATGCTGGCCGTCTCCAGGTAAGCGGTGACCATGTCCTGCCCAACCGCCAGGTCCACGTGCTGCGCTTGCGGCGCGATGACCAGTGCCTGGCCATCCGGCACGGCCGGCGACAGGTACAGGGCGCCGGCCAGCTTCTCCACCAGCTCGGCCGCCAGGACGCCGCTGCGCCCCTCTAAGCGTTGCAGCTGGGCAAAGCGTCCAGGGCTGACCACGACCGTGTACGGCCCATAGAAACCGGCCTTGACCAGCAGCGCAATCGCTGCCGCCACATCGGCCATCGCCCGCCCCTCCGCCGACCAATCGCCCAACGGCGCTGTCTGCCGCCCGGCAGCCGTGAGCAGGCCCTCCAGCCCGGCCGCCGGATCGCCGTGGAAGATCAGCCGATCTTCGGCCGCGGCGCAGAGCGAGGCAGCGGCCGCCACCGGGGCTACATCAAACGGCTGGCCGGCGTTGAAAGCTTCCAGATCGCGCACGCTGATGGCAAAGTCGTGCTCCAGGGTTACCAGCGGCAGCTGGCGGACAATCTTCGCCCGCACCGGCTCGGCCTCCTGCAAAGCGTAAGTGTAAAGCGGGACAATGTAAGTGCCGAACCCCAGCGGGCCGTACAGGGAAAGGAACCGCCGGCCTACCAGGATACGAGCGGCGACCCGCTTGACAGTCTCATCCACCAAAGTCCATTGCGCCTCAGAGAGCGGCGCGGCGTCACGCATCAAAACCTGCTCCATAGCTATTCTTCCTCCTTCTTGAGACTACCGATAGTCCAGCCGGCCGCCGCAGCCGTCCCCATCCGCTTCAGCAGCCGGGTGAACAGGTCTTCGTGGTACACTTCGTGATCGTGAATCTGGCCCACCAGCGTTTTGATGCCTGGGTCGGTCAGTTTGGGGAGATAACGGGCATACTGCGCCGCCGTGCTGTGCTCCAAAGCAATGTCGGCCTGCAACATCGCCCGTGGATCGGGCGTGAGCGTGACCGGGTGCGGCTCCAGCGGCAGCTCACTGCTGGCGGCGGCCAATTCCTCGCTGAGCCAGCCCATGTGCTGCATCTCGTTAACCGCTTGCAGCTCCAGCTGGCGCGAGACCTCCTCGTCCTTCATGATGCGGAACGAGTGATCCAGGTATTGCAGCAGCGCGGCGTATTCGTGCTGGATGCCCCAGGCCAGCGTCTCCGCTTCGGGAGCAGCCAGAGCGGCCGGCGGCTCGGCCGGTGCAGCCGGCGCGGCCGGCTCCCCCGGCGCCGGTGCGCTCAGCTTATCCGCAAAATGGACAAATTCACCGTGATGGCGCTCTTCATCGGCCAGAATACGCTCCAGGTCTGAGCGCAACGCCTCATCCTCCACCCGCGCCACGTAATCGCTGTACATCGCAATGGCCCGCTCCTCGGCGGCGGCATCGCGCAGCATCCAATCGGTGGGCGCGGCGCCGGCAAAATCGGTGAAGCCCCGCGCAATCGTCGGCTCACCGCCCAACCGCACGATCCAACGCGAGAGCATCCAGAAGTGGCGCATCTCGTCGCGCGCGGTCGCCTCAATCTCGCAGGCCAGTTCGCCCTCGCCCATCAGATAGGCATGGCGCAGATACTGGATAATCGCGGCGTGTTCATCGCGGGCCGCCGCCGCCAACATCTCAATCAACTCTGTATTAGAAATCTTTGCCATCGTCACTCCTCTGAAAACAGAAACCAGTTAGGGAGTGAGCAGAGAGCAGCCGGTAGAAGTGCCTGTTTCCTGCTCACGGCTCACATGTATTAAGGACGAAGGCGGAAGGATGAAATCTCCTCATGAAAATAACGCTCTTCGTTTGTAGTGAGGCGCTTCAGCGCCGTTTTGCCGCGCTAAAGCGCGGCACTACAAGCCTAAAGCGCGTTACTACGAACCTGATTTTCATCCCAACGTTTCACGCCTCACGTCTCACGTCTCACGTTTCGCGCTTCACGTCTCACGTTTCACGCCTCACGCTTCACTCCACCACCTTGATCTCCTGCGCGCTCTCCCACAGGCCGTGGATGTTGCACAGCTCTACCGCCACCAGCGTCCCGGAGCCCTGGAGCTTCAGCCCAAAGGTGACTACCGGCTCGGTAAAGGCCGGCCCCTGGTTGGCCCCCTTGACCGATTCGCCGTGGGCGGTAAACTCAAAGTGGCCGACTTGATAGATGAACTTGTCGCCTTCCGGCTGGAAGTAAACATCAATCCAGCGAATGTGGTGCTCGGTCGTGTTGGGGTGCGGGATCTCCTTCCCCACGCTGACGGTGACGAGGAAACGCTCGCCGGCCTTAACCTCGGCCGGGGCCTCAATGACCGGAATGTGCTTTTCCGCCTTCCAGTCTGCCGATTGAATCTTATCACCCAGCTTCATAGCATCCTCCTTTGCGCTTGAATGGGATAGTTTAAAACAACGATGAACTGCCAACCGCTGCGGGGCAGCGATCATTCAAAGAGTGTAGCCACGAGCGTACAGACCTGTTCCAGGAAAGCCCGGTCGGCGTCGGTAAACGGAGCCAGCCGGTGCGAGTCAATGTCCAGCTCGCCGAGCACCCGGCCGTCCTTGAACAGCGGCACCACAATCTCCGAGCGGACCGCCGGGCTGCACGAGAGGTAGTTCGTCTCGGCCAGCACATCCTGCACGATGAAGGTGCGCTCCTGTTCCGCGGCCTGCCCGCAAATCCCCCGCCCAAAGGGAATCCGCACATGCTCGGTCGGTTCGCCCACATAAGGCCCTAACACCAACTCCCGCTCCCGGTCGGGATCGGTCAGATAAAAGCCAACCCATTGATAATGCGGCACCCGGTCTTTGAGCAGCTGGCAAACAGCTTGCAACGTGGCTGCCCGGTCGGTGGATTCAGCCACGAGGGTTTGCACTGAGCCAAGCAGGGGCATGAGAGAGTCGGTATCTTGCATTGCCTATCCTCCAATGTCAGCAGCATTGCCGGCAGGACTTCCGGCCCTCCCGGCAGAGGGTGCGCGTGATGCACAGGTCAGAGAAGCACAAGTACAGTATAGCCCGTGAAGCGGCCCTTGTCAAGACAAGCTCAGGCCCAAAGCCCGCTGGCACGCTGGCGACTTGCAAAATTTCAGAACTGAACCAAGATAGAGCTATTCAGGGGTTCATCCCCAACCCCTTCCGGTGGAGGTGATGATGAGCACAGAACACCGTTCCACGTTCTGGTCACAGTTGGGCGCAGTCGCGCTCTGGGGCCTCCTGCCCTTGACAGTGGGACTCTTGCTCGCCCTCTTGATCCCACGCCCCATCGTCGGCACGATCACGCTCTATGATACTATTGACTACTACACGGCCCCGGACCTGATCGCCCAACTCACCTACGCCCGCGAACATCCAGAAGTCCGCGCCGTAGTGCTGATCCTGGACAGTCCCGGCGGGACCGTGGTGGATACCGAGGCCGTCTACCTGGAACTGGCCCGCCTGCGGCAAATCAAGCCAGTGGTCACTGTGATTGAAGGAATGGCCGCCAGTGGGGCCTATTATCTGGCCGTAGGGACCGATGCCATCTACGCCCGCCCCTCCTCCGACGTGGGCAACGTCGGCGTGATCGGCATTCTCCCCACCAGCCCCATGGTTTTTGAAGAGATCATCTCCACCGGCCCTTATAAACTCTGGGGCACGCCCCGCGACACAGTGCTACGCCAGATTGAGATGATCAAACGCACCTTCTACCAGGCCGTGACGTTAGGCCGGGGAGCGGCCCTCAAGGCCGGCCCAGAGGTGGTGCTGAGCGGTCAACTCTGGCCGGGCAGCGAAGCACTCCGCCTGGGATTAGTGGACGCGCTGGGGACCCAGAACCAGGGGATTGAAGAAGCCGCCCGCCGGGCGCGGATTGCGCACTACCAGGTGGCCGACCTGCGCGATCTGGCCGGCTTGACTGACACCGCCAGTTTTGATGACTTCTTCCTCAAAGCCGACGATGGCAGCCAGACCGCCTATCCACGCGAGCCGGGCCTCTATCTGCTCTACATCCCTCCCACGGAAAGGAGGTTGCCATGAAACGCTACCGCATCTGGATCGCAGTGGGGCTGCTCCTTTTGCCTTTGATCGCCCGCACCCTCTGGTATTACCGGGGACTTTACACGCCGGGACCGGTGGAGACCCCCGACTACAGCGCCGTGGGGATGCCGACCCCGCCCCTCTCCACGCCGGAAAAGATTGTCGCGCCTGCCGGGCGCACAAAGCCGGTGATCCTGTTGGACCTGCTGCACAAGAACCAGTTCACGCTGCCGGAACTGGCCGCGCTGACCGAACGGCTCACGGCCTCCGGCGCTCAACTGGAAGTGGTAGACGGCAGCGGCCGGGCCCTCGGCGAAGCGCTCAAGTATGCCGACGCTTACGTGACCATCGCCCCCCTGACCCCGTTCACCGCCGAAGAGACCCGGCTCTTGCAACACTTCGCGGCCCGTGGGGGGCGGTTGCTGGTCATCGCCGATCCTACCCGCAATGGCGTCTCCATTGATTGGCTGTTCGGCTTTGTAGAAGGCGATCCGGCTACCGATGTCATTGCGGCCAACAGTCTGCTCCGCCCCTTTGACCTGGCCTTTGTTGACGATTATCTTTACAACCTGGTGGAAAACGAGGGCAACTTCCGCAACGTCTTCCTGCACCCGACCACCGAAAATCCCGCTGCCGCTGATTTCTCTACCGTGGTTTTCTATGCCGCGCACTCGGTGGCCACCAGCACCGGGACAGCTCTGCTCCAGGGTGACGACAACACGCTCTCCTCGCGGACCGACACCGGCGGCGCACTGACCGCCGCTGCATTGAGCGCCGATGGGCAAGTGCTGGCCACAGGCGATTTGACGTTCCTCACGCCACCCTACAATCAGGTCGCCGACAACCAGCGCCTGATCGGCCATCTGAGCCAGTTCCTGCTGACAGGCGAACGGACGCACGATTTGGAGGACTTTCCCTTCCTCTTCAGCCGGCCGGTGGCCGTTCTGCCGCTGCTGGAGCCGTTCCAGGTGAACGCCGACGTGTTGAAAGCGCTGGGGAAATGGCAGGCCGCGTTGAAACCGCTGAACATCGCGGTCAACCTGGTGGAAAAGCCGCAGCCAGGGACCGATCTGGTCGTCTTGGGAACCTACACCCCCAGCCAGGCGCTCCGGCCCTACCTGGAGCTCTTCAACCTGGATTGGTCCGCCAAAGCCAACGACAGTTCAGCCGAGGGGCAACTGGAACTCCCGGGTTTCGGCAAGCTCAGCCGCGCCAACACCGGCGTCCTGCTGTTCAAAACCAACCCAACCCGGACCACCGTGGTCCTGCTGGCCGATTCGCCCCAGCTGCTGTTCAGATTCTTAGAGCTGCTGGCCGCCGGTGATCTCTCCACCTGCACCATCCAGGGCGAGCTCGCCGCCTGTGCCCTCACCCCAGCCAGCGAAGAGAGCGGCTCCGAAAGTACACCGTCCCCGGAAACCCCCACGCCATCCGAAACACCCACTCCCACCCCTACGCCGGCTGGGGAATAGTTCGTACCTGAAACGCTTGAGTCTAAGAACGCGCTAAAGCGCGTCACTACCAGCCCGTTCCCCTCATGGGGGGAGAACCCGGATAACCGTCAACAGAATCCGCTGCGCCTGCGGATCGGCGCCGTCGCCGGAGACGGGCAAGCGGTCGCCATTTTCCGGCCGGTACAGGCCCACTTCCAGTTCATAATCGCCGGGCGGCATCTCCGGCGGCAGCGTCAGGCTATAGCGGTCGCGCAGCGGGTGGCCGGGCAGCCAGGCCGTCGTCGGATAGGCTCCTTCCAGCGGCTCCTGGTCATCCTGCGCCCAGAGCGGACCGTTGGTCGCCGGATTATAGCCGCCCACCAGATGCGTGAAGACCGTATAGCGTTGTTCAACCGGCTGTTCGGCCTGCCAGTAGAGCTCTAAGGTCAGCGTCGCCCCCGGCTTGAGCGCCGGCGGCGCGTCCCCCCTGACCCCGCTCAACCCGTAGCCCAACAGCGTGATCCGGTCGCCCAGCCTGGCCCGCAGCGGATACGGGATGGCCGCCACCTCAGGGGGCGGCTCGGTATGCGTGATCTGCACCTGGCCCAGCGAGATCACCGCCCCTCCAGTACCTGCCTCCAGGTGATAGTAGCCAGGCGGCATGAACGGCAGCACGCTAAACTCCGGCTGGCGGCGCAGGACACCGGTGGCCGGCGTCAGGGGCAGAGTTACCACACCCCACGTCTCTCCTTGCGCATCCACTAAGGTCGCTGTCACGGTCACCGGTGCCGTCACCCGCAGATACAGCCCCAAGCGGAGCGTATCCCCGGCGCGGAACTCGCGGGTAGCCTGGTCATACCCCAACACCGTCACCCCCGGCGCGAGCTCAGCCTGGAGTGGACACTGCGGCGACAGGTTCCATGCCGGCACCGGCGGTTCACCCGCGTCGACGGCAAATAGCGTCAGCGCGTTGTAACCAAAACTGAAGTGCAGGGGTTGGGCATAGCGCTCCGTTAACCACTGCTCCACCTGGTTTTCCGGGTCCTGCAAATGGCGTTCCAGCTGCACCAGCCAGAGCCGGGGATGGGCCGCTGCCAGGGCGGCCAACTCATGGGCAGCACTCTCCGCCGTCAGGGCAGGCTGCGCAGCTGCCGGCACCGCATAGACCGGCGGCCGGTTGGCCGGCGTGGGAGGCCGCTCGTAGTAGGAGAGAAAAATCGGGGCGCGGTCGCCGGAGACAAGCACCACCGCATCGCCCGGCTGCGCGTAGGCCCAGATGATCCGCGTCAACGTTTGCAGCTCGTCGCGCAGATAGCGCCCGGCGTAATGCTGCGGCAGCGTCCAGGCCGCTGCGCCGAGCCAGCCGATGAGCGCCAGCAGCCCGACCAGGCGGAGCCGGCGCACGCGCAGCAGGCTCACCAGCGCCCAGGCCAGTAGCGCGTAGGCGAACGCCACCCACGGCAGCAGATAGCGCGCCTCCACGCGCGGCGTGTAGAAGAGCGCGCGCGGCTGCGTCAAAAGCCAGACGATGAGCGGCGGCAACACCGTTCCCAGCGCCAGCAGCGCCAGCCCTAACCGCCGGCGCGTCCCTTCCGCCTGCGGGCGCCCGGCCTGCACCCAGGCGGCCCCGCTGCCCACCAGCACCATCAGCCCCCATCCCGCCGCCGGCAGCGTGTAACGCTCCAGGTTGGTGGAAATGCCCAGGCTCAACAACACGGCATCCAGCTGCAAGACAAAACCGGGTGTGGCCGGCTCCTGCACCACCGACCAGGTGTTCATGCGCGGCAGCGCCAGCGCCAGCCAGGGGCTGAAAAGCCCTGCCATCACCGCCTGCGCCGCCACCCAACGTCCCCAGAGCGTCCACCGCTCGCGCGGTCGGCTCAGCCCCACCGCCAGCATGAAAAGATTATGGATGACCAGCAGGAAAACGGTCGCGTAAAGAGTGTAGAGCGCCCCGGCAGTCGCCGCGGCCCAGGCCAGCCAGAGCAGCCAGCCCGCCGCGCGCTCGCCGGGTCGCCGCAGCGTCGCCCGCGCCAGCAGATAGGTGGAAAGCGCAACGCACAGCCCCGCCAGCACATACATCCGCATCTCCTGCGCCCACCAGACATGGAAACGGGAGAACGCCAAGGCCCAGAGCGCCAGCAGCCCCACCCACCGCCCGCCTAAACGGCGGCCCAGCGGCGCCATCACCGCGACCGCGACGAACGCTTCCAACACCGTGATGAAGCGAAAAGTGAACTCCCCCTCGCCCGCCACGCGCGCCCAGAGCCAGAGCAGCCAGAAATAGAGCGGCGGGTGGACATCGCCGGCCGTCCAGAGCGTCGCCCCTACAAAGCTCTGGCGCGCTGCCAGAATGGAAAGCCCCTCGTCCCACCAGATGTTCTGGTCGCCCAGCCGATAAACCCGCAGCGCAAAAGCCGCCAGCAGCCCGGCCAGCACCAAAAGCCGGCTGATCAGCCGTGATCGGTCATGATGCCAGTGTCGCATAAGCGGCATTGTATCACAGAGTCGGCGAATCAACGAATCAACAAAGAGGACAAAGTTTGATCCTGTTGCGCCAGACAAAGGCTGGTATAATCAACCAAAAGGATTGATAGCAGCGCCCTCGTCGCCGGCATCCTCTCAGCCGCTGGCGCGATGACTGGCGTAGCTTTAACAATCCATGGGAGGATATTATCGTTATGTCTGAATCTGGTATCGCTGCCGTTTTGCTCGCTGCCGGCGGCTCCACCCGCTTTGGGCAGCCCAAGCAGCTGTTGGAATGGGAAGGCCGCCCGCTGGTGGCCCACGTCGCCGATGTCGCCTGGATGGCCGGCTTGCAGCCGGTGATCGTGGTGTTGGGCGCCGAGGCCGAGCAGATCGCGCCCGCGCTGACGGGACGCCCGGTGCAGGTGCTGACCAACTACCGCTGGGAGGAGGGGATGAGCGGCAGCCTGGCGTTGGGCATTGCTGCGCTACCGCCGGCAGTGGAGGCGGCTATCTTCCTGCAAGTGGATCAGCCGCTCGTCACACCGCAGCTGTTGCAGGCGCTCATCGCCCGCTGGCGGGAAAGCGGCGCCGGCATCGTCGTCCCCACGGTGGCAGGCCGGCGCGGCAGCCCGGTGCTCTTCGCCCGCGATTTCTTCCCGGCACTGGCCCACCTCTCCGGCGACATCGGGGGTCGCGCGCTCTTCGCCGCGCACGCCGACCGCCTGGTAGAGCTGCCGGTCGCCGATCCCCTGCTCCTGGCCGATGCCGATACCCCGGAGAGCTTCGCCCGGCTTCAGGCTGCCCGCCGCGATCCGACCCTGGCCCTGCGCAATATCCGTGCCGTCATCAGCGACATGGATGGCGTCCTCTGGCAGGGCAATGCGCCGCTGCCGGGGCTGGCGGAATTCTTTGACTTCCTGCACCGCCACAATCTGCGCTACGTGCTGGCAACCAACAACGCCACCCGCACGCCGGCGCACACCGTGGAAAAGCTGGCCGGTTTCGGCATCACCACCACGGCGGAACACGTCCTCACCGCCGCCGAAGCGACCGCCGCCTACATCGCCGATCATTGGCCCGGCGCGTTAGTCTACGCGATCGGCGAGGCGGCGCTGCTGGATAACCTGCAAGCGCGCGGCCTGCGTCTCTCCACGGGGGAGGCAGCGGAAATCGTGGCCGTCGGCTGGGACCGGCAATTTTCCTGGGAAAAGCTCGCCACCGCCACCCGGCTCATCCACCGGGGCGCGCGCTTCATCGGCACCAACCCCGACCGCACCTTTCCCACCGAGACCGGCCCCGTCCACGGCAACGGCGCCCAGCTGGCCGCCCTGGAAGCGGCCACCGGTGTCGCGCCGCTCATGGTCGGCAAACCGGAACCGCTGCTCTACCAATACGCTCTGGCGCGTCTGGACGCCGCCCCCCAGGAAACGCTGGTCATCGGCGACCGGCCCGACACCGACATCCTCGGCGGCCTGCGGTTAGGGATGCTGACCGCTTTCGTCCGCTGTGGCGTCACCTCTGCCGCGGCCCTGACCCGCTTCCCCATCCACCCCGACCTGATCGTGGACGACCTGGGCGACCTGGCGCGCCGGTGGCAAAGCGTCCTTGGGCAGTGAGTAGTGGGCAGTGAATAGTGGGCAGTGAGCAGTAAGTAGTGAGCGTAAGTAGTGAGCAGTGAGTAGTGAGCAGTGAGCAGAAAGACCGTTTCACATTTCACACTTCACGTTTCACGCCTCACGTTTCACGTTTCACGCCTCACGTTTCACGCCTCACGCTTCACGTCTCTGAACCCAGGAGGCTCCCATGATTATCTTCTTCGGTACCCGTGAAGTACGGAAGGATGACCCCCACGGCTTTCCGCAGACGGGCCGCTGTCCGGCCTGCGGGAACGTGGTCACGCTACGCCCGCGCCAGGCCCGGCTCTACTTCCACCTATTCTGGATTCCCCTCATCCCCTTGCAGCGAACGCCCCAGCACTACCTGGAATGCCCGACCTGCAAAGCCCGCTTCACCACCACCCGGCAGTGAGATGACCGAGCCGCACCTCAATCTCTACGACCTGGACCTGCCCGACCTGGAAGCCCTGCTGGCCGGCTGGGGCGAGCCGCGCTTCCGTGCCAGACAGATTTGGGAGTGGCTCTACCGCCACCTGGTCACCGACCTCAGCGAGATGACCTCCCTGCCCAAGGGACTGCGAGCGCGGCTGGCGGCTGAGACGCGGCTGGCAGTGCCGCCGGTACTGGCCCAGCTAAGCGCCCCTGATGGAGAGACGCGCAAGGATTTATTGCAGCTGGCCGATGGGGAACAGGTAGAGGTCGTGTTGATGCACTACGAAGAGCGCCAGAGCGCTTGCCTCTCCACGCAGGCTGGCTGCCCGATCGGGTGCGTCTTCTGCGCCACCGGCCAGATGGGCTTCCGCCGCCACCTCACCGCCGGCGAGATCGTCGCGCAGGCGCTGCACCTGGCGCGAGTGTTGCGCGCCGGGGGTGAGCGGCTCACCCACGTCGTCCTGATGGGGATGGGCGAGCCGCTGCTGAACTACGAAGCCACGTTGGCCGCCGTGCGCCGCCTGATCCACCCGGCCGGCTTTGGCCTGGGACAGCGGCACATCACGCTCAGCACTGCCGGCGTCGTGCCGGGGATCCACCGGCTGGCCGGCGAGGGCCTGCAGATCAACCTGGCGGTCTCGCTCCATGCCGCCACCGACGACCTGCGCAGCCAGTTGCTCCCGCTCAACCGCCGCTACGGGCTGGATGAGCTGTTCGCCGCCGTCGCCGATTACCTGGCACAGACCCACCGCCGCGTCACCTTTGAGTGGGTGCTGATTGAGAGCGTGAACGATACGCCGGAACAGGCCGAGGCGCTGGCCGCCCGCCTGCATGGCCTGCTGGCCCACGTCAACCTGATCCCGCTGAACCCCACCGACGGTTACGCCGGGCGTCCCCCCAGCCGCGACCGGATGGCCGCCTTCACGGCCCTGCTGGACCGCCGTCACATCACCTACACCTTGCGCCTGAGCCGGGGCGCCGAGATCCAGGCCGGCTGCGGGCAGCTGCGGCGGCGAGCCAACCAGGCTGCAAATTAGCGATTCCGCGAACGGGTCACTGAAATACTGCGCACCGTTCACCACTCAACTGCTTTCACCAACCTGATGCCCCCTTATCGTAAGGGAATCGTAAGATTCGCGTCAAGTAAGATTCGCCTAACCATGATATAGTAAAAGCGTAAGTGGGGCTTTGGGGCCATAAGCGATTCTCCTCCTTCTGGTGAAACCGGGGACTTTGGGGCAGTCCCCGGTTTACCATGTCACCTTCCCGACTATAACACGCGGCGCACTTTTGCAGTGCGCCGCGCTTGTGTTTGTCAAAACCCGGCTGATCGCGCCGGATAAGGGCAATTAAGACTCCCCAGCGCCTTCACCGCCTGCGGTAGCGGTACGGCGCAAAGTCTCACGGAGCTCCATCAAGAGGCAACCGAGCCGGTTCAGGCCGCTGCCATCGCCGCCGTCGGCCCAGTAACGGTCATGGGAAGTATGTTCCACCAGCAGCGCTTCCCCTGTACTGAGCAGGAGCGCGCCCAGGTCAGGGTGCTGGGTAAACTTGGCGTAGAGCGCCTCACGCATCACGGCTTCCTCACATTTCTTCCTGGGCAGCGGCCTGCCATTTACATTTCCAGCCAGCGCCGTAAGAATTGCCCTGTGTATGAACGCTCTATATGCGCCACCTGCTCCGGCGTCCCCTCGGCGACGATCTGCCCACCGGCATCGCCCCCCTCCGGCCCCAGGTCCACAATCCAATCGGAAACTTTGATCACCTCGGGGTTGTGCTCAATGACCAGCACCGTATTGCCGGCGTCGGCCAGCCGCTGGAGCACCTGGATCAGCCGGTCTACGTCGGCGGCGTGCAGGCCCACGGTCGGCTCGTCCAGCAGATAGAGCGTGCGGCCGGTCGCCCGGCGCGAGAGCTCTTTGGAGAGCTTCACGCGCTGGGCCTCACCGCCGGAGAGCGTCGTCGCCGCTTGCCCTAACCGGATATACCCCAGGCCCACGTCCTGGATGGTTTTCAGCTTATTGACGATGGCCGGGATTGCCCCGAAGAATTCCAGCGCCTCATCCACCGTCAGGTCCAGCACCTCGGCGATGTTCAACCCTTTGTAGCGGATCTGGAGCGTCTCCCGGTTGTAGCGCGAGCCGTGGCAGACGTCGCAAGGGACATAAACCTCCGGCAGGAATTGCATCTCAATCCGCAGTGTCCCCTGGCCCTCACACGCCTCGCACCGCCCCCCCTTGACGTTGAACGAGAAGCGCCCGGCCTGGTAACCGCGCAGTTTGGATTCGGGCAGCGTGGCGAAGAGCTCGCGGATCGGGCCAAACATCCCGGTATAGGTGGCCGGATTGGAGCGCGGCGTCCGCCCGATGGGTGACTGATCAATGTTGATGACTTTATCCAGATGCTCCAACCCGTCAATCCCATCACAATCGCCGGCCGGCTCGCGCGCGTTGAAAAGCGCTTGCGCGAGGCGGTTGTAGAGCGTCTCCACGACCAGGCTGCTCTTGCCGGAACCGGAAACCCCGGTGACGCAGATGAAGAGCCCCAGCGGAAAGCGCACGGTGATGTTCTTCAGGTTATTCTCTCGCGCACCCCGCACGACTAACGCTTTACCGTTGCCCTGACGCCGCTGAGCCGGCAGCGGGACACACTTGCGCCCGGAAAGATAAGCGCCGGTGGCCGATGTGGGATGCGCCAGGATGGTCGCCAAGGGACCGCTGGCGACGACATAGCCCCCATGTTCGCCCGCGCCGGGCCCCAGGTCCACAATCCAATCGGCCGCGCGAATGGTGTCGTCATCGTGCTCTACCACCAGCACCGTGTTGCCCAGATCGCGCATCTCCTTAAGCGTGCGGATCAGCCGCGCGGTATCACGCTGGTGCAGGCCGATACTCGGCTCATCCAGCACATAGAGCACGCCGGTCAGCCGCGAGCCGACCTGTGTCGCCAGCCGGATCCGCTGCGCCTCCCCGCCGGAGAGCGTGTTGGCCGCCCGGTCCAGGCTCAGATAATCCAGCCCCACGTCTACCAGGAACCGCAATCGCTCCGCGATCTCTTTTAGCGGGCGCTCGGCGATGGCGCGCTCCTTGGGGCTCAAGCTCGCTACCGGCAGCGCGCCGTCGGTCGCCGCCGGGGGCGGGTTATGGAGCGCCTCCACCCACGGCAGCAGTCGCGCCACCGGCCAGTGGACCAGTTCCTGCACCGGCAGGTCTACCACGGTAACGGCGCGGGCCTCCGGGCGCAGCCGGGTCCCACCGCAGGCCTGGCAGGGCGTCCGGCTCATCACCTCTTCAATTTTGCCCCGGATGTACTCCGAGTTGGTCTCCTCGTACCGGCGCTGGAGATTGGGGATGATCCCCTCGTAGGGACGCCGTCCCTCCCACACCCCGCTCGGCCCTTCAAAGCGCATGGGGACGATTTCCTGGCCGCTACCGTACAGGACAATCTGTCGCTGGGCGTCGGTCAGCTCATTCCAGGG
The DNA here is from genome assembly GCA_964437445.1 of uncultured Anaerolineales bacterium. GTDB lineage: Bacteria > Chloroflexota > Anaerolineae > B4-G1 > SLSP01 > CAYTGR01. The sequence goes on along the minus strand of CAYTGR010000012.1, from coordinate 58,633 downwards.
GCGGTCCAGCGGGATCTGGAAATGCTCCGCCACCCGCTCCAGAATCCGCCAGGTGTAACTATCGTGGTCATCGGCCACGCCAAAAACAATCGCGCCCTCCGCCAGCGATTGGTCAGGATTGGGGACGATCAGCGCCGGGTCCAGCTCCAGCCTGTAACCCAGCCCCTGGCAGACCGGACAGGCACCGTGCGGGCTGTTGAACGAGAAGGTGCGCGGCTCAATTTCCGGCAGGCTGATCCCGCAGACCGGACAGGCCAGCTTCTCTGAGAAAAGCAGGTCATCGGCCCCCACCAGGTTAACCATCATCATCCCGTCACCCAGGCGAAGCGCGGTCTCCACCGAATCGGTGACCCGGCTGACGAAATCACGGTACGCTTCTTCCGGCTCCTCTTCCGGGTCCGGCACCACCAGCCGATCTACAACGGCCTCAATGTTGTGGAGCTTATAGCGATCCAGCTCGGGCACCTCTTCCAGGTCGTAGACCGTGCTGTCCACCCGCACACGGACGAAGCCGAGCTTGCGTGCTTCTTCCAGGACCGGCTTGTGGTGTCCTTTGCGCGCGTGGATCAGCGGCGCGAGCACCTGGAGCCGGCTGCTGGCCGGCAGCGCGATGATCGCATCCACGATCTCCTGCGCGCTCTGGCGGGTCACCGCCCGGCCACACTGCGGGCAATGGGGAATGCCGATGCGGGCATAAAGCAAACGGAGATAATCGTAAATCTCCGTCACCGTGCCCACCGTAGAGCGCGGGTTGTGCGAAACCCCTTTCTGATCAATGGCAATCGCCGGGCTGAGGCCCTCAATGCTGTCCACGTCGGGCTTTTGCATCTGGCCAAGGAACTGGCGGGCGTAAGCGCTCAAGGATTCAATATAACGCCGCTGCCCCTCAGCGAAGATCGTATCAAATGCCAGCGAAGATTTCCCCGAACCCGAGAGCCCGGTAATGACCACCAGGCAGTTTTTGGGGATTTCTACCGTAATATCTTTTAGATTATGCTCGCGCGCCCCGCGCACGATCAATTTATCGCTTGCCATCCCTCACCCCCTTACGGTATGCAAACGACTATTATAGCACGGTTTAGGCTGAATGGTGGCTTATCCATGATACGTGAGGCGCAGGGAGTAAAACGCGCCTCACGTATCATGGATGACAGGGGCTTCCCCACAGGTTACAACACGGTGCCCTCAACGGGGTAGGACCACCATGCTGGCACTGGCAGTGGTCAAAAAGATTGTTTACCGGCGAACCTGTGGCTGAAGCTGGGTGATGTTTTAGAACCTATGTTCTATTATAAAGGGAAAGCCCAAACTGTCAAGGGAATTCCCCATGAACTGGCGTTCACCAGCCGTGGGATGAAAGTAGGTTCGTAGTGCCGTGCTTCAGCGCGGCTCAGACGGCGCTCAAGCGCCTCATTACAAACTCAGCGCGTTATTTTCAGAGGAATTCCCCATGAACTGGCGTTCACCAGCCGTGGGATGAAAATTGGCTCGTAGTAACGCGCTTCAGCGCGTTGGACGGCGCTAAAGCGCCTGACTACAAGCAAAGCGCTATTTTCATAAGGAGAGAGCCAGTGAGGCAAACACAGCGGCTTTTTGTGCGCGGCTTTGCCGTGCACAAAAAGTCATAAAAAAATCTTCCCTTTCTGCGGGGGAGAGCTCAACGCGGTGTTACCAGCCAACTTTATTTGACTTGCTTCCCGCTCAAAACATCGCTATAATGGAGCTATAGGTCCGCAACCAGCAGGAGGCAACGATGAATGTGATCAAAGTCGCAGCCAACTCGCGCTCAACCTCCGTGGCGGGCGCCATCGCTGGGGCCATTCGAGAACAGGGCGAAGTGGATGTGCAGGCCATCGGCGCCAGCGCTGTCAACCAGGCCGTTAAAGCCATTGCCATCGCCCGAGGCTATCTGGAACTGGACGGGATTGAAATTGTCTGTATCCCCAGCTTTTCCGAGGTAGTCATTGAGGGCAACGAGCGGACAGCAGTACGGTTGACGGTGGAATCACGACGGAACCCTACCCCGTCAAACACCGCCAGCCCGTAAACACCGTGGATCAGCGTAACGTAGGCAGGTCCAACAGCAAATTCTCGGTCAGCAACAGGGCGTTGGCGTTGCGCCGGAGCGCTTCCTGAGCCTGTTCCAGCGTCTTGAGCGCGTTGACGGTTTGTCCTACCGTCACGCTGGTGGCGACCTCACGCAACGCCGCCTCCTGCTCCAGGTAAGTTATCCCCTCAGCGTTCTCCGTCTGGAGGAGCAACACGTCCCGCCAGGCCAGCTGCCACATTTCCAGCACCAGCGCCAGCCGCACCGGATCTTTGGCCAGTTCGGCCGCCGCCTCAAACCGCGCCGGGAGTTCCTGGCGCAGCAAAGTAAGCCACTTGAGCACCGCCTCGTCTATTTGCTGCCGGCGCTGGGGATCGGTGAGGGCCTGCACGGCCCAGCCCAGGCGTCCACACGAGAGCCGGGCCAGCCGCTCAGCGACCTCGGGGGCGGCCTCCCATCGCTGCTGTAACGCCTGTTGTACCGTCAGACGGCTCAGTGGCCGTAACGCGAAGTGCTGGCTGCGCGAGACGATGGTGGGCAACAGCGTATCCGCGTCGGTGGCCAGCAGGATTAGATGCGCATAAGCCGGCGGCTCCTCCAACGTTTTGAGCAGCGCGTTGGCCGCACTGGGGGTGGCCCGCTCAAAGTGCTGGACGATGGCGAGCTTGGAGCGCGCTTCAGCCGGTGTCAGGATCATGAACCGCTCCAGATCACGGATCGGCTCAATCTTGAGGCTCCCCCCTTCCGCCTCTGGCTCAACCACCAGGAGATCCGGGTGGTTACGGGAGGCCACCCGGCGGCAGGCGGAGCAGGTGCCACAGGGACGTTCGGCGGGGGGGGCCGTACAGAGCAACGCAGCCGCCACGGTCAGGGCGAGCGTGGCCTTACCCACGCCCTCCGGGCCTGTGATCAGCAAGGCATGGGGCACCTCCCCCTCTGCCACCGCCTGTTGCAGCTGCCGCACCGCCCAATCATGTCCAATCACCGGCCACTGCCCCATGATCAACCCTCCCGCCGGTAAGCCTATCCGCCGGCACGGCCCGTTGTGCCAGTTCCAATAACGTTACCGGCAACGTATCGCGGTTTTCCACAGTGACACGTACCACGACATAGGCCGAAACCGGAAGTCGCCAGATGGCCTGGATCAGTAACTCGGGCCGCACAACGATAAACGCCACCCGATAGCTCTCCTGCTTGAGCAGTTCCAGCACTTTGACCCAGCCCTGTTCCATTATCAGTTCCAGGGGACCTATCTCATCCAGGAAGAAAACCTGCGTAGGGAAACTGGTCTCCAAAGCCTGCAGGCTGGTGGCCATTGCCTGAGGATCCATCCGAAAGTGGGGCAGGGAGATTCCACCGGTCCCCTCAAACGGTAGCGTCAACGGATAACTACGACCGGAGTTCAATTCGGTCACGGCCAGATCGTGCGGTCCGGTACGGCTGGTGAGCAGCCCACTCACCTGCAGGCCAGCTGCGGTTAAGAGGGGAATCAAATGCCGGCAGAGGGTACTTTTACCGACCTGGTATTCTCCAGTGAGCAAAACGATGGTGGGTTCAGGCATTCGGCACTCCCTGTTATTCATACAAGAGGGCCGGCCATTAAAGCCGGCCCTGAAGTGGAGATGGCGGGAATTGAACCCGCGTCCGAAGAATTCGGTTGCCTGCGTCTACGAGCGTAGTCGGCCCTTGCGTTCTTGCCCGGTGGGTCGCCGCCGACCGCGCCACAGCCGGGCCAGCCGATTAAGCTTAGCTCTCCCCCTCGGCATCAGGAGAGGTGTACGCCGACGCTATGTCACCCGATTCCGCCATGCCGGCGAGATGACGGAGGGGCGTGACCGCTTCCAGGCGGTCAGGTTTTGAGCGTTGCCCCTATCGCTTATGCAGCGACGGGAATCGCGGCCCAATTGGATGCCACAGGATTGGCATTTTTGGTTTGCTCCAGGGTTTACGGAGTCGGAGCCACCCCGGCTCGCAGCCGACACCCAGCCTTCCCCGTCGACACCTATCATCCCCACCGCTATTATACCACAATTATCCATTCCGGCCACACCGTTTCAAGGATAGGATGCCTCTCAAGTCGGGGGGGACCCTTGCCTTGCTCAGTATCGTAAACACACGCCATTCGCTCAATCTAATCCCCTTCTAATAAACCGCATACGCAAGACTAATGCAGCACTGGTATAGTATGACCATTGAACGTAAGTAATGCCATGAACCAATCAGGAGGGTTACTATGACGCTGTGGATGAATAATAGCCCCTGGATGAAACGGAGGGTCAGCTGCCGGCCAATGGGGCCCGGCGCCGAGCGGGCCTTCCCCCATCAGGCCACCTGGGGTCTGGAAGAGCTGATGTTGCGGTTGCCGGTTGACGTGTACAGCACGCCCGACAAGATTGTGGTGATGGCCGCCCTGCCCGGCCTGAAGCCGGAAGAGGTAGAAATCACCTTGGAAGAGGGCCTGTTGACCATCAAAGGCACGCTGCCGCCTCTGCTGGATGACGTGGAGTACCTGATCCAGGAACAACCCCATCACACCTTCAGCCGCACCCTGCAATTGAACGTACCGGTAGATGAGGAGCGGGTGGAAGCACACTTTGAAAACGGCTTGCTCACGCTCACGCTACCCAAAGCGGAACAGGCCCGGCCTAAGACCATCAAAATTCAAGCCGCCTGACAAGGGGGTGTCAGCGGGATATCCAGCCACGGCTGAGCGGTGAAAAACCGCTCAGCCGTTTTTTCCGTGCGGTGGGATATAACTGGCGTTCACCAGCCATGGGATGAAAACAGGTTCGTAGTGCCGCACTTCAGCGCAGCTAAGACGGCGCTAAAGTGCCTGACTATGAACTTTTCGTGCTATCTTCAAGGGAGGCAGCTTCCAGTGCCTTGGCCTCTTCCCAGAGGCGATCCATCTCTTCCGCGCTCAGCTGCTCCAAGGGGATACCGCGCTGGCGGGCGGCGGCCTCCAGATGGCGGAAGCGGCGGGCAAAGCGACCATTGGTCTCCCGCAGCGCGCTTTCCGGATCCACCTTGAGCCAGCGGGCCCAGTTGGCTATGGCAAAGAGAAGATCACCCAGTTCGGTCGCCTGGGCCTCGGGGGTGGCAGCGGCCTCCAGCTCGGCCAGTTCCTCGCGCACCTTGGCGACCACGCCCGCCAGCTCCGGCCAGTCAAACTTGACGCGGGCGGCCCGGCTCCCGTAGGCGTGGGCCTGCGCCAGCGCCGGCAGCGAGCGCGGGACACTGTCCAGGAGCGAGCGTTCCCCCTGGCCGTTAGAGGCCCGCTCCTGGCGCTTGAGCACTTCCCAGTTGCGGATGACTTCGGCCGCCCCGCTTACCTGCCGGTCTCCCCAGACGTGGGGATGGCGGCGCTTGATTTTAGCATCAATCCCGGCGATCACCGCCGGCATTTGAAAATCGCCCTCCTCCGTCGCGATCTGGGTGTGCAAGACAATCTGGAGCAGCAAATCGCCCAACTCCTCACACAACCCCGCCAGATCGTCCCGGTCAATGGCGTCCAGGACCTCGTAAGCTTCCTCCAACAGGTTGTTGCGCAAACTGGCATGGGTCTGCTCGCGGTCCCAGGGACAGCCGCCCGGCGCTCGCAAGCGCGCGATGGTCTCCTGGAAACCCTCAAAGCTGGTGACTTGCGGAGCCGGTGGCACGTAAAGTGAGGTCAACGGTCCGAGCTCGCGGCGGTCAATGGCATAGAGTGGCAACCACTCCACCACCTGTCCGGTCGTGCCGGCGGCCTCCACCAGCGCGACCTGGTATTCGTCAGGCAGCTGGTTCATCAATGTCAGTTTGAGATCGGAGGCGACCGCCCGGTTGTAGACCTGCGCGATCAACGCCGGGCGGTCGGGGTTGAGCGGCGGGTGATGCAGGGCCACGATCTCCAGCGCGTCGGCGATTTGCAGGCCCTCCAGCGCGTCCAGTTCCAGCGCCGTCAGCGCCGGCTCCACAAAGCTCAGCCCGGCCACGATCCGCACGGGCAACGCCTCCGCCCGGGCCAGCGCCAGGAGACGCAGCACGGTCGCCTCGCCGACCAGCGGATGGCCGGGCACGGCATAGACGACACCCTCCGCACGCCGCCCCAACGCCAACACCTGCGCCACCACCGCCTCGTAAACCTGGGCAAAAGTCTCCTGTTGCTCGTAGACGGCATCAAAGGAGTGGACGGCCAGACTGGCCGGCAGCCCGGAGACGGTGGGGTGGCGGGCCGTGCGCAGCCAGACTTCGGTGGCCGCCGAGAGGACTGACCACGCTTCGCGCGTCAACAATTCCGGTGCGCCCGGACCTAATCCCACGACCGTAATTTGTCCCATCATTCCACGTCCATTCATGAGAAACAGCAAATGAGCAAACGGCTCAAAGGCCGTTTGCTCATTTGGCAGGTTAAAACCTCATACTAACGCTTGGTGTATTGCGGGGCCTTGCGAGCGCGCTTGAGACCGGGCTTTTTGCGCTCCTTGGCGCGGGCATCGCGGGTCAGGAAACCGGCCTGGCGCAACAACGGTTGCAGATCGGGATTCATCTGGATCAAGGCGCGGGCCAGTCCCATGCGGACGGCCTCCGCCTGACCGGTGATACCGCCCCCAGCGGTGGAGACTGTCACATCAAACTGCCCCTCGGTCTGCGTGGCCCGGAAGGGGGCAAAGATGAAATTCCAGTCCATTTCCCGCCCGAAAAACTCGTTGTAGGGTTTCCCGTTGACGACGATCTGGCCGCTGCCGCCGGGATAGAGGCGGACACGCGCCGTCGCTGTCTTGCGACGCCCGATTCCCTCGTAATATTCTGCCATGCTGCTTTCCTCCTTACAGGTCCAACGGCTTGGGCTGTTGCGCCTGATGCGGGTGCTCCGGCCCAACGTAGATCTTCAGCTTTTTGAGCATTTGACGCCCTAACGCGCCCTTCGGCAACATCCCCCGCACGGCGGCCACAACCACGCGCTCCGGGTGCAGTTCCAGCTGCCGGGCCAGGTTGACCTCCCGCAGGCCGCTGGGATAACCGGAGTGCTGGTAGTAACGCTTTTGGCCCAGCTTGCGGCCGGTGACGGCGATCTTTTCCGCGTTTACGATGATGACAAAATCACCGGTATCTACGTGCGGTGTAAACTCGGGCTTATGCTTCCCCCGCAGGATGGAAGCGACGCGCGCGGCCAAACGCCCCAACGTTTTGTCGGTGGCATCCACCACATACCACTCGCGCTGGACCGTTTCCGGCTTCGCCACATAAGTCTTTTGTACTGCCATTCCCTTCACTTTGTCCTCACTCTGACTAAAAAAGTGCTAAGTGTTAAGTGCTGCGTGCCGGGGACTCCCAGTCCCGGCCTCGGCCTCAAACATCACGGCTTTCAAACAGAGGCCCCTGGCCGCTACGGCGGGACCGGCCTGTCGCCGGGCCCGGGTGCGCAGGATCTCACCGACCGCTGCGGGGGTCAGCGCGCCGCTACCCACCCGCAGCAGCGTCCCGACCACCATGCGCACCATCCGAAACAGAAAAGCATCGGCCTCAATGTCAAAGAAAAGCCATGGCGGCGCGGCCTGCCATTCAGCGCGAAAGACCTCACGCACGGTATTGTCACCCTTGACGGGTGACCCAAAGGCGGCGAAGTCATGCCGCCCCACCAGGTAGGCCGCCCCGGCCTGCATGGCCGCGCTATCCAGCGGATGGGCCACGTACAGACTGGTCCGGCTCACCAGCGGGTTGCGGACCGGTGCGCAATAAAGCGTATACCGATACCAGCGCCGCCGGGCCGCATACCGGGGGTGAAAGTCGGGCGCGACCTCCACCAGCTCGCGGACGGCGATCTGCTCCGGCAGCTGGGCGTTCAGCCCGCGCTCCAGCGCCGTCAAAGGATGGTCCCACGTCACGTCAAAGGCGATGACCTGCCCTTCCGCGTGAACGCCGGCATCGGTGCGCCCGGCCGCCAGGAGACGAACCGGAGCCCCGGTCAGGGCCGCCAGAGCCTGTTCCAGCTCGGCCTGGATGCTGGGGGCGTTCCGCTGTCGCTGGAAGCCCCCATACCCCGTCCCATCGTAGGCGACGATCGCCCGTACCCGCATGGCCGGAGCTCCCGGATCAGGCCGCTGTTATTGAACGAGTTCTAAAAGTACAACCGGAGCCGCGTCCCCTTTGCGCAGGCCCAGCTTGTACACACGGGTGTACCCACCGGGACGATCCACATACTGCGGCGCGATTTCGTCAAAGAGCTTCTTGACCACATCCGGATCGCTCAGGCGGGCAGCGGCCAGACGCCGGGCATGGACACCCTGGGCCGGGTCGTCCTTGGCCTTGTCCAGCCCCCGCTTGGCGAGGGTAATCAACTTCTCAGCCTGGCCCCGCACCGCCTCGGCTTTGGCCTCGGTCGTGCGAATACGGCCATGGCGGAACAGTTCCGTCACCAGGTTCCGTCGCAGAGCCGTCCGATGGCCCATAGAACGGTTCAACTTTTTACCCGCGACACGATGTCGCATGCCTCAACCTCCTGTCATAACGTCAGGCAGCCAGCTCATCCACGCCGAGGTCGGCGTCGTCGTCTGCCTGCTCCAAAAGAAAGCCTTTTTCAAACAACTTCTCGCGCAGCTCATCCAACGACTTCTCGCCGAAGTTACGAATGGAGAGCATCGCCTCTTTACCTCGCCCCAGCATCTCCAACACCTCACCGACGTTGGAAATGCCGGTGCGCTTGAGCGCGTTATAAACCCGTACCCCCAACCCCAAATCTTCAATCGGAGTCGCGTAGGCCTGGTGCGGGATTTCCTCTTTGTGAGGCTCGGGGATGACCGTTACCTCTTCCTCCACCTCTGCACCCGCCACCAGCCGCAGGTGGCTCACCAGGATCCGCGCCGCCTCCTTCAAGGCCGCCAGAGGAGCGATCCGCCCGTCGGTCCACACCTCCATGGTCAGCCGATCGTAATTGGTCAGCTGGCCCACGCGGGCCTGAGCGACATGGAAGTTGGCACGGCGCACCGGGCTGTAGATGGCATCCACCGGCAGGACCCCAATCGGCATCCGACCACGGCCCTCCGAAGGCAGGTAACCACGCCCCTTGGTCACGGTCAATTCCATGTCCAGGCGGGTATCGCTCTTATCAACCGTGAAGAGGTAGAGCGAAGGATTCAGGATTTCAATCCCCGGCGGGGCGATAATATCGCCAGCGGTGACCACCCCTTCCCCTTCCACATGCAGGGTCAGATACTGCGGCCCTTCGTCCTCCATGGTCAGCCGGATCTGCTTGAGTCGCAGGATCAGCTGGAGCGCATCCTCGCGCACCCCCGGGATGGCCGAAAATTCATGCGAAATGTCCGAAATACGGACCGCCGAGATGGCGGCTCCTTCCAACGAGGAAAGGAGCACCCGCCGCAGCGAATTCCCCAGCGTCACACCATAACCGCTCTCCAGCGGACTGATGACGTAGCGACCGTATTGCTGGGTATTGACCTCTACCTCAACCTTGGGCAGAACTGGCGCTGCTATCACGTCGCCTCCTGTCTGCTTTACCGCGAGTAGAATTCTACGATCAACTGTTCCTGAATCGGCACATCAATTTCCTGACGGGTCGGCAGCGTCAACACCCGGCCCTCCAGTTCATCCGCATCCAGGTTCAACCAGCTCGGGACGTTACGCTTCCCGATCAGCTCCCGCCGGTCCTTGAAGTAAGTAGATTTCTTGCTATTCACCCGAAGGGCAATATTATCCGCCGGACGCAGAGCAAACGAAGGGATGTTGACCTCCCGCCCGTTGACCAGGAAATGCCCCTGCTCCACCAGCTGCCGGGCCTGCGCCCGCGAATCAGCCAACCCCAGCCGGTAGACCACGTTATCCAATCGGGTTTCCAACAATACCAGCAGGTTCTCACCCGTCAGGCCGGTGCGGCGTTCCGCTTCGTGGAAGTAGCGGCGGAATTGGCGCTCCATGATCCCGTAAATGCGGCGTGCCTTCTGCTTTTCCCGCAGCTGCATGGCGTAGTCGGAGAGCTTCCGACGGCGGAAAGTCGCGTCCTTACCGTGCTGACCAGGTGGATACCCCCGCGCCTCAAACGGACACTTCGGGCTATAGCACTTATCGCCCTTGAGATATAGTTTCATTCCTTCACGACGGCAGAGTTTACATGCCGGGCCGATATATCTGGCCATAATACCTCCCTCTCACTCACTCAACTCGCAGAATTAGACGCGCCGTTTCTTGGGCGCACGGCAGCCGTTGTGCGGAATCGGCGTGACATCCACGATGGATTTCACCCGCATCCCGGCCGCAGCGATCGCCCGCAGCGCCGCCTCCCGGCCAGGACCGGCCCCGTTGACAAAGACGTCCACTTCCTGCATCCCATCACTGGTCACAGCTTCTTCCACGGTCTTCTTAGTCGCCTGGCTGGCCGCAAAGGGCGTGCTCTTGCGCGTGCCCTTGAAGCCCACCGTACCGGCGCTGGACCAGCGCAGCACGTTGCCCTGAGAGTCCGTGATCGTGACCACGGTATTATTAAACGTGGAATGGATATAAATCCGCCCCCGCGACACGGTACGCTTGACGCGCCGGACGGTAGTGCGCCGAGTTTTTGTCTGTTTAGCCATTGACCCTCCTCGCTTTAAAGTCATAAGGAAGCCGGGAAAAGGGACTCGGGATCAAGAGTTCCTGAAGCCCTTTGAGCCCTTTTCCCACCCCCCTATCACTCATGCTACTTCTTCTTGGATCCGCGCCGGCGACCGCGTCCGGGTACCGTCTTGCGCGGGCCGCGCTTGGTGCGGGCATTCGTCCGGGTGCGTTGTCCACGGACAGGCAGACTGCGGCGATGGCGCAGCCCCCGATACGAGCCGATTTCAATCAGCCGTTTAATGTTCATCTGCACTTCGCGCCGCAGATCGCCTTCCACTTTGTGGCCCTCTTCCACGAGACTGCGCTCAATCACATCGCGGAGCAACGCCACCTCGGCCTCAGTGAGATCCTTCACCCGCTTGTCGGGGCTCACCCCGGTTCGACGCAGGATATCATTGCTGGTCGCCCGGCCGATCCCATAGATATAGGTCAATCCGATCTCAACGCGCTTGTTCCGGGGCAGATCCACCCCTGCAATACGTGCCATTGGTTTCCTCCAGCCTCCTCGCTCTTAAAAGACCTCTGCCATCCTACCCCTGCCGCTGCTTGTGCTTGGGGTTGGTGCAAATCACGCGCACGATGCCCTTCCGCCGAATGATCTTACACTTCGGACAGCGCCGTTTCACAGAAGGTGATACTTTCATGATTCCATCTCCTTACGCTGCCTGATGACCATGGCCACCGTTCCTCACTGGTCCAGTGACTTTGTCATCGGGTCCGTTTCTCAATTTGCCACTCGCTACAGCCGGGTCAAAATGTCCGGCCCATCATCCGTGACCGCAATCGTATGCTCAAAGTGGGCGGTCAACTTCCCGTTGGCCGACACCACCGTCCAGTGATCCGGGAGTTCGCGGGTCTCGCCGGTGTCAATCAACACCATCGGCTCTAAGGCTATCGTCAGCCCGCGCCGCAGGGGAATCCCCTGCCCCGGATTACCAAAGTTAAAGACAGTCGGTTCCTCGTGCATGGCCCGGCCGATCCCGTGTCCGGTGTAGACCCGCGTGATGTAGTAGCCACGCGACTCTACCGTGCGCTGGATGGCCGCCGAGATGTCCCCCAGCCGATTGCCGATCACCGCTTGAGCGATGCCGGCCTCCAGGGCCGCCTGGGTTACCGCCAGTAATTGCTGGGCTTCCTCGGAGATCCGCCCGACCGGGTAAGTGCGAGCTGCATCTCCCTGGTAGCCCTTATAAATCGTGCCGACATCTACCGTGATAATGTCCCCTTCCCGCAAAACCCGGGGTCCCGGGATCCCGTGCACCAGCTCCTCATTGATAGAGGCGCAAATGGAGGCCGGGAAGGGATAACGCCCATTGGGCGGGTACCCCAGGAAGGACGGGGTGGCGCCGCGCCGCCGGATGAGCGCCTCAGCCGCCTGATCCAGCTCCTTGGTCATCACTCCAGGGCGGATCAGTTCGCCCATCAGGGCCAACACTTCGGCCACAATCCGGCCCGCTTCACGCATAAGGGCCAGTTCGTCCGGCCGCTTCAGCACAATCACGCTCCGACCTCCGCCTTATCCGACGGCGACCCGCAGGTCAGCCTGCACGTCCTCAATGGACTGCTCGCCGTCTACCATTTTCAGCAGCCCCCGTTCCTGATAGAACGCTATCAGGGGCGCGGTCTGATCCAGATAGACCTGGATGCGGCGCTGGTGGACTTCCGGCGTGTCATCCGCACGCTGGTAAAGCTCACCGCCGCACGCATCGCACTTCCCGGCCTCGTGGGGCGGGTTGAAAACGGCGTGGAAAACCGTGCCACACTGACGGCAGGTCCACCGTCCGGCCAGCCGGGCCAACGCCACTTCAGGTCGCGCGTTGATCAGCGGGACGGCGCTCACGGTTTCCCCTTGCTGCGCCAGCGCCCGCTCCAGCGCCTCCGCTTGAGCGACCGTGCGCGGGAAGCCATCCAGCAAGGCGCCTTTGACGGCGTCCGGTTCGGCCAACCGCGCGATCACCATGCCAACGGTGATCTCATCCGGGACCAGTTCCCCCCGGTCCATGTACTGTTTGGCCTGCCGCCCCAGCTCGGTGCCACGGGACAGATTGTCCCGGAACAGATCGCCGCTGGAGATGTGCGGGATACCCAGCCAGGCCGCCAGGCTGCCCGCCTGCGTGCCCTTGCCGACCCCCGGCATTCCCAACAAGATGATATATCGCCGCTCGCCCATCTTACCCTCCTGTGCCTGCGAGTTGGCCAGCGCCCAGAGGACCCGAAGTCCCACGGGGAGAAGACACTCGCGGCCCTCCGCGCATCGGCCTTTAGTCCAGGAAGCCTTCGTAGTGACGCATCAAGAGCTGTGCTTCCAGCTGGCGCATCGTGTCCATGACCACACCGACCACGATGAGCAAACCGGCACTGGTGATCAACATCACGTTGGTTTTCATGAACAGGCCCGTGATGAACGGCAACACCGCCACGGCCCCCAGGAAGAGTGCCCCTACCAACGTAATGCGCCGATAAGCGTTGTTAATGAACTCCTCGGTCTTCTTCCCCGGCCGGACGCCCGGGATGAAGCCGCCCTGCTTCTGGAGCATCTCCGGCAGGTTCTGCTGCTCCACAATGACGAAGGTGTAGAAGTAGGTGAAGCCTACAACCATCAGAAAGTACGGAATGGCATAGTAAGGGTTGCTGCCACTGAAGAAGTTCATCACCCAGGTCGCCACCTGCCGCACAGTCGGGTTGGTGCTGCCCACAAAGAGCTGGGCGATGACCGCCGGGAAGGTCAGGAAGGACTGGGCAAAGATCAACGGGATCATGCCGGCCGCATTGACCTTCAGCGGGATATAAGTACTGCCGCCGCCGTAGACCTTCATGCCCCGCACCCGCTTCCCGTACTGGACCTTGATCCGGCGTTCCCCTTCCTGGATGAAGACGATGACGAACATCGTCAGAGCCGTAATGGTCAGGAAGGCCACAATGCCCAAAATACCATCTGTACCGTAAATACGTCCAATGTTATTGGGCACGCGCGAGACGATACCGCCAAAGATGATCAACGACAGGCCATTGCCAACCCCCTGCTCGGTGATCAGTTCGCCCAACCAGACGGCGAACATCGTGCCACCGATCATCGTGATGAGGATGGTAAGGGTCGGGAAGACCTGCGTTGGCCCAAAGCCAAAGTTCGGCAGGATAGCTTCGCCCGCCACAGAAGTGGAAGAAGCAAAGAGCCGTAACTGGCCGAACGCCTGCAGGGCCGCCAACGGCACGGTCAGGTAGAACGACCACTGGTTCAGCTTGCGCTGTCCTTCCTCGCCCTCTTCCTTCAACATCTGCTCCAGCTTGGGGAAGATCGGCACCAGCAATTGCAAGACGATGGTCGCCGTCACGTAGGGATAAACCCCCGCGGCCAGCACCGAGAAGTTCGCCAGAGCCCCACCCGAAAGCAGGTCCAACAGGCTGATCAGCTGCCCGGTACCGCCCTTTTGGGCCAGCAGCGTCTGCAACGCTTCCCGATTCACCCCTGGAACCGGGATGTTGGAAGCCAACCGGAAAATGATCAAGATCAGGACCGTGTAAAGGATCCGCCGTCGCAGGTCAGGCAACCGCCACACATTGCGTACGGCCTCCAGGGCGTTAGACATAGCTTGCCTCCGTCAAGCCCGCTCCCGGTGAGGAACGGGTGGTTAGCGCGTCCGAAAGCCGCCCCGTTGCCAGGGCAACAGCTCCACCGTGCCCCCGGCCGCTTCCACCTTGGCCTGGGCGCTGGCAGAGACGCGATGCACGCGGATGGTCAGGGGGCGATCCAGCTCCCCTTGCCCTAAGACCACCACCAGATCAGTTTCGCTCTTGATCAGCCCGACCGCCGCTAAGGTCTCGGGGGAAACCACCGCCCCCGGTTCAAAGCGCTCGGCCAGCTGCGCCAGGTTCACCGGCAAGAACTCCACATGATAGGGGTTGAAGAAGCCCACACCACGGGCAAACGGGATCTTGCGCACTAAGGGCAGCTGCCCACCCTCAAAGTAAGGGCGGACCTCAGGTCCCTGGCGCGCGCCCTGACCCTTAGTACCGCGCCCGGCAGTCTTGCCCTGCCCGGCAGCGATACCCCGGCCCACGCGCTTCTTGCGCTTGTGTGCCCCTTCAGCGGGGTATAAGTCATGTACTTTCATCGTTGCCTCCGACCCGCTATTGCTCAATCTCTTCCACCTGCACCAGGTGGGCGACCTTGGCCAGCATCCCCCGCACCGCCGGGGTATCGGGCTTTTCCACGACCTGCTGCATGTGCCGCAGCCCCAGCGCCCAGACAGTGCGCTTCTGTCGGATATTGTAACCAATCGGGCTGCGCACCAGCGTGACCCGTAACCGCTTCTCGCCCATCACGCCTTCCTCCTCCGCCAGAAGGGCATCACATGCGCTTCCGGCTTGCCCCGTTCGCGGGCCACATCCTCCACCCGGCGCAGCTGATCCAGCGCGTCCAGGGTGGCCTGAACCACGTTCACCAACGTCGGGCTGCCCTGCGACTTGGTAAGCACATCGCGAATACCGGCCGCTTCCAGCACGGCACGAACACCACCAGCGGCAATCACGCCGGTACCGGGGGCCGCCGGGCGCAGGAAAACCTCCGCCCCGCCGCACCGGCCCACGACCTCATGCGGAATGGTGGTGCCTTCCATCGCAATCGGATGGATGGCCGTATGCGCCCGCTCGGTCGCTTTGGCGATCGCATCGGAGACCGCCCGGGCCTTGCCGATGCCAATCCCGATTTTGCCGTTATTGTCGCCGACCACGGCCACCACCCGGAAATGGAAATGGCGACCACCTTTCACGACTTTGGCCACGCGCGCGATATCCACCACGCGCTCATCCAGCTCTTGCTCCTGTCCCTCTTCCAAGACCTCACGAGTCCGAAGATTTCGTGACTCCATGCTCTCCTCCTGCGGATCAGAAATCCAGGCCGGCCTTGCGGGCCGCCTCGGCCAGTGCTGCTACCCGGCCGTGGTACTTGTAGCCACCACGATCAAAGACGACCTGCTTGACCCCTTTGGCCAGGGCTCGCTCGGCCAACACCTGTCCCACGATCCGCGCCTGTTCCTTCTTAGGTAAACCGGTCACCTGCTCGCGCACCTCCCGATCTAACGTGGAGGCCGCCGCCAGCGTATGGCCGGTGCTATCATCAATGATCTGAGCGTAGATATGATTCAAGCTCCGAAAGACGTTCAGGCGTGGACGTTCTGGCAGGCCCTCCACGTGCTTGCGCACATGAACGTGCCGCCGAATGCGGGCTGCGCGACGATTCACTTCAGTTTTCATAACTTCTCACCCTCGGTTCCACGCTGCGAAAAAGTTACTTCGCCTTCCCGGCCTTACCGGCCTTGCGGCGCACCACCTCATCCGAATAGCGGATCCCCTTGCCCAGGTAGGGCTCAATGGGCCGCCAGCCCCGGATGTTAGCGGCGATCTGCCCGACCACTTCCTTGTCCGGGCCAGAGACGACGACCGTTCCCGCCTTCGGGTTCACGTCAAACTTGATCCCTGCCGGCGGCTCCACGATCACCTGGTGCGAGTAGCCCAGGTTCATGACCAGCGTCTGCCCTTGCAGTTCGGCCCGGTAGCCGGTGCCGTTGATGACCAGCATCTTGCTGTAGCCCTGCGTCACGCCGAGCACCATGTTGTTCAACAACGCCCGGGTCAGACCGTGCAGCGCCCGCATCTGCCGCTCGTCATTCGGGCGGTACACGTGCAGTTTCCCCTCTTCCAGGACGATGCGCAGCTCAGGATGAAACTCCCGCGTCAGCTCGCCCAGGGGGCCCGCAACCCGCACCCGGTTGCCATCAATTTCCACTTTTACCCCGGCCGGAACCGGGATCGGCATTTTTCCAATCCGAGACACTCTACACCTCCCTGGGCTACCAGATGTAGCAGAGGATCTCGCCGCCGACGTTGAGTCGCCGGGCCTGTTCACCGGTGAGCACCCCCTTGGGCGTGGAAAGGATGGCAACGCCCATCCCGCTGCGCACCCAGGGGATTTCCTTCACCGAGGTATAGATCCGCCGCCCCGGCTTGCTCACCCGTTTCAAGCCCGTGATGACCGGTTTCAGGTGCTTCAGGTCACCCTGGTACTTCAACCGGAGGCTCAACTGCGGCTGGACGGGGTCCTTGACCACATGATAGTCCTCAATATAGCCTTCGTCCTTCAAGATTTTAGCGATTGCCACCTTGAGATTGGACGCCGGCATCACCACGGCCTCCTGCTTGATCAGCAGGGCATTATGAATGCGTGCCAACATATCGCCAATCGGGTCTGAGGTTGTCATGCTCCCCACTCCCTCTTACCAGCTGGATTTGACCAGGCCGGGGATCTTCCCCTCTAAGGCCAGCTCACGCAGGCAAATCCGGCACAGGCCAAACCGACGATAGTACCCATGCGGACGGCCACAGCGACTGCAGCGGTTACGCACCCGCGTCGGATATTTGCGCTGCTGTTCTCGCAGAATGATTCCTTTACTCGCCATACGCTACTCCTTCTTGTGCGTCGTGCTCGTCTGCGCACTCAGGCACGTCGGAACGGCATCCCCAGCAGTTCCAGCAGCCGCCGGGCCTCTTCATCCGTCTCCGCCGTCGTCGTGATGTTGATCTCCATCCCCCGTAGCTTGTCCACTTTGTCGTATTCAATCTCCGGGAAGATCAACTGTTCGCGCAGCCCCAGACTGTAGTTGCCGCGCCCATCAAACTTGTCGGTTACCCCGTGAAAGTCACGAGTCCGGGGCAGCGCCACGTTCAAGAGCCGGTCCAGGAAAGCCCACATCCGATCCCCGCGCAACGTGACTTTGACGCCGATGGAACGGCCTTCCCGCAACTTGAAATTGGCAATGGACCGATGCGCCTTGGTGATCACCGGATGCTGGCCGGTAATCTGGGTCAGGTCGGTGGAGGCAAACTCCAGGGCCTTCGGGTTATCCAGCGCTTCTCCCACCCCGATATTGAGCACCACTTTGCGAATCCGGGGGACCTGCATCAGGTTACGGTAGCCAAACTCCCGCATCAGGGTCGGCGTGACCTCTTGTTCATAGATAGTTCGCAGTCTTTGCATGGGTCCCCTCCTAATCAATCGCCTCGTTGCACCGGCGGCAGACCCGCACTTTGCGGCCATCAGCCAGCTGCTCATAGCCCACGCGGGTCGCCCGGTTACAATGCGGACAAACCAGCATCACGTTGGACAGATGGATGGGAGCCTCCAGCTTGATCCGGCCGCCCTGCATCTGCGACCGCCCTGCCCGTTGGGACCGTTGATGCTTTGTGATGAGGTTGACCTTGGAAACGACTACCCGTTGTTCCTTGAGCAGCACCCGCAACACGGTATTGCGCTCCCCCCGGTCGTCGCCCGAGATCACCTCTACGGTATCACCTTTTCTAATCCGGTTCATTGTTACACCTCACCACCGGCTAAAGCACTTCCGGTGCCAAAGATACAATTTTCATGAAACCCTT
>CAYTGR010000012.1:0-40466 GCA_964437445.1 uncultured Anaerolineales bacterium | reverse complement strand
TCACCACCGGCTAAAGCACTTCCGGTGCCAAAGATACAATTTTCATGAAACCCTTTTCGCGCAATTCGCGGGCCACCGGCCCGAAAATCCGGGTTCCCCGGGGATTGATCCCCGCCGAGTCCAGGACCACCGCTGCGTTATCGTCAAAGCGAATGTAGGAACCATCCGGGCGGCGGTATTCCTTGGCCACCCGCACGATCACCGCCTTGACCACATCGCCCTTCTTCACCGCCGCGGTAGGCGTTGCCTCTTTGACGGTCGCCACAATCACATCTCCAACGTAGCCATACTTACGCCGGGAGCCCCCCATCACGCGAATGCAAAGCAGCTCCTGAGCGCCCGTGTTATCCGCTACGGTCAGCCGCGTCTCCTGCTGAATCATTTCACCTTCTCCTTGCCGGCTTACGCAGCCCGCTCCAGGATTTCTTCCACGACCCAGCGCTTGCGGCGGCTCAGAGGACGGGCTTCCAGAATCTGCACCCGATCCCCGACCTGGCAGGCATTTTCCTCATCGTGGGCCAGATATTTCTTGGTGGACCGCACCACCTTTTTGTACAGGGGGTGGCGGTACTGCCGCTCCACGACCACTACGATGGTCTTATCCATTTTATCGCTGGTGACGATTCCCACCAACCGTTTGCGCTGCTCTTTCATGCCGCGCCTCCTTCCTGCCCCTGGGACGCCAGTTCGCGCTCCCGGAGAATTGTCAAAATCCGAGCGATATCTTTACGCACAGCCCGCATCCGATTGGCATCCTCTAACCCGCCAGTAAACCATTGCTGGCGCAGGTTGAAGAGTTCACGGCGGCTCTCTTGCAAACGCACCTGCAGCTCTGCGGTCGCCAATTCGCGTAACGTCTTTGTTTCCATACCCACTTACTCTCCTGCCGTCGCCTCAGCCGACTCCAGGCGGGCAATCACCTGAGTCCTGATGGGGAGTTTGTGGGCCGCCAGGCGCAGCGCCTCGCGGGCCACGTCATCCGGCACGCCACCCACCTCAAACATCACCCGGCCCGGCCGCACGACCGACACCCAATGATCTACATTTCCTTTCCCTTTACCCATGCGCGTCTCGGCTGGCTTGGCCGTGACCGGCTTGTCAGGGAAAATGCGGACCCAGTACTTCCCACGGCGTTTCATGTACCGGACAATCGCCCGGCGCGCCGCCTCAATCTGACGCGCGGTGATCCAGGCCGGCTCCAAAGCCTGCAGGCCGTACTCCCCGAAGGAGATCTCCACGCCCCGGCTCTCGGTGCCTACCATGCGCCCACGCTGTTGCTTGCGGTATTTCACCCGCTTTGGCATTAACATGGCTATTCCTCCTTACGCTCCCTACTACGCATCCTGAGACGGCTCTGCGGCGGCCGTGGACCGGCTGGGCAACACCTCGCCCTTGTAGATCCACACCTTCACGCCGATGCGCCCGTAGGTCGTCAGAGCCTCGCCCTTGGCAAAGTCAATGTCGGCCCGCATGGTCTGGAGCGGCACCCGTCCCTCACGCAACCACTCCCGGCGCGCCATTTCTGAGCCGGCCAGGCGGCCGCTGCACATGATCTTGATCCCCTGTGCCCCGGACCGCATCGCCTGCCGCAGCGCCCGCTTCATGGCCCGCGTGTGGTAAATGCGCTTCTCCAGCTGCGCCACGATGTTCTCGGCTACCAGCTTGGCGTCCAGATCGGCCTGATCCACTTCCTGCACATCCACGTGGACCTGTTTCCCTTTCGTGAGCGCCTCCAGATTCTGGCGTAACACCTTCACGTTTTCGCCTTTGCGCCCGATCACAATGCCCGGGCGGGTCGTAAAGATAATAACCGACACCTGGTTGGGCGGAAAACGTTCAATTTCTACCCGCGAGACACCGCTCTGCCCGTCTTTGGAGCGGGAACGCATCTCTCGTTCTATCAGGGAGCGGATCGCGGCATCCTCTTTCAGCATCTCCGAGTAGGCGCGCCCTTCAGCGTACCAACGCGATTGCCAGTCCCGGATGATCTTTAGACGAAAACCATAAGGATGAACTTTGCGTCCCAAGATGAGCCTCCTTCTAATTCACCTACTCAGCCCGTTCTTCCAGGACTAAAGTGATGTGCGATGAGCGTTTCCGGATCGGGCGATAGCGCCCCCGGCTGCCCCAGCCTGCCCGCCAGCCCTTGCCCGGCATGACACCCGGCCCCTCATCGGCGGCCAGCTGAACGATGTACAAGCTCTCCAGGTCCAATCCCATCTCATCGGCGTTGGCCAGTGCTGATTTCAGCAGTTTGGCTACCGGCTGCGCCGCCGAGTGCGGCAGCACGCGCACCAGCTCCAACGCTCGTTGCGCCTGCATCCCGCGCAGGGGGCCGATGACGCGCCGCATCTTGATGGGCGTGACCGGGATATGTCGTGCATAAGCCTTCACTGTTTGCCCCATGATTCCCCTTTCTCCTACCTGACCGCGCCCTTCTTCTCTTTGGTGATGTGACCGCGGAACATACGGGTGGGGGCAAATTCACCCAACCGGTGACCCACCATGTTCTCGGTGATGTAAATCGGCACATGCCGACGTCCATCGTGCACCGCAATGGTGTGGCCGACCATTTGGGGGAAGATCACAGAAGCCCGTGACCACGTGCGGACGACCCGCTTTTCCCCGGCGCGATTCATCTCTTCAACCTTCTTCAGCAACTTCGGGTCTACATACGGCCCTTTTTTCAACGACCGCGACATTGGCTACCTCCCTTATCTTTAGCGACCGCTGGTGCGCCGCCGGACAATATACTTATCAGTCCGCTTATTGCGGCGGGTCTTCTTACCCAGCGTGGGCTTGCCCCACGGCGACTTCGGCCCTGGCATCCCAATCGGCTGGCGCCCTTCACCACCGCCATGGGGATGGTCGCGGGGTGACATGGCCGAACCACGGACTTCCGGCCGCCGGCCCAGCCAGCGCTGACGCCCGGCCTTGCCCAGCTTGACGTTAGAATGTTCCGTGTTCCCCACCTGCCCAATCGTCGCCATGCACTCTTTGCGCAGCCGCCGCATCTCGCCGCTGGGCATCCGCACGGTGACGTAATCGCCCTCTTTCGCCAGCACCTGCGCTGCCGCGCCGGCGGCACGCACCAGCTGTCCCCCCCGACCGGGGTACAGCTCCAGGTTGTGGATCAGGGTCCCCAGGGGCACCCGCTCCAGGGGCATCGCATTGCCCACGCGGATTTCGGCCCCCTCGGTGGCACTGACCACCAGATCGCCGGCCTTCAGCCCCAGCGGGGCCAGGATATAGCGGCGTTCGCCGTCGGTGTAAACCAGCAAAGCGATCCGTGAAGTCCGGTTGGGATCATATTCAATGGATTCCACCCGCGCCGTCACATTCAGCTTATCGCGCCGGAAATCAATCAACCGGTACTGCCGTTGATGCCCACCGCCGCGCTGCCGCACGGTCACACGCCCGTAAGAGTTGCGCCCCCCCTGCTTGCGCATTGGCCGCAGCAAGCTCTTCTCGGGCTTGGTCCGGGTGATTTCTTCAAAAGTATACCCGATCACCCACCGTCGGCCGGGGGTCGTCGGATTTTGCTTCTTGATACCCATCGCTTATGCCTCCAACGCTTCAATCCGCTGCCCGGGCGCCAGGGTCACCACGGCCTTCTTCCAGACCGGGCGGCGTGTCACCGGACGGCGGCCCCGCTGCCGGGTGATCTTGGCGGCCATGTTCATCACATTGACCGACTCCACCTTCACATTGTAGATGGCTTCCACCGCCCGCTTGATCTCAATCTTATTCGCGCGCGGATTCACCGCGAAGAGGTACTGGCCCATCTCGCGCTGAATCGCCGACTTCTCAGTTTCCAATGGTCGCACGATCACTTCGTAGACATCCATCGCTCACCCCAACAGGCCTTCCACGACTGCCAGTGCCCCTAACGGCATCACGATATGATCGGCCCCCAGCAGATCCCGGATATTCAGGTAATGCGCCCGCAACGTCTGTACCGCGGGCAGATTCCGGGCCGACAATTCAACCGTGAGGTTGCGCTCCGGCAACAGGATCAGCGTCTTACCGCTATCCGCTGTCAGGTTGCGCAGCACTGTCACGATCTCTTTGGTCTTGGGAGCCGCCATCTCCAGCTGATCCACCACCACGATTTGCTGCCCGGCAGCCTTGGCCGACAGAGCAGACCGCAGCGCCGCACGCCGCATCTGGCGGGGCATTTTCTTCTCATAGGTGTGGGGATGCGGCCCATGGGCGCTTCCACCACCCACGAAGAGGTTGGCCGACCGGCTGCCATGGCGCGCCCGGCCCGTCCCCTTTTGCCGATACCACTTGGCCTTGGTGCGGTTAATCTCGCCGCGCCCTTTGGTATTGTGCGTCCCCAGGCGAGCATTCGCCAGCTGGCGGACCAGGGCCTGGTGCATCAAGGCCACATTCACCGGGGCCTCAAAGATCTCGGGGCGCAGGTCAACCTCTCCGACTTTCTCACCCTGCATATTCAAAACCGGAACGTTCACCTTACTTCCTCCCCTTTGCGACCTTCTGTTTCCGCGCATACTTGACCAGCACCAACCCGCCGTTGGCTCCCGGCACGCTCCCCTTGACGGCTAACAAATTGCGTTCCGGATCCACCAACACCACTTCCAGGTTCATGGCCGTCACCTGCGCCGCTCCCATATGGCCCGCCATGCGCTTCCCCTTGTAAACCCGCCCCGGTGTCGTCGTGGAGCTGTTGGAACCCGGATGGCGTTCCCGATCGGAGGCGCCGTGAGTATGGCCCTGCCCCTTAAACCCGTGGCGCTTAACGACACCGGCAAACCCGCGGCCTTTGCTGATCCCTTCAATATCTACCCGCTCGCCGGGCTGAAAAATATTCACCAGAATCTGCTGGCCGACCTCATAGCTCTCCCCGGAGCTGGTCCGCAGCTCACGCAGATGGCGCAGCAACGGTGTCCCGGCGCGGCGCAAATGACCTTGCTCCCCCTGAGTCAAACGCTTGGGCGGTACTTCCTCAAATCCTAGCTGCACGGCGCGATAACCGTCCTGCGCCTCAGTGCGGACCTGTACCACGTAGCACGGCCCGGCCTCAATCACCGTCACCGGCACTACTTCCCCATTTTCTTTGATGACCTGGGTCATTCCAACCTTTTTCCCCAAAATTCCTTTCATTCAAACCTCCCGGGACTGTCGGCGCCAGGTACGCCGCATCATCCCTTAGATTTTTGCCCACAGCACCCCCCCGGCCCCTGACCCTCCGGTCGGTGAGCCAGGCACCAGGGGGGGTGAAGTGAACGGGTGGCGTCAAAGGCAGTGGACTTAGAGCTTGATCTCTATGTCCACTCCGGCCGGCATGTTGAGCCGCATCAGAGTATCAATCGTCTTGGAATCTGGCTCCAGGATGTCAATCAACCGCTTGTGGGTGCGCACTTCAAAGTGCTCGTGGCTGTCCTTGTCAATGAACGTGGACCGCCGGATCGTGAAGTGCTCAATTTTGGTCGGCAAGGGCACCGGTCCCACCACGTGAGCCCCAGTCCGCTCCGCCGCTTCCACAATGCGGCGCGCAGATTCATCCAGAACCCGGTGATCGTACCCCTTGAGCCGAATGCGAATGCGCTGTTTAGCCATAAGCCACCTTTCACAAGATAGAGATAGGGATAGGTCCAGCCTACCCCTGATCTCTCTTATTCTTCCGTAATCTTGGTGATGACGCCGGCGCCGACGGTTAGACCACCCTCACGGATAGCAAAGCGCAGACCGGCTTCAATAGCCACGGGGATGATCAGCTCCACGCCCATGGTCACACTATCACCCGGCATCACCATCTCCACGCCCGCCGGCAGGGTGACCTCACCGGTCACATCCATCGTGCGGATGTAGAACTGCGGCTTGTAGCCGGTGAAGAACGGCTTGTGGCGACCACCCTCGTCACGCTTGAGGACATAGACCTGGGCCTCGAACTTGGTGTGCGGCTTGATGGAGCCGGGTTTGGCAATGACCATCCCGCGCTCTACGTCTTCCTTGCCCACACCGCGCAGCAGCAGACCGGCATTGTCACCAGCCACCACTTTGTCCAGGATCTTGTGGAACATTTCCATGGAGGTGACCACGGTCCGCATCGGCTTCTCGCGCAGCCCGATGATTTCCACTTCGGTGTTCGGGACCATCGTCCCCCGGTCCACACGACCGGTTACCACCGTGCCCCGGCCCTTGATGGAGAAGACGTCTTCCACCGACATCAAGAACGGCTTGTCTTCCGCGCGCTCCGGCGTCGGGATATACTCATCCACGACCCGCATCAGTTCCCAAATGCACTGATACTCCGGGGCGTTGGGGTCGGTGCTGGTGCAGGAAAGGGCATTCAGCGCCGAACCGCGCACGATGGGAGTCTCATCGCCGGGGAACCCGTAGGAGCTGAGCAGCTCGCGGACTTCCAGCTCTACCAGTTCCAGCAGTTCGGGATCGTCCATCAGGTCCACTTTGTTCAAGAAGACCACGATGGCGGGCACTTCCACCTGGCGAGCCAGCAGAATGTGCTCCCGCGTCTGGGGCATCGGGCCGTCCACTGCCGAGACCACCAGGATGGCGCCATCCATCTGGGCCGCACCGGTGATCATGTTCTTGATATAGTCCCGGTGACCGGGGCAGTCCACGTGGGCGTAGTGCCGCTTTTCCGTCTCGTACTCCACGTGGGAAATGGCCACTGTCAAGATCTTGGTCGCATCGCGGCGGAACATCTTAGCATCGGCCTTGGCTACCTCGTCATAGGCCTTGAATTCAGCCCAACCCTTGAGCGACAGCGTTCTGGTAATAGCAGCGGTCAGGGTGGTCTTGCCGTGGTCAATGTGACCAATCGTCCCGATATTGACATGCGGCTTGGTGCGTTCAAACTTCTGCTTAGCCATTCCTTCCCTCTCCTTAAAAATCTTACTGAATGATAATCTTTGATTGATTATGCGCCATACAAGATGGCATCCATTTGCCGAGCGTCCACCGGTGCGTAATGGTGGAACTCCATCGTAAATGTGCCCCGCCCTTGCGTCAAACTGCGCAGGTCGGTCGCATACCCAAACATCTTGGCCAGCGGGGCTTCAGCGCGTACTGCCTGCGCTCCGCCTGGTCGCGATTCCATGAGCAGAATATTGGCGCCACGGGCGCTCAAATCGCCGAGCACATCGCCAACAAAGAGCTCCGGCGTGACCGCTTCCACGCTCATCACCGGCTCCAACAGCACCGGCTCCGCCGATTCCACCGCCTGGCGGAAAGCCTGCGCGCCGGCAGCCTTGAACGCCATTTCAGTGGAAAGGTCCGGGGCCATTTCTGCCCCTACCAGCCGGACAGCCAGTCCCACCAGCGGGTAACCCGCCAGGAAACCGCTATCCAACGACTCTATCACCCCCACGCGCACTGCCTCCGCAAATTGCGGTGGCAGGGTCTGGGGGCGCACCTGATTGTCAAAGTGAGTACCCTTACCCGGCTCAGCCGGAGCCACTTCCAGGACGACCCGTGCATACTGGGGCTTGCCTCCCAGCAAGCGGTCAAACACCACCTCTACCCGGCTGGACTTCGTGACGGTTTCCTTGTAAGCCACGCGGGGCTTGCCCACGTTGGCCTCCACCCGGAATTCCCGCAACATCCGGTCAATCAAGATTTCCAGATGTAACTCGCCCATGCCAGAAATGATCGTCTGGCCGGTGTTTTCGTCCTGGCGAACCCGGAAAGTGGGATCTTCCTCCGCGAAGCGCTGAAGCGCTTCGTTGAGCCGGTCCTGGTCAGCCAGCGTCTTCGGTTCTACAGCCACCCAGATCACCGGCTCCGGGAAATGGATGGACTCCAGGATGATGGTGGAACCCAGCGCACACAGCGTATCCGCCGTGAAGGTCTGCTTCAATCCCACCGTCGCACCGATGTCCCCGGCTCCCATCTCTTCAACCTCTTCCCGGTGCGAGGCAAACATACGCAACAGTTTGGGCACCCGCTCCCGCACGTTTTTGGTCGCGTTAAAGACCACCGTCCCCGTGCGCACTTTGCCTGAGTAAACCCGGAAGTAGGCCAACCGTCCCACGTAAGGGTCAGTCGCAATTTTAAAGACCAACATGGCCAACGGCGCTGTAACGTCCGCCGGCCGGCTCTCTTCTTCCCCCTTGCTGTTGATCCCGCGCACCGGCGGGATGTCCAACGGTGAGGGCAGGAAAGCCACAATGGCATCCAACAAGGGTTGTACCCCCTTGTTACGCAACGATGTACCACACAAAACCGGGTGCAACGTCCCTGCGATGGTCGCCCGCCGCAACGCCGCGCGCAACTCTGCCGCCGGCAACTCCTCCCCTTCCAGATAACGCTCCATCAGCGCGTCATCGGTCTCCACAATGGCCTCCACCAGCGCCTCACGGGCCTGGGCGGCCTCGGCCGCCACGGCTGGTGGGATCGGAACGATTTCCGGGGTTTCCCCCAGTTCATCGCGCCAGATGATGGCCTGCTGTTCCAGCAGGTCCACCACCCCCTGGAAGGTCGCTTCCGCGCCGATGGGCCACTGGATAGGGACAGGATGGGCTGCCAGTCGCTCACGGATGGTTTCCACCGCATGGGCGAAGTCAGCACCCAGTTTATCCATTTTGTTAATGAACGCGATCAACGGCACACCAAAGGCCCGGGCCTGGCGCCAGACCGTCTCCGATTGCGGCTCCACGCCGGCCGTCCCGTCAAAGACGACCACGCCGCCATCCAAGACGCGCAGGCTCCGCTGCACTTCGGCCGTAAAGTCAATGTGACCGGGGGTATCCACGATATTGATCTGGTACCCCTGCCAGAAGCAGGTCACCGCCGCCGAGGTGATCGTGATCCCTCGCTCGCGCTCCTGGATCATCCAATCGGTGACGGTCGTGCCCTCGTCTACATTGCCCAACCGGTGCGTCCGGCCGGTATAGTAGAGGATCCGTTCCGTCGTCGTCGTTTTACCGGCATCAATGTGCGCAATGACGCCGATGTTACGTATTTTTTCGAGTGAAGGTGCATCCGCCATAATCTGATAGTCTCATAGCTTGATCGTCAGGTAGTCAACTACAAGACCATCAGGCTTTCTGACTACCAACGCAGATGGGCAAAGGCCCGGTTGGCCTCAGCCATCTTGATAGTCTCTTCGCGCTTCTTGACTGCTGCCCCGGCTCCTTGCGAAGCCTCAATCAGTTCCGCCGAGAGCTTTTCCACCATACTCCGGCCGGGGCGCTTCTTCGCGGCCGCCAGCAGCCAACGGATCGCCAGGGAGACCTGACGGTGCGCTACGACTTCCACGGGCACCTGGTAAGTAGCACCGCCGACGCGGCGGGGCTTCACTTCAATGGCCGGAGCGACGTTGCGCATCGCGCCTTCAAAGACTTCCAACGGCGGACGATTGGTCCGGGCAGCGATCACATCCATGGTCTCGTACATGATCCGCTGGGCAATGCTTTTCTTGCCATAGCGCATCATCCGGTTGATGAATTTCTGTACCAGGACACTGTTGTAACGAGCGTCCGGTGTGATATCACGTAAAGGTGGGCGATACCTTCTGGGCATGGTTCTTTTCCCTCAACTACTTTTTCTTCGGAGCGCCAGCGCCGCCCTTACCGGCCGGTTGAGCCTTGGGCACTTTGGCGCCATACTTGGAACGCTGCTGCTTGCGGCCTTCCACTCCGGCCGTATCCAGCGCGCCACGGACGATGTGGTAGCGCACACCGGGCAGGTCCTTCACACGGCCGCCACGGACCAGCACTACCGAGTGCTCCTGCAAGTTGTGCCCCTCTCCCGGAATATAAGCCGTCACTTCAATACGGTTGGAGAGACGCACGCGGGCAATCTTCCGCAGCGCCGAGTTCGGTTTCTTGGGGGTCATGGTACGGACCACGGTGCAAACGCCACGCTTCATCGGGTTACCTTTGTGGGCGCGGACGCGCCGCCCCTTGAGCGTGTTCAGGTTATAGAGCACCGCCGGAGCCTTCGGCTTCTTCGCCTTCGGCTTCCGCCCCTTACGCACCAACTGGTTAATTGTGGGCACTGTCTTCCTCCTGATTATTCCATTGGAAGGAGGCCATCCTGACTTTGGTGGCCTCCCCCAAGCGACCGTCGTTCTTGTGTGCAAGCGGCAGGGATTTAGCTGCCACTACCTGCGAACCAGGATTTTACCATAAAGCCCCAAAAGGTCAAATAGCCGCCCAACTCATCCGGCCTGTCCGTACTGCAAGCCACTGGCATCCCTTGGCCGTGCAGGTGAGGGGACGTTTACCCCCGCGCGGTTGCCGACAAAAAGCCTGACAGGGCAACGCGGCCACCCTGTCAGGCTCCGGTTTGACCCATCGCCCGGCATCCTACCGGTTATTCTTCCTCAGGCGCTAAGCCCAGCAAGCCCATTCCCAGGCGTGGCAGCGGGACACGCCGCTCCTCCCGCCCGAAGGTGAGCACCTCACCGGAATCAGTAACGGCTTCCACCGCCAGCGCCAGGCTTTGCAGTTCCTTGACCAGCACTTTAAACGAGGCCGGAATGCCCGGTTCCTCAATCGGCTGCCCTTTGACGATAGACTCGTAAGCCTTCACGCGCCCTTGCACATCGTCAGATTTGATCGTGAGCATTTCCTGAAGCGTGTAAGCCGCCCCATAAGCCTCCAGCGCCCAGACCTCCATCTCGCCGAAACGCTGCCCACCGAACTGCGCTTTACCCCCCAACGGCTGCTGAGTGACCAGAGAGTAAGGGCCGGTGGAACGGGTGTGGACTTTGTCCTCCACCAGGTGCGCCAGTTTGAGCATGTAGATGATCCCCACCGTCACCGGCTGGTCAAACGGCTGGCCGGTCTTGCCATTGTAGAGAATCATCTTGCCGAGCGTTGGCAACGGTTCGTTCACCTTGCGGCTGTACTCGGTGGCCTGCAGCACGACCTCTTCGTCGGGGAGCGCCGCCACCACATCCTGGCCCCGCTCCTGCATCCAGAGCCGCAAACAGACGGCCTGGGCCCGCCGGTCAGCCTGCCGACGCGCCTTGCCCACGCGCTGATCCCCCTCAAACAGCAGCAGCTCCTCGGGCACGTAGCCCCATTCACGCAACCATTCACTCAACACCGCGCGGCGCGCGTAGATCTCATCCTCGCGCAAGCGGTCCACATCATACCCTTTCGGCGCGAGCCAGGCCGTAATGTAAAGCAGCCGCGCCTCGTCATCGTCGTGCAACGACTCCAGCGGGTAATTCTGCGCTTTAAGCCAGGACCAGGCCCGCTCCGCCACGTCACCCCAGGCCCGATCTACCAGCCAGGCCCGCGCCAGTTCGGCGGCAATTTCGTCCTCGTCGGCCCCGTCAAAGACCGGCACGACGGTGCGGAAGCCCAGCTTCCAGGCCGCCCAACCCAGGTGCGTTTCCAACACCTGGCCGATGTTCATGCGGCCCGGCACACCCAACGGGTTCAAAATGATATCCATCGGCGTCCCGTCAGCCAGGAAAGGCATATCCTCCACCGGCACCACCTTGGAGATGACGCCTTTGTTACCGTGCCGGCCGGCCATCTTATCTCCCTCGGTAATCTTGCGCCGCTGGGCTACGCTGATGCGCACCACCCGTTCCACCCCAGCCGGCAGGTCGCGGTACTCATCGCGGTCAAAGACTCTGACCTCCACCACCTTACCGTGTGCGCCGTGCGGCATCCGCAGGCTGGTATCTTTCACATCGCGCAGCTTTTCCCCAAAGATGGCCCGCAGCAGCTTCTCCTCCGGGGTCAACTCTTTCTCGCCTTTGGGGGTGATTTTCCCCACTAAAATATCCAACGGGCCGACCTCAGCCCCGACGCGGATAATGCCCTCTTCGTCCAGATCACGCAACGCCTCATCGGAGACGTTGGGGATTTCACGGGTGATCTCTTCCGGCCCCAGCTTGGTGTCACGAGCCTCCACCTCATGCTTTTCAATGTGGACCGAGGTGAACTTATCGTCGCGCACCAGTTGCTCGCTGAGCAGGATCGCGTCTTCGTAGTTGCCGCCTTCCCAGGACATGAAAGCGACCAGGACGTTCTGCCCCAGCGCCAGGCAGCCATCCTCGGTGGAGGAGCTGTCGGCCAGGACATCCCCCTTCTTCACCCGCTGGCCTTTGACCACGATCGGTCGCTGGTCAATGCAGGTGCTCTGATTGGAACGCTGGTATTTGCGCAGGCGATAGCTCTCCATAGCGCCGTCGTCCTGCGCGACGATAACCCGGTCGCCGTTCACACTGATGACCACACCGTCACCCCGGGCATGGACCACCAGGCCCGAGTTCGCGGCCGCCGGCTGTTCCACGCCGGTGCCAACGTAGGGCGCTTCCGGCTGCACCAGCGGCACCGACTGCCGCTGCATGTTGGAGCCCATCAGCGCGCGGTTGGCGTCGTCGTGCTCCAGGAAGGGGATCAGCGCCGCCGAAATGCCAACGACCTGGCTGGGCGCGACATCCATGTAGTCAATGCGCTCCGGCGCAGCGAAGATAAACTGGTCGCCCTTGCGGCCCGAAATCCGGTCGCTCAGGAAGTGGCCTTGTTCATCCAGGGGGGCATTGGCCTGCGCAATGGTGTACGGTTCCTCTTTATCGGCGGAGAGGTAAACCACCTCATCCGAAACACGGGGTTGGACGCGCACTGGGTCCTTGAGCGGGAGCGCGGCAATCCGTTCCGCCAGTTCCGGCGTGACGAAGGTGCCGGCCGGCGCGATGACCTCGCCCGTATCGGGATCGGCCACCGGGTCGCGCAACGTCTCGCCCGTCAGCTGCTCCACCGTGTTCGGGACCACGCGGATCACCCGCCGGTAGGGAGTCTCAACAAAGCCCAGATCGTTGACGCGCGCGTAAGTCGCCAGCCGGCCGATCAGGCCAATGTTGGGACCTTCGGGGGTCTCAATGGGGCAGATGCGGCCGTAGTGGCTGTGATGGACGTCGCGGACGTCAAAGCCGGCGCGCTCGCGGCGGAGACCGCCGGGCCCCAGCGCGGAGAGCGTCCGTTTGTGGGTCAGGCTGGAGAGCGGGTTGGTCTGCTCCATGAACTGCGAGAGCTGGCTGGAGCCAAAGAACTCGCGGATAGAGGCCACCACCGGACGGATGTTGATGAGGTTGACCGGCGTCGGGTTCTCTTCGCGGAGGCTCATGCGCTCTTTGACCACCCGCTCCAGCCGCAGCAACCCCACGCGAATCTTGGCCTGGACCAGCTCGCCCACCGTCTTGACCCGGCGATTGCCCAAGTGATCTACATCGTCAGGCCCCACCACGCCGTTGTTGATCAAAATCATCCGCTTGACGATGGCGACAATGTCCTCTTTGGTCACGGTGCGAACGGAGAGGGGCACGCTCAGGGACATCCGCTGGTTGAGCTTGTAGCGCCCCACCCGCTGGAGGTTGTAACGTTGCGAATCAAAGAGCTGCGAGACCAGAAACTCCTGCGCGTTCTCTAATGTTGGGGGATCGCCAGGGCGCATCCGGCGGTAAAATTCTACCATGGCCTCCTGCGCCAGGGAGCGACCGCCCTTCGGCTCCCAATTGGGTTCCTGGCGCATCGTATTGGCGATCCAGGGGTAATCGGGGTTGTTGTCGGCCTCGGCAAAAATCCGCAGCAGTTCCTCGTCGGTGCCGCTGGTCAGCAAAGCGCTGTGCAGCTCATCCTCTACCGCCGCCAGCGCCCGCAGGAAGATCGTCACCGGCACGGTGCGTTTGCGGTTGAAGCGCAAGGTAAGGTAACCCGAACGGCGGGTCTCAAACTCCATCCAGGCGCCGCGATCGGGGATCAGTTTAGCCGTCGCCAGCATCCGCGAACCCTCCCCTTCCGCGCCAAAGTAGACACCCGGTGAGCGGATCAGCTGGCTGACCACGACACGCTCCGTCCCATTAAAAATAAAGGTGGCATTCTCGGTCATCAGGGGGAGATCGCCCAGGAAAATCTCTTGCTGGAGGATCTCGTTCGTCTCGCGGTTGACCAACGCCACATCCACGTAGAGAGGAATGGAATAAGTGAGATCGCGGTCCAGGCACTCTTCCTGGGTGTATTTTGGTTCCCCAAAATGGTACTTGAGGTCAAAGTTGGCGGCCTTGGCCCTGGAACCCGGCAGGTAAAGGCTCAGCAAGCCGTTGAAGCTCTCAATAGGCGAAATTTCATCAAATAGTTCGCCTAACCCCTCATCTAATAACCAGTGATACGATTGTAGCTGTACTTCCACCAATCCCGGCAGCGGCAGAGCGCTTGGGATCCGCGCATACGATTTAGCTCCAAGTGTAGCAACTGATAACATCCTGTTCCATCTCCTCCCAGGAATCCCTGAAGCGGTCACCTTCAAAATTAAAACTTCTCAACCCGGCCCTACCCGGCCATCAACTCAACAGGGCCGACCAATACGAGGCACAGGCAAACGAATATTATACCACGTCTACCTGTTACGTCAAAAAGGCTACGGCGTCTAAGCGTGCTGCAAGCTCTCAGGAGCCGACCCGACGCGGGTTACAGGATCAGGGTTGGGGTCATGAACGGGAGGGGGCGTCAGGCCGGCGTAAATTCCCCGCCGTTCCGGCGGCAAGAGCGCTGCGATCTGATTCATGATCAGGTTGGTGCAAGCCTCTCGCTCAGCCGCCGTCAGCCGCCCCGTCTTGGGCAGCGTGAACGGCTCCCCGATCACCACCCGGATGCGCATCCGCCGCAGGTGGCTGAAGTCCCGCACCATCGTCTCGGTGCCGGTGACGGCCAGCGGGATAAGGGGGACGTCCGCCTTGGCCGCCAGCAGCGTGACGCCGGGCTTGCCCTGTTGGAGGATCCCGTTGCGCGAGCGCGTCCCTTCCGGTGCTATGCCCAGGGGATAACCCGCCCGCAGGACGGCCAGCGCCTTGTCCAGCGCTTCGCGGTCCGGCTCACCCCGGCGCACCCAGATGCCGGCCCCTGTCCGGTCAAACAGGAACGCAAACGGGGGGAAACGGCGGTATTCGCTCGCCGCCAGGACGTAAAAGTAGCGCGGCAATGCCACCATCAACGCCGGGCTATCCAGGCGACTGACGTGATTGGAAACAAGGATGAAAGCCCCTTCGGCGGGAATATGCTCCACGCCCTGGACTTCAAAATGGGCCAGGAGACGGAACAGAAAAGCAAAGACCTTGCGGATCGTCCAATAAAGTTTCATGGAATGCGGCTCCCCCAGGCCAGAATTGAGAAATTCGCTGGCGATTCCAGCCCCTGTGGCGTAAGCAAGACAGCAAAAGGCAAAGTAGTTCCCGCCTCCAAGACCCCCTCGGCCATCAGTTGCGCCTGCCGGTAGCCCAGGACTCGCTGCCGGGCGTCGTAAATTGTCACGACGACGGTCACGCGCTCCACCGCCACGCCACTATCATTGACCACCTGCCCTGAGACGCGGTATTGAGGTCCCGAAACGGCCCCCGCCCCCCCGGCCACGGCCAGCGGCACAAACGCCGCGGTGATCTCTCCAATCGGCTCGGCCCGCACCAACGTCGCCCGTACCGTGGCTACGTTGGCCGGCGGCGACTTAAAAAGCAGGGCAAAGGGAGCCCGCGCCCCCCCCGGCAGGTAATCCGCCGCCGCGAGCGTCATCCCCACATCCAAGGGGTTGCCGGCCGCGTCCACCAGCACCACCTGGATCTGAAGGTTGGTCACCGGCCCCTGGCTGTCATTGACCACCTCGCCCAGGCACCAGAGCCCCCCTACCGGGGTGTGATAGAAGGTCACGCCGGCCAGCGAGAGGGGCAGCGGAGTCGGTGTGGGGAGGATCAGGTTCTCCCCGGGCGCGCCTAACGTCACCTGGACCTCTTCATGTCCGACAGGGATAATCAAGGTCTGCCCAATGCTAAGGAACTGCGGATTCTCCAGGCCGTTGGCATCCCGTAACGCATCCACCGAAACGCCGTATTGGAGCGCAATCCCCAACAAGGTATCGCCGGATTGGACTACGTAAACAACCGGCGTTGGGGAAGGGACCGGCGTGAAAGTGGGCGTGGGCGGGATCGGAGTGTAGAAATCCCCCGGCGCCACCACCAAAGTGCCGCGTGCGGCCGTGGGGGCCAGCGTCGGTGTCACCGTTGGCTGCGGGGTGTAAACAGTGCCGCACCCGGCCAATCCCCACAGCGCCAGAACCGCTATGGCCCCGGCCCAGTTTTTCCTCACCGCTTGCACCCTTTGCACCGTTTCCACCGCCGGGAGATTATACCACGGTCTAAGCGAACAGGGAAAATGCCCTCCGATAACCCCGATTTTCCCCCAGCCGATTTATGCTACAATCTTTTTAAGGATACCCACCAGGAGAGTCCAATGGATGATCTGCCGCGCCAGAAATTGCAGGAGATACTCCGGTATCGTCAGCCGATGATCGCCCGGATGGGCCGCGATGTCCTGACCGATGCCCCGTTCTGCCGGCTGGTACTGACCAACGCTTGCAGCGCCTACCCCCACGAAGTTGACATCCTGATCGCCGCCCAGGAAGAGCAGGTAGCACGCGACCTGCAAACCCTTCCCCCCGGCCTCCAGCCGGCGGTGTGGCTGCCCCGGCTGATGCAGCGGTTGGTGGAACGGCGGGGGATGGATACCGCAACTGCCCGCTGGGCGGTAGAATCCTGGGCCCTGGCCCTGGAGCTCTCACTATCAGCATCAGCGCCCGGCACGATGCCCTTTTCCCCCACCCTCACGCAAACAGGGGAGCGCCGGTTCAGCTCAGAGCTGACGGTGACCGTAGTAGGGCGTCCGGCCGGCGTACCGGCGGCCGCGTGGGAGCTGTTGGGCGAAACGCCG
This sequence comes from uncultured Anaerolineales bacterium, assembly GCA_964437445.1. Classification (GTDB taxonomy): domain Bacteria; phylum Chloroflexota; class Anaerolineae; order B4-G1; family SLSP01; genus CAYTGR01. The sequence continues at coordinate 23,760 of CAYTGR010000012.1, read as the reverse complement.
GGCACCCTCTCCCTGCCAACCGGCTATGAGATCGGGCTGCTGCCGGAAGTGAGCGACGCTGAGCTGCGTACCCTGGTCCAGGAGGTGCTGGCCAGCGGTGGCGTGGAAGCGTTGGACTTAGCGGGACAGCACGAACTGACCGATAGCGGGCTGACAGCCCTGCAAGCGCTCACCGGGCTGACCAGCCTGGACTTGAGCCAGACCCGGCTCACGGATGCCGGACTGGCCGCGCTCCAATCGCTGACCCACCTCACTGCATTGAACCTGGTAGGCTGTCGCCAGCTGACCGACACCGGACTGCTCGGCCTCTGTACCTTCCCCGATCTGATCTCGCTGAACCTGGCCCAAACCCGCATTACCGACGCCGGCCTGGCTGCGCTGCCCCCGCTCCCCTCCCTGGCCGACCTCAGCCTGGCCGGTTGCAAACAGATCAGCGATGCCGGGATCGTCTACCTGGGTCAGCTAAAAACGTTGATCCGGCTCAACCTGGAACGGTGTGGGCTCACCAACGCCGGGTTGGCAGCGCTCTCCCCGCTTACCGCCCTGACCGACCTCAATCTGCGCGGCACCGCTATCACCGATGCCGGGCTGGCCCGGCTGGCCGCCCTGCCCGGCCTGACCGTGCTAAACCTGGGCGGCTGCAAGCAGCTCACCGACGCCGGGTTGACCGCGCTGCTGTCCCTGCCCCTCCTGAGCAACCTGAGCCTGGCCGAGACGGGGATCACCGACGCCGGGCTGCCAACGCTGGCGGGACTGCCCCACCTGACAGCGTTGAATCTCTCCAACACGGCCATCACCAACGAAGGGCTGGCGCACCTGCAAGCCCTGGTCGGCCTGACCGACCTGGAATTGAAATCCACCGCCATCACCGACGTCGGGCTGACTTATCTGGCAGCCCTGCCGGCCCTGACCTCCCTGAATCTCTCGTGGACGCAGATCAGTGATAAAGGGATGACCACGCTGCGCTCACTCGGGGGGCTGGTCCGCCTGGAACTACAGGCGACGCCCATCACCAATGCCGGGCTCTTCCAGCTGCGGGGCTTGCCCTACTTAGCGTATCTGGACCTCTGGAATTGCAGCCAGATCACCGATGCCGGGCTGCCCTATCTGAGCACCTTACCGGCCCTGGCCGAACTCCGGCTGCCGACCTACAAATGGATCACCGACGAGGGCATTGCTGCCCTGGAGCGGCCTGGACTGCGGATCACGCGGTAGGCAGCGGCGAACCGGCGGCGGGAACCATCCCCGTGCGCTCGGCGACGACGGCTTGAATTTGGGCCAGCAGCGCCTCGGCCTGGGCCACCAGGCGAGCCGCCTCTGCCGCCCACCCCTCACACCGGGCGGGATCGGCCACTGCGGGGAAATTGAGACGCGCCGTCAGCGCCGCGCTCTGGACGGCGGCGTGAGCCAGCCAGGCCCCGGTCGCTGCATCGCCCACCGCACTGCGCAGGCCGGTCTGGGCCACAGCCTTGAGCAGCTCCAACACGGCCAGCGCATCACGGGCAGTCGCCAACGGGATTTCGGTCGCCTGAGTCAGCGCCGCCTGGAGCGCTACGTCGCGGTGGGACCGTTCCTCAGGCGTGGACTGGGGCAACCGGCGGGCCGCCAGAACGGCGGTATAAGCAGCAGCGTCCTCATCCACACGGGCCAGGAGCGCGGCCCGCAAAACTTCTGCCTGCCCGGTCAACGCGCCCATCTCGGCCGCGACGGCGGCGTAGCTGCGCTTGCCGGCCGTCAATCGGGCCACCATGGCCGCGAGCGCCCCGGCCAGCGCCCCCGCCAGCGCCGCAACAGCGCCCCCGCCGGGGGCCGGCGTCCCGGCCGCCACCGCCTCCACAAAGCCCCAGGGGGCCGTTTCATCCAACGCCGCCAGCCGCCGTTCTACAATTTGCTCCGCTTCCAGCCGTTCCAGCTGGAGATACCAGCGCGCAGCATCCACCAAGGTCGCTTCGGGAATCAGCCCCACCAGCTCCGTGTGGGTGACGGTCAGGCCGTAGTGAGCTGCTTCGCGCCGGATCGCCTCCAGCACACGATGGGGCGGCGTCTGCGTGAAGTCGGTGAGGTTCAAAGAGACCTGAGCCTGACCCGCCACCAGCAGGCCCAGCGCTTTGGCGTAGCGCCAACCGCCGTTGGAACCCCGGATGGCTTTAGCGATCTGCTCGGCCAGCTCTACCCGGTCGGTGTTGAGGTAAACGTTGAAGGCGATCAGGAAAGGGCGAGCGCCGATAATTGTCGCGCCGGCCGGCCCCACCCGCGCCGGGCCAAAGTCGGGGGCCCGGTCGGGATTGGTGAGAATCTCCGTCTTGAGCGCCTCGTATTGCCCGCGCCGGACATCCTCCAGCGCCACCCGGTCTGGACGGGTGGCCGCCGCTTCATAGAGGTAAACGGGAATGCCGAGTTCTGCGCCCACGCGCCGTCCCAGCTCCTGCGCTAAGGCGACGCATTCGGCCAGCGTCACGCCACTGAGCGGCACAAAGGGGACCACATCCGTGGCCCCGAGGCGGGGATGCGCGCCCTGGTGCTCGTCCAGGTTGATCAACGCGGCCGCCTGGGCAATGGCCCGGAAGTCGGCCTCCAGGACAGCCGGCGGCGGGCCCACCAGCGTCACCACCGTGCGGTTGTGATCCACGTCGGTGTGCACGTCCAGGATGTGAACCTCAGGCACCGCACGCATGGCCGCGACAATGGCTTCCACCACCTCGCGCCGGCGGCCAGCGCTGAAATTGGGAACCGACTCAACCAGTGGTTTCAATTTTGCGGCGTTTCGGTGGGGGGAACCTCAGGCTCCACATCAATGACCGAAGCGTCCTGGGGGGGCACCCAGGTCGCCGTGACCGCCGTCCCTTGCAGTGCCAGACGGTGCTCTTCTACAATATCCGGCGGGCAAAGGTCAATGAAAAACTTGAGGCCGATCAGCAGCACGGCCACGTCGTCCAGCTGACCCAACCCCAAAACCGCTCCGGGAATCAGGTCTACCGGGGAGATCACATATGCCGCCGTGGCAAAGGGGATCAGCTTATAGCCCCACGGGATGCGCGGATCCTTCATCAGCCGCCAGGCCAGCTGAAATTGGCGGAAGAAATCCTTGAGCCAGCTCAGGACCATCCCCGGTTGGGTTTGGGGTACCGGCGGGCCGGAATGTTGATCTGCCATGCTTAGCTCCTTTCTCACGTCTCGCACTGGGAATGCCACATTTATTATACCGCAGACGAGCAAAGTGCAACTGCCCGGAGGATGCAAACTAAAGTTTGCGTTACGTTTGCTCCCGGCAGGCTTGACTTTTAAGCCGTTGGGTATAGTATCAGCTGGTTTAAGGTGCCTGACCGCAAGTTTACTTACGTGCCGGGTAAATTAACATATATATATTTGTTTGACAAGAAAGAGGGCACCATGTCTGACATTAAAGTAACGACCCAAACCAACGACACAGTGGCTACCCTGCGACGCTTGCCCCGCAACGTGTGGGTAGTAACGGCCACCAGTTTTCTGGCCGATATCTCCTCGGAAATGATGATTCACCTGCTGCCCTTCTTCCTGGCCAACGTGCTGGGGGCCGGGACGGCGGTGGTTGGTTTGATCGAGGGCGCGGCCGAGATGACCGCCAGCCTGCTCAAGATCTTCTCCGGCTGGATCTCGGACCGGTTGGGGGCGCGCAAGTGGCCGGCGGTGCTCGGCTATACCATTTCGGCGCTCTCCAAGCCCTTCTTTTACGTGGCCGCGACCTGGCAGGTGGTGCTGGGGGTGCGGGTGGCCGAGCGGGTCGGCAAAGGGATCCGCACCGCGCCGCGCGATGCGCTGGTGGCCGATTCCATTGATCCGCAGCATCGCGGGTTGGCCTTTGGGCTGCACCGGGCCGGGGATACGGCGGGCGCGCTGGTAGGCGTGTTGATCGCCGCCGGGATTCTAAGCGCTTCGCAGCGGGGCGCGGTATCGCTGACGCGGCCCCTGTTCCAACAGGTGGTGCTGTGGAGCCTGGTGCCGGCCGTGTTGAGTGTGGTGGTCCTCGCCTTCGGCGCGCGGGAGGTAGCCATCCGGCCCAAAGAGGCCCCGCGCTTCACGCTGCGCGGCTGGGATAAGCGCTTTTACGGTTTCCTGCTCACGGTCATCCTCTTCACCTTGGGCAACTCTTCCGATGCGTTCCTGCTGCTGCGCGCTCAGGAACGAGGGCTGGGATTGGTTCAAATCCTGTTGATGGTGGCTTCATTTAATCTGGTGTACGCACTGCTGGCCGGGCCGGCCGGGGCGCTCTCCGACAAAATCGGACGCCGCCGGCTGATTGTGGTCGGCTGGCTGGTCTACGGGCTGATCTACCTGGGCTTTGCGCTGGCGCGGGTTGGCTGGCACATCTGGGCGCTCTATGCCTTGTATGGCGTCTACTATGCCATGGCTGAGGGGGTAGCCAAGGCGCTGGTGGCCGATCTGATCCCGCCGGAGAAGCGCGGGACGGCTTACGGCGTCTTCAACGCGGCCATCGGGCTGACGGCGTTCCCGGCCTCGGCGCTGGCCGGCCTCTTGTGGCAGGGCGTGGGAACGTGGACCGGTTTCGGGCCCAGCGCGCCCTTCTTCTTTGGGGCCGGGCTGGCGTTCGTGGCCACAGTGCTGATCTGGCGGGTGCTGGCCGGGATGCCGCAGACGCAAGCGTAGGCGTCGCCGCGGCCCTTGCACCGCAGGGAGACCACAGACGACGGCCCCCAGACCACGATGGTCTGTGGTCCGTCATCCCAATGAGGTCATCCAACACTACCATGCCCTTTCTGATTGACGGCCACAATTTGATTGCAGCGCTGCCCGATCTCAAACTGGATGATCCCCATGACGAGGTCTGGCTGGTGCTGCGATTGCGGCTATGGGCCGCCCGGGAGGGCCGGAAAGCGGTGGTGGTCTTTGACCGGGGGCTACCCGGCGGGAAATCGCGCGAGCTTTCGGGCGGGGGCGTGGAGGTGATTTTCGCCTCTCAGGGACGCAGCACCGCCGACGCCGTGATCCGCGAGCGGCTGCGGCGATTGCGCAATCCGGGCGGCTGGACAGTAGTCACGTCGGACCGGGAAGTGCAGGCCGCAGCGCGGGCGGTCGGTGCGCAGGTGATGACGTCGCCAGCCTTCGCTGTGCAGCTGGCTCCCCCCACCCCGCCGGAGACCGCCCCGGACAAACCGGAAGAGCTCTCACCGGCGGAAATGGCGGAGTGGCTGGCGCTCTTCCCGGAGCCACCGGAAGAACCACCCGCTGCCCCGCCGGAGGCCGGCCGCCAGAAAAAAGCGGCGGGGGAGAGAAAACCAAAGCCGCAGGCCACCCCTTACGGGCAAAAACCGGTGGAAGTGACGCCGGACGAAGTAGAGGAATGGCTACGGTTGTTTAAGAAGAAATAACCCCGATCAGCGACCAGGGGCCGGCCCAGGTGATCCGTACAGGGACTAAACGGCCCAGCCAGTCGCCCTCGGCCTCAAAAAAGACCAGCCGGTCGGTGCGGGTGCGGCCAAACCAGCGCTGTTTCTTTTTCCCCTCCACCAGCACCTCCACCGTCTGCCCCAATAAACGCGCGTTGAGTTCCCCCACGATGGTTCCCTGGAGCTTATCCAAGGTGCGGCGGCGGCGCTCTTTTTCTTCCAGGGGTAGATCATCGTGTAACGTGCGGGCGGCGACGGTGAGTGGCCGGGTGGAATAGCGGGCGATGTGGGCGCGATCCAGCCGCAGTTCGGCCAGCAGGTCATAGGTGCGTTGGAATTGCGCGGCGGTCTCGCCGGGGAAGCCAACGATGATATCGGTGGCAATGGAGACGCCGGGGATCAGTTCGCGGGCGCGGGCGACCAGACGCCGGTAGTCGTCGGCCGTATACCCCCGCCGCATGGCGCGCAAAATCTCATCGTCGCCGGCCTGGATGGGGACTTCCAGATGCTCGCAGACTTTGGGCAGTTCCGCCACAGCGCGGAGCAAGTCATCGCGCACCCAGTTGGGGTGGCCGGTGAGAAAGCGCAGCCGCGCCAGCCCCTCAATCTCGTGCAGGCGACGCAGGAGCGTGACCAACGGGGTCTCGCGGGCGGCAACGAACTCCGGCAGGTCGTAGCCGTAGCGATCCACAATCTGCCCCAGCAGGGTGAGTTCTTTGATCCCGGCAGCGACCATCTCTTGCGCCTCGGTGACGATGGCGGCCAGGGGACGGCTCCGCTCCGGCCCGCGCCGGTAGGGGATGACGCAGTAGGTGCAGGCGTGCGAGCAGCCCAGGACGATGGGCAGGTAGGCGCTGACGGCCTGGCCCTGCTCCGAGGCGGGGATCAACGCCGCCGAGGGCAGCGCATCCAGCCGGCTGACCTCGGCCTCCACAATCAACGTCTGCGCTTCATCCAGCCAGCCGCGCGCGGAAAGGTAAGCCCACAGCTCGGTCGGGTCGGAGGGCGGCAGGAACACATCCACCCAGGGGAAGCGCTCTTGCAGGCGGGGCAGGTCACGCTCACGGACAAAGCAGCCCATCAGCGCCAAAACCACCTCCGGCCGGCGCTGTTTGAGCGGGCGCAGCTGGTAGAGATGGCCGGTCACTTTGTCCTCGGCCTGCTGGCGCACCACACAGGTGTTGAGGAGCACCAGATCCGCCTCTTCCGGCGTGGCCACCGGCCGGTAGCCCAGGCGTTCCAGCCCGGCCGCCACCCGCTGCGAGTCGGCGGTGTTCATCTGGCAACCAATCGTCCAAATGTGGTAGGTGGTCATAGTTCCATCAACAGCTGAGCCGTGAAGGGTTGATTCGCTATTCGCCATTCGCCATTCGCCATTTGTTATTCGCCAATTCGTTGATTCTTTTCACCGGCGTTCCCACTCTTTGGTGGCGGCACGGATGAGGGCCTGGATGGCCGGTTCAGGGACCTCTTCCACCGTTGCATAGACGATACCGTCCACGACAATGTGCACGCCCCCGCCAGCGGCGTTGCGAAGACGGATGGAGCGCGACGCCAGCTCCGGCGAACGGGCTTGCATCTCTTCCATGATTTCGCCAATCTCCCGCGCCAGGTCAATGACCGGCATGAACGCCGGGGGACGACCGGAAACCCGCAATTCCTTTTCCTTAGGTGGCACCACCGCCGGCCGGTCGGCGACAGCCGGAACAGGCGGCACGGCGGCCGGTTGATCGGCAGAGGTTGGCAGTACAGGCGCGGCCGGCGTCGGAGGCGGGGCGGCGGTCACCTGACCCGGCCGCACGACCTCACGGGCAAAAGCCGCCAGCATCCGCAGTGCCTCTATGAACTCCTGGCGGGTCGGCTCATGGGAGACGTCGCTCAGGGAGCTATAACGGGTCCCGTAAATCCAGATTTCCCATTGATTGCCTGTGTGGCGTACGCGAATGAGATCCCTGTCAGGGGCAGCCGCCAGGGGCGCGGATGGTGACGGCAGCGGAGAAGGATCCCCCTTACGCCGCCCGCTCAGGACGGAGAACAACCAAACGGTGATGGCGATAATCACCCCTAAAACGATGACTAACAAGACCAGCTCAATGGGAAAATCGGACATCCAACACCTCCTCAACCTTCAAGCCACGCGCTGATATTCCCCTATGAGATGCACCTTCCAGGTCGGCGGGAGCCAGCGTTCCAACCGCACTGCCAGGTGAAAGGTCGCTTCATTCCAGGCAAAATAGGCGGGGTCTGCCACCAGTTGCAAGCGGAGCCGCCGCAACCCCACCGCCCCGGCCCAATGTTCCACCAGCTCGGGGGTATTGGCGCGGTAACAGACCGGGAAAGTATCGGCGGTTGAACGGCCATAAAATCGGGGGACGAGCCGCCGTTGCAGGCCGGCCAGGGTATGGCTGAGACGCGGGATTGGGTGGCGGGCGTTGGGGGTGAGAAACAGAAAGCGACCGTCAGGCCGGAGCACCCGTGCCACCTCACGGAAAAAAGAGGCCGGCTCGGTGACATGCTCCAACACCCACGAGGCAATGACCAGATCAAAAGCCGCGGAGAGAAAGGGCAACCGGGTGGTCGGCGTCTGGCAGCGCGCCAACGTTGCCAACCGGTGCTCCCGCAGCGAGGCAAAGTCGGGGTCGGCCCCCACCCAGCAGCCGGTGACGTGCAGGCGCTCCACCACGCCGCCGCGGCCGCAACCCAGGTCCAGCACGCGCGTCCCGGGCGCCAGTCGCTCCGCCACCCAGCCCTGATAGCAGGCGGTCGCCGGTTCCCAGCCCGGTTGGAGGGCGGCATAACGGCGGCGATAATGTTCCAGGCGATCCCACGTTGTCATGCGCCCATTATACCGCGATTCAACGAGTCAGCGATTCAACGAGTCAGCGATTCAACGAGTCAACGAGTCAACGGAAGGAACTTCGCTGATTTGTTTACTCGCTCGGCCAGAGTTTGAGGCCCAAACGGGGATCCAGGACACGCTCTAAGGGCTGGCCGGCCAGGCCGTGCAGTGCGATTTCCGCGACCAGGACTTCGGCGGCGAAACAGTGCCCGCCCCAGACGCGGCCCTCCCGGTCGCCCAAGAGAATATGAGCGTGGACGAACGGTTCGCCGTCGCGCAGTGAAACGTTGCCGTTGAGCGCCAGCAGCTCCAGCTCATCCTCCAACCGCAGCCGGTGATACTCCTGCGCGGCAAAGCTGAAGTGGGCGATTTCCACCCGTTTCACCGCCCCGATGCCGGAAAGGATGGCCTGCCCGATCCCGGCCTGGCGGCAATAGTCGGTCAGCCCCTCAAGCAGATCCACGCCGGGGGGCAGACGAAAGACGTAAAGGCGATCGGTCTGGTAAGTGGTCATGGGCTTACTCCATGGGTGTGTCAGGCTAAAGAGACCACGGACCACGGACGACAGACCACTCAGAGCAGTGAGTAGTGAGCCGTGAGCAGGGCCGGTGGTCCGTGGTCGGTGGTCTGTCGTCTGCCGTCTGTCGTCCGCTTACAGGTAGTGAAGGTCGCGGGCGGCGCGTGTCAATTCGTCGCGGAATTGCGGCGCGGCCAGGCTGATGAGCGCCTGGGCGCGTTGGCAGATGGATTTGCCGTAGAGGTCTACCGCGCCGTACTCGGTGACGACCCAATGGATGTGGTTACGGGTGGTGACCACCCCCGCGCCCTGTTTCAACATGGGCACGATGCGGCTGAGCGTGCCGCCTTTGGCCGTGCTGGGCAGCGCGATGATCGGCACGCCGCCCTCGGAGCGAGAAGCGCCGTAGATGAAATCCATCTGCCCACCCACGCCGCTGTAGAGCTTGGGGCCGATGCTATCCGAGCAGACCTGCCCGGTGAGATCAATCTCCAGCGCCGCGTTAATCGCCACCTGCCGGTAGTTCTGGGCGATAACAAACGGATCGTTGACGTATTCCGTGCGCTGGAGCTCAATCAGGGGATTGCGATCAATCCACTCGTAGAGCGCCTGCGTCCCCAAGACAAAGCCAGCGGTGATCTTGCCGGGGTGGAGCGTCTTGCGCGCGCCGGTGAGGACCCCCTTCTCCACCAGCACCCGCACGCCATCGGAAAAGAGCTCCGTGTGGATGCCCAGGTCGTGCTTCTCCTCCAGGTAGGGCAGCACCGCATCGGGCAGCGCGCCGATGCCCATCTGGAGCGTCGCGCCGTCGGGGATGAGCTCCGCAATGTGTTGCGCAATCGCCGTCACCACCGGATCATGGGGGTCTTCGTTCATCCGGTATTCGTAGAGCGGATCATCCACCTCCACGATGGCATCTAACTGCTCCACGTGGATGCGCGTGTCACCGTAGAGCGTCGGCATCCGGGGGTTGATCTGCGCCACAATCACTTTGGCGCTCTCGGCCGGCGTCTTGGTCAGGCCGGTCTCAATGCTGTAGGTGCAGTAACCCTCCTCGTCAGGGGGCGAAAGGTGGACGAAAGCCACATCAATCGGCAGCGCCCGCTGAAAGATGGTGGGAAACTCGGAGAGCAGGACGGGGGTGAAGTCGGCGCGCCCCTCCCAGACTGCCTGCCGGACGTTGTGACCGATGAAGAGCGCGTTGGAGCGCAGGTGGCCGGCCAGCTCCGGCGCGGTGAAGTCACTGGGGCCGACCGTGAGCGCGTGGGCGACCTCCACGTTCTCCAGCTCCGGCGCGCGGGCCACGAGCGCCGCAACCAGCGTGCGCGGAACGCTACAGTTCCCAGTGAGGAAGATGCGGTCACCGGAATGGACATGGGTGGCGATCGCCTGTTCAGCGGTGGTGAGCTTACTCGCATAGTGTTGACGCCAGGACATAGGTACCCTCTTGATCAAAGTTGTCTTCACCGCAGCGGTTGCCGAGGACGCGGAGACATAACTTTAAAAACTCTGCGCCCTCTACGTTCTTTGCGGTTAGTTTTTGCAGTGGACTCAAAGCCTACAAAAACCGCTCGGCGTGATGGCACGCGACGGTATGGTCGGGCCGGAGCGCGCGCAGGGGCGGGTCTTCCACCGCGCATTCCTCGGTGGCAAGGGGGCAGCGCGGATGGAACCGGCAGCCGGCAGGCGGGTGGATCGGGTTGGGGATCTCGCCTTCGGGCATGGCCTGGGTGCGCCGTTTGTGCGGATTGGGGACGGGGACGGCCGCCAGCAGCGCCTGGGTGTAGGGATGCAGGGGATGGCTGTAGAGCTCGCGCAGCTCCGCCACCTCCACCAGCTTGCCCAGGTACATGATGCCCACCCGGTCGCAGATATACTTGGCCGTCGCCAGATCGTGCGTGATGAAGAGATAGGTCAGGTTGAACTCGCGCTTGAGCTGGTTCATCAGGTCCAGCAGCAGCGCGCGGACGCTGACATCGGCCATCGCAATCGGCTCATCGGCCAGGATCAAGTCAGGACGGGTGACCAGCGCCCGCGCGATCACGGCGCGCTGGCGCTGCCCGCCGGAGATCTGGTGCGGGAACTTGCCGTAGAAGAACTGCGCCGGCGAGAGTCCCACTTTTTCCAGCATGTCAATGGCGCGCTGGTGGCGCTCGGCGTCGCTCAACTCCGGCGCGTGGATTTTCAGGCCGTAGCCGATGGCCTCACCGAGCGCCATGCGCGGGTTCAAAGAGGCCATCGGGTCCTGGTAGATGATCTGCATCCGGCGGCGCAGGCGGCGCAATTCGTCACCGCCCAGCGTGGTAACATCCTGCCCGTCAAAGTGGATGGTGCCCGCCGTCGGCGTCTCCATCCGCACCACCAGGCGGCCGGTCGTGCTCTTGCCGCTGCCGCTCTCGCCGGCCAGCCCGAAAACCTCGCCGCGCCGGATCTCAAACGAGACGCCGTCCACTGCGTGGATGTAATCCTGATGGCCGGCGGCCAATAGTTTATCCAGGACTCCCTGCTGCACCGGGAACCACTTTTTCACGTCGCGGACTTCCACCAGATTGTCCGCCGGTTGCGTTTGGGGTACAGGTTGAACGTTCATGACGCCCCCTGGGATGCATGAGTTTGATAGAGCCAGCAATGGACCAGATGATCGCCAGCCACCGGTTGGAGCGCCGGTTCACGCTGCGCGCAGATCGGCAGTGCCTGCGGGCAGCGCGGATGGAACCGGCAGCCCTGCGGAGGATGCGTCAGGTTGGGCGGTTCGCCCCCCATCTTGAAGAGCTCCGCGCGCTCGTCCAGGCTGATGGTCGGCACGGAGGCCAGCAGGCCCTGCGTGTAAGGATGACGCGGCGCATCAAAGACCTCGTAGACCGAGCCGAGCTCGGCCATCTGCCCGGCGTACATCACGGCGATCCGGTCGGCCACTTCGGCCACCAGCGCGATATTGTGCGTGATCATCAGAATGGTGATGCCCAGTTCATCGCGGAGTTCGCGGAACTGGTCCAGCAGTTTAGCCTCCACGATCACATCCAACGAGGTCGTGGCTTCGTCGGCGATGATGAGATTCGCGTTGAGCACTAACCCCAGCCCGATCATCACCCGCTGGCGCATCCCGCCGGAGAGCTGGTGCGGGTAATCCTTGAGCCGCCGCTCCTGGATGCTGAGCCGGCCGATAAGAGCGCGGGCCCGCTCTAACGCCGCGGCGACCGGCGTGCGCGGCTCGTGGACCTGGATCGCTTCTATCAGGTGCTGGTCCACGCGCTGGACGGGGTTGAGCGAGGTCATCGGGTCCTGGAAGATCATGCTGACACAGCGCCCCCGAAAATCGCGCAGCTGGTCATCGTCAAATTGCAAAATGTTCTGGCCCTGGAAGAGGATCTGGCCAGTGAGTTCAGCCTGTGGGGGGGCCATCCGCAACAGCGCTTTGCCCAGTGTGCTCTTGCCGCAGCCGGATTCACCCACCAGCCCTACGATTTCCCCCTTGTAGAGGTCAAAAGAAACGTGATCTACGGCGCTCAACGGCCCTAAGCGCGTCTTGTAGATCAACGAAAAATCACGGACCTGGATCAAAACTTCTTTGTCAGCGGTAGTGGTTGTCATGCCTGACTCCTTACAGCTCCGCCAGGCGCGGGTTAAGGATCTCGGAGAGGCTCTCCCCCAACATACTGAACGAGAGAGTGACGAGCGAGACCATCACGCCAGGGAAGGTAATCAGCCACCAGGCTCGCCGCAGGTAATCCTTGCCGCGTGCCAGGTCAATGCCCCAGTCGGGCGTATCGGGCGGCAAACCCAACCCCAGGAAGCTGAGGCCCGCTTCGGTCAGGATGGCATCGGCGACGTTGACCGAGAAGATGATCACCACGGAGGGGATCACGTTGGGGAAGATGTAGTCGCGCAAAATCTGGAAGCGGGTCGCGCCGAGGCTGCGGGCGGCGTCCACGTACATTTCCTCTTTGACCGAGAGCGTCTGGCCGCGCACAATACGGAAATAGGTGGGAATGTAAAGGACGGCAATGGAGATGATGATGTTGCCGATCCCCGGTCCCAGGATCGCCGCGATGGAGAGCGCCAAAATCAGGCCGGGGAAGGAATAGAGGCTATCCATCAGCAGCGTCAACACGCGATCCAGCGGGCCGCCAATGAAGCCACTGAGCAGCCCCAGCGGGACGCCGAAGATGACGGAGACAAGCGCCGAGCTCAGCCCCACGATCAAGGCAATACGGGTGCCCCAGATGATGCGGCTCAGCACGTCCTGCCCGAGCTGGTTGGTTCCCAGGACAAAGCCCTTACCGGTGCTCTCGCGCAGCGGCCCTACCAGCGCGATGCCGGGATAGGACGCCAGCGTGGTCTCATCGGCTTCGGCGGCGGTGACCACGAAGCCATCCAGCTTGCCGGCCGCCAGGTCGGCCAACCCCTCGGCGAGCGTCTCGTACCGCTGCGGGCGCGGTTGATAGCGCACGCCCGTGCCCTGCGCCGCCTCCTCCGCGTTGAGGGCATCCAGCGCTTCACGGAGCGCCTGGCTGGCCGGGCTGGCTAAGACAAAGCCGATCTTGTGTTTGCTGCTGCCGATGTCGCGCAGGGTCTGCACGTCCTTGCCGGCAGGGGCCAGCAGCACGTAATCAGCGGGCGGCTCGCCAGGTCGCAGCAGTGAAGGGCCAACTTCCGCGCGGGGGTCATACGGCGCAAACCATTGCGGGAAAATGCCGACAATGATCACGAACAACAGCAAAATGGCACTGATGACGACAAACCACCAGTCACCGCCGTACCACTTGCGCGCCATCAGGGCCCGGCGGACAAAGCCGACACGCTCTAAATCCAGTTGCCACTGGGGGATTTCATTGGTTGGTTTTGGTTCAGCCATGCTTTCTCTCCGACAATCACGCTTGCCAGCCGTGGGGTGTATGGCGTATTCCGTTAATAGCGGATACGGGGGTCTACAAAGGCGTAGAGAATGTCCATGACCAACATGATGGCGGCCACGAACATTGCAAAGACGCCGATGACGGATTGGACGGCGGTGTAGTCGCGCAGTTCAATCCGCTCCACCAGGTAACGGCCCATCCCCGGCCAGGAAAAGGTGGATTCGGTCAGCACCGCGCCGGCCAGCAAGATGGCAAATTCCAACCCGATCAACGTCATGATGGGGATGAAGGTGTTGCGCAAGGCATGTTTGAAGATCAGGCGGTTTTCCGGCAGGCCGCGCGCGCGGCCAGCGGTGATGAAGTCGGTCTGGAGCATCTCAATCATGTTGACCCGGGTCAGCCGGATGTAGGGACCACACAGCACCAGGCCCAGCGTGATGGCGGGCATGATCAGGTGGTGGACGGCCGATTGCAGCGCCGGCCAGTTGCGCGTGAGAATGGCATCCAACACGTAGAAGTTCGTGGGGGATTGGAAGGTAGTCAGCAGGAGCGAATCCATCCGTCCGGCAATGGGGAAAAGGGGAATCCGCACGCCAAACAAAATCTGGAACAAAAGTCCCATGAAAAAGACCGGCATGGAGTAAACGGCAATGCTGAACAGCCGCAGAGCATAATCAATCCAGCGCTTGCGATATTTGGCCGCTACGGCCCCGCCGAGGATTCCAAAGAACGCCGTGAAAGCCATGGCCGGGATCGCCAGCTCCATCGTGGCCGGCAGCCGTTCGGCCAGCTCGTCGCGGATCGGACGCTCGCCCTGCGTCAGGGCGTTGCCGAAGTTGAATGTGACCATATCCGTCACGAAATCCACGTATTGCACGATTAAGGGGCGGTTAAGCCCCAGCCGCTCGCGAATAGCGTTGGCCTGCTCCGCGCTCACTTTGGGGCCCAGCTGGGAACGGATAGGATCCCCCGGTAAAATGCGCATGATGACAAAGACCATCGTGATGAGGATCAAAACCATGGGGATGGTCAACAAAATACGGGTGATCAAAAAATTACGGAATGAAGCGGACATAGACTGTCCTCCCCTACAAAGCATAAGTGATATGATGCGTGAAACGTGAAACGTGACGAATCACGTTTCACGTTTCACGTTTTAGCTGGCGTTGATGGCGCCGAAGCGGCCCAACTTACTTATCCGTCATGTAATTGTGGTTGAAGACCAGGTAACGCAGCGTGGGGGCGTCAATCTTCTCCACGGTCAGGCCGCTGACGCTCTGAAGGCGGGTGGCTTCCACCGCGCCCAGGATGCGCCAGGCGATGTCAATTTCGCCTTTTTCCACGGCGTTGCTCATCGTGGTCGGGTTGGCGAAATAGCGGATGATCACGTTCTTGATGATCGGCTTGTCCTCACCGAAGTAGTTCGGATTGGCGACCAGCTGCATCTGCTCGCCGGGGACGTACTTGACCATCTGGTACGGGCCGATGCCATCCAGCGTCTCCGGGAATTGCAGGATCGCGTCCGGGGCGAAGATCTTGGGGTTGGCCGGGATGAAGGGCGCGGCAGCGGAGAGAACGTTGAAGAAGCCGTAGGAATCCTTCAGGTGATAGACCACGGTCAGTTCATCGGGGGCTTCCACGCTCTCCACGTAGCTCTGGATCAGGCCGGAGACCTGGCCTTCCAGCGTGTTAAGCCGGTTCCAGGAATCCACGTAATCCTGCGCCTTGACCGGTGTACCATCGGCGTACATCAAGTTGTCGCGCAGCTTGTAGGTATAGGTCTTGCCGTCATCGCTGATGGTCGGGAAATCGGCAGCCGCGCCCGGCTCCAGCTCGGCCGTGCCAGGGATGTACCTCAGCAGTGCCACGCCGGTGTTCTTCAGGACTTCCCAGTCATGGGTGGCATAAGCGTCCTGCGGATCCAGGCTGTTGACCTCGTCGGTGGTGCCGATGATGGATGATGGTATCCGTGCTGCCGGAGGCCGGTTTGGCGTTCGGGCCAAAGCTGAGAACGTTGTAATTGAACTCAAAGGGGGCGCCGATCTTGACGCCTTCCACGCCGTCGCGGTAGGTCACGAATTCCGGCTCCCAGAAGAGCGGCAGGGTCGGGACTTCCTCGGCGTAGAGCTCACCCAGCTGCTTGTAGAGCTCGGTGCGCTTGGCCGGATCGGCGGTGGCGGCCGCGCCGTTAATCAGCTCATCCATCTTGGGATTGCAGTAGTTGACGCCATTATCGGGCGACTGCAGGCACGAGGCGAACGGCCGCACCCAGTTATCGGGGTCGGCAAAGTCGGGGAACCAGCCCAGGATGAAGACCGGGAAGGCATCACCGGCAACGAAGCTGTCCACGTACTCGGCCCAGTTCTGGGTCTTCAGGTTGACCTTGATCATGCCGGTCTCTTCCAGCTGCTCCTTGATGACCTGCATCACGTCGGCAGTGGTGGTCCCGTAGTGCTCCGGCGGATACCAGAGGTCAAACTCAAAGGGCTTTTGCGTGCTGTAACCGGCCTCGGTCAGCAGCTGCTTGGCCATGTCCAGGTTGCGGGTGCCGTATTTATCCAGGAACGGCTCGGTCGCGAACGGATAGCCAGGCGGGACCATGTGGTAGGCCGGCGTGTTGCGCCCTTCAAAGACCCGGTCCACGATCACCTCGCGGTCAATTGCGGCGGCGATGGCCTGCTTCACGCGGGCATCTTCCCAGATGGGGTGCGGGGTAGGTGCAGCCGTTGGGGCTTCAGTCGTGGCGGGCGGCTCGGTCGTTTTGGGGGCTTCCGTGGTCGCCGGGGCCACCGTGGTGGCGGGGGCTGCGGTCGGGGTCGGGCCGCAGGCGGCCAGGACCATGCCAACCATCATCAGCACAGCCAACAAACTAAACAGGGGCTTGCGTGTCATCGTTTCCTTCCTCCTTCTTGCTTCTTGAAAAATTGAGAGTCATGGTTAAATTTTGTGGGGACAATTGATACGATTTTCTGATCCCTTATACCTCCTTCTCGGCCTCCGGTAGGTCAGGCCGCATATGATTGATTATAGGCCAACCTGCAAGGGTGTCAATCTCCTTGTGAAATGGAAACGCGCTGCCAGCTATCCCGGCACGCAGCCACCGCTGACGTTATCCAGAAACAAGTCGGGCGGGATCTCGCGCGCCGTTGTACGACGCCCAAAATCCCGCCCTGGCCCGGCCGCATTCCAACCTCAAGCGCGCGAGGCCACCTCGTCTTCGCGCAATATCGGCAAGATGAACGAAAACAGGCTCCCCTGACCAGGAGTGCTTTCTACCCAAACCCGCCCTTTGTGCTTCTCAATGACCGATTTGACGATCGCCAACCCCAGGCCGGTGCCACGGATCTCTTCCGTTTCCGGCGTTTGCACCCGGTAAAACCGCCGGAAGAGGTTTTGCTGTTCCGCCAGCGGAATCCCGATCCCGTTGTCCCGCACCTGTACCACTCCATGGGTCCCATCAAAACGGGCCAGCACCTCCACCAGGCCGCCGGGACGGTTATACTTGATGGCATTGCTGACCAGGTTCTCCATGACCTGACGCAGACGACGGATGTTCCCCTGAACCCACAGCGGTTGCGCCGGTGGTTGCCAGCGCAGTGTGATTTCCGCCTGGTCGGCCTCGCCTTGCAGCGCTTCCACCGCCTGCGTCACCGCTTCCTCTAACCGACAGGGGCGCATTTCCAGATCGTACCCGGCTTCAATCCGGCCGATATCCAGCAAATCGCTGATCAGCTCAGTGATGTGAGTCAGGCTATCTAAGGCCCGCCGGATGAATTTCTGCTGGGTTTCATTGAGCGGGCCGACCCGATCCAGCAGTTCCACGTAGCCCTGCACCGTCGTTAACGGGGTACGCAAGTCGTGTGATACTGTGGAGACAAACTCGCTCTTCAAACGATCCAGCTCTTTCAAGAAAGTGATGTCCTGCATGACCACAACCCGTCCGGTCTGGTGGATCACGGTCAGCTGGGCATTAAACACCCGGTGGTCGCCCACCTCAATCTCCGCCTGGGCCACCGCCGGCCCGTCGTCGGCCTGCCGAAACAGCTCCAACAAACGGGGGTGGCTGATGACAGTCTCCAGGGGCTGCTGCCTGGCCGTGGCCGGAATATGAAAAACTTCCTTCGCGGTCTCGCTCCACAACAGCAGCCGGTTTTCCGTATCCACCACCAGGATTGCCTCAGTCGCCTGCTCCAGAATTGTGCGCAAGCGGGCCTGTTCAGTCTGCATGGCGCTGAAGAGACGGGCGTTTTCCACGGCGACCGCGGCAAAATCGGCAATGGACGAAAGCGTAAACATCTGGCCCTCGGTGAACGCCCGATCGCGCGCCCGGTTGACCACACCGAGGATACCAATCACCCCCTGTCCGGGAACCTGCAGCGGGATATAAAGCAACGAGCGCGCCAGATAACCGGTGGCGATTTTAGTCTCCCGGCGCAACATGGCCGGCTGACCGGTCGTGATCACCCGGTGGGCCACACTATCCGAAGCTTCCATGTTAAACTGGCGGGCCAAACGATCTTCCACATTCTTAGCCGTCCGCAGAAAGAGCTTATCCCCCTCGCGCAACAAGATAAAACCCTCTTCAGCCTGTGCCAGATTGACCGAAATCTCCACAATTTGGGCCAACACTTCATCTAAATTCAACGACGAAGCGACCGATTTCCCCACCGTATAGATCGTGTTTAACTCCTGCAACCGCTGGTTCAACCGCTCATTGGCCTTGGTCAGCTCTTGCTGCAGGGAGCGGACGTGCGCCATGCTGTAAGCCCGCTGCAACGCCTCGATCAGCACCGCCTTAGCCTTCTCGGTGCGCAGCGGGCGCCGGATGAAGCCTAACACGTGAAAACGCAACAGATCATTGATCAGAGAGAGGGTAGGAGTGGTATCGGTGATCACCACCATCGGGACAGTGTGTTCTTTACGATGCAACACCTCTAACAGTTGAGGAGCATCCGCAGCCGGCAAATCCAAAATCAACAGGGCACTCTGTGAACGGCTCAAGGTGCTTTCCAGCTCCAGGGGGGAGCTGAGCACCTCTATTACATCGTCTGCCGGGATCAGTCCCCCTTCCTGGAGCTGCGCCACCAGTTCTAAATCGCGACTCAAAACTAAGATGTGGAGTGGGTTCATAGATTGCCTCTTTCTTCACGGGCTCCCGTTCATAGATCAGGCCAATATCCGGCCCTGAGTCATAGATTCATTAACTATAATAACGCATTTAGATTAAGACGCAACCAGGAAGTAAATTACAATCTAAATATCACCACGGGCTGGATTCTGCCCAACTCACATTCAACGTGCACATCATCTGGTTGGCGGGCCGTTCCAGAGCTGGCATTGCACCCCAATTTAAATGATATTGTGCTATAATATGCGGGTTGGAAAGTACCGCTGATGTTTTTGTTTTTAAGGAGGTTGCCATGCCGTTCCGTGTTGGTCCGGTAGAGTTGATTGTTATACTGCTGCTGGCGCTGATCATCTTTGGGCCTGGCCGCATTGCCCGTCTGGGTTCAGAGCTGGGCAAAGGCATCCGGGGTTTCCAGGAAGGTCTCCAGGGGGATAAAAAAGCCCAGCCTTCAGAAGAAACCCCTGAGGAAAAGCCCACCGATAAGGCGTAGCCATCGGCGGTTCTCGCAGCGTTTTCCAGGTGGTCAGCTGGCGGCCACTTCAGCGCCCAGGCACCCCACGCTTCAGGACGGGTGTGCTTCCCTTTGTGACCGCTCCACCGGAGGAGATTGATATCAGGGATGGGCATGGCGTGGGCTCGCTCACTAACCTGACAATCCCCAGGCCACCAAGACCCGGAGTGATATTTCACGGCAGTCCTTGAGGTAAAGGGCCTATGGATGTCTTCAACATTGGCACCGGTGAACTTCTTGTCCTGGTTCTGTTGGCACTCCTGCTGTTCGGCCCGGAGGAAGCCATCAAAGCCGGGCGGACCATTGGACAGACCGTTCAGAAGGGGCAACAGATGTGGCGGCAGTTTTCGGCTCTGTTGCAGCATGATCTATTAGAGGTGGAACGCGCCGAACGTCCGCAGCCCTATTCAGATGTTCCCCGCTCCCAGCCCACACCACCCCCGGCCCACGCGGCAGAACCGGCCATAGACGAGCCAGACCACACCGCCGACACCACCGAGGTTGCCCATGGCGGATGACGAGCGCAAATCGCTGTTAGAGCACATCACCGAGTTGCGGGCACGGCTGCTGCGGGTAGTGCTCGCCTTGATTATCGGCATGGCTCCCGGTCTGCTCCTGGCCGAGCGGGCGATCCAGTTTCTGGTCACGCCGCTGGGAGAAAATCGCCCGATTGTGCTGGGCCCCACGGACGCACCTTTGATTTATTTCAAAGTAGCACTTTTCCTGGGCCTGATTTTGGTTCTGCCCTACATCCTTTTCCAGATTTACGGCTTTCTGGCGCCAGGCCTGTACCCCAACGAAAAACGGCTGCTCCTGCTCGGCATCCCTGCGGTACTGCTCCTTTTCTTCTTGGGTGCGTTGTTCACGCTGAAGGTCCTGATTCCGACCAGCATCCCGGTTTTAACCGGCTTCCTGCAAGACATCGTCCAGCCCCTTTTCTCGTTGGAGGCTTACCTGTCGTTTGCTACGACGCTGATCGTCTGGATGGGAGTGTTATTCCAGACCCCGCTGGTGATCTACGGCTTGGTGCGGGCCGGCCTGGTCACTCCAGATAAGCTGAAAAGCGCGCGCAAAGTCGTCATTTTTCTGTCGGCACTTGCCGCCGCCATCATCACGCCCACCACCGATCCGGTCACGATGCTGCTGGTCACCGGCCCGTTCATCGTCTTGTACGAAATAGGAGTGCTGTTAGCCGGGATTGCTGCCCGGCAACGCGGCCGTGCGCTGGCCAACGTTGACCCCTCCTGAGTTGGGGTCAGCTTACATGGCTACCGGAACTACAGGGGGTGCGCATGGAACTCCCTGCCCTTTGAAACTTTTCCCCCCTTGTTGCGTAATACAATTACGACTTACACGATGGCGAGCATTTTGTGCCCATGGTGTAAACCTGAACCGAATTATGGAGGGAAACAATGAAACTATTCATCCGTTGGGTCGTTATGGCACTGGCGCTCTTTGTCGCCGCCTGGCTGGTGCCGGGCATCTACGTAGACGGCGGGGGTTGGGTAGTCTATGCGGTCATGGCAATCATTCTGGGCCTGGTGAATGCCATCCTCCGCCCGCTGCTCAAACTGCTCACCTGCCCGCTGATTATCCTGACCTTAGGGCTGTTCACGCTGGTGATCAATGCCGTCACGCTGCTGTTGGCTTCCTGGCTGGCCACGTCCGTCTTCAACGTCGGGTTCTACGTAGATGGCTTCTGGCCCGCCTTCTTGGGCGCAATCATCGTCAGCGTCGTCAGCGTCATCCTGAACGCCCTGGTGAAAGACGAACACGAGTAAATTCCGCCCGCCCCCATCCCTATCAAGGCCCGACAGGCCCGCTAAGTCTGTCGGGCCTTTGCAAAATAAGAGGGACGCACGAATTCGCCGCGCCCCCCGCTCAGAACAATGACCCGCCCTGATTGAACCGCATTTCTTTTCGCCCCACCCTGACACTCCTTCAAAGTCCGGGTATAATATAGACAGGACTTACGCAGAAGAGGGTTCGTGGTGGCGCTTCAGCCGCTCTGCGCGCCCCAGGAACGCCTGAAGGCCTCACTGCGATTTGCAAATGTTATCACGTCACTTGAGCAGAACAAAAAAGTTCGCGGGGATAGTCAAATGATACAGCGTGGCAGTCCATTTCAAAACCTGCTCGCTACCAGCAGCGCCAAACCCAAACGGCAGCGGTGGATCCAATATATGCTGGCAGTGGCCCTGGTGATCGGCACAGTAGTGGCATGTCGTCCAACTCCAGCCCCCACCCCTGAGATCATGCCCCCTTACCTGCGCTTGCAGCTCTGCGAGGGCACGGCGCAGTGGCAATCGTCCACCGCTGCAACTCCGTCCCTCATCAGCGGCGACATAGTGGTGGAAGAAAGCGGCCAGCTCATGACCGCGGCCGCCGGGGCCCGCTTTTGTTTTGAAGACGGCAGCACTTTGAGCCTGGATCCTCAAACTGAGATCACCCTCAAAAATCCCCACATCATCCCCCACCTGCAGATTCTTTTAGATCAGGGCCGGGCAATGTTTGAGGCGCAAGGGCTTTCGTATGAATTCCTGATGCCGGTCTGTTCGTTACAGCTTGTAGACGCGCCGACCCGAGTGGAGATCTTCAATGAACAAGAGACCATGCATCTGAAAGTCCACGAAGGCGCTTTAGCCTGCACGCTGGACAACACACCCCTTAATGTGTTCAGCTGCTGGGAGCTATCCAGCCAGGTCGGGGGAGAACCAACCTTGATTGAATTCTGCAACGCCAGCGCCACGGCCACAGCAGTTGCCCTGACGCCTTCGCCTACCCCGACCCCACCCGGTTTTACCCCATCCCCCACCCCCGTGCCCATCACCCCCACCCCCACTTCCACCCCTACACCGACTCGTCGGCCGGTGACCCCGCGCCCCACCGCCACGCCGACCCCGCTCATCGTGCCCACCGATACGCCGTCCAGTGGTCCAAACCCGACGGAGCCTCCTCCCACCGCGCCGCCACCGACGACACCGCCACCGACCACGCCGCCACCAACCACGGAAATCCCAACTGAACGGCCAACCCCGGGGGGAATTTAACCTCCCTTTTGTCACCAACAGGGATCAAATGCCGGCCACATAAAAAGTGGCCGGCATTTTTGGGTTTTGGAGCAAATACCCCCCATCTTAATAATTTTTCTACGTCTTTTTTACTTATTGGCTACTTCTAAAAGATAAAATTTTTAATGGGGGTATAGGACTCTAAATCTACCCCGACTGCTTTTTGTACGGGAGAGATGTGATGAGACACACAAAACGCTGGTTTCACCTCTGGGCAGCTCTGCTGCTGGGGTTCATCGCTGTCGGTGGCATATTGCTGCTGTTTTCTTCCGGCGCGAGCGCCCGGCCCCTGCGTGTAGCCAGCCTGGCTTTCTCCCAAACCGAAAGCGTGGATCCGGTGAAGACCGGGGACCAGCTCGTTTACACCCTTTCGTTCCAGAACACCAGCACCGAAAGTGAGACCCTCACCGGTGCAGTCATCACTGATCTGCTGGACTCTAACGTCACTTATGTCTCGGCCTCCATAGACCCTACTGGAGGCCTGCCCAACACCCCTTATTGGACAATGGATAGCCTGACCGAATCGCAAGCAGGACAGATCGTCCTGACCGTAGCAGTAAAAAGCGATCTGGCCAACCAAACCATTCTGACCAATATTGCCACGATGGACAGTGACCAGACCGAACCCCAAACGACCACCATCACCACCACAGCGATCGCCCCCGTTTTGTCTCTGGCCAAACACGCGGGGACGAACCCGGTCGTTGCCGGCACCACATTGACCTACACGTTGCATTACACCAACTCCGGCGATGCCAGCGCTATCCACACCATAGTGACTGACACACTGGGCGACCATCTGACGTGGGCCGGCGCTAATCCGGCCCCCAGCGGCGGTAGCGACCAGACCCGCTTCTGGGAAATGGGCATACTGGCAGCCAGCGTAACCGGGAAAATCGTCATCAGCGCAACCGTGGAGGATAATCTGGTGACCGGGACGCTGGTCGTCAACACGGCCGCCATCGGCTGCGCTCAAACAACGGAGCAAACGGTGAGTGAGACCACCTCAGTGGCAGCGCATGGCGCAGCGGTCTCCGTCACGCTCGCTCCAGCAAGCCAAACGGTGACAGCCGGCACACCCGTCTCCTATACCCTCACCGCGTATGACATGTATGGTCATAGCTGGGACGCCACCGCCAGCGGGACCTACACCATCACCCCCGCCGCCGGGGGCTCCTGGACCGCCAATGTCTACACCCCCGCCCTGGCCGGCACCTGGACCGTCACCGCCACCGCCGAGGGCCGCACCGACACCACCGCGCTCACCGTCAACCACGCCGCCGCCAGCAGCGTCACGCTCACCCCCGACAACGCCACCCGCACCGCCGGGCAGGCCATCGCCTACACGCTCACCGCCTACGACCTCTACGGCAACAGCTGGGACGCCACCGCCAGCGGGACCTACACCATCACCCCCGCCGCCGGGGGCTCCTGGACCGCCAATGTCTACACCC
>CAYTGR010000011.1:50213-89708 GCA_964437445.1 uncultured Anaerolineales bacterium | reverse complement strand
TCAGCGCGGCTCAGACGGCGCTAAAGCGCCTCACTACAAACGCAGAACGTTATTTTCAAGGGGGGAGGATATCTGGATGGATCACGAACCACTTCGCATTCTGATTGCCGATGATCATCCCCTTTTCCGGGAGGGCATTATCCGTGTCTTGGCTGAGCAGCCGGACATGGTGGTGGTAGGCGAGGCCGGAGATGGGCTGGAAGCGCTGGTCAAGGCGCAGGAGTTGCGGCCTGACATTGTGCTGATGGACATCTCCATGCCCGGCGGCGATGGGTTGGAGGCGACCCGGCTCATCAAGCAGGTGTTGCCAGAAACCAGCATCATCATCCTGACCGTGCGGGAGGATGAGGCCACGCTCTTTGAGGCGATCAAGCTGGGCGCGCAGGGTTACCTGCTCAAGACATTGCGCGCGCAACAGCTGGTGGATATTTTGCGCAGCGTGGGGCGGGGAGAAGCCGCAATCAGCCCGGCAATGGCCCGCAATCTGCTGGCTGAGTTCCGTCGGCTCAGCGCCCAGTTTGCCGACCACGAGCTGGAACCCTTGAGTGCGCGCGAGCAGGAGGTGCTGGCGCTGGTGGCGCAGGGAGCCAGCAACAAGGAGATCGCCGAGCGGTTACAGCTCAGCCTGCACACGGTGAAGACCCATGTCCGCAACATCCTGGAAAAGTTGCACGTCAACAGCCGCTCGGAGGCTGCTTTCTACGCCCGGCGCAGCGGCTTGCTTTAGTGGCCTCCTCGAACATAGAAACCAGTTAAGGAGTGAGCAGAGAGCAGCAATCATGCTCTCACGCTCTCACGCTCTCACGCTCTCATGCTCTCATGCTCTTGTTCCCTCCCCCTCATCCCTTTTTCACTCCAAAGAGCGATTGCTAATTTCCCCTCACCAGCTATATTTTTATAGTATCTAACTCGAGGTGCTCCCTATTTGGTTGGCGAGAGAAATGCCTTCGTGGACCACAGATAACGGACCGCTGACCACAGTTTAGCCTCCTTGGCTGTAGTAGAGGACTGTTGTCTGTGGTTGCTTGTTAAGGCAAATTTTAGTTGGTGGCCAGGATACAAACTAAAGTTTGCACTACGCTTGCTTAACCTTGCCTGCATGAGACCCAAGAATGAAAATGTGAGCAGTGAGCAGGGGTTTACTGCTCACTGCTCACCGCTCACCGATATATCTCTACAAAAAGGAGGTCACAGCGCACCTGAAACCACTGGATGGATAGCTCTTTTCTGGTTTAATCACCCAAACGTTTTCATGATCAGGTCAGGAGGAATGAATAGATGGCTGTAAAAAAAGAGACTTTTCAAATCGGCGTCAGCCGCCCCGCACTGCCGTTAGATGATTTGCCCACCCCCGAGGAAGTTTTCAAGATCCCCCAGCTGGGCACGAAAGAGATTTTGGCTACGGTCTTGGGGCCGAGCATGATCGCGCTGGGGGTTTCCATTGGCAGCGGCGAGTGGCTCTTAGGGCCATTGGCCTTTGCCAAGTATGGCTTCATGGGCATCGGCTGGCTGATCACTATCTCGGCGATCCTGCAAACGCTCTACAACCTGGAATGCGCGCGCTTCACCGTGGCGACGGGCGAAGTCCCCACGGTGGCGTTTAGCCGTGTCCCGCCGGGTAAAGTTTTCTGGGTCCCGGCTACTTTGATTATGATTTACCTGGGCTGGATTTGGGGGGGCTGGGCCTCCACGGCCGGCCAGAGCATTTTCACGCTGGTGACCGGCCGCCAGAACACGAAGGAGGAACTGGAAATCGTGCGCCTCATCGGCATTGGCTTGATGTTCCTCTCCTTCGTGATGTACCTGTTTGGTGAAAAGGTCTCCAACACCCTGGAGAAATTCAACACCTTTGCGGTCTGGTTTGTGTTGGGCTTTATTGTGGTGGCGGCCATTGCGGTGGTGCCGGCCTCCTTCTGGGGCAAAGCGCTTGCTTCCACGGTTATCCCGGCGGCCGTGCCCAAAGGGATGGACGTCTCGTTGCTGGGCGCGATTATCGGCTACACCGGTTTTGGCGCGGGCTTCAACTTCATGTTGATCAACTACTACCGCGATAAGGGCTACGGCATGGGCCATCGGGTGGGCTTCATCTCCGGCCTGGTCGGCGGCGAGGCCAAAGATGTGATGATTTCCGGCGTCACTTTCCGCGAGACCGAGCAGAATGTCTCCCTGTGGAAGAAATGGTGGCGCTTCCTGGCGATGGATCAGTGGCTCATTTTCTTCATTGGTGCGATGCTTGGTATGTTTATTCCGGCCATCTTAGTAGCGTATCTGGCCCAAATCCCCGGCGCTGGCGTGCCCGACAAGGCTAACATGCCGATCTACGCGGCGACTGAGCTGGGGCGCAACTACGGTGGTTGGCTCTTCACCCTGACCCTGGTGATAGGCGCCTTCACCCTCTTCAAGACGCAGGCCACCATTCTGGAGATGCTGATCCGCAACACGACCGATTCACTCTACAGCATGGTCCCGAAGTTCCATGAGATGACGAAAGGCGATGCCCGCAAGTTTTACTATCCGATGGCGGTCGTCTTCGTCATTGTGATTGGCATCATCATCCACCTGGCGCTGCCCACTCAACTGCTGGTCATCTCGGCCAACATGGCGAACTTTGCAGCGATCGTCTTTCCGTTGATGATGCTCTATCTCAACCTCAAACTGCCGCCTGCGGCGCGGATCAAGTGGTGGGGAATTGCCGCTCTGCTGGCGATGGTGCTATTCTACGGCTTTTTCTTCATCA
This sequence comes from uncultured Anaerolineales bacterium, assembly GCA_964437445.1. Classification (GTDB taxonomy): domain Bacteria; phylum Chloroflexota; class Anaerolineae; order B4-G1; family SLSP01; genus CAYTGR01. Next base: position 86,971 of record CAYTGR010000011.1, on the reverse strand, counting down.
ACTTCCTGTTTGTGCAGTTCACCGGGACTCCCCTGGTCACCTTCTAAAGCCAGCGCCAGTCAGCAAATCAGCGAATCGGCGGGCCGAGGGGGACCGTTGGATTCGCTGATTTGCTTGCTGGAGAAGTGTGAGTAAACTTGAAGAGACGGCAGAGACGGACGACAGACCGCGATCGGCTACAGCGGTTGGCCAGGGTTTGTGGTCCGTAGTCCGTGGTCTGTGGTCTATAGTCAAACCCTTCATGGAGTAAGCAATGACCCAAGCCCAACTTTTTATCACTTGCCTGGCCGAAAATTTCCTGCCGGCGGTGCTGGAAGGGATGGTGGCGATCCTGGAGCGGCTCGGCGTGACCCTCACCTTCCCGCCGGAGCAGACCTGTTGCGGCCAGCCGCTTTACAACAGTGGCTTTGAAGCGCAGACGCGCCCGCTGGCCCGCCGCTGGCTGGAAGCTTTTAGCCGCAGCAACGCCCCGGTGGTCTCCCCCTCCGGCTCTTGTGTGGATATGGTGCGCCACTATCCCAAGCTTTTCCCGCCCGGCAGCCCCGAACACGCGCTGGCGGTGGACCTGGCGGCGCGCACCTTTGAGTTCAGCGAGTTCCTGGTGCACCGGCTGGGGGTGGTGGATGTGGGGGCCTGTTTCCCGCACAAGGTGACCTACCATGCTTCCTGCCACCTGCTGCGCGGGTTGGGCCTCCGCACCGAGGCCAAACAGCTGCTGGGCGCCGTGCGCGGCCTGGAGTTGATCCCGCTGCACGAGGAGGAGACCTGCTGCGGCTTTGGCGGCATCTTCAGTGTGGTCTACCCGGAGGTCAGCGAGAAGATGATGGCGGCCAAGGTGCAGAACATCATCGCCAGCGGCGCGGAATACGTCGTCATCGGCGAGGCTGGCTGCTTGATGAATATCGCGGGCGGGCTGCAACGGGCCGGCTCGTCTATCCGGGCCTTACACTTGATTGAGGTGCTGGCAGCGCAAGGAGGTGCCGCATGAGCGGGGAGGTGCCGACCACCATTGATTTTCGCGGCTATACGCAACGGGTGCCGCCGACCATCCCGGCGGCAGTGCAGCAGGCGACGGGGCGCTTTTTCGGCACCCGCAGCGCGCGGGTGGCGGAGATGCCGCAATGGGAGGAGCTCCGCCAGGCCGCGCACGAGCTCCGGCTCCACACGCTCTTGCACTTGGATGCCTACCTGGAGCAGGCGGCGCGCCAGCTGGAGGCCGCCGGCGTCCAGGTCCACTGGGCTGCCGACGCCGCCGAGGCCCGCGCTGCCGTCTTGCAGATCGCCCGCGAGCACGGTGTGCAGCGCATCGTCAAGGTCAAATCCATGGCGACAGAAGAGATCGGCCTCAACCACGCGCTGGAGGCAGCGGGGATGCAGGTGCTGGAGACCGATTTGGGGGAATTCATCATCCAGCTGGCCGGGACGGGACCTTCGCACATCATCGTGCCGGCCGTCCACCTGAAGAAAGAGGAGATCGCCGCGCTCTTCACCGAGAAACTCGGCGTGGAGGCCCCGCCCGATCCCGTGGCGCTGACGGCCATTGCGCGCCGCACGCTCCGCGCGGCCTTTCTCGCCGCCGACATGGGCATCTCCGGCGCGAACTTCCTGGTGGCGGAGACCGGCACGCTCGTGACCGTGACCAACGAGGGCAACGGGCGGATGTGCACCACCCTGCCCGACCTCCACGTGGCGGTGGTGGCGATTGACAAGGTGGTGCCCGATTGGGAGACGCTGACGGTGCTGCTCAAACTGCTGGCGCGTAGCGCAACCGGGCAGAAGCTCTCCACCTACACCTCGTTCATCACTGGGCCGCGCCGCGCCGAGGGGGAAAACGGCCCGCGCGAGCTCCATGTCGTCCTGCTGGATAACGGCCGCAGCCGCATTCTGCGCGATCCCGGCGGGCGCGAGACGCTCAAGTGTATCCGCTGTGGTTGCTGTCTGAATGTCTGCCCGGTCTACAAAAATGTGGGGGGGTTTGCCTACGGCTGGTTCATCTCCGGCCCGATTGGCGCGATCCTGACGCCGCAGCTGCTGGGCGGCGAGGTCGCCCGCGCGCTGCCCTACGCCTCGTCGCTCTGTGGCGCTTGCGAGGAGGTCTGCCCGGTCAAGGTGCCCTTCCTCAGCATCTTCCGCCACCTGCGCCGTCGTGTCGCGGAGGGAGATGCCTTAGAACCGCCTTCCGCTCCGGCGGTGACACGCTTAGCGGCCCAGGCGGCCGTCCCGGCGCTGGGGTGGCCGTGGCTCTACCGGCTCGGCACGCAACTGTTGCCGCTGGTGCTGGCGCCCTTCCGCCGGGGTGAGTGGATTCCCTCCTTGCCGCCGCCGCTCAGCCGCTGGACACAGACGCGCCCGTTCATGCCGTTCCGGGCGCGCTTTCGGGGCTGGTGGGCCAGGCGCACGGGGCAACGTGACTCCCGTCGCACGCTCCTGGCGGTGGCGCTGGTGGCCCTCGCTGCCGGGTTCCTGTACCGGTTCATTCAAACAGATCGGCGTGCGAACCACAAATGAAGCCACGAATAGATAGCGTGGTGGTGACAGTTGTGTCTTCGTGAAAAATTCTTGGACGGCAGGCAACAGAAATTGCGGTGACATCTCACGCATCACGTTTCACGCATCACGTTTCACGCATCACGTTTCACTCTTTCTTACCGAGGTGATTATGGACTATTCGCTGACTAATCCCGTGCTGGATGCCGTCCGCCGCTCGTTGGGGCGGCAGCCGGGCGCTCCGGTCGCGCCGCGCCCGGCCATCCTGCCGCCGCGCGTGCCCGGCGACCCGGAGGCAGAGCTGGATTTGCTGCTGGCCGAGCTTGCCAAGATCAGCGCCAAAGCGCGCCGGCTGCCGGCGGGAGAGCTGGAAGCCGCGTTGCGTGACCTGGTCGCCGCCGAGCGGGTGCAGCGCGCCGTGCTCTGGGAGACGGCCGACCTGGCGGCGCTCCGCTTAGCCGATCACCTGCGGGTGCTGGGCGTGACGCTCATCCCGGCCCATGCCGATAAGCAGACCCTGGCGACCTGCGACCTGGGTGTGACCGGCGTGGATTTCGCCGTGCCCGATACCGGCACCATTGGCCTGCTCTCGTCGGCGGAGCAACCGCGCGCCGTCTCGCTGTTGCCGCGTGTCCACCTGGCGCTCCTGCGCCCGGCGGCCCTCCGCGCCGACCTGCACCAGGTCTTCGCTCAGGCTAAAGCTCACAATTACCTCATTTTCATCACCGGCCCCAGCCGCACCGCCGATATTGAATTGACCGTCACGCTGGGCGTTCACGGCCCACAAGAGCTCTACGTCTGGGCGCTGAGTGGTGATGGGGGGCGGTGAGCAGTGAGTGGTGAGCAGTGAGTGGTGAGCAGTAAGCGGTGAGCAGTCATTCATACGGAGTCGTCGCTTGCCCTGTCACGCATCACGTTTCACGTTTCACGTTTCAGGAGGTCCCATGTCTTTATCGTTGTCCGTGATGACTTCACCCGAATACCGGCAGCTGCTTCAGCAGTGTGTGCACTGCGGGCTTTGCCTGGAAGCCTGCCCGACCTACGCAGTCTTCGGGACGGAGATGGACGCGCCACGCGGGCGCATCGTCCTGATGAACGCCGCTGCCAAAGGCGAACTGACGCCGGAAGAGTTCCGCGCCGCCTACGCCGAGCACATTCTGCTCTGCCTGGAATGCCGCGCCTGCGAAACCGCCTGTCCTTCCGGCGTGCAATACGGCGCGCTGATTGAGGGCGCGCGCATTGACCTGGAGCACAACCGGCCCATCGGCGCGGTCGAGCGCTTCATGACCTGGCTGGGGCTGTACCAGCTGATGCCGCACCTGGGCCGGCTCAAGACGATGGCGCGCTTGATGGCAATTTACGAGAAGAGTGGCCTGCAAAAGCTGGTGCGGGGGCTGGATTTCCTGCCGCAGCCGCTCAAAGGGATGGAGGCGATCCTGCCGGAGATCACCACCGACTACCTCAAACTGGGGCAGCCGGCGCCGGCGCTCGGCGAGTACCGGGGCAAGGTGGCCTTTTTCGTCGGCTGCATTCAGGAAGCGTTCCTGACTCGCATGAACGCGGCGACCGTCCGCATCCTCCAGCGCAACGGCTACGAGGTGCACTTCCCGACCGGCCAGACCTGCTGCGGCGCCGCGCAACTGCACACCGGTCACGAAGAGCTGGCCTTGCAGCTGGCCCGCGCCAACATTGATGCCTTCCTTTCCGGTGAGTATGTGGCCATTATCAACAACGCCGGCGGCTGCGGCGCGCACATCAAGGAATATCCGCACATGTTGCGCCATGACCCGGTTTATGCCGAAAAGGCCCGCCAGTTTGTCGCCCAAGTGCAAGACATCAGCGAGTTTATCCTCACCCATCTGCATGTCCCGCCGCAGGGCGCGTTGCCCGTCCGCGTCACCTACGCCGATTCCTGCCACCTGCGCCACGGCCAGAAGGTGATCACCCAACCCCGCGCGTTGCTCAAGAGCATCCCCGGCGTGGAGCTGGTGGAGCTCCAACAGCCCGACCGCTGCTGTGGCAGCGCCGGCATCTACAACATCGTGCAGGTGGAAACGGCCAATGCGATCCTGGATGCCAAGCTGGCCGACATCGCCGCGACCGGCGCGGAGGTGCTGGTGGTGACCAACACCGGCTGCGCGATGCAGTTGATCTCCGGCGTGCGCCGCGCCCGCTTGCCCATCAAAGTCATGCATCTGGCGGAGGTGCTGGATCTGTCGTACCGGGTGGCGGAGCAAGGTGACCACGGACTACAGATCACAGACCACGGCCTGGGCCGCCGGGAGACTTCTGGGGCCAGCCTGGTGCCGCGTAAGATTGGGAAAGAATTGCCGCCGCGCGCGCGGCCGCCGCAGGAGCCGGCGCTGCGCGAACTGGGCCGCCAGCTGGGGCCGGGCCGCGTCATCACCGACCGGGTAGAGCTGCTCACCTACGAGCGCGACGCGGCACTGGATAAGGGCTGGCCGGATGCCGTGATCCTCCCGCATACCACGGCTGAAGTCCAACGGCTGGTGCAGTGGGCGCGGGAGCAGCGCAAGCCGCTGATCGCGCGCGGCGCCGGCACCGGGCTTTCGGGTGGCGCGGTGGCCGAACACGGCGGGCTGATCCTGGAGTTTTCGCACATGAAGCGCGTGGTGGAGCTGGATCGGGCCGGGCGCAGCGTCGTGGTGGAGCCCGGCGTGATCAACCTGGCGCTGGATGCGCTGGTCAAGACGCAGGGGCTCTACTATCCCGCCGACCCGGCCAGCGGCAAGACGGCGACGATGGGCGGCAACATCGCCGAGAACGCCGGCGGGCCGCACTGCTTCAAGTATGGCGTCACCACCAACTACATCACCGGGCTGGAAGTGGTGCTCGCCGATGGGCAGGTGGTGCGGTTGGGCGGGCGCGCGCTGGATTATCCTGAATACGATTTTGTCGGCCTGTTCAACGGCAGTGAGGGGACTTTGGGGATCATCACCGAGGCGAGCGCGCGCCTGGTGGGCAACCCACCCGCCATCAAGACGCTGCGCGCGGCCTTCCAGACGATTGAGGCAGCCGGCGCAGCCGTCTCCGCCATCATCGCGCGCGGGCTGATCCCCGCCACGCTGGAGCTGATGGACCAGAAGATCATGCAGATTGTGGAGGATTACCTGCACCTGGGGCTGCCGGTGCAGGCGGGCGCGCTGATGATCGTGGAGGTGGATGGCTACCCGGAGAGCTTAGATGCGCAGATGGACGAGGTGTTGGCGGTGCTGCACGAGCATCACGCCTTTGATTTGCAGATTGCGCGGACGGCGGCGGAGCGTGATGCGCTCTGGTATGGGCGCAAGAGCGCGCTTGGCGCGCTGGCCCGGCTGGCCCCCTCGTTCTATCTGGTGGATGGGACGGTGCCGCGCAGCCGGTTGGCCACGGCCATTGCCGGCGTCAACCAGCTCTGCGAGCGGTTAGGGCTGAAGGTAGCCTATGTCATGCACGCCGGCGACGGCAACCTGCATCCCTTTGTGCTGATTGAGCGGCCCGACGACCCGGAGTTCATGGCGCGCATTGCGGAGGCGGGCCGGCAGATCCTCAAACTCTGCGCAGAACTGGGCGGCACGATCACCGGCGAGCACGGCGTGGGGATTGAGAAGCGCGACTTCATGCCGCTGGTTTACAACGGCGCGGAGCTGGCGGCCATGCGGGAACTGAAGCAGCTCTTTGATCCGGAAGGGCTGCTCAACCCCGGCAAGATCTTCCCGCCGCAGCTGCCGCCGGTCACCAAAGTCCACGGGGAGCCGCCGACCGGGGCAGTGTTCACCCCGCGCAGCGCCGAGGAGACGGCGGGCGGGCTGGCGGCGCTGACCGCAGCCGGACGCCCGGTGCACATCGGTCACAGCGGCGCGTCTAACGGCGCGGTGCAGCTTTCCACGGCGGCGCTGCGCGACATCATCACCTATACGCTGGATGATCTCTACGTGCAGGTGGGCGCCGGGCTGCCCTTAGCGGAGCTCCAGGCGCGGCTGGCGCGCGATGGGATGCAGGTGGCGCTGGCCGCCCCCTGGCCGGAGACGACCGTGGGCGGGCTGGTGGCGGCCAATCTCAACGGCCCGCTGCGGATGCGGTACGGCGGGGTCCGTGACCAGCTGCTTTGCGCGACGGTGGCGCTGGCGGATGGGCGGGTGCTCCGCGCCGGGCGGCCTCTGGTCAAGAACGTGGCCGGTTACGACCTGCCCAAGCTCTTCGTCGGCTCCTACGGCACCTTAGGGGTGCTCACCGATGTCACCTTCCGCATCACGCCGCTGCCTCGGTTGCGGCGCACGTTGCTGATGCCGGTTTCCGCGCTGGCCGAGGGGTTGCGCTGGGCCGGCGAGCTGCTCCCGCGCGCACTGGTCGCTTCGGCGCTGGTGCTGGTCAAGGGGGCGGCGGTGCCGGAACTTGGCGCGAGTCCCTATACCCTGGCTTACACCGCCGAGGGCTTCCCGCAGGATGTAGAGCGAGAGCTGGCCTTGCTCGGCCAAGCGTTGCAGCAAGCGGGTGCCCCGCAGCCGCTGGAGGTGGAGGCGCCGACTGGGACGGCGCTCTGGGCGCGCTTCCTCGGCGGCGCGCCGGCAGACGAGTTGTTGGTGCGGGTCGGGGTGCCGGTCAAGGCGCTACCGGAGTATGCGCTGGCCCAGGAGCGGGTCTGGGCTGACCGGCCGGTGCTGCTGGATGTGGCGGCCGGGCAGCTCTACGCGCACGCGCCCGCCGATGGGAACGCCGCGGCCTGGCTGGCGGCACTGCGCGAGCCGGCGCTGGCGGCGGGCGGTTATGCGGTGGTGCTGGCCGCGCCCGCCAGCTGCGCGGTGGAGCGGTGGGGCTATCAACCGGCCTCGCTGCCGCTGATGCGCGGTCTTAAAGCGCAGTGGGATCCGGCGGGGATTTTGAACCGGGGGGCGCTGGGAATGTAAGTGTGTAAGGGTGGAGGGGGGCGGAAGGCGGAAATACTACCACCTGTGCGCTTAGGGGCGAGGCGAGGCCTCGCCCCTCATGTTGGACCGACCGTGCTCCTGCCATCCATTTACCTTTTCCCATTTTCTCGTATAATAAGCGCCAATTCGTAAATTTCCGGCCTAGGAGGTGCGTACATGACTGAACCCTGGTATGCCTTAAGCGCCGAACAGGTGGCGCGCTCGCTGGAGACAAACCCGGAACTCGGGCTTTCTGCCGCCGAAGCAAAGCAACGGCTGGCAAAATATGGCCTCAACGAGCTGCAGGAGCGCCCTCCCACGCCGTTTTGGAAGCGGCTGCTGGCGCAGTTAGAGGGGTTTGTCGTCGTGATGCTGATTGTCGCCGCGATTGTCTCGGCGGCGATCGGCTGGAACGAGTGGCGGCAGACCGGCGACACGACTGAATTCATTGACGCGGCCGTTATTATGGCGATTGTCATCCTCAACGCCACGATCGGAGTCATTCAGGAAAGCAAAGCCGAGGAAGCGCTGGCTGCGCTCAAGAAGATGGCTGCGCCGGAAGCGCAGGTCATCCGCGACGGCCATCGCGTTACCGTCCCCTCACGCGAGCTGGTCCCCGGCGACATTGTGTTGCTGGAGGCCGGCAACGTCGTGCCGGCGGATGTCCGTTTGCTGGAGAGTGTCAATCTCAAAGTGGAGGAGGCGTCGCTCACCGGCGAATCGGTCCCGGTCAACAAGCGGGCCGATCAATCTCTGGCGCCGGGGGCGGCGCTCGGCGACCGCCGGAACAGCGCCTACATGAGCACGATGGTCAGCTATGGGCGCGGCAAGGGCGTCGTCGTCGGGACCGGTATGAACACCGAGATCGGGCTGATCGCCGAGATGATCCAGTCGTTTGAAGAGGAGGAGACCCCCCTCCAGAAGAAACTGAATCAACTGGGGCGGACGCTGGGCGTTGCCAGCCTTGTCATCTGTGGCCTGGTCTTCCTGGTGGGGATCGGGCGCGTGGTGCTGGGGCCGGAACAACTCCACGGCGCGACGCTCATTGAGAAGATCGTGGAGCTCTTCATGATCGCCGTCAGCCTGGCGATTGCCGCCGTTCCCGAAGGGCTGCCGGCCATCGTCACCATCTGCCTGGCGCTGGGGATGCGCGAGATGGTGCGCCGCCACGCGCTGATCCGCAAACTGCCCGCCGTGGAGACGCTGGGCTCGGCCACAGTCATCTGCTCCGACAAGACCGGCACGCTGACCCAGAACCAGATGACGGTGGTGCAGGTAGGGGTGGATGGGCCGGATTACGTCGTGACCGGCAAGGGCTACGATCCGGTCGGCGATTTCCGGCTGGCGAACGGCCATGAGCAGGCCGTAGACCTGAGCACGCAGACGTTGCTGCGGGCGACGCTCTGGGCCGGTGCGCTCTGCAATGATGCCGAACTGGAGGTTGTCGGCGAGGCCGAGGGGCAGCAATCTTACCGCATGGTGGGCGATCCGACTGAAGGGTCGCTGATAGTCGCCGCGGCCAAGGCCGGCATCTGGCGCAAGGAGCTGGAGCAGGCTTACCCGCGCGTGGCCGAAATTCCCTTTGACGCTGAACGCAAACGGATGACCACCATTCACGCGCTGAAGGCCGTGCGCGATGATGACCCCAGCCCCTTCTCCGCGGAGGCGACCGGCTACGTGGCCATTGTTAAGGGTGCGCCCGATCTGGTGTTGCAATGCTGTACTCATCTTCAGACGGCGAAAGGGCCGGTGCGGTTGACCGACGCCCGGCGGGAGCAGATTCTGGCGGCCAACGCGCGGATGGCTTCCCAGGCGCTCCGCGTGCTGGCCTTCGCCTACCGCCCGTTGGACACGGTCCCCGAAGAGCCAAAGCCGGAGGAAGTGGAACACGATTTAATCCTGCTGGGCCTGCAAGGGATGATTGACCCGGCCCGCCAGGAAGTGATCCCCGCTGTCCAAAAAGCGAAGGGGGCCGGGTTGCGCACGGTCATGGTCACCGGCGACTACGCCGCGACCGCCGAGGCGATTGGCCGGGAGATCGGCGTGCTGCGACCGGGGGGCAAGGCGATCTCCGGCGCAGAACTGGACGCGATGAGTGACGAGCAGCTGGCGGCGGTGATTGAGGACGTGGATGTTTTTGCCCGTGTTTCGCCCAATCATAAAGTCCGCATTGTGGAGGCGCTCAAGGCACGCGGCCATATCGCTGCCATGACCGGTGACGGTGTCAACGATGCGCCGGCGCTCAAGCGGGCCAATATTGGCGTGGCGATGGGCATCACCGGCACCGATGTCTCCAAGCAGACCGCCGACATGGTGTTGACCGACGACAATTACGTTTCCATCGTCAGCGCCATTGAGCAGGGGCGCATCATCTACTCCAACATTCGCAAGTTCGTCTACTTCCTCATCTCCTGCAACATGGCTGAGATTTCCATCATTTTCCTCGCTACGTTGTTTGGCTGGCCCACGCCGTTGACCGCGATCCAGCTCTTGTGGCTCAACCTGCTGACCGACGGCGCGCCGGCGCTGGCGCTGGGCCTGGAGAAGGGCGATCCCGATATTATGGACCGGCCGCCGCGCCGCCCCGATGAACCGGTGATTAACCGCGAGATGCTCTCCGGCGTCATCGTGCAGACACTGGCGATTACCGCAGCGGTGTTGATCGCCTACTTCCGGGGGCTGGATTTCTACGCGGCACACGCCGACCGCGAGTTCGCCATCCGCACGGCGCAGACGATGGCCTTTGCGACGCTGATTCTCTCCGAGCTCTTCCGGGCTTACACGGCGCGTTCGGAGCGGTTCCCCTTGATCAAACTGGGGTTTTTCTCCAACAAATGGATGCAGTACGCCGTCGGTTTTTCGCTGGTGTTGCTGGTCCTGGTGATTTACGTTCCGTTCTTACAGGTGGCGTTTGGCACGGTCCCCTTGACGCTGGCCGAGTGGGAATTGGTCCTGCCGCTGGTGCTGCTGCCCGCGGTAGCAGCTGAGCTCCAGAAGTGGATCGCCAACTTGCTGGAGCGACGCCAGCGACAGGCCGCCACGGCCTGATGTAGTACAGGGTGGAAAATAAGCCGGTAGTGAGGCGCTTTAGCGCGGCTGATGGCGCTAAAGCGCCTCACTACAAACTCAGAGGGATTCCTCATGAACTGGCGTTCACCAGCCGTGGGATGAAAATTGGCTCGTAGTGCCGCGCTTCAGCGCGGCTTAGACGGCGCTAAAGCGCCTGACTACAAACTCAGAGCGTTATTTTCACAAGGAACGAGCTTGAAGCGGATCCTCAATCATTCTCAGCGCCGGGGACTCATGCTGAGCCTGGCGCTCTGGCTGGGCGGCCTGGGCTGCGCCTGCGGCTGGCTGCCGGATCCCACCACGCGCTCCGTCACGCTGGCGGACCTGGCCGGCCGCTACACCTACACCGTTGGGGAGCAGACGGTGACCGTTCAGTTGAACGCCGACGGGACCTTTGAGATCGCCAACTCGCCGACGTTGACCTGCTCTCAGGGAACCTGGGAGCTCAATCAGGCTGAAATCACATTGGAGTGCCCGGGAAAATACCTGGTCTCCGGCTGGTATGTCACTGACGGCGCTGAAGGCGCGTTTGCCATCCTGGGCGGCGAAGGCGACCCAGATACCTGGGACGGGCTGCAGCGAATCCCCTGACAGCAATTTCCCCTCCAACCGAATTTTTTGTCACCGGCCTGCGTTATCCATATGGCTGACGTTGTGATCGGGTAACCTGTGGCTGTCCACAGTAGAAACACTTTCTTTACCTGGTAGACTAAAAAACATGGAAATCATTCGCTATCTCTGGCGCCGTAAAGTTCGCACGCTGTTGACGATGCTGGCGGTCACGGTGGGGATCTTCGCCGTTACCGCTGTCGGTGGTATCACCGAGCAGCTGGAGTCCACGATCCAGATGGTGGAGCAGGATGCGCTCAGCCGCATTACCGTGTACGTCACGGACTACGAGCAAGGCGCGTTGAGCGATAGCCAGATCCGCCAGCTGCGGCAGATCCCCGGCGTCGCCGGGGTCACCATTTCGGTCATGGGCAATCTGGAGAAGCAAGAAGGTGTGGTGCGCATCTCGGTCAACCCGGAGATGTACGTCGGGGTCAGCTCAGATCTGCCCGGTTTGGAGTACGAGCCGCCCCTGCCCGGTATGCGACTGGAGTCCGGGCGGCTTCCCACCCCCGGCAACCGCACCGAGACGGTGATCTCGTGGGAATTGGCGCAGGCGCGCGGCCTGCGGGTCGGCGATTTCCTGCTGATCCGGGAGCAACCTTTCCGTGTGGTCGGCATCTGGGAGAAGTCGCCCACCACCGGCAGCCGCACGGCGACCATCGCTTACGATGCGGCCGTGGCCTTGACCGAGTACGTGGAGTACAACCGTTTAATTCAAGTGGTGCCCCAGGCCGGTACGGACCTGGAAGCGCTGGCGCAGCGGATTGAGACGGAGCTGGGCAACCTCCGGGCCGATTCCCCCTCGGAGACGGTGGCCCAGGCCCGCCAGCAGGTGTTGATCTTCACGCTCATCGTCGGAGCCAGCGGTATCCTCTCGCTGCTCATCGGTACCTTCACGATTGTCAATACGATGACCGTCAGCGTCCAGGAGCGCCGGCAGGAGATCGGCCTGAAGAAGGCGCTCGGCGCGGAGAACGGCCACATCTTGAGCGAAGTGATCACTGAGGCGCTGTTGATCGCCGGGCTGGGGGGATTGATCGGGATGCTCGGCGGGTGGGTCGCGGGGACGCTGGCCGACCGGCTGGCGATGGCGCAACTGGGGACCTCCCTCTTTCGCATGACGCCCCGGCTGGCGGTCGGGACGGTCACGTTTAGCGGGTTGATGGGGGTGATCGCCGGCGTGATCCCGGCGCTGCAGGCGGCGCGGCTGGACCCGGTAGTGGCGCTCCGGGGCGGCAGCGCTGCTGTCTACGCGGCGCGCGGCTTCAAGCGGCTGATCTACCTGATCCGGCGCAACGCGCGCAGCATTTTAACGGTGGTCGGCATTGCTATCGGTATTTTCACGCTGGCGGTGTTGGGCAGCCTGGCGGAAGGACTGAACAGCGCCCTGAGCAGTGTAGAACAGGGCTCCGGCGATCTGGTCATGGTCTATCCTGAAAAGGTCGGCGTTCATTTTGGGTATTCTACCGATCAGGCCCTGCGCCGGCTGCCCTGTGTGCAGGATGTAGTGCCGATCAGCCAGCAGGAATTGCCGGTCAACTTCAGCGACACGGAGGTCCTTACCACCGAAGTCAATCTGGAGGTGTGGGGCAACGGTTCACCTACGGGCGCGTTGGGCTTTGATATGATGGTGCGCAACACGCTCACCCAGGGGCGGATGTTCACCCCCGGCACTTACAATGAGGTGGTGGTGGGGGCAGCGGTGGCCGAAACGCATCATTTGCAGGTCGGTGATACCATCCGTATCAAAAACCGCCCCTTCACGGTGGTGGGCATCTGGCGTCGCCTCTCGCTGGACCTGTTCAGCAATACCAACAATGCGCTTTATACGACGATGGAGGGGCTGGAGGCAGCCAGCGGGCAGAAACAGAACGGGAGCCTTTCGGTGCGGGTGGCGCCGGGTTGCACCATCCCGGAGTTGACCCAGGCGATCAAGGCGAATTTCAGCGGTTTGGAGGTGCAGACCATTCAGGAAATCACCGGCCAGATTCGCCAGGTTTTCTCCGGTATCATCGCTGTAATTGCCGGCATCTTTTCCATCGCAGTTTTCGTCGGTGCGGTTTCGGTGGCGAATACGATGATCATCGCCGTCAATGAACGGACCGGCGAGATCGGCCTCAAGAAAGCCGTCGGCGCCGAAAATAGCGACATCCTGGCCGAAATGTTGCTGGACGCCATTCGGTTGGGGGCGGTGGGGGCTGTGGTGGGACTGGGGGCGGCCGGTGTGGCCGTGGCCATCGGGAACGCCGTCATGGTGGCCCAGACCGAGATTTCGCTGCTCTATTTCTCGCCCCGGCTGGCCGTGGGGTCGGTCATCTTTGGTATGGTCCTGGGGATGATCGCTGGCGTGTTGCCGGCTCGCCGCGCGGCACAGCTGGACCCGGTGGTGGCGCTCCATGCGGAATGAGCGTGAGCAGTGAAAAGTGATAAAAACAGGTTGAGGAGGTAGATGACAATGAAGCCTAAAAAACTAATTTTGATTATTGGTGGCATTGTGGTGGCGGCGATCGTGCTCTGCGTCGCCGGGAGTCTGCTGGCTCCTAAAATGGGCGGCAATATGGCCGCGTTGCTCACGCCGACGCCGGGCGGGACGCCGGCGGAGCTGGCCGTCCGGGCGCGCGGCGAGCTCGTGCCGGCACGGTGGGCTGCCCTGGCGTTTGAGCTTTCCGGCCAGGTGACTGAATGGTTTGTGGCGGAGGGCGACACGGTCAAAGCGGGCGAGCCTTTGGGCCGGTTAGCTACGGCCCAGCTGGAGCAGGCATTGACCCAGGCGCAGCTGAGCCAGCGCATCGCGGAAGAGCGGTTGGCGCAGGCCCAAGCGGATCACGAGCGGCAGTTGCGCGAGGCGGAATTAGCGGTGCAGAGCGCCGAGGCCCGGCTGACCCAGGCGCGGGCCCGCTATCCGGGGCTCACCCAGGCTGAGATTAACCTGAACCGGGCTAAGACTGAGGAAGCTGAAGCCGAAAAAGCAGTGGTAGAGGCACAGAAGACCGCTGAGTGGCAACTGGATTTTGCCCGCGAGGCTTACTACGACCGGCTTCAGAAAGCCCGGGAGGAGCGGCAGATCGCCGAGGCAGCGCTCAAGAGTGCCCGTGGTGAGCAATCGGCCAGCAGCCAGGAGTTGCACATCCTGGAGGGCGAGGTGGAGCGGGCCAGGTTGGAACTGGCGAAGCTGCAACAGGGTGTAGACCCCACGTTGCAGCAGGAGGTGGAGCGGGCCAGGCTACAGACCGCCCAGGCGCAGGCTGATCTGGATGCGGCAACGTTACGGGCACCTTTCACCGGGACGGTCATCCAGCTGCATCTCAAGGCGCTGGATTGGGCCCAGCCCGGTGCGCCGGCCGTCACATTCGCCGACCTGAGCACCTTGCAGGTGGAGACCACCGATCTGGACGAGTGGGGGATGGCGCGCATCCAGGTCGGTGACGAGGCCCGTATCGTCGTCACCGCCTTTGATGACAAGACGCTGGCCGGTCATATCGCCGGGATCGCTCTGCGCGGGCAGCAGGCCGGCGGCGGCAATGATATGACCTACAAGACCATTATCACACTGGATCAGCCCGATCCCGACCTGCGGTGGGGGATGACGGTGCGGATCACTATTCCGTTGGAACAGCCGTGAGAGCACAGTGAGCGGTAAGGGGTGGGGGTCATTGGGTTGATGACGGCTCACTACTCTCTACCCTCTGCTCACCCATTAAGGAGTAGCTTATGGCACCCATAGTAGAGGCACATGGGCTGGTCAAGACCTATCCGATGGGGACCGTTCAGGTCGCCGCGTTGCAAGGACTGGACCTGGTAATTGAGGCTGGTGAGTTTATCTCGGTGATGGGGCCTTCCGGCAGCGGCAAATCCACGTTGCTCAACGTCCTGGGCTGCATGGATCGTCCCACCGAAGGGGTGGTGGTGCTGGATGGGGTGGACCTGACGAAGTTATCGCCCTCCCAACAGCCGAAAATCCGCCGGGAGAAGATTGGCTTTGTCTTTCAGCAATATCATCTGCTGGCGCATCTGACCGCACTGGAGAACGTGATGCTGCCACTGCGGTATGCCGATATCAGCGGCAAGGCCGCGCGCGAGCGGGCCGCGGCGTTGTTGGAGCATGTGGGGTTGGGCGACCGGCAGCATCACCGCCCGCTGGAGCTCTCCGGCGGGCAGCAGCAGCGCGTGGCGGTGGCCCGCGCCCTGGTCAACCGCCCGGCCATCGTCCTGGCCGACGAGCCGACCGGCAATCTGGATAGCAAGGCCGGCGATGAGATCATCGCGCTGCTGCGGGCGCTCAACAAAGAGGGGCAGACGTTTATCATTGTGACCCACGATCCCCGCGTGGCGGAACAGACCGACCGGACGGTCTACCTGCGGGACGGGCGGGTGGTCAACGAGGTGAAACGGAACGGCCATCCGCCGGCCGATTGAGGGCGGCAGCGAGACGGCTCCCCTATTCGCAGATGAATCCCGTAGAGACGCTCTGGCAGGGCGTCTCTACGTCGTTCTACACGTTGAAGGGCGTTACGACCTGAGTTGGTGTGAGACGCTTTAGCGCCGTCTGAGCCGCGCTGAAGCGCGTCACTACGAACCTGTTTTCATCCCCCTGCTGGTGCGCGGCCGTGAGCACCGGGTATGATAGCGGTGTCAAACGTAGCGGAGTGCCAGGGCCACAATCGCCATCCAGGGCAGCACCTTGAACTGGCCGGCCGTCAGCGCCGCTTCCAGCTCCGCCCGACTGAGGAGCAGGAGCTCTTGTTCCTCCAAATCGTCGGCGCAGCGCCCGGTCACTGGTTGGGCGTGGCGCGCCAGGAAGAAATGGGCCGTCCCCGCGCCACGATTGCCGTCCACGGGGTAGTGCCCCAGCTCCAGCCACTCCGGGGCGACGTAGCCGGTTTCCTCCAGCAACTCCCGTTGCGCGCCGCTTAACGGCTCCTCGCCTGGCTCCAGATAGCCGCCCGGCGGCGCCAGGGAAAGCCCCTCCACGGCATATTTGCTCTGCCGAAAGCAAAGGAACTCTCCCCCGGCGGTAACGGCGACCACAATCACGTAGTCAGGGGTGATGACCCAGGGCCAATCGTCAATGATTTGCCCGTCGGGCAACTGGACGGTGTGGGCTTCCACGGTGAGGAATTTGCTAGGCGATACCAGCGTCCGGCGGGCCAGCGTTTTCCAGGGGCGCATGGCTTATGAGTCCTTCTGTGAAAGCCCGCTGAAACTTTGCAATGGCACGCCTGTAAATTCTTGGGAGGGCGAAATAAGCTTGAATTCCAGCATGTGCGGGAGTCGCGCCTGATGGTCCTGCCCGCCATCAGGCGCACCCATGAAAGCCGGCCGCCTGCCAGAACTAATTTCGGATTCGGGATTTCAGATTTCGGATTTGCCTACACAACTCTGCGATCTCTGTAAATCCGGCTTTCATGGGAGAGTGCCTAAAACCAGTTTTTTAAACAGCTTGCCATAAATTACTCGAATTTCACGTTTCACGCTTCACGTTTCACGCTTCACGCCTTACCATTGCACCTGCTGGAACTCGTTGCCCTGCACCTGGTAGATCCAGATTTTGGGCTCCACCAGATCGCCGGTGGGCTGGTAGCGCAGGTCGTTGAGCAGCGTTTTGATGGTATCCTGGCGCAGGGCGTTGGCGATGGCGGGGGCCTCTAACGACTTGGCCTGGCGTACACCCTCGGCCAGCACCTGCATGGCGACGTAACCGTTGACCGAATAGGTATCGGGGTTGCGATATTCCACTGCCTGATACCCCTCAATCCATTTTTGATCGGCGATCGTTTTGGGGCTGGGAGCAAAGGCGCTGACGTAAAGCCCTTCCGCCGTGCCACCGGCTTCGTCAATCGTCGCCGCCAGGAAGGCGCCGTCGCTCGCCAGCATCGGGACGGTCACACCCGCACCGACGAGGGCCGCCCGCAGGTAGGGCGTCTCAATCTCGTACCCGGCGTAAAAGATCGCGTCGGGACTGGCGGCCTGCACCTGTGGCACTTCCTTGTCGTAGCGGCTTTGGCCCTCTTCTACCTCAATCTGAGTGACGACCTGCACCCCTTTAGCTTGCAACTCCTTGACCAGCGAGGCGGCCAGCCCACGCCCGTACTCAGTGTTGTTGAAGAGGACGGCCACCCGTTTCGCTCCCAATTTCTCGGCCAGGAAGCGGGCATCCACGGCGGCCTGCACGTTGTCACTCGCGTTGACACGGAAGAAGTTGGTGTAGCCTTTTTGCGAAAGGCTTTGTTCGGAGGCGGTGGGAGTGATGACGATCAAGGGCAGGTCTTTGTAGAGCTCCATCGCTGCCAGCGTCTGGCCGCTGTTGAGGTGGCCGATGATGGCGAGCACCTTTTGGCCACTGTTGAGTGCCTCTTTGATCTTTTCTACGTTGGCAACGGCCACGTCGCTATCGGATTCGTCGTCCAGCGGCTGGACCACGACCTTGTACCCCAACAGTCCCCCGCTGCGGTTGAGCTCCGCGGCCGCTAACCGCACGCCGCCAAGCACGGTTTGGCCACCGTTAGCCTGGAAACCACTTAACGGCACCGCTACAAAAATGATGAGCTCGCCCTTGGTCGGCGTGCCGCCTCCCTTACCGCCGCCGCACCCGGTCAGCACCAGGCCGACGATGATCAGCAAAATCAGGGCTGTGCGTTTCATGCTCTGCCATCTCCTTAGAGAAAATAAATCGTAGCTCATACTATTTCCTGTACCACTTGCGCGATCCCCTGCTCCACGGCGATCAACGCGCCGGACTGGGCCTGGAGCGTCGCCTCTAACGGGGCGCCGCGGCCGGCGGCCACGTCTGCCGCCGTGACCACCGTCAGCTGGGCGTAGAGCGCCGGCAACCCGGCCAGACTGCGCTCCAGCAGCCGGGTGCCCTGATGGAGCTGAGCTTCCAACTGGCGCAGCGCTTCCCAGCGTTTCCCCAGCCCCTCCACAGATTCGCCCAACCGCAGGAGCGCCTGCGGGTTGCGCTCAAAGCGGCGGCGCGAGGCCAGCGTCTCAATCTCTTGCGGCAGGCTGGTGCGCGCCTCGGCCACCTGCGGCTCCCGGCGCGTCGCGTCTACCCGCACGGCCAGCGCGTAGAAAGCGCTCAGCCAGTCGGCCAGCCGGTCGGCGGCAGTCTCCAGCCAGGGGCGCAGCTCCGTGGCATGCTGTTGTTGCACCGCTATCTCTAACCGCCGTTGGTAATCCAACCCCGTCTGAAATTGCCGGCGCAACGCCGCATCTTGAATCAATTTTGGATCCAGCTGCTGCTGGAAAAGCTCCAGCCAGAGCTTGGCATGGGTGTGTGGATCGGTCAGGCTGCCATAAATCAGCGCCGCCCAGCCGATCAGTCCCAGTGCCGGCCAGCCCCACCAGGGCCACCAGGGGAAGGGGTGTGGCCATAAAACCGTGACTACCAGCGTGCCAGCCAGCACCAGGGCACTCTCCCATTGGAAAATTGCGTATTGGATGGCGGCGCCCCGGATTTTAGATTCAATGGTCTGACGGATAGAAGCCAAGGGTTCCCCTTATTGCGTGATCCGTTTGCTGATGCAATGGACGCTTACTTTAGAAATATGTTGAGATGATCTGGTACAGCTCTTTGATGTCGGTCTCATCGGCCCGGCGGAACTGGCCGTTACCCAGCTCGGCGATCTGCATCAACAGCTCCTCATCGGCATCCTTGCCGAAGGCGATGGTGAAGATGACCACCGGGATGCGGTCGGCCTTCTGAAAGCGCTGCTGGAGATCGTTTAGCGTCCCGGCACTGGCGTTTTCATTGCCATCGGTCATGACGACGAGCGCATTGATGGCGCTGGGGTCGCCGTTGACCAGCAGCGTGTCGTAGCTTTTGATGACAGCGTCAATCAACGCCGTTTCGCCGCCCGCTTCCAGCGCATCAATTTTGGCCATGAGTGTGGCCCGTTTTTGCTCGTCCAGGGGTTGCAGCGGGATGGAACTCTTGGTCCCGCTGCTGAATTCCAGAAGCCCCACCTGATCGCGTGGCCCCTGAATCTGGGCGACGAAGGCCTGCAGCGCTTCGCGGGTGCGGGCGATCTTCTGTCCCTGCATGCTGCCACTGGTATCCACCACCAGGATCACGTTGGTAGGCTTTTTGGTGTACCACCAGACATTTTGCACCACCTCCACCACCGCCGGGGAGGGAATTTGCAACGTCGTCTGCGGTTGGCGCCAGTCCACGGCGCTGGTGCCGGCGAAGGGGCTGCCCGCTTCGTCCAGCTTGAGGCTCAGGTCGGCAGGCCGGTAGCCCGCCGCCAATACCTGCTTTTGCACTTCAGCGGAGGTCAGAAACTCCACAAACGCCTGGAACGTGCGGCGCTGGTTGTCGGTGACGGCAGTCTCACCGTTACCGCCCAGCTCCAGCAGTGTGAACGGGTGATCGGCCCAGAGGGTCCCTTCCGCCGGGTAAAGCGCTACAAGGGGCTTATCCGGGTGGGCCTGGTTCCAGGCGATGACCGTCTGCTCCTGCGTCACGAAGGCGTCTAAAAAATTCTGGCCCTGCTCGGCCAGTTTTTGCACGATGACGTCCTCACCTTCGCCGTAGAAACGGATGGTCGCCTCCACTGCGCGGACATAGTCTAACGTATCCTGCTTCTTCGCCGCTTCCGGCGTCAGATCGCGGGTCAGCCCGGCCCCGGCGTAGAATTCGGCGAGCGTGGCCAGCATCCCGCTGGCGTGGCCGGTGCTGGGATGGTTCCACTTGAAATTGGGGTCCTCGGTTGCCCGGCGTTGGATCGTGCGCCAGCCGACCGGTTTCTCCGGCCAACCCAGGTCGCGGGCGACGTTTTCCCAGGCGGCGATGACGATAGGACTGACGGCGTAGCGCACGGGAGTGCCCACCCGGCGGGTGCCGATGGGGATGAGCGCGGTGGTTTCCGACTCGGCATGAGCGGCGGCCCACCGTTGCTCAATTTGGCCCAACCAGAGGCTGCTGTCTGGGGCGATGGCCTGGAAGGCCGGCGCGCCGAGGCTCTGCTCCACCATCTGATTGGGGGCTAAGGTCAACGGCTTGATCTGCATCAGCTGACCGTCGGAAGTTTTCAGCTGCTGGCGGTTGAACTGATCGGCGAATTGGTTGAAGAGCGGCGCCATGCCCGGCGCAACGGCTACGGTCAGATCGGCGCTGTCGGCTGCCCAGGTGACCGGGCTACCTGGCTGGGGAGTTGTGCCGCGGCCGAGGGAATTCAGCCAGTTTCCGCCGACCGTCAGGATCAGAATCCCGCAGATACAGACAAACGCCACGATCATCCCGGCTATGATCAGGCCGGTTTGTGTTTGGGTGCGATTCATACGCTACCTCACTTATTACTTCGCTACGTTCAGGTCAAACCAGCGCAGCAGCGCCAGCAGCACGTCCCGGTCGGGATTGCGCATGGCGTCGGCGCGCGGCACCACCAGCTGTACCCCCCGGTCCTTCCACTTGCTGAACAGGCTTGCGGGAGTGGCGTCCAGCGGGATGGCCGGGTTGGCCGGGCGCAGACCGTAGGCGAGCGCCGCTTGCTGCTGGGCGTCGGAGAGCAGGAACTTCTCAAATTCCAGCGCCGCATTTTTCTCCAACGCGGTCGTCTCCGGCCCCATCCAGACGGTAAAGGGAAAATCAAACCAGGTGACGTAGCGCGGGTAGTAGAGCAGGAGCGGGTCTTCCCAGCGGGTGACAATGCCCTGCATGTTTTGCAGCAGGTCGCTTTCCAGCAGCTGGCCGCCGTCACCGACACTGTAACCGAACAGCGCGAAGTCCTCGGCGGTGTAGGCGCTGGCGCTGCTGAAGTCGGTCACGGAGCCCATCAGCTCACCCAACCAGGTCTGGAACGCCGGATTGGTGATGTCGCCGGTGGTGATCTCGGTCTTGCTGTAATACTCGCCCGCCGCGGCGATCATCGCCGAAAGGCCGCCGACGTTCTTGTTGGGATTGGGCACCACCAGCTTGAAGTATCCCCACGCCGGGTCGCCGCCGATCTCCGGCCAGCCACCTTTGGCGATGGCGGCATCGTGGATGGAACTCCAGGTCACCGCGCCGAAGTGGTTTTGCAAGGTGCGGGCCCGGCTCTCGTAGATGCCCCAGGTGAAGAGGCTGATGGCGATGGGCCGGGCGCGGTACTCCCCGTCGGTCAGGAAGACGTCGCGGCCCAACCGTTCCTTGTACGAAGCGTTAGCCAGTTCCACCAGATAGCGGTTATCGGGGATCCAGACCGTCGGGAACTTGGTCAGTGCCGCTTTCTCGGCGTCGGTCAGCTGTTCCAGCGTCTTATCGGCGGGCAGCGCCCCAAATTCGTTGCGATCCCAGCGGCCCAGTGCCGTCAGCCCGTCCATCCCGGTGATCTCTACCTGGATGGGAACGCCGTCCAACGTGGGCTTGGTCGCGTTGAAGGCCTGGGCGGATTCCCGCACCCATGGCTCCACCGGCAGGGCGGTGATCACCCGGACGGTGAGAGAAGCGGGCTTCTCCACCGTCAACCCGCTGTCGCCGCCGCCCCCGGCGGGGCCGCCGCTGGAGGACGATTGAACGGCCCGCCAGATCAGCGCTCCGACGACAATCAACAACGCCACCAACAAAATGCCTGCGAAAATCCAGCGCGTGCGATTCATGCCAGTGCTCTTCCTCAAATAACTGAGAGTGACTGAAAGGGAGGCCCCCTATGGCCTCTCATAGACGTTAGTACGCAAAACTTGGCCGCCAGGTTGCGCCCAACGATCCCAACCGTGACCGCCGTGCCGTGGAGGGATAGGGCGGCCCGACACGATAGGAATTATACCCGAATTTCGCCCTCTTTTTGCCCGAAGTTGATCTTGGTGCCCACGGCCAGCGAAACACTACGCCCCGGCTCCACGTCTTTGACTGTACCGTCAGGGAGGGTGATGACCCATTTCTCGGCTGAGAGGTTTTTGAGGCCCCACAGATCGGGATTGGTTGGGTGGCGCGTGACTTCGGCGACGGGCTGCGTGAAATCATAGAGCCGTTGATCGTCCACATGATGCGGGTAGAGCCTGGTGTCGTAGTTGAGCATGATGACCCGTTTGCCCACCCGCAGGCGTGGCGGCAGTTGTAACGGCTTGCCGCACGACCAGCAAGCGCCCGGCTGGCCCCCGCTGGCTTTAAGCGCCTCTACATCGTACATCGCCTCCGCGCCGCAGTGAGGACAGTAATAGATGGCGTCGCGCAAATCTGACATCGCGGCGCGCCATTCGCTCTCGCGCACCCGGGCCAGGGGATCCTTCAACCCGATGGTAAATGCCTTGACGAAAAGATCGCGGACAAATTGCGGGTAGAGCGGCCAGAAAGCGAGCGCGTTATCGTGGACACCGGGGACCGGCCGGTTGCTCTGATCGGTGGGATCAAAAATGAAGAGCGGCTCAAACCCGTAGAGCTTGTTCATCGCCGGCAGGTCCATACACTTGATCTGGGTCTCGCGTTGGCCTTCCAGCGGGTGCGCTACCATCAGCATGTAGAAAAGCAGCACGGCCAGCGAGTAGAGGTCGGTTTGGGTGCTGGGTTTGGCCTCACCACGGACGATCTCCGGCGCCATGAAGCGCGGGGTGCCGAGCACGCCGCTTTCCCCCTGCTGGTCCACTGCGACGTTGTCGTTGTCGCAGATGAGCATCTCGCCGGTGTTGGGATCAAAGAAGGCGTTGCCGAACGAGATGTCGCGGTAACAAAGCCCCTGGGCGTGGAGCTGCAGGTAGCTATCGGCCAGTTGCAGCCCAGCCGTAGCCAGCGCCCGGAAGGTCGGCTCAATCCGCCGCTTCATCAAATCCACGATGCTCTTGAAGCGCGACTCCCGCAACGGCATGACGTAGCCGAAGCCGGGGACATCGTCGGCTCGGGTCAGCTCAATGGGCCAGAGGAACTTATCATTGGGGGCCCCTTTTTTGACCAGCAGCGCCAGCGCCGCATATTGTTGAGGCGTGGCCTGCGCGGGGAAGTACCATTTGAGGGCCACCTTCTTGCCGCTCAGATCGGCCTTGTAGACTTCGCCCTGGCCACCACCGCCGAGAAAGGCGTCCACTTTGCACGGCACGCCAGACTCGGTTTGCACGGTCTGGCCGGGTTTCAACAGTTGGTTCATGCTAACCTCCCAAAATAGCGAATGGCGAATAACGAATGGCGAATAGCGAATGGCAAATAGCGAATGGCGGATGGCGAATAGCGAGCGGGATTTAACGATCGCTACCGGCCTGTAAGCTTTCTGCGATCCCCCGCACCTCACCGGCACGGCCGCACCAGGGACAGGTCACCCTGGGGTCCTCGCCGTTCCAGCAGGTTACCTTGCCGCATTCGCACTTAAGCAATAACTTGGCCCCGCAATGGGGGCAGCCAGGGTAAGCCGGATCAATCCCGAACTCGCCGGCGATCTCGCCCCGGTCGTAGCCCTCGCGCCTGGCGGCCGTCTCCTTGACCGCAAAGGCCCAATCGGCAGCCCACCGGCCCCGGCTCTTTTCCTCAAACCGGATGCCAAATCCCTGCCGGTTGTGCCGGCAACGCGCCAGAACAATCATGACGTTGGGCCGTTCGTCCATGGGGGCCTCCGGTTTACACCACCGTCCAAAGCCGCACCGCTCCGCTGCGGTCGCCCGCCGCCAGCAGTCGCCCGTCGGGACTCATGGCCAGACAGAGGACCATCCCGGCGTGGCCAGCGACGGCCTGGATCTGTTTGCCGGTCTCCACGGCCCACAGGCGTAACGTCTTGTCCCAGCCGCCGGAGACGAGCGCTGTCCCGTTACGGGTAAAAGCGAGACAGAAGATGATATGCACCTGATCGGTCTGTTCAGTGATTTGCCGCACCTGCTGGCCGGTCCTGGCGTTCCAGAGTGTGATGGTCTCATCCCAGCAACCGGCTGCCAGGAGCGCGCCGTTGGGGCTGAAAGCCACCGCGGGCACGCCGGCGGTGTGACCGGCCAGCGGCGGCGAAATCTCGCGCCCCTGAGGCACATCCCACTGGCGCACCGTCCGCTCCCAGCCGCCCGCCGAGGCTAACCGCCGTCCATCCGGGCTGAAGGCGAGCGCGGGCACCGCCTCAGCGTGGCCGTCCAGGCGGCGAAGCTCCTGGCCTGCCTGGATATCCCACAGGCGAACGCTTTTGTCGCGCCCGGCGGAGGCCAGTAGCCGCCCGTCGGGGCTGCCGGCGACGCAGAGCACCGCGGCCGTGTGGCCGGTCAGCCGCTGCACCTCGTTGCCATCGGCGGCCCAGAGCCGCACGGAGCCGTCGCTACCCGCCAGTGCCAGCCGGCTGCCATCAACGTTGAAGGCGACCCCGTTGGCCCAGCCCAACTCCCACTCCACGTGGCGCGTCTCGCGCCCGGCGGCCACGTCCCAGAAGCGGACGGTGCCGTCGTTGCTCGCGGAGACGAGGGTGCGCCCGTCAGGGCTGAAGGCGACGCTTAACACCTCACCGGTATGGCCGGCGAGCGTTGAACCGGGGCGCAGTCCGGTCGGCAATGCTGTAGAGGCCGGGGGCGTGGTCGCGCCCGGCGCCCGGCCCAAGGCCTCAGCCCACGTCTCTACCGCCCACCGGGCGGCTTCTTCATCCAACGCTAAATCCTCGCGCAATTCCCGGATCAGCTGGGCCTCCAGAACGGGATAGGGGGTGCCCGGTTGAATGTTCAACAGGTCTTTGGCGACTCCCTGTTGCAGGGCGCTGATCAGGACGAAGATCTCCCGCCGGTAGGCCCCGCAGAGATCTCGCAGCAGTCCCTCACAACGGCGTGGGTCATCCGCCAGGGCCGGGCCGTAGCGGGTGATCAGCTCGCGCAGTTTTTGGCGGGGTAGATCATTCATGCGTGATGCGTAAGGGAACGGCTGTAGCGCTATGCATACGGGCTACTTCTTCACATGCGGCAACTTGACCGGGGTAGGGTCCATCCATGGATACTCCCGCGCCGGGTCGGTGATCTCTTCCGGCGGCGTTTCCGGCGGCGCGACAGCGGCCGGCAGCTGCTCGGCTTGCCTGGCCAGCTCGCGTGACGGCGCTATGTCGGTCCGGCAGAGCACGGCCAGGGTGACATCGTCACCGCTCCCACTTTGGGAGGCTTCCGTGAGCCAGCCGGCCAGATTCTCCGCCACTATGTCCAGGCCATCGGCGCGGATCATCTCTAACAGGTCGCTGCCGACCTTGAGGAAGGCTTCTTCGTTGATAAATGAGTTGGCGTAGCCGTCAGTGGAGAGCAGGACCAATGCAGGCGGGGGTTCCACCAGGGCCTGGAAGCGCAGTTGCACATCACGCCAGACATTTTCCTGGCAGAGCGAGGTGGTCTGGTTGGCAAAGAGCCGCGCATCGCGTTCCAGGGGGCGGCTGACTTCGCCGGCATCGGAGACCACCAGGATATCGCCATCCCCCAGTTGCAGGTAGAGGATGTAGTTGTCGGTGACGAGGGTCGCCACGATGGTCGCCCCATAGGCCAGGAAGGGGTCCTTTTCCACAGTCTGCCGGGCGCGCGGGCCGTCTTTCTGCGCCAGTGCCTCCAATTCGGCGGGCGTGAAGGGCATCCCGCCCAGGTGGGCCTTGACCGCTTCACGCCAGCGGCGCACGAGCTCCTGCGGCAGGCGCTCCTCGGCCAGCCGTTTGACCGCCGTGAGGTTGTCGGGCGCGGGCTGTCCATGCAAGAGCTCGGCCAGTAACTGCACAGTGATCTCCACGGCCAGGCGGGCGCCTACATCGCTGCGAAAATATTTGGCGCTGCCGTGCCCATCGGACACGGCGAGGATAAGCGGTGGCCCTCCGCCGGCCGGCGGGTCCCAGCGCAGCGCGTCCTGGTTGGGCAGCCCGCTGCGCACGTGAGAAGCGCCCTGCACGGTCTGACCAACGGCGCGCCATTGCCATTGCGGCCGTTCTATGCTGTCCATAGCACCTCTACCAGACGTCGCCTGGATCGTTGGGACCGGCTGGCGTTGACGGGACCGGGGTGGGAACCGGCACGTTGGGGGTGGAAGGCGTGGCACCGGCGGCCTGGCTGGCCGGCGCGGAAGCCGATTTCAGCACGGCGGTGGAGACCCAGCGGATGTGCCGTACAAGCGCTTCGGGGTTGTTGGCCTGCAACGGTTTGATCTCCACGTTGCCGATGAATTTCTGGAGCACATCGTAGTCCGCGTCGGCGCCGATGGCGATGGCAATACGGACGGCTTTCTTGCCCCAGGGCTGCTCCATCAGATCTTTCAGTCCTTTGCTGAAGTCATCGGTCGGCTGGCCGTCGGAGATCAGCACCAGTACCGGTGGGAGCGCGCGGTCGGTCATCGGCGGGATCTTGAGCTGTTCGGCGACCATGGAGAGCGCCTTGCCCATATCGGTCACGCCCTCGGCATTGAGATCGCTCCACTGGAATTGCTCTATTGGTGTCGGCTGGGAGATGTGCCATTGGGCGCCATTGGAGAATTTGATGGCGCGCACCAACACCTGCGCGTTTGGATTTTCATCGGCCACCTTCTGCATGTGCGGGATCGCTTCGCGGATGGCCGTATTGAGCGCCTGGATTTTGCCGTCGGTTGCCATGGAACCGGAGCAGTCGGCAATCCAGATAAAGTGCAGGGGCCGGGTCGCCAGTTCGCCGCCAGGTCGTTTACTCATAATGAATGCCTCCTTAAAGATATATGCATTACGTAAACAGTGAGCTGAAAGTCGTTGGTTTTGCGCCGAAAAGTGGCCGGTGCTTTTTCCCAGGAGTGCCTCTATCCCGGTTCGCGGACCAGCCACTTGCGTCAGTCCTGTTGCCTATAAGTATAGTCAGCCCGGCGGCAAAGTCAAAAAATTGCGGGTCAAGCGTCCACCCCAAGCAGGGTGTGACGCTTGACCCGTGAGGCAGCGGCCCATTAGCGCCGTGGATTTTTGAGCTGCACGCGAATGGCGAGCGCAGTATCCAGCCGGTAGGTCCCTTCCAGCCCCAAGACGGCGGGGGTGAGCGGCGTCAGCGTGGCCTGGATAGCCTTTGTGTCCAGCACTACCCGGAAATCGGGCTGACCGTCGCCGTCGTAGTCAATTTCCTCGTCAATGAGTTGCGGTAGCAGGCCGGTAGGGGTCCAATCCACCTGGACGAACCCCTCTTTTCGCTCGCCGATCAGCGCCTGAAAGACCGGTTGGTGGATCTCGGTGCGATAGTCGCCATGGTGGATGGTGCGCGCCACGGTATCCCCGGTAAACCAGGGGGAGACGGTGACGCCGGTAGCTGAAACCAGTGCCGGGGCCCAGACGTTCATGCCCAGGAACGTCGCTAACAGGAGCGGCACGCCTAACGCAGCCACGAGGTAGCCCAGAATCGTCCTTAGCTTATCCATAAGAGTGTACTCCTTCAAGTTCATGCTGTGAGATGACTCAGCTTTTAACGGAATACGCCATACGCAATGCGCGATGCCTATAACGTTGCAAATCCCCTGACGTTTCACGTTTCACGTTTTACGTCTCACGTTTCACGTTTAGAGCATACTGCCTGTCGTCACCAGTTTGAGCAGCCGGTAGATCGCGGTGGCGATGATCCCGCCGCCCATGGTCGCCAGGAGCACAAAAGCCGGGTAAAGGAAGAGTAGCCGCGCGGTGTTAAGCCGTTGGCCCACGGCCGTGCCTTTGATGTGGTAGGTGATGGCTTGCTTGGGGCAGGCATCAATGCACTGGCCGCATTTGGTGCAGGTCGTGAGGGGCCGGCCGGTTTGCAGGCTGCCCGCGTCCAGTGAGAAGGTGGGACAGGTGCGCACGCAGAGCCCGCACTGGCTGCACTTGGCAGGGTCAATCCGCACGTCAAAGATAGTCACCCGGTTGGTGAACGATTGGAAGGCTCCAAACGGACAGAAGAGCCCGCACTGCACCCGTCGCTTGGTCAAAAAAGGCAGGACGACAACCAGCCCCACGAACAGGCTGATAAAGATGCCGGTCTGAATCAGGGTGACGACGTCGGTCACGGCTGAGTACTCGGTCACGGCCTTGAAGGGGCAGAGCCACTCGCAGTAGGTGGGCGAGAGCGTCACCGCCGAAAGCAGGACGATAGCCAGCAGCACGGCATAGGGCAGGTAACGCCAGCGGGCATCAATTTTCTTGATCCGGGGCTTTTTCGCCAGCAGGGAGCAGGCTTCGTCGTAGCCGCCGTAGAAGCAGCCCCAGCTGCACCAGCCCCGGCCCAGCACCAGGGAGGTCCCGATCCAGATGACAAACATGCTGGCAATGCTGGCGAAGCCGGTGAGCAACGAGCCGGGGAAGATGATGGTTCTGGTCAGCAACGCCGGAATGAGGGTCATGGGGATCACCAGATGGCAGAACGGCGTTTTACCCTGGATCATGTCGGCCTCGCTCAAGGCGATGTTGCCACGTTCGGAGCGGATGACCGTGGCGAAAGTGACGATCATCGCCAGCGCCAGGATGATGAAGAGGGCGGCGCGATACCGGTGGGTCTTGCCGGTCTTGAGCATCAGGAAGAAGAGGCTGTTGAACAGGAGCCAGGTGAGGATGACTGAAACTGCCAACAACGGCTCCGGTGCCCCGCCGCCCATCACATTGCCCAGCAACAGGAACGCGGTCAGCAGGGCCATGGGCAGCGTCAGCAACAGTGCCTTGCCGATCTTCAGCGGCGGATAGGTTTGGGGACGGATTTTAACTTGAGTCGCCATCTTGGACATTCCTCCTTACGTCAATAATGTGTTCGTGGTGAGGCGCTTGCGCGCGGCACTACCAGTAAATTCCTTGTCAAGTAGCGGGTGAGCGGCTCTGACCGTCGCCCGGTTTTCAGACCGGAGCGCCTCCCAGCAGTAAGAGCAGCCCGCTGTAGAAATAGTAGAGCGCCATGAGGAGCGCGGTCATTTTACCGATGATGCGCAGCGCCTCGGAGCGATGAAGCGCCCCCAGGAAGGGCAGCGGGACGAAGTAGAGCGCGGTGCCCACAAAGAAAGCCCCGAAGAAGAGCAGGCTGCCCGCTAAGGTCCCGCTGCTGGCGGCGCCGGTCATTGCCATCAAAAAGGGCGGGCAGAGGTTCAGCCCGGTCAGGAAGCCCAGGCCCAGCGGCAGGAGCGCCGGCCAGCGCCGCAGCCAGAGCCGCGCTCCCTTGAGCGTGCCACCGCAGAGGGTGGGGGGCTTGGCCAGCCCGTACCAGGCCAGCAGCGCCGCGAGTGCCACGGTCGCCGCGCCGAAGAGCCGGGAGTGGTAGCTGCCCGCGCCCAGGAGCAGCTGCCCTGCCAGGAAGGCCAGCAGCCCGAAGAGCAGGTAGCCGGCCAACCGCCCGCCCAGGAACTTCGCCAGCAACGCCCAGTTTTGCCGCGTCCGCCGGCCCTCGCCGAGCAGGAAAGGGATCAAGACCGGCGCACAGTAGGCTAAACAGGTAGGGCCATTCGCCAAACCGAGTAGAAAGCCTTGCATAGCTACACTCTCCTTAACATCTTTATACCTTTGACCACCGACCACAGACCACTGATCAGGTTTGAACCCATCGGTGGTCTGTAGTCTGTTGTCCGTGGTCTCTCAAGGTTAGCGCCGGCTGCGTACTATCACCAGGTACAGCCCTACCAGGATCAGGATGACGGGCCAGCCCTGGCCGAGCAGTTCCAGCGCCCGGAGCGCCGGGCCACCGATCAAGAGCGCGCCGCCGACGAGAGCCAGAACCCCGCCAGGGATCAGCGCCCACCAGGCCGTCTTCTGGGTAAAGAGTGCCGAAGTCACAGTGATGACTGCCCAGCCGCCAGCAAAGCAGAGCAGGAAGAGGCCGCCGCTGGTCTCTTCGGCCAGCGTGCTGAACGGTCCTTCAATCAGCAGCGCGCCGACCCCGATGCCGCTCAGGATGCCGCCGGGGATCAACAGCCCCACTTTGCGGACCAGGCTGCCCCAGAGCAGGAAAATCAACCCCAACCCCAGCGGGATGGCCGCCCCCCAATCTATGTGGAAAATCTGGGCCGCCAGCAGAAAAAGCCCGATTGTAATCAGGATGGCGCCGCTGACCCATTGATGACGCCGCCCGGTCGGTTCAGGCATATTTGTAGCCATTGTTTCTCTCCTTAAAACTTAAAACCTTAAACTTGAATTTACACTCAGAGTATAGCGTATCAGGCTGGAGGGGGGATGTATCGGAGGTCATAGCGAGGGTCATATTCTGAACTATGACGTCACCCCTACGGGTGACCGGCTGGGGCAAACTTTTTAGCCCTACAGGGTATCTATGGGATGTGGCAGGGGCCGCCAGAGGGCGTGCCGGTCAGGGGGAGGGGGCTGGCCGGGCGCGGATGGTATCCCAATGCCGAAAATCCCCGGCCTTTCCTCCGGCCAGTACCAGTGCAATGACCATCGGCAACCGGTTGAGCCGGAAATACTCCCGCTTGCCGGCGAAGAAGCTCCCACTCACCGGCTTGACGGCGGGCGAGATGCTGGGGTCATTGTATGCTGGAATGAGGACGGGGCAAACCGGGAAATATTTCACCCGGCCCGCAGCTGCTTCCGCCGGAAGATGATCACCCCCAGCGCGAAGTAGGCCACCGAGAGGAGGGCCGTCACCCCCAGGCGGAAGCCGACCTCGCGCAGCCCCGCCCCGTAGCCGAGCACCTGCTGGAGCGCGAGCAGGCCCGACGTGGCCGGCGAGAGGTCAAAGAGGTCAA
The DNA here is from genome assembly GCA_964437445.1 of uncultured Anaerolineales bacterium. Classification (GTDB taxonomy): domain Bacteria; phylum Chloroflexota; class Anaerolineae; order B4-G1; family SLSP01; genus CAYTGR01. Next base: position 56,356 of record CAYTGR010000011.1, on the reverse strand, counting down.
TCTGATGCCCGCCGAGCGTGAAAACTGTCAACGGCGGCATGGCGAAGAACGCGCCAGAGACGAAGACCTGCAACATCGCCACCGTGCTGCCGATGTTGGCCGCCTGGCTGTCGTTTTCCACAAAGCAGGCCGTGACCAATCCCTGGCCGATGCAGGCGCAGGCCAACACCAGCCCCACCAGCACCGCCAGGGGGAGTGAGCCGTGGTTGTGGAACCCCAGCGCGAGCGCGGCGCCGAAGAGGACCGCTACCTGCGCCACGGCCACGATCAGCTGCGCGAGGCTGATCCCGCCAAGCCATTCCAGCGCGGTCACCTGGGTGAGCTGGAGCCGGCGCAGCGTCCGCCAGCGGACCTCCCGCGCCACGAGCATCGCCGTCTGCGGGATGATCATCAGCAGCGCGAAGACCATCATCCCCGGCGCGTAGAGGTCAAAGTCGCTCTGGGGGGCGGCGGCGGTGAGCGGTTGCTCCACCGCGCGGATGACCTCCGGGCGGCCGGCCGCGCGGTCGGCGTAGCGGTTCAGGGCGGCGTTCAGCAGGACGCCGGCCCGGTAGAAGCGTGAAGCGGTTGCATCGCCCGTGATGGTGGCGTGCTGACCGTCTTCGGCCACCGTGACGACCGCCGTGACGTGTTGAGCCTTGAGCGCGGCCTCGGCGGCGGCCTGGTCCGTCGCCGGCGTCAGCGCGAAGACCGGGCGCCCGTCGGCGTACTGCTCGGCCTGGAGCGCGGCCACCAACGGCTCCCCGGCCGCACTTGCAGAGAGCACCATCACCGGATGCGTCGTCACCAACATGCCCCCGTAGGTAGCCTTGGTGATCAGCATGAAGATCAACGGGAGCGCAACCGTCAATCCTAATAACTGGAGCTCGCGCCCGATCTCTCGCAGCGATTTACGGGCCACCACCAGGACTTTCATTCGCGCAACCCCCGCCCGGTCAGCTGGATAAACACGTCTTCCAGCGTGTTGGCGCGCACGCGAACCTCGGTTGGTTGCAGGCCGGCGCTCTCTAACGTGCTGAGGAGCGCCGGGAGCGCCCCTACGGCGTTAAGCGCGTGGATGATGAGGACCCCGCGCCGGGCGTCCACTAACGTCTCGCCGACGAGCGGCTGCAACGCCGCCTGCGCGCGTGCCGCCGCGCCGTCACCGGTCGCCCCATTGAAGCCGATCTCCACCACGTCGCCGCTGCCTACCCGCTGTTTGAGCGCCTGCGGCGTATCCAGCACCAGCAGCCGCCCGTGGTCAATGATCGCCACCCGGTCGGCGACGCGCTCCGCTTCGTCCATGTTGTGCGTCGTCAGGATCACCGTTTTCTTGTGGGCCAGCGATTGGATGTACTCCCGCACCTTGACGCGACTCTGCGGGTCCAGCCCGGCCTCCGGCTCGTCCAGCACTAAGAGCTCGGGATCGTGGACGAGCGCCATCGCTAAGTTGAGCCGCCGCTGCATCCCGCCGGAAAGGGTGCGGGCCTGTTGCCGGCGCTTTTCGGCCAGCCCCAGTTCTTCCAGGAGCTGTTCCCCGCGCCGCCGGGCCTCCCGGCTGCTCACGCCGTACATCTCGCCGATGAATTGTAGCTGTTCCAGACAGGTCAGCCGTTCCCAGAGGACGATCTCCTGCGGGCAGACGCCGACGCGGGCGCGCACGGCCGGATCGCCGCCGTGGACCGGCACACCGTGGAGCGTCACCTGCCCGGCGTCGGGCTTGAGCAGGCCGCAGATCATGTTGATGGAGGTGGTCTTGCCGGCCCCGTTCGGCCCTAAGAAGCCGAAGATCTCGCCTTCGTTAACCTCTAACGTTAACTCCTGCACGGCGGTCAGTGCGCCGTAGCGTTTGGTCAGGCCGGTGGTTTGTAAGATAGGGTTGGACATAGGTTATCCTTTGTGTCAGTAAGCAACAAGTCGTGAGCAGGGATTAGGATCAAGAGAACCAGCATCCAGCCTCAAGCGTGGAGCTGGAGCCGCTGGTAGAGCGCGACGCCCAGCCCCATGCAGAGCGCCGCCAGCACGGCCAGCGCGCCGACGGGGTAGGCGATCTCGCGCAGCCCATCGCCGAAGATGAGGACCCGGCGCAGCGCCTCGCCCGCGTGGGCCGGCGGCAGCAGATCGTAGATTTGGAGGGTGCGCCCCCCGATGGTCAAGAGGGGCACGGCCGGCAGCGGGTAGAGCGCGCCGGAGAGGAGCGCCAGCAAGACGGCGACGGTCGCGCCCAGGTTGGCGGCCTCGCTGTCGCTGTGCGCAAAGCAGGCGACGATCAGGCCGATCCCCACCGCCGCGACGCTGAGCAGGAGCGCTACCAGCACGATCAGGAGCGGCGAGCCGAGCGGCCGGAAGCCGAAGAGCCACGCCGCCAGCCCCAGTGAGAGCGGGATTTGCAGGAGCCCCACCAGTGCCAGCGCCAGGGTCACGCCGGGGAGAATGTCGGCTGCGCCGGCGCGCGTCAGTTGCAGGCGGCGCAGTGTCCCGGCGACATTTTCGCGCACCAGGATCATCGCCGCCGCAATCGTTACGAACATCACGCCGAAGACGATCACGCCGGGGATCCCAAATTGCACGTCGGACATCGTGCCGGTGCCGGGGACGAAGGCATACCCGACGGCCTCCGCGGCCGGTTGCCCTAACGCCTGCTGCGTAAACTGGCGCAGCAGATCATCTAAGAAGCTGCGGACGAAAATGAAGCTATCGGAGACCGGATCGCCGATCAGCGCCAGGGTGGCCGGAGTGGGGGTGGGGGTCCCGGCAGCCGCCGCGTCTATGGTAGCGCTCAAATCGGGCGGGATCACCACCAGCAGCGCGGCTTTCCGCTCGCGCAGCGCGATCTCGGCCAGCCGCCGGTCGGTCACCTCGGTCAGATCAAAGACCGGCTCACCCTCAAACTCGGCCGCGCGGAGCCCGGCGACCAGCTGCGCTCCCGCCGGCCCGGTATCTTGGTTAAGGACGTAGACCTTGAGGTAGTAAGCCAGTCCCTGCTCCGTCTGGCCGTAGGCGAGGTAGTAAAATCCGAGCAGCAGGAGCGGGAAGAGTGGCAGCAGGGCGAGCAGGAGCGGTTCGCGCCACAGTTCCAGCAACGTTTTACGGGCAATGCTGAGAATTTTCATTTTCCCACGCCTCGCATGATCAGCTCGCCCAGCGCCGCCAGGAGCCGTTCCGGCGAGACGGTCTCATCCGTTACCCGAAAGTAGGTGTTGAGATAAGGGAGCATCTGGCTGTCGCCCACGGCGAGGGTCAGCGCGTGGATGAGACGGGTCACGGCTTCCAGGTCCACGTCGGGGCGGAGCTCGCCCCGTGCGGCGGCGGCCTGGAGCATCTCGCGCACGATGGCCAGCAGCGTCTCCCCCACCGGCTGCACGACGCGCTCCTGGAGCAGCGGGTCGCCCTGGTAGGCCGCCCGCGCGAAGAAACGCACCAACCCCAGCTGGGTCTGACCCCATTCCACGCCACCCATCAGGTACGCGGCCAGCCCCTCGCGCAGCGGCAGCGCCGCCAGATAAGCGCGGTAGGCGTTGAATGTGTCGTTCATGAAGCGGACGCAGAGCTCCACGGCGAAGTCAAGCAGCCCCTCGCGGCTGCCAAAGTAGGCGTAGAGCGAGCCGACCGCGACGCCGGCCCGCTCCGCCACCTGCTTGATGTTGAGCGACACCGGCCCTTTCTCAATCGCCTCGTCCAGGATGGCGAGGACGACCGCCTGCTGGCGTTCCGGGTCCAGCCGGCGAAATGTCCGCGTCACCTTGCCGGCCTGCTCCAGTTGCAGAATTTGGGTGGGCCATTGCGGCCAATCTGAAATGGTTGTCATGGATTATGAACCTCAGTTCATATTATACGAATATTTGGTTCGTTGTCAAGGGGTCAGGAAAGCGCCGCTATAACTTGCGCCCTGCGCGCTGCCGGGGACGCAGGTGACGTGCGCCGGGAGCGTCGCGGTAAGGGGCGATTGGTTGAAGCGCCGCATTGTGTATGTGACCGTCTCGCCGAGCGCGGCGACGGCCGGCGCGACCTACTTGGCCGGCGTGCTCAGGTCGGCGGTGAGCGTCGTGAGGTAGGGGGCATAGTCCACAATCGTTTTGTTGCCGTCGTCGAACCAGTCACAGATCAGCCCCTGGATGGTCCCGTCATCCGTTGTCCCCCACCAGTTGTAGCGCGCGTCCACGTGGGTGGTCCCGCCGTTGTTGTTATAGAGCGCGTAGCCCCCATTGCCCACCAGCGCGTTGAGGCGGATGACGGGGAAGCCGGAATCAAGATAGATGCCGCCCCTGCCGAGGGAGGAGGTGTTGCCGACGATGGTGTTGTAGAGGATGCCGCCGGAGCCGGACCACCAGATCGCGCCGCCGTAGGAGGCCGAATTGGCGGAGAAGATGTTACCGCTGACGATGACGTTGGAACCGGCGTTGTACACCCCGCCGCCGAAGAAATCCAAGTCGCCGGGGAAGGCGTTGCCGGAGAAAACATTGCCGCTGATGGTGACGTTGGAACCGGAGTTGTGCACTCCACCGCCGGAATTGGCGGAGAAAAGGCTGTTCAGGATGCGGTTGCTGCTCCCGCCGACGTGCACGCCGCCCACGCCGTTGTGGCGCACCGTACAGTGGTTGAGATAGAGCGCAGTGTTGGGCGCATCTATCGCATACCCCTGGCTGCCATAGCCCGCGTATTCCACCGTCACGTAGCGGAACGCGCTGCCCCCCAGGTAGTTGCCCTGCGCGTCAAACGTCGCACCGACGGCCGTATCCCTAAACATAATACCGCCCCAGTCCTCAAATTGGCCCTGGGGATGCCAGGAAGTCAAGCGGATAGGCTGCGCTTCTGTCCCCAGCGCCACCAGCGTCCCCTGCACCTGGATGGAGGAGCGCGTGTCGCTGATATAGACCGTCACGCCCGGCTCGACGGTTAGTGTGACGCCGGTGTCCACCAGCACATTGCCGGTGACGCAGTAGGGGGAGTTGGCCGCGCTCCAGGTTGTATTGCTGTTCAGGATGCCGCTGACGTTGGCGCAGTTGAACGCGCCCCACGTCAGGCGCACGGCCTCGAGTGCGGGCGTGGTGGTGGAGACGGACGTGGTGAGGGAGGCTTTCCACTGAAAATAGCGCGCCGGCGGGAGCGCGCTCAGGTCGGCCAGCGAGCCGCCGAGCGTCACCCAGGCGCTCCAGCGTGCGTCGGGCATGGGACTGTTGCCGACGCGCACTGTAAGCGTGATGCCGGTGCCGGCAGGCACTGTGGCGGTGTAGGCAAGCGTCCCCCACACCACATGCGCGCCCGCATCAACCGGCGCGGCGGTGTAGCGGCCATACCGCTCCGAATACTGCGCGGCATAGATGTCACGGTTGCAGTCGCGGAAGGCGTCGTTGCGGATGCGGAAGAGGTCATAGTTGCAGTCGCGGGAATCGGCCCACGCGGCGTAGAGCGTCCCATCCGGCCCCACCGCCAGGGAGGGAGAAAATTGTTTTCCAGATGGGGCGTCGTCCACGCGGACGTTGGGGCTCCATACCGGGGTCTGCGCCAGTGTGATGCGCCCCGTGCCGCTGACCACCCGGGTATTATAGAACACGCCGGAGGCCAAGTCGGCGTCGCTGTCCCACAGGTAACTGCTGGGGATGGCCCCGGCCGGGGCCGCTATATCGTGCGGCTCGGCCGGGAACGTCCGCGTGGCCGTACAGGCCGGTAACATTGCTGCCAGCAAGGTAAGCAACAGAACGGAACGAAGGGTTTTGCGTGTCACCTGATGTACCCCCTATATTTTTCGATTTTCGGTTTTATCATTGAGCACTCCCCATATCTGCAATTATACATAACTTTAGCCCTCACGATTATCATTTCATTCTCAGCTTCTCTCTTCAACTCGCCGCGCCTCGCTGCCACCCCGCGCGGAAATCCGCGTCCTTCCGGATCATCCGTGTCCATTTCATCCAACCGGCCGCCCGCGCCCATCATTCGTGTATTCGTGCGCCATTCGTGGACGGCGCAACTTGCCATTCGCCCCTTTTCGGCTACACTCATGGCAAACCTTCAAGAGGAGAGAGACAAGGAGACAACAATGGGCCTCTTCAACCGCCTTTTTCGACGCAGATCATCGCCAACTGACCCACAGCCACTCGCCGACCTGCTGAGCGCCTGGATCCAAACCCCCGATTGGAGCGCCTCTCAGGCCTACCTGCAAG
>CAYTGR010000011.1:49534-50113 GCA_964437445.1 uncultured Anaerolineales bacterium | reverse complement strand
TGAGGGACACCAGACCCTGCTGCGCCGCGCCCGCGAGGCCGGGATTGAGACGGCCTACCGCGAATTTCACGCCGCCCGATTCGGGGGTGAGGGCAACCTGACCGCCAGCCTGAGCGCCTGGATCCAAACCCCCGATTGGAGCGCCTCTCAGGCCTACCTGCAAGAACACAGGGCCGAACTGCTGACCGACGAAGCCGAAGCGGTGCTGGCGCAGCTTGTGCAGGTCGCCCGCGCTCGGGGCAACGAAGACGCCCGTCCCACTTTTGAGGGACACCAGACCCTGCTGCGCCGCGCCCGCGAGGCCGGGATTGAGACGGCCCACCGCGAATTTCACGCCGCGCGGCGGGCCGCCTCCCCTCTCCCGCCGGGCGGGAGAGGGGCCGGGGGTGAGGGCCTCCCCCCCGAATTGCAGGAAATCTTGACCGAACTGGCCCGCCCGGCGCGCAGCCCACTGGACATGCCCCGGCGCGTGGAACTCTGTGAACAGGCCCTGAGGCTTGTACCGCGCGACCGCCTTCCTCCATTGTGGGCTGCCTTGCAGATTAAACTGGCCAACAGCCTGGCCCAGAACCCTCGCGG
>CAYTGR010000011.1:0-49434 GCA_964437445.1 uncultured Anaerolineales bacterium | reverse complement strand
CGAGCGGGCGGAGAACCTGGAGCGGGCGATCGCCCTCTACGAGCAGGCGCTGGAGGTGATGACGCGGGCGGCGCTGCCGGTCGAGTGGGCGCAGACCGTGAACAACCTGGCGCTCGCCTACGCTGACCGCCTTCGCGGCGAGCGGGCGGAGAACCTGGAGCGGGCGATCGCCCTCTACGAGCAGGCGCTGGAGCTGTTTCAACCAGGGACCTTTCCCGACGCTCATCGCCGTGTGCAACGGAGTCTGGCCCGCCTGCATTTCGAACGGCAGGCCTGGCCCAACGTCGTCACATCGGCCCAGGCCGCCCTCGCGGCGACCGACCTGCTCTATCGCACGGCGCCTGCCCCAGAGGCTCGCCAGAAGCAACTGGCCGAAAGCCAATCCCTGCCCGCCTTGCTGGCTTTTGCGCTGGCCCGCGCCAATACAAATGTACCCCAAAGGCTGGAGGAGGCCGTGCTGGCCCTGGAACGGAACCGCGCCCGCTGGTTGGCCGAGGCGCTCGCTTTGGGCGCGGAGAGACCTCCCGTCGTACCATTGGAGATCTGGAAGCAGTTCGACGCGCAACGGTCGCAAGTGCGCGCACTGGAAGCCGAGGCCCGTCTTCCCGACGACACCCCAGACAAACGGGATTTCCTCACCCTGAGCGAACTGTTGCGTCTGGCGCGACAACGGTTAGACGAGAGCATTGATCGCATCCGTGAGTATGCCCCAGACTTTATGCCCACGCCCACATTTCGCCAGATTCAGGAGGCCGCCGCGGAGACACCTTTGGTCTATCTCCTGGTCACCCCGGCCGGCGGGCTGGCGCTGATCGTCCGTACGGCGGGCGAGCCGCAGGCGGTGCACCTGCCCGGCCTGACCGATACCGACCTGAACGACCTGCTGGTGCAGCAGGACGGCGACCGCCCGACCGGCTACCTGCCGGCGCAGTTGGGCGACGCCTCAATGGACGCCGCCCTGCGCGAGGTATTGCCCGTGCTGGGCGAACGGCTGATGCGCCCGCTGGCCGAGGCGTTGCGCGCCCTCACCCCTTACCCCTCTCTCACAGGGCGGGAGAGGGGAGAGGGCCAGGGGGAAGGGGTGAGGGCCGTCACCCTCATCCCCACCGGCCGGCTGGCGCTGCTGCCGTTGCACGCCGCGCCGATTGAGGACGGACGCTGCTTTATGGATGAATGGGTGTGCACCTACGTCCCCTCGGCGCGGGCGCTGGCGCATGCCCGCACGCGCCTGGAGTCGCTGTCCTGCGATCCGGCGCAGCGGGCCTGGCTGGGCGTCGGCGACCCGCCGCATACCGGCGCCCAGCCCCTGCCCTTTGCCCTGGCCGAGGTACAGGACATCGCCCCCTACTGGGCCGCCCCGCGCCTGCTCTACGCAGCGCAGGCCACCCGCCCGGCCGTCCTGGAAGCCGCCGCCGGCGCCGGGGTGCTCCATTTCTCCTGTCACGGCACCTTTGACCTCCAAACGCCGCTCGATTCGGCGCTGCTGCTGGCCGGCGATGACCGCCTCACCCTGCGCGACGTGCTGGAGAGCCGGGCCTTTGGAGATGCCCGCCTGGCCGTCCTTTCGGCCTGCCAGACGGCCATCACCGATTTCAACGACCTGCCGGAGGAGGCAGTTGGCCTGCCGGCGGGGTTCTTGCAGGCCGGCGTGCCGGGGGTGGTCGGCTCGCTGTGGCCCGTGAGCGACATTTCCACCGCGCTGTTGATGGAACGTTTTTATCACGGCTGGCTGAAAGAAGGGCAATCGCCTGCTGCGGCCCTGCAATCGGCACAACGCTGGTTGCGTGAAGTGACCAACGCCGAGCTGAGCGAGCTGTTCCACGCCCGCCGCGAAACCGCCCCCGACCGGCCGCGCGGCGCATCGCGGATGCCTTATGAACAGGCGGTAGAGCAGTTTACCCGGCACGCGCTCGACAACCCCAACGACCGCCCCTTTGCCGAGCCGCGTTTTTGGGCAGCATTCACCTTTCACGGCGTCTGATACACCCCTCCCGCAGGTTTCAAACCTGCGGGAGGGTAAGCCAATCACAAGGAGGCTTTTATGCCTGAGTACAAATCCACCGGGACCACTTCGCCACAGCCCATCCCACCGCTGGGTGAACCCATTGAGGTGGGCAAGCATTACTTTGCCCTTCAGATACGCGCCGCGCAGGCCGCCTTTTCCGGCCCCTTTGGGAACGGGCCAAACGACTGCTGGTCACCTCGCGGGTCTCGCTCAACCATCCAGAGTTGGGAAATGAGCCGGTGCAGGCGTTGCACCGCTCACGTGAGGTGCAAAAGGGGCGCGCCGAGCAGTTGGGCCTGGCCCCTAATCTGATCCGCCTGATACCGGCCACGATGACCCATGTTTCAATATCTATTGAGTTTATCCTGGACAAGGAAAACCGGCTGGCACAACTGGCCGGGCTGATCAACGACGACTCGTTCCTGACCGCCCTCTCGCTGGCGCCGGGTGCAGCGGTGGTCGCCAAAACGGTGGGCGGGCTGGCCCAAAAACTGCTCCACACCTTTTTCCAGGCCGAGGAGCGCGAGCCGATCTTGCAGTTTGCCGGCGATTTCAATCTGAACGCCAACAATGACAACGCCTTGCGCGCCGGCTATTACGCCATCCTGGGCACGCGCGACGAGCGCAACCCCTTGCCGCGTCCGCTGCCGCGCCTGAGCGTGCAAAACGGCGACCTGCTGGCCGACGACAAACCGATCACCCAATGGTCGTATGTGCTCTTGCAGGTGCATCGCGTAGAAGCGCATACCCGCGACGAGGGCGTCGGGCGGCCCTGGTACCAAAAACTGGCCGAGGCCGAGGGGATCGCTCAAGATGTGGCAAACGACCCGTTCATTGAAGAAGCGACGCGCAAGGAACGCTGGCAGACCTGCCAAAAGCTGCTGAGCGAGGCGCGCACGTTGCTGATGGCCGACCCGGAGTACCTGGCGGAGGAGGCCAAAAACATCATTCGCGCCGCCACCAACGCCTGCCGCAAGCAAATCCTGGGCGACCCCGACCGTGTGGTCATGAGCGGCGCCAAGGCCATCGCCGACCCGTTAGTGCGCTGGAACGACGCCCTGCGCGAGCTGTTGGATGTTGAGAGCGAGGACGAGCTGCGCCGCGCGGTGAACGCCTACGCCGAGCAGGTCTACCGCTCGCGGCAGATCATCCGCCAGGCCGGACTATAGTGAGTGGGGATTGGTGAGTGGGGAGCAGAACAACCGCGCTGCTAACTGCTGATCGCTGACGGCTGACTGCTGATGGCTGACTGCTGATGGCTGACCGCTGACCGCTTTGGAGGTACGATGAACCGGGTGAAACGCATCCCTTACGGCATCGCCGACTATCGGCGGATGAAACTGGACTATATGTACTATGTGGACAAGACGCGCTTTATCCCGCAGATCGAAGCCGCGCCGTACTACCTGTTCCTCATCCGCCCGCGCCGCTTCGGCAAGACGCTGTGGCTGTCGCTGATGCAGCATTATTACGACATCAATGCCAAAGACGAGTTCGAGGCTCTGTTCGGCGACACCTGGGTCGGTGCCAATCCCACGCCGGATCGCAACAGTTACCTGGTGATGGCGTTCAACTTTGCCGTGGTCAATCCCGATGTGCGCCTGGTGCAACAGTCATTTGAACAACACGGGCAGGCGGTGTTAAGCAACTTTTTGCGCCGTTACGCGCAGTACTTTGATGAAAGTGAACACACAGCGATTACGGAGCCGCCGACCACCGCCGATCGTTTACAGGAGCTGTTTTTCCGCGCCAATCAGAAAGGGCTGCAAATTTATCTGCTGATAGACGAATACGACAACTTTGCCAACACGATTTTGACCACGGCGGGCGAGATGGCCTACCGTGACCTGACGCACGGGGCCGGTTTTTTCCGCTACTTTTTCAACCTGCTCAAGGGGGCCACCTCCGGCACGATGAGCGGCATCGCGCGGATGTTCATCACCGGCGTCTCGCCGATCACGATGGACGACGTCACCAGCGGGTTCAACATCGGTGATAACATCAGCCTGGAAACGGACTTTAACACGCTGCTGGGGTTGACCGAAGCGGAGGTCCGTGCGGCCTTGCAATACTACCGCGATAGCGGAGAACTCACGCTGGATGTGGACAGAGTGATGGACACCCTGCGCGAGTGGTATGGTCGCTACCGTTTTGCCACCCGCGCGACAGAATATCTCTTCAACACCGATATGGTGTGGCACTTTGTCAAGCAGGCCATCCGACAGGGCGAGATGCCGGAGGACCTGCTGGACCAGAACATCCGCACCGATTACGGCAAACTGCGCCACCTGCTGACGGTAGATCGGCGGCTGAACGGCAATTTCAGCCGCCTGCGCGAGATTCTGGAGACCGGCGAGACGGCGGCCAACATCGTCACCAGCTTCCCGGTGGAGCAGCTGACCGACGAGAACAACTTTGTCTCCCTGCTCTACTATATGGGCCTGCTTACCTTTGATGGCGTGCGCCAGGGCCTGCCGGTGCTGCGCATCCCCAACCTGACCGTCCGCGAACTGCTCTACGGCTTTTTGCGCGATGGTTACCGCGACGCCGACATCTTTCGCCTTGACCTGGGCCGCCTGGCTGAGATGCTGGGACGGATGGCCTACAGCGGCGAATGGCAGCCGTTCTTTGATTTCATCGCCGAACAAATCCACCGGCAGACCTCGGTGCGCGATTACCTGGGCGGCGAAAAGGTCATCCAGGGCTTCCTGCTGGCCTACCTCAACGTGACGCACTTCTTCATCCCCTGGTCGGAGCGGGAGATGGGCGGCGGCTTTGCCGACATCTACCTGGAACCCTTCCTGGCGCGCTATCCCGACATCCAGTATGGCTACCTGATTGAACTCAAGTACCTGCCGCGCGGCGAGGACAAAGACGCGCGGCTGCCGGCGCTGGTCACGGAGGCGGAGGCGCAACTGCGCGGGTATCTCGCCGACGAGCGCGTGCACAAGGTTGCCGGGCGCGTCACGCTCAAGGGCGTGGTGCTGGTCTATCACGGCTGGGAACTGGTGTATCGGGAGGAAATTGGGGAGTAGGAATTAGGGAGCAGGGATTAGGGAGCAGAACAACCGCGCTGCTAACTGCTGATCGCTGACGGCTGACCGCTGACTGCTGACAGCTACACCCTCACCCGCTCCGCCTCCGGCAAGGCCGTGACCAGACTGAGCGGCGTTAGGCGCAACACGCCTTCTCTCACCGCCGTTCGCCCAAAGAGGGCCGCCACGGGCCGGCGGGTCAGGGCGCCCTGGATGCGCCAGCCCTCGGCCAGGGCAATGGCCTGTCCCTCCTCATCCAGTAGATAGACCTCGCCGCCATCTACCCAAAAACGCGCCGGCGCGAAAAAGGCACAGGCTTCCGGCAGGGCAAGCGGGTCGGCCGCGACCGCCTGGAATTGCCGGAAGAGGTTTGCCGTTGAGCGTTCGGCGTGGGTCAGGGCCTGTTGCCAGTCGTCGGCGGTCAGGGGCGCTTCGCTCACCGCCAGCAGTTTGATCCGACGCGGCGCCGCGCCCGGATAGAGGCCGATGCTCCCCTCCAGCCGCCCGTTGTAGGAGGCCTTGCGCGGCTGTTTCTTGAGCTGCGCCGGGACGATCTGCTTTTCGGTGTAGAGCGCGCCGTCGTCGAGCGCAAGCAGGTAACTGGTGTCCACGATAAAGCCGGCCTCCAGCGTGACCGTCTCGTAGGCCAGCTCCACCAGGCGCACCCCCTCGCGCCGCTCCAGGTCGCCCTCGCGCCACGTCTTGCCGATGAGGTCTTCCAGGGAAGTGGGGTCGGCGGAGGGGTCGGAGAGCGCGCGGCGGGTGGCCTGCAAGGTCAGCCAGGCGTCGGCCAGGAGTTCGGCGTAAGCCGTCTCGTTGAGCGAGCGGGCATCTTTCACGGCGGCCTCAAGCATCCCGCCAAGTCGCCCCACCAGCCGCGCTAAGCGACGCAGTTTGTGCGATTCGACGGCGTGCGCCAGGTCGTTCACCCGCGTCGCGTGCGCCTCGGTCGGCGAGAGCAGCCCGTAAGTCGCCAGCTCCACCAGCAGCGTCTCGACCTTGTCCAGCCCCTCCATCTGCACCTGACGCGGATCGCTCTTGGGTTTGGGCGCGCGGCGCGGACGGGCCTCAACGGCGGGGGCGGGTGGGGCCTCGCGCAGCGTGAAACGCTCCGGCGCGCGTGCCCAGGCGATGAGCGTCGCCGCCACGTGCTTGCAAAAGGGCCGCCGTCGGTGCGCCGGACAGGTGCATTGAGGGACCCATGTCACGCCATCCAGCTTAACGCTCACCTGGTAGGGTTTGTCGCCCGACCCGGCGACCAGCGCGTGCAGGCTGTCTTCGGTCTGCCACGTGTCGGAGACCTTGTTCTGCTTGAAATAACTCTCGCCGTTGCGGTAATCCTCGGCCTGACAGAGCGATTTGACCTCGCGTTCCTTCATCGGTTTCATCGAGGCGTCTCCCTTCCCCTCAACACATCCTCCACCAGCTCCACCAGCTTGCCCGGCGTGCAGCCGAAGGCCGGGATGTCGAGCGCGCGCACCCGGCGGGCCAGCTCGTGGTTGAACGAGGGCCGCCCGGTGTCATCCAGCGCCAGCAGGCAGAGCACGCGCACGTGGCTTTCAACCAGTTCGCCCAGCGTGCGCAGCAAGGCGTTTGGGTCGCCCCCCTCGTACAGGTCGGTGATCAGAATGAAAAGCGTCTTTTCCGGCTGGAGCACCAGGTCGGCGGCATAGGCGACGGCGCGGGCGATGTCGGTGCCGCCGCCCAACTGCGCGCCGAAGAGCAGTTTCACCGGATCGTCCAGCAGGTCGGTCATATCGGCGATCTCGGTATCAAAAAAGATGAGGTGGGTGCGCAGCGCATCCAGCGAGGCAAAGATGGCGGCCATGATGGAGGCATAGACGACCGAATTGGCCATTGAGCCGGATTGATCCACGCACAGGATGACCTGCCACTCGCGCAGGCGGCGCTGGTTGGCCCAAAAGTAGAACCGCTCCGGCACCAGCACGCGCCGCGCGGGGTCGTAGTGCTTGAGATTGCGCTCGATGGTGCGTTTCCAATCCACGTTGCGGTAGACGGGCAGCACGGAGTGACGGTTGCGAGCCAACGCGCCGATCACCGCCTGGCGGATCTGCGGCTCCAGTTTCTCGCGGATCTGCGCGACGATCTCGCGCACGACCTGGCGGGCGGTCTCCTTGACCTCGTCGGGGATCAGCCCTTGCAGTGAGATGAGCGTCGCCGCCAGCTCGACGTTCTTTTCGAGTTTGGGCAGCGTCTCTTTTTCCAGAAGCAACTGACGCAGGCCACGCCGCTCGATGGCATCTTTTTGCACCATCGCCACGACATCGCCGGGAAAGTAGCGCCGCACATCGCCGAGCCAGCGGGGGATGTTGGGCAACGAGGCCGCCGCGCCCCCCGGCCCTTTCTCGCCGTAGACCAGTTCCAGCGCCCCGTCCAGGCCGAACACGTCCTGTTCCGGCGCGGCGGGCGCCAATTGGCCGAGGGCCATCCCGCCGCCGAGGGCACGCTCGGACTTTTGCCCCAGCACCAGGCGCCAGCGCAACAGCGCACGTTGTTGGTCAGTCGTCAAGTCCATTGCCTCACCTCTTGCCGAACAGCCGCCCCAGCAGGGAGTTTTTCCGGCTCAATTCGGTCAAAGCGGTTTCCAGTGCCCTCCTCAAACCTTCTTTTTGGGAGGTATGGCCGCTGACTGCCCCTAACCGCTTCTGTAACGTTTGCAGGAGCGGTAACGCTTTGCCATCGCCCCAGACGTGAAGACATTGCACGGCCGACCAGAGCACCAGCGCATCGGTCTCGGTGCGCACGATGGTTTCCACCGGCGGCCACAGGTAGGGGCGCGTCCGCTCATCCAGGGGGAGCTTTTGGGCGACATACAGGGCCTGTGCGCGGGTATTGGGCGTCCCAATGCCCTGGGCGATTACGTCCAACAGCCAGGGGGATTGCTTCTGCTGCCAGCTTTCGAGCACGATCTCGCCCACGCCCTTGACGATGAGTGCTTCGCGTATCTCCGGCAGAGCCGCGCCGACGTCCAGCTCGCACAACACCGCGACCAGTTGCTCAGCAAAGGGGTCGTAGAGCACATAGGGACCGGCGATCTTGCCCGCATATTGCGCCCGCAAGTGCGCCCGCAGCGCGGCAAAGACCCGCTCGCGCTGTTCGGTGTCCAGGGTGGGCGCCAGTTGTCCCAGCGTGCGGGCGGCGGCGCTCCGCCCCTTGCCCGACCCCCTCGCCAGCAGGTCGAGCAGCGGATCGAGCGCAGCGGGGCCTTGCCCGACGATTTGCTTGAGGACCGATTCGGAGGCTTTGCCGTCGGCCAGGTGGGCGATCAGGCGGGTCAGGTCATCTGTCCCGGCGCGGTAGGCGGCGAGCGCGGCTTTGGCCTGGGGCGTTTTGATCTTTTCCAGCGCCCGCTCCAGGGTCGCGTCAGCGCGTCGTTCCAGCGCGTGGGCAATCTCCTCAACCGCCGGCGCGCCGATGGCGACCAGGGCTTTTTCGATGGCGTCGCGCTCCGGCGGGTAGGTGCTCTCCTCCAGCTGTTCTAACAGCGCGGGCGTCGCCGCCGGGTCGCCGATGCGCCCCAGCGCGGCGATGAGCGGAATGCGGCCGTGCAGCAGATGCTTCAAGCGGCGGATGGCCTGGATCAACGGCCACACGGCGACACTCTCGGCCAGCTCCGCCAATCCCTCGGCCGCCAGGTGGACCTCGTCCGCCGCCAGGTTCAACAGGGTCGGCGCGGCGGCGGGGTGCGCCAGGCGCACGACGAACGCGGCGGCGTGGTCGTGCGCCTTTTTGCCGCTCTCCGGCGTGATCTGCGCCAGGTAATGGGTGAGGAGCGGTTCTTCCGCGCCAGTGTGCCACAGGACGGCGGCCGGCCCGTACAGCAGAGACTTGGGGAAGGTATCCAGCCGTTCAACCAGCGTCTCCGGCGGGATGAGGCCGCGTTCCAGGCAGACCACGGCCGCCGGCCAATCGGAGAAGGTGGGGAGTTTGCTCCACCCGCCCCAGCGGCCGGGGGGATGGAGCGCAACACGGGCGCAGGCCCGCACCAGTTCGTCCTCGTCGTCCAGCACGGCCTGGAGCGGCTGCGCGCCCCCCAACCGCCAGAGGAGTTTGGCGGCGGCGCGACGGCGTTTTTTGTCCTTGTCTTTGGCCTGCGCCAGCGCCTCGGCCACGGCGGGGATGGCCTTTGCGCCGCAAGCCAGCAGGGCAGCTTCCAGCGGGCGGGCCACATCGTCATCGCCCAGCAGGCCGGTCAGGCCGCGCAACGCGGCCTCCGTCCCGATGCGCCCCAACGTCTCAACGGCGAGGAAGCGGATGCAGCGCCCGCACCGCTTTTGCACGTCCAACAGGCCGGGCACGGCCGCATCGCCCCACTCGGCCAGGCGACCGGCGGCGTAAGCGCGGGCAAGCGGCTGCGGGGACTGAAGCGCGGCGAGCAGTCCGTCCAGCCCCCCCTCGGTCCCCCCCGCAAGCGAAGGGGATGGGAAAAGCACGTTGGGGGCCTGCGGCAGGGCGATGGCCGTTTGCAGATCGAGCGCCACCGGCTTGAGCAGCCGCGTCCGCACCAGGCCGACACCGCTCCACGCCGCGACCCAGGCGGCGGTGCGCGCCCGGTCGTCTGGGGCGGTCACCACCGCGCGCAGCCGCTCGCCCAGTCGGCCCAGGCCCACGCCGGTCAGCTCGTCGGCCAGCGCGTCCAATTCGCCCAGCGCCGGCCCGGCATTGGCAAAACCGGAGAGGGCGAGGGTGGCGAGGGTCGTTTCGGTTTGGGCGAGTAAGTCGTAGATACTCACATCAATCTTTATAGGAAATAACCACAGATTGGGATAAAAAATCTGTGGTTGAAACCAGGCCGTAACCGTATTTCCTGTAAAATGCTATATCACCGGCTAGGTATGGGCTTCCGTCACAGGCGTCAATACAGGAGCAGATTTCAGTTCTGAGTAGGGCAGGACCAAAACTTCAGCCTGGAGACCGCGCAGCGAATTCAACAGGCCAACGATGCGGTCAGTTACCTTGCCTGTGGTATAAGGCTCGTGACAACTGGAACAGATGATAGCCGGGACGTTTTTGATCAGGACGGTAGCGTTGGGCAAGAGAAAGGGTACGGTCGCCAATCCGGGTTGTAATCGCCCTCCGCACAACGGACAACGGTTATTTTCGGGTTTGCCAGTCATCTTCCCACTCCTCTGGAGACGGCTTATACACGGTCACAATAAACAAACGCTCGTTTGCTTCATCAATGGCAATCACAGCGTGAAGCGGTTCTCCCGTCGCCAGCAAACCCAGGACCAGGCAATCAGGCAACGGGCGGTGCAGGGCCGGATAGTCCTCGATAATTTTTCCGTTTTGGAGTGCCTCTTCTACCGAAGCGCGGTCCCAGCCCTCGTTCACGAGTTCGGTGATACCGTGACGAGACCAGCGTATCCTGGTCCCCTCAGGGTCCAATTGGTTTTGACGCGCTATCCGGTGAATGAAGCGTTGTTTGTCTTCGGTGTTCATCATTGCCCCAATTGTAACACGTCCAGGCCTGACGGCAAACCTGCGTAGTAGAACGTGAAACGTGAGATCACGTTTCACTCAACTCCTCATCAATCGCCGCGATCTCCTCCGCCGTCACCGCGGGGCCGGCGGCGCGGACTTGCTCGACGGGCAGGTTCAGCAGGCGGGCCAGCGTCGCCAGGAGATAATCCGTCTCGGCCGGTGCGAGGTCGGCAAAGGCGCGGCGGAGAACGGGCAACACGGCGACAAACTGCTCGGCGGAGACCCCTTGCAGGTAGCCATCCAGCCAGGCGACGACCGCCGCGTTGCGCATCAGCACCGCCCGGTTGAGCGACAGCAGCCCTTCGATGAACTGCGCGCCGACCAGCGGCTCCGCGCCGGGCGACAGGCGACGGCTCAACAAGGTCGTCAACTCCGCTTCGGGCAGCGCGCCGTCGAAAAAGAGCAGCGTGCAGGCCAGGCCGGCCAACAGCGGGTGCACGCCGTCGCTCGCGGCGGTCAGGCGCAGGCGCGAGGTGAGCAGCCCCCCCTCATTCCCCCCCGCAAGCAGGGGGGATTGACGCGCCACGTCGTGCAGGGTGATGAGCGCATCGCGCAACGGGGGCACGGCCTCGTCGGCGACGGCGGCGGCTGCCGGGAGCAGCAGGCCGGCGCGGACGTAGATTTTGGAGAGCAGCGTTGCGATGGCTTCCACTGCCATCGCCCGCGACGCGCCGTACTTGACCAGCGAGTGGAGGTTGTAGGCGGCGCGCGCCAGCGAGGGCAGGTCGTCGTCGGTGCTGGAGGTGGCTTCGCAGGCCAGCAGCCCTTCAAGGTAGAGCGGTTCCAGGCGGGTGAGGACAATGCGCAGGAGCACGTCGGCGGCGTCGGCCACGCGGCGCGCCCCGGCCAGCGCACGGCGGAAACGGCGCGCGCAGACCTGGGCCAGCGAGTCGCCCTCGACGCTCGCCTCGACCAGGCGGATGTCGGTCAGCGGCGTCCACTGGAGCGTCCACTTTTCGCGCAACTGTCCCAGCCAGCGGGCGGCGTCGGCGGCGTCGGCCCCGGCGTGACCGCGCCCGACCATCTGCACCGCCTCCACCTGCCCAAAGGGGATGTCGGCGGCGATCAGCCGGTGCAAAAAGACCGAGGCTTCCACGTCGGCAGGCTGGGTGAGGTAGAGCCGGTGCTCGCGCGGCGCGTCGGCGCAGGGCAGGCGCAGGCGGGCGACGGTGTCGTAGAATTCCTGCTGGAGCGCGGTGCGTTCCACCTGCGCCGACACGGCCCCCACCGCCTCGCCGATCAGCAGCGGCCAGAGCACCCCGTCCACCGCCGTCGTGCCACGCCCGTAGCAGGCTTGCGCGGCGTCGCGCACTTCGCACAACCCCGGCGCGGGCTTGTCGCGCAGCGCGGCCAGCGTGCAGGCCAGCCGGTTGGCCTCGATGGCGTCGGCCAGGCTGACGGCGTAACCGGCGCGGTGGAGCGCGTCGGCGGTGCGGATGAGGGCCTCCTGTGTGGCGCGGCCAAAATCGCCGCTGTGCTCCCACACCGTCTGGTAGTAGGCCGGCGCGCGATTGCCGGCGCCATAGCCCAACTGCTCGGAAAGACGCGGGTAGGAAAAGGGGACGAGGGTCAATTTGGCGGAACGTCCCCCCACTCTGTCCCCCCCGCCAACGGGGGGGAGGAAAGGGGGGGTAAGCGCCGGGGCGTGCGCCGCGCCGCAGACGATAAACATCCCGTCGAGGGGATAGCCCTCGGCCAGGGCGCGGGCGATCTCGGCGCGCATCCAGGCCTCGCGCGCCGCGTCGCGGGCGTCGTTTCCATATTCGCGCACCAGCAGGCCCAGTTCAAGCAGCGCCTCCCGCAGGTCGCCGTCGGCCATCTCGAAGCGACATTCCCAGAATTCCTCGTAATCGTCAAAGCCAAAACGGGCGGCGACCGCCTGCCACACGTCGGGCGACGTCTCTGGCGGCGTATCGGCCTGCGGCGGCGCATCCAGGAACGCGCCGGCGGGCATATCAAAGAAGCGCAGTTCGGCCCCCACCTCGCGCCCCACCCGGAGGGCCACATATTCGGGCGAGTAGGCGCAGAACGGCCAGGTGGAGGAGCGCGGCTCCTCCCCTTCGGCCAGCGCCTCGGCGGGGCGATAGGCCAGAATCGCCGCCGGCGGGCGGGTGTCGGGGGCCAGGAGCAGGGGGATAAGCGGCGTGGCGTCGCACGGCCCTTCGACCAGAATCAGCCGTGGACGGGCGGCGCGGATGGATTCGGCCAGGCGCAAGGCGCCGGCGGGCGAGTGATGGCGGACGGGAAAGACGATCACAGCACATCCTTGCCGGCGCGATAGAACGCCTGCCACTCACCGCCCTTGCGCGGGCGGACGACGTTTTCCAGATACTCTTCCAGACAGGCCACGTCGCGGGCGTCCTCTTTGGTCACGGCGCCGACCAGCGAACGCATCACCTCCGCCGCGCCAACCCGCCCGTCGCCGAAATGCTGGGCCAGGATGCCGCCGTTGAGCAGCACCGAGATCGCCTCCGCCGTGCTCATCACCGTTGAAGGCGACTTGACTTTGGTCTGGCCGTCGAGCGTCAGCCCGGCGCGCAGTTCGCGGAAGACGGTCACCAGCAACTTGAGCAGGTCGGCGGGCACTTCGGCCTGCACGCGGTAATCAGCCATCAGGTCGCGCGTGCGGGTCTCGACAATCGCCATCTCCTGCTCCAACGTGTCCACCACCGGCAGGGTGACAAAGTTGAAGCGGCGCTTGAGCGCGCTGGACATATCGTTGATGCCCCGGTCGCGGGTGTTGGCCGTGGCGATCAGGTTAAAGCCGCGTTGGGCGGGCACGACCTGGCCCAATTCGGGGATGGCGATTTCTTTTTCCGAGAGGATGGAGAGGAGCGTGTCCTGCACCTCGGAGGCGCAGCGGGTCAGTTCCTCAAAGCGGGCGATCTTGCCCTGGCGCATCGCCCGCAGGATGGGGCCGGGCACGAGCGCGCGCTCGCTGGGGCCTTCGGCCAGCAAGAGCGCATAGTTCCAGGCATACTTGACTTGATCCTCGGTCGTGCCGGCGGTGCCCTGGATGATGAGGCGGCTCGTGCCGGAGATGGCCGCGGCCAGGTGCTCGCCGACCCAACTTTTGGCCGTGCCCGGCTCGCCGACGAGCAAGAGCGCCCGCTCCGAGGCCAGCGTGGCAATGGCGACCTGAATAAGCCGCCGGTCGCCCAGGTATTTGGGGCGGATGGCAACCGGTTGGCCTTCAGGCGTGGGGAAGGTCTCTCTACCGGAGCCCAGCAGGAAGATTTCCACCCGTTTGGGCGAAAGGAGCCAGCCGGGCGGACGGGGATGCGGGTCGTTGTGGCGCAGGGCGGTCAGTTCCAGCGCACAGCGCTCTTCGGCGGGCAGACGGATGGCAACGGGTATTTCGCTCATCGCACACTCCTGGTTGAGGATGGAACAAGTCTACACCGGAAGGCGCATAGGGGCAAGTGCGGGAGAAGGTTGGGTGTTTGGTTATCGGTAGCCCTATTGAACCCACTCGAAAATCCACACCCGGCCCTGGTCGTCGCCGCAGGCCAGGATGCAGTCGTCGCCGGAAAGGGCGAGGGAGAAAATGGGCGCGTCGTTCCAGAAGAGCAGCCGCGCCTGACCGCTCTCCAGGTCCCAGGCCCTCACCGTGCGGTCGTCCGACCCGCTGACGACCGTGCGCCCATCTGCGCTCACCGCCACCGCATTCACATCGTCCGTATGCCCTTCCAGCGAGCGGAGCAGGCGCCCCGTCTCGGCCTCCCACACCTTCACCGTGTTATCACGCGACCCGCTGACGACCGTGCGCCCATCCGCGCTCAGCGCCACCGCATTCACTGGCTTCGTATGCCCTTCCAGCGAGCGCCGCAGGCGCCCCGTCTCGGCCTCCCACACCTTCACCGTGCCGTCGTCCGACCCGCTGACGACCGTGCGCCCATCCGCGCTCAGCGCCACCGCATTCACTGGCTTCGTATGCCCTTCCAGCGAGCGCCGCAGGCGCCCCGTCTCGGCCTCCCACACCTTCACCGTGCCGTCGTCCGACCCGCTGACGACCGTGCGCCCATCCGCGCTCAGCGCCACCGCATTCACATCATCCGTATGCCCTTCCAGCGAGCGCAGCCAGGGCGGGGGTTGGGGGCGAGGGTCCTGCGTGGAGCGCAGCCAGCCGCACCGGCCCGGCCGCGCCGCCTCGCACAGAGCGTGCAAGGGGCCGTCGGGGGCATCTATCCAGGTCAGGTGATTGTACAGGGCCGGGAAGAGGTAATCGGGGTATGGCGCGATATGATACTCCTCCAGGCGCAGGCGCTCCTCAAAGGCGGCCAGAACCGCCTTGCAGTCGGCCTCGGCTGCGGGCCAGTGCGCCAGCGCCAGGCGGTAATCGGCCTCCAGGTCAAAGACAGAGGTCGCCCGGCAGCGCGCTTCCAGGTAGTCGAAATCGGTCAGCAGGCGATAAAGCGCATCCCAGGCGCCGGCAGCAATGTGGTGATAAGCCAGGCGCTCCCACAGGTACGGCGTTTCGGGCGGCAGGCGGCGCCAGGGCAGGCCCTCCAGGCCGTCAGCGCGCTCGCCCAGCAAGGACTGGGCGCAGGCCAGCAGGAAGCGGCGGTGCAGGGCGGGCAGGCAGTCCGGCTGCGTGGCGCGCAGGTAGTCGTGTTGCAGGTCGTGCAGGCGCAGGGCGCCCCCTTCATCGCGGCTGGCCAGTGAACGATCCACAAAAGCATCGAGCAGGTCGGCGACGTCGTCCTCATCCAGTCCCAGCGGCGCCCAGAAGGCCTGCAGGATGGTGGGCGGGATAGCAGCCTCTTCGGGGAAGACGGCCAGGTCCAGGTAACGCTCGCGCTCCCGCTGCGGCAAGGCCTCCACGCTCACCTGAAGCGCGGCCAGCAGGGTGGGGTGCTCGTAGCCGGGGAAGAGACGGTGCAGGCTCTCCAGGTCGGCCTTTTGCAGGCGGCGCAGGGCGCGCGCCCAAATTTCGGGGTTCTGCCGGACGAACGCGCCCACCATCGCCAGCGCCAGGGGCAGGTAGCCGCATTCCTTTGCCACGTCTCCGGCTTCCGGCGGCAGGTTTTCCACCGGCTGCCCGGCCCAATCGGCCAGCAGACAGAGCGCCTGTTCCAGCGTGAGGACATCCAGGGAAAAGGCCTGCGCTCCCAGGGTTTGCAGCACCTCGCCGATGCGGGTGGTGAGCAGGTAGCGCGCCGGCGAGTCCGGCGACAGGCGGGGAAAGGCTTCGGCGTGGCGCGCCTCCCAGAGGTCGTCCAGGATGACCAGGCAGGCTTTCCCGTCCAGGGCGTCGGCCAGAAAGAGACGTCCTTGGGCGGCGTCTTTAAAGTTCTCGCGCTCGCCGGTCAGGAGGAGGTAGAGGTCCTCCTGGCGGGCGGGGAGGTTCGGCTCGCGGCCGATGGGCAGCCAGACGATGCCATCGGGAAAGGCAGCCTGCACCTGCGGGTCGCGGGCCAGGGCGGCCGCCAGCACCGATTTGCCGATGCCGCCCATCCCGCGCACGCCGACGATGCCCAGGGTGGCAGCGCCATCCGCCAGCAGGGCGCGGCGCAAGGGGTCCAGGAACGCCTCGCGGGGGAGGTAGTGGTCGGGCAGCGGGGGGACGTTGTGCCCTCTGCGCAATGCTGCCAGTTGCTCGTCAGAAAGGTGAGAACTCCTCAGGTGCAAGTGCTCTGCATACACCTGGGTCACATTCTGGATCGTGCCGCCGTTCGTGGCCTCGATTTTTTGTCCCACAGGACGTTGCGAATCAGGCATAGAGGCTCCTTTACAAGCGGATTTGCTTGACCCCTATGATTTCGCTATCGTCGCGCGCAGTTATCTTTTGACGGGTCGGGCCGCCCTGCGCGGATTGCTCGACATCCGCTATCCGGCTGCCTCTTTCGGCCAGCACGCGCTGTATCACCTCGGATTGCACCGCCTGGGCGACTTGTTCTCGCAAGGCGGCGTCTTCCTCCAACGCGCGGGCGATTTCCGTCTCCAATCCCTGCTGGATGGCCGGGTTATCGGGCAGGGCCACGGCGGTCTCGGCGGCTTTCTGGACGCGCTCTTTGCGCCCCAGTTTGCTCCACAGGGCTTTGGCCTTGTCCCACGCCTCGCCGCCGATCTTTTTGCCCGCCTCTTCGGCGGCCTTTTCGCCCGCTTTGATCAGGTAGGGCAAAAGGGGAAGCAGAAACGCGCCAATCTTTTGCGCCAGTTCTAACACTTTGGGATCCATCTTTGACCTCCTTGAACTAACACTTACCACGTCAGCGCTGCTGCCAGCGCATCAACTTGTTCCTGACGATCAAACCACCCCCTACTTGCTTGTCTCATAACGCTTCCGTTCCTTCGCTAAGAATGTTCAGATACTCCTGATAGGCGAACACGCGGTTACGGCGCTGACCGGTGACCTCGCGCGCGATGCCCAGATCCTCCAGGGCGCGCATGGAACGGGCGGCGGCAGGAAAAGAAAGCCCGGTGTGCTCGCATACCTGATTCAGGGTGGTCAGTGGGCGTTTACAAAGCACCCGAAAGACCCGCAGGACGGTGGACGCGATCCGCTGGGCGCGCTGGATCTTTTGCTCATCCTGTTGGAACAAGGCAAGCAAGCGCTTTGCGGTCTCGACTGCGTTTGTGGCCGTGTGCTCGACGCCTTCGAGAAAGAAATCCAGCCACGCCTCCCAATCACCCTCAGCGCGCACCAGGTCGAGCAAGCGATAGTATTCGGCGCGGTGCTGCTTGAAGTACAGGCTGAGATACAGCAACGGCTGAGACAACAGCCGGTCATGGTGGAGAACGAACGCGATCAGCAAGCGCCCGATCCGGCCATTGCCGTCCAGGAACGGATGGACCGTCTCGAACTGGACGTGTGCCAATCCGGCTTTGATCAGCGCCGGATAAGGATTGCCTTCACCGTGGAGAAAGCTTTCCAGCGCGGCCATGCACTCCTGCACGGCGTCGGGCGGAGGAGGGACGAAATGCGCGTTGCCCGGCCGGGTGCCGCCGATCCAGTTTTGCGAACGGCGAAATTCGCCCGGCGATTTTTCGCTGCCTCTGCCACGCGACAGGAGAACCGCGTGCATCTCCCGGATCAGGCGATTTGAGAGCGGGAACTCCTCGCGCAGTCGCTGGAGGCCATGATTGAGCGCTGCCACATAGTTGGAGACCTCTACCACATCATCCAAGGGCACGCCGGGCGCCTCTTCTAGTTCAAAGAGCAACAACTGGGCCAGCGAAGACTGTGTACCCTCGATCTGCGAGGAAAGCACCGCTTCCCGGCGCACGTAGGCGTAGAGGAACAGGTCCGGTTCGGGGAGGAGCAAGGTCACGCTATCCAGCCGCCCCAACGCCAGAGTCGCACGTTCCAGTAGCTGCTGACGTTGAGCAGTCAACTCCAGGGGCGGCTCAGGCGGGAGAGGATGCGGGACGAAAGCGCGAATCGTCTCCCCTGCAACCAATGTTGTTTCATACCGTCCGGTCAGACCACGGCGCATAGTGTCACTCCTTGTTCACTACTCGTTAAATAGAGCCGGTTGTTATTAAACAAAAAGGTGAAATCGTTTAATAACAGGCAAAAAATACCCTCTCCTCATTACATTGTCTGTGAAAGCAGCCATTCCACTGTGGCGCGGGTCTCCGGGCTGAGGGCAAGTCCTCATCGGCGATCAGCCGATCCCGCACGCTTGCGCACTCGCCGGCACGGCGCGGCCCAGGTGCGCCATCAGGTTCGAGATGCGCACCTCCGCATCTCCCGGCCGGTTGCCCGCACTCTGCAACGCCTCCAGCAAGGGAACGCAACGGCCGTGCGCCCGTACCGGCCTCGTCCAGCCACCCGTGGCGGGAAAAGTAGACCACCGCCGTCACGTCGCCATCGGCGGCGGCGCACTTGGCCAGCCAGGCCAGGCCGTCTAGAATCGCCTGTCGCGTGGCGCCGGCGTCGTGCAGCAGGCGGATGTGATCGGCGGGATAGCCGCACAAGGTCGGGTCGGTCAGCACGGCGCGCAGGGCTTGTCCATCGTTCACCACATTGCGCACACCGCCGGTGGGATTCTCCACATCACCGGCATAGCGCGAGATGACGTGGATGTGCACGTAAAGTTACTCACCCAAAATTTTAGCACAGCCGCCTGAAAACCCCAAACCCAGCCGCGCCGAATGTCCAATGCCTCCGGGGCATGTGCAGAGATGTTGCGAGCGCGTGAACGTTACACGCGCTCGCACATAATCCACAATACCTTGAAAATCCGTCACGTCAAGATGGATTTTCAAGGTCATTGTCGCCACGCCGCGTTCGGGCGAGGCGATGGGATGGGTATAGAAACGCAAAAATCCCGAACCGCCTATCCTCCCATCTTCCACCACGGCTTGCGCTGAGGCAGATAGTCTTTCAGCAAGGGATCGCTCTGCGCTTGCTTCTTCCAGGCCGGATTGAGGCTGAGCGCCTTTTGCAGATACTCGCGCGCCTGTCCATCCCGGCCCATCCGGGCGTGCACCATCGCCCCATAGTACCACGCCTCTGCTGTCTCGGGAGTAATCTCCAGGCAGCGTTCAAAGGCGCGCGCAGCCCTGTGATACTCTCCTGTCACCATCAGACACTGCCCCAGGTCGCACCAGGCCTGGTCGTGTTCCGGCACATCTGAGACGACCTCTTCGAGCACCGGCGCTGCTTTTTGGTGGTGCCCCAGGTTTATCAACATCTCGCCGATGACGAACTTGCAGGTGGCATAGCGGGCGCCAGGGCAATGGCTGCTGCGCGTTTGTCTTGAGCCGGACATTGATTGGCTTGGGTGGATGTCGCAGTCATGCCATCCCCTGCATGATACTCGCGCCCGTGTCATTCACGGGCGCGAGTGTTCAGGCACTGAGGCCTGCTGGCACCTTATACTGCCAGCGCCGCCGCGAAGGCCTCGTGGATGGCATCGCCGATCTGGCGCGCCTGGTCGCCGGCGCAGTCGCCGACGCAGCAGAACGCCACGCCGTGTGCTGTCAGCGCCTCCTGCAAAGCGCGCAACGGGCGCGCCCCCGCCGCCATGACAACGGTGTCGCAGGCCACTGTCTTGTGCGTGCCCTCAGAGTCAACCAGGACCACCCCCTCGGCGGTGATCTCGGTCAGGGTGTGCTGGGTCAACAACTGGACGCCGTGCTCTTGCAGCGATTTCTGGAGCCGGGGCAACACGGTGGGCGATTCCCCTACACCGATTTGTTCTGAAGTCTTCACGACTGCCACCGTTTTACCCTGCAGAGCCAGGTATTCAGCGGTCTCCAGACCAACGGAGTTGCCACCGATGACGACCACTTGGTCGCCGACGGGCGCGCCGGCCAGTACATCCCAGGCGGTGATGACATTCTCGCGGTCGTGGCCCGGCACGGGCAGGATGACCGGCGTCGCTCCGGTGGCCAGGATGACGCTCTCGGGCTGCCAGGCCAGGACACTTTCCGCGGTCGCCTCCTCGTTCAGGCGGATTTCCACGCCAAGCCGTTGCACCTCGGCGATCAAATAATCGGCGGCACGTTGCAATTCATCCTTGCAGGGGGGAACCGTGGCGAGCTTGAGTTGCCCGCCGAGCGCGCCGCTTTTCTCCACTAACGTGACCCGGTGCCCGCGCAACGCCGCGACGCGCGCGGCTTCCAGCCCGCCGGGACCGCCCCCCACGACCAGAACGCGCTTGGGCTGATCCGTGGGGATGATCTCCGGCGTCGTTTCACCGCCGAGGGCCGCGTTGAGCACGCATTGGACGGATTTCTGGCGGGTTAGATTGTCGGTGCAGCCCCGGTTGCACATGATGCAATAGCGGATCTCCTCAGCGCGGCCGGTAGCCAGCTTGCGCGGCAGGTCGGGGTCGCAGAGCAACTGGCGGCCCATAGCGATCAGATCCGCCTGTCCTGTCGCCAGTATCCCTTCGGCAAATTCCGGGGTGATGATCCGCCCGACGGCCGTCACCGGCACGGAGACCACCTGCTTGATGGCTGCGGCCAGGTCCACGAAGCAGCCGTAGGGCTGCGTGCCCGCGGCCGGGATGGTTTCGGCCAGCGCCGTGTGGTTGGCGAGGGCGACATGGAAGGCGGAGACGCCGGCTTCCACCAGTTGGGGGGCCAGGGCCTGGGCCTCGGCTAACGTCGGACCGCCTTTGCCCATGGGCGGGTCGGTGCGGATGATGGCCAGCTTGTAATCCAGCGGCATCTCCGGCACGGCGGCGTGAATCTTGCGGGTCACTTCCAGCGCGAAGCGGGCACGGTTCTCCGGCGAACCGCCGTAGGCGTCGGTGCGCTGGTTGATGATCGGCGAGCAGAACATGCCGATCAGCCGGTCGCCGTGGATCTGAATCATGTCAAAGCCGGCGGCCTGCGCGCGGCGGGCGGCCGCGACGAAGAGCTCCTGGATCTGTTCAATTTGCTCCACGGTGATCCGGTTGCAGAAGCTCTGCATATCCTCGCGCAGCCGCTTGAAGGCTACGTCGCGCCCCTCGGTCTGCATGAGTCGCATGATCTCGGCCGCGTCGTACTCCTGATGGAAGAGCTGCGCCGAGATCAGCGCGCCCTCGGCGTGGACGGCCTCGGTCAGCGTCTGGAGGCCCGGGATGAGGCGGTCGTCGTGGAGCGCCGGGACGGGCGAGATCGCCGGCTGGATGGAGACATCGCCCAACACCAGGAGCGCCGCGCCGCCACGCGCTAACGTCGCGTAAAAATTGCGCGACCGGGGTGTGATCGCGCCTCGCTCCTCGTAGCCCGTGCTCATGGGCGGGAAAACGATGCGGTTGCGCAGGGTCAACGGGCCGATCTGGACAGGTTGTAAAAGCAGGCTCATACGGTTCTCCTTCGTCAAAAGTCAAAAGTCAAAAGTCAAAAGTCAAGTGTATGGTGATTGAGTACTTAAGGACCACCGACTACGGACGACAGACCACCGAAAAAGTGCCCGTGGTCCGTGGTCTCTATAACAATCCTAACTCCCGCGCTTTGAGCGCCGCCTGGGTGCGATCGCGCACGCCGAGCTTGGCGAGGATGCTCGTCAGGTGATTCTTGACGGTGCCCTCGGTGATAAAGAGCGTGGCGGCGATTTCTTTGTTGCTCGCGCCCTGGGCGACCAGGCGCAGGACCTCTATCTCGCGCTCTGAGAGCGGCTCCGGCAGCGCCTCGCTGTGGCTGCCCGCGCCGGCCGCCGCCATCCGGGCGAATTCCGCTACGACCCGCGCCGCGACCGACGGCTGCAAGAAAGATTCGCCGCGCGCGGCGGCGCGGATGGCTTCAAATAGTTTATCCGAAGAAGCATCTTTTAGCAAGTAGCCGGCGGCCCCGGCGCGCAGCCCGTCAAAGATGTACTCATCGTCGTCAAAGGTGGTGAGGACGATGACGCGGCACTCCGGCAGTGTGGCGTGCAGCCGTTGGGTGGCGGCGACCCCGTCCAGGACCGGCATCCGCAAGTCCATCAAGATGACGGTGGGATGGAGCGCGGCCGCCTGTCGGAGCGCCTCTTCCCCGTTGGCGGCCTCCCCCACGACCTCAAAGTCGGTCTGGGTGGAGAGCAGGGTCCGCAATCCCTCGCGGAACATCGCCTGATCATCTACCAACAGAATGCGAATGCGGCTCATACCCCCTCAATCCTGCACTCGTAGCCGATTTAATTTTTTAGACATCATCCACGCACGACTGCGTGCCGTTGTTTAGCCCCGCGCCGGTACTGGGATGGTTCAGGGGGAGGCTCACAAACAGGGTGAATCCCTGGCCAGCGCCGGTGGTGATCTGGACCTGGCCGCCGAGCAGGGCCACGCGCTCGCGCAGGCCGACCAGCCCGAAGCCGCTTTCATCCAGCTCAGCGACGCCCACGCCGTTATCCTGGATGGTCAGCTGGACTGCTGTCTCCGCATAATCCAGGGCCACAGTGACCTGGGTGGCCTGGGCATGTTTGCGGATGTTGGTCAGACCCTCCTGCACGGTACGGAAGAGCGTCAGTTCCACCGGTGGCGGGAGCGGGTGCGGCGCGCCGGTCACGGTGAACCGGGTCGTGAGGCCGGCGGACTCGCACTCCTGCACCAGCTCATCCAATACGGTGGGCAGCGCGCGCCCTTCCAGCGGCGAAGCCCGCAACGCCGCCACTGAGCGTCGCACCTCGGCCAGCCCTTCCTTGGTGAGCGTCTGGGCTTTCTCCACCGCCGCCCGCACCGGCGCGGATTCGGTCCCCAGGAGCGCACGGGCGGCTTCCAGCTGGATGTTGATGGCGGTCAGGTAGTGGCCTAAACTGTCATGGATTTCACGCGCTAACCGGTTGCGCTCTTTGGCCGTCGCCAGCTCTTCCGCCTGGACGGCGTAAGCGCTCAGTTTTTGGTTGGCCTCGGCCAGGGCAGCGGCCAGACGTTCCACTTCATGCCGGGCCCTTTCTTCATTGAGCGTTATCTGGGTGAACAGGGCGACGAAGACCACGCCGGCGGCGAAGGTCACGCCGTTCTGGAGGGCGACTAATGGTGACACCCCAAACAAGACCAATGTCCCGATGAAATAGCCCACTTCCAACAGACAAAAACCGGCAGCCGCACCCTGTGACAGCAGCACGATGCCGTGGCTTGTCAACGGTAAGAGCAGCAACCAGAAAGAGCCGTAGGGCTGGTTGAGAAAAGTCACGGCTGTAACCAGGGTGAGCTGGAACAACAAGTAGAGGATACTGTACGGCAGCTTCGGCGTTTGGGAGATCCGGTTAAACCATTGCGTCCCCACCGCTGCGAAGATGAAGCCGGCCACAACGGAAAAAGTGACGACCGGCAGGTTCAGGGGCGGGCGCAGTTGTGCGAACCAGGCCAAGTACCCGGCGACAGTGACGGCAATGAAGGCGACGTCGCCGCCATGGGCGATCAGACTTTTCTTCGGTGTCCTGGCTGCCAACTGCTCCCCCTTCAAGACGGTCGCCTGGTTTTGAGTTGGATCACTGGATGCAAGCGGCGCTCTTTTCGTTTGCACGCTTGAACCCACTGCAAAAAGGCCTTACGCAAAGTCGTTAAGACGCCAGGCAATCATTATACGAAGAAAACTTTGACGGGCTTTGCGGCCTGGCTTGAGATTTTTGGCTTTCTGCAGAGGGCTCGCGTTTTGGCCCTGAGTATATCCTGGCCTGAGCTGAAGTCAACTGGCGGCCAGCCGGAGCTCAGACTGCCTCCGGGGGCGCGGGGTGGGTATCCCACCGCGGCTCCTTGACCCAACTTTGCATCAATGTCAGCGCCAGGAGGGCCACCCCGGCGCTGAGCGCGAAAAGCAGATTGTAGCTCTGGGCGGCCAGCGCGGCTCCCAACAGCGGCGCGACGACGCTCGCCAGCCCGATCCCCGTGTTGGCCAGGCCCAGATAGGTGGGCCGGCGCTCCGGCACGCAAAACTCCAGGGTGATCAGGATGCCCGAGACGAGCCCGGCCGCGTAGGCAATCCCCTGGAGCACAAAGACGGCAAAGTACCAGGCCGGCGCTGGAGCAAGCCAGGCCAGGGCAAAGACGCCGCAGCTGGCGGCCGCCCCCAACACCAGGTTACGCTTGTGCCCAAAACGGTCCGCCAGAAAGCCGAAGGCGAGCGTCCCGATGGCCTGCCCCAGGAGCAGGGCCCCGGTGTAAAGTCCGGCCGTGCTGGTGGGAACCTGCCAGCGGTGGACGGCGGCCACGGCAATGAAACCGTTCCCCATACCCCCTAACGCCATCAGCATCCGGACCAGCAGGAAACGGCGGAAGTTGTGATCCTGCCGGAGAATCTGCGGGAGCGCCTGCCAGTATTCACGGTCGTTCCGGCGGGGGGCGGTGACCGGCTGGACCGGTTCGCGGGTCAGGGCCAGGAAAACCCAGCTCAGGGCGATGAGGCTGGCGCAGATCAGGAAACAGTAGAAAAAATTGTACGGGAACGCGACCGCTGCCAGCAGACGCGCGCTGAGCGCCGAGCCTATCACCCCCAGGCCGGTCCCCAGAAAGTTGGTGAGCCCGAAAAAGCGGCCCCGTCGTTCCACCGGAAAGACGCGCGCGATGAAATCCTGCCAGGCGATTGCCACGACCCCCGCGCCCACGACGTGCCAGGCCAGGCCCACCATGAAGACAATCAGCGCCAGCGAATAAGAGCGGAGCGCCAGCAACGGCGCCAGGGCAAAGACCCAGCAGGGGAGCCGTTCCAGAAACAGCCCCAAGTTGACGACGACCGCTTTCTTGCGCGGTAGCTGCTCCACCGCGTTGGCGGTGAAGAGCTGCGGCAGGTACCAGCCCGCCTGGGCGATCACCGCCAGGATCCCGAGGGGCAGCGTGCTGGTGGTCAGCTGGCTGATGAAGAACGGCAAAATCGTGCTGGATGAGGCAAAGGTGGCCCCCAGCTGGAAGCTGGAGCCATCCAGCAGGTTGAACCAAAAATTCCAGCGGTAGTTGCGCTCCACCTCGGCGGCCAGCTGCGCCTCGGTGCGCGGAGGGACGGGTTCATCCAGACGCAGCAGCCAGCGCCCGAACCGGACCGGTAAAGGGTAAGATGGTGTGGTGGACACAGTTGAATCCTTTGGCAAATCTGGTGCGATAACGGTGGGGGCCACGCGGCCCGCCGTAGTCACCGGCAGATTCAGATGGGAACGATCCGGGCCATTATACGCCGAACTGGCCGGGACGCAATCGGGCGCGTTGCTTTTCTCCTGATCCGTCTCGTGGTACAATGCTTAGGGGCAGTAACCATGTCTGCTTCAAGGCAGTGCAGTAACAGGTGATTGAAACGTTATGAATCCAGAAACGCATACGATTGTAGATGATTTAGACGCCCTGCTGGCGGTTTTGCCGGATGATATCCGCGCGCAGCTGGATCAGATCGGACGGCGGGATGAACTGCTGGAGGTAATCCTGGACCTGGGGCGGATCCCGACGGCCCGTTATACCGATGGGGAGATCGTTCTGCGCAGCACAGAAGTCACCCGCGCCGAGATTGACTACGTGGACGAGCGGGTGGGCGAGTTTGACGCCGACAACCGGGCCGGGATCGCGCGCACGCTGCACCGCATCTCGGCCATCCGCAACCGCAAGGGCGACATTGTCGGCCTCACCTGCCGGGTGGGGCGGGCAGTCTTCGGCACGATTGATATCATCCAGGATTTGATTGAGTCGGGCAAGAGTGTGTTGCTCTTAGGCCGGCCGGCGGTGGGCAAGACCACGATGCTCCGCGAGGCGGCGCGGGTGCTGGCCGAGACGAAGCGCGTGGTCATCGTGGATACCTCCAACGAGATCGCCGGTGACGGTGACATCCCGCACCCGGCCATCGGCCGCGCGCGCCGGATGCAGGTGGCGCTTCCCACGCTCCAACACGAGGTGATGATTGAGGCGGTGGAGAATCACAACCCCCAGGTCATCGTCATTGACGAGATCGGGCGCGAGCTGGAAGCGGAAGCTGCCCGGACCATCGCCGAGCGCGGCGTGCAGCTGATCGCCACGGCGCATGGCAACAGCCTGGACAATTTGCTGCTCAACCCGACTCTTTCGGACCTGGTGGGAGGTATTGAAAGCGTCACCCTCTCCGACGAGGAGGCCCGACGGCGCGGCACCCAAAAGACGGTGCTGGAGCGGCGCGCCCCGCCCACTTTTGATGTGCTGGTGGAGATCCAGGACCGGCAACGGCTCCTGGTGCACGAGGACGTGGCCGCTTCGGTGGATGCGCTGGTGCGCGGGCAACAGCCGCGCGCTCATCTGCGCTACCGCGATAGCAGCGGCAAGGTCCACGTGGAGGGCTTTGCCCCCCGGCCCGCAGCGCCGGAGAAGCGCAACGGCACGAGTGAGCCAACCGTCTATCTGCCGGTGGAACGCGGGGCGGCCAGGGGCCGTGAGGCGTTCAAAGAGACCGCCATTTATCCCTTTGGCGTGGCGCGCAACCGGCTGGTCGCCGCCGCTCAGGTGTTGAGCGTCCCCATCCGGGTGGTAGATCAGCTGGATGAAGCGGCGGTGCTGGTCACGTCCAAGCAGTTCTACCGCAAGCGGCCCGGCACTATTGTGGAGGCCGAGCGGCGCGCCATCCCTGTCTACGTCCTGCGGGCCAATACCTTTGCGCAGATGGAATCGTTCCTGGCCGAGCTCTTCAAAGTCCCGGAGGAGCAGGATGAGGATGCACTGGGCCGGGCGATGCGCGAGGCCGAGATCGCCGTGCAGCGGGTGCTTTCCGGCGTGGAAGCGGTGGAGCTCTCGCCCCAGAACGCTTTCATCCGCCGTTATCAACACCAGCTGGCGAGTGAGGCCAACCTGGAATCGCGCTCCTACGGGAAGGAACCCAACCGGCGGGTGCGCATCTCCAGACCGTAATTGGAGTTTGCTCTGCTCTGTTAGCAAGTGGCGCAAACTTTGGTTGGCGACGGCTGGTTAAGCTACCAGGTGACTTCCTATGACCGGTTTTTTCCTGACCTTAGAAGGTGCTGACGGCAGCGGCAAGACGACGCAGGCGGGCTTGCTGGCTGCCTGGCTGCGCACGGCCGGCTATCCGCTGGTGACGGCGCGGGAGCCGGGCAGTACGGTGATCGGCGAGCGGGTGCGGGCGCTGGTGCACGATCCGGCGCATACGGAGATCTATGCCCGCACCGAGGTTCTGCTCTACTCGGCGGCGCGGGCGCAGCTCGTGGAAGAGGTGATCCGCCCGGCGTTGGCAGCCGGTAATATCGTCCTGTGTGATCGCTACTACGACAGCACTTACGCCTATCAGGGCTACGGGCGGGGCCTGTCGTTAGCGGCGCTGCGCGCGATCACCGAATTTGCCACCGGTGGTCTGCGCCCCAACCTGACGCTCTACCTGGACGTCGCGCCGGAAGTGGGATTGCGCCGCCGGCAGCAGGCGGGCGGGGAATATAACCGCCTGGACCGCGAGGCGCTGGCCTTCCACGAGCGGGTGCGGGCCGGTTACCTGGCGCTGGCCGCCGCCGAGCCGGAACGCTGGGTCATGGTGGATGCCGCCGGGCCGGTGGAAGCGGTGCAGACGCAGCTGCAAGCGGTACTCAGAGAGCGGCTGGCGGGTTGGTCGCGGTCAGCATGACCGACGTTGAGTTCTTGATTTATGATGGATACCTACGCAGCGATCTTGCAGGAGCTCCACGCTCGCGCCAACCCGGCCAACGTCGCGGGCATGGCGAAATTCGGCATCAATTCTCAGGGCACTTTAGGGATCTCCATCTACGAACTGCGGAAACTCGCTAAAACTATCGGGGTCCAGCATGAGCTGGCTTTGCAATTGTGGGAAACCGGCCTGCACGAAGCGCGCATCCTTGCCAGCTACATAGACGACCCGGCCTTAGTCACCGAGGCGCAGCTGGAGCGCTGGGTGGCCGATTTTGATTCGTGGGACGTGGTGGATCAGGTCTGCGAGTTGATTGCCAAAACGCCGCTGGCCTATGCCAAGATCTTTGAATGGAGCACCCGCCCGGAGGAGTTCGTCAAGCGCACGGCCTTTGCCCTGATTGCGGAGCTGGCCGTGCGCGACAAACAGGCGACCGATGAACAGCTGGCGCAGTTTTTCCCGGTGATCGTGCGCGCGGCCAGTGACGAGCGCAACTTCGTCAAAAAGGCGGTCAATTGGGCGCTGCGCAATCTGGGGAAGCGCAACCTGGCACTGAACGCGCAGGCAATAGCCACGGCGCGTGAGATCCAGGCGCTCGGCACGCGCCCGGCGCGGTGGATCGCCGCCGACGCACTCCGTGAGCTGACGAGTGAGGCGGTCCAGGGGCGCCTGCGCGCCAAAGGCTGACCCCGATGGCCCGCGTTCAAGTTCGCTGGCGCCGGGTGTTGCGCATTGTAGGGTTGGTGGCGGTGGTGCTGCCGCCGGTCCTGGTGGTGGGCATTGACTTTTTGTTGGTCCAGGTGCTGATCCATCCTTTTTGCTGGAACTCGCCCTCAGCACTGCAACAGTGGGGACTGACGGCCGAATCGGTCACCATTCGCTCGTGGGATGGGCTGGACCTGGCGGGTTGGTGGGTCCCGCCGGAGCCATCGCCTGGTCCGGTGGTGCTGCTCTTGTCGGGGTGGGGCGGCAGCCGCGACGGGATGCTCCAGGAGGCAGCTTTCCTGCACCGGCACGGCTACGGTGCCTTGGCGGTGGAGATGCGCAATTGTGTAGGCCAGCCCTCCACTCTGGGCGCGCTGGAGGTAGAAGCGGTGGGGGGAACGCTGGACTTCCTGCGCCTCCAGCCGGAGGCGGACATGGAGCGCATCGGGGTGCTGGGCTTTTCGGTGGGTGGGGCGACCGCGATTATGGCCGCAGACCGTTTCCCTGAGCTGCGGGCGGTGGTCGCGATGGCGAATTACGACAATTTACGAGCACATCTGCTCAGACCGGGCGAGGGGAACTGGCTGGAACGGCTGAATCGGCAGCTGATTCTCTTCTTTTTTGAAAAACGGACCGGCGTGTCCACCGCGGAGGTCAGCCCAATTGCTGCGATCCCTCGGCTCAGCCCCCGGCCGGTTTTCATCATCGTGGGCGAAAAAGAGGGCGCCGATGCCCCTGCGCTGGCCCTGTATGGGGCCGCTGGTGAACCGAAAGAATTGTGGGTCGTTCCTGGGGCGGGACACGGCCAATATGCGGCTGTAGCGCCGGAGGAATATGAACAGCGCATCGTGGCTTTCTTTGACGCCGCGTTGCAGCCCTGACTGCCTTTTTGTCCAGTGATGAAGGTGGAAACGACATTCCTACCGGTGAAACCGTACCGGCGGGATAAAAATGTGGGCCAAACTTTAGTTTGTCCAAGAACCGCCACTAAAGTTTGCGCCACTACTGCTTGACTAAGAACTGATTGGCCATAAAAGGGGGAGTGATGGGTCTGTTAGCTCTGTTCCTGGATTACATCATCGGCGACTTTGACAACCGGGCGCAGATTGAAGCTGAGCGTCAGGCCGGGACCCAACGTCATCCGGCCGCGCGCCACGTCAACCGCAACGCCAACGCCAAAATACGCCATCTGCCGGCGGATTTTCAGGGAGTCTTCGTCATAGAGGAAAGCTATTACGTCACCCCCGACGGACGCGAATTGCTGGCACCGCACCTTTTCCTGTTTGAGGAGACGGCTGAAGGCCAGGTCCGGCTGATCTCTTACGAACTGCCGGCCGGCATTGTCAAAGCCGATTTCCGTAATGATAACCCCGATCTGGTGCTGGATTACCCGGCGCTGACCGTCTCCAAAACCTTCACGCCCCTGACCTACGAGTACGATCCGGCCCACGGCTTCTGGGGCCAATCAGTCACCTCTTTGCCCAACGGAGCCGTTTTCACCCTGACCGAAACGATTGGACCGGAGGGTCTGGACGTGATGGAACTGATGGAAAAGGGCGGCCAGCGTCTCACCTCTTACGAGACCCCCATCCTCTACCGGCGCAGCCCGGCCTGAGTGCCGTTACCCCCATCTCAAGAGGCCACGTTGAGCTCCATTCGTGCCATCGCGTTAGGCATTTTTCAACACCAGGGCCGTCTCCTGGTCTTTGAAGGGTACGATACGCACAAGCGCCAGACCTTCTATCGCCCCCTGGGCGGTGGCATTCAGTTTGGCGAACGCGGGGCGCAGGCCATGGTGCGCGAGTTGCGTGAGGAGATCGGGGCCGAGGTCGTGGGGGTGCGCTATCTGGGCGCGCTGGAAAATATCTTCACCTGTAACGGGGTGGACGGCCACGAGATTGTGTTGCTCTATGCCGGCGAACTGGCCGACCCGGCGTTTTACGCGACGGCGGAACTGGCCGGGCACGAGGATGATGGCACACCCATCAAAGTGCTGTGGAAAGCGCTCCAGGAGTTTAACTGCGAGACCGCGCCGCTTTACCCGGATGGGTTGTTAGCATGGCTGATGGGTAACCCGGAGGCAATCCATGATGCCCTCCTCTGAAACCCCTCCCCACAATCTGCTGGTGCTCAGTGACCTGCACCTGAATGAGGGGTGGCTGGACGACCTGGGGCGTTACTCCAACCGCGAGGATTTTTACTTTGACGACGACTTTTTTGCCCTCTTGCGCTACCATCAACGCATTCGGACGACCCCCCGTTACGGTGACCGGCCCTGGTTGTTGATCCTCAACGGCGATACGTTTGACTTTGAACAGGTCTCCCTCTTGCCGCAGGAGGGCGCGGAGCTGGAACAGGTCTGTCATGTCACCCATTACCAGCAGCTGGATGCAGACCGGCGGCGCTTTGGGTTGGGCACCACCGCAGCGGAGAGTGCCTGGAAGCTGCTCAAGATCGCGCAGGGGCACGAGGGGTTTTTTGCGGCGTTGGGTTGGTTCGTGGCCCACGGCAACCACGTGCTTTTCATCCGCGGCAACCACGACGCCGATCTCTATTGGCCGCAGGTGCAGGAGGAACTGCACCATTGCGTGGCCGCGGCCTACGAGCGTTATCGCCAGCAACAACCGGATGCGCCGGCGGTGACGCCGGAACTTCTGGCGCAACGGTTAGAGTTTGAGCCCTGGTTTTACTACGATCCGGCCTTGCAGGTCTACGTGGAGCACGGCACCCAGTACGAGCCGGCCAATCACTTCCCGGACCTCTTTTCTCCGCTCCACCCGCGCCAACCCGACATGCTGCGGCTACCGCAGGGGTTGTTGCTCACCCGCTATTTTTACAATCGCTTGGAAGACAGCTATCCCTATTCCGATAACGTCCGTCCGGGCACGCGCGCCATCGTCTGGATGTTGACCGATAACCCGCTCCGGGGCAGCTGGACCTTTGCCAAACGGTTAGGCGATTTTGTCGGCGCCTGGGCCGTTATTGGCCGGGAACAACGGGCGCTGGTGCACGCGCAAAAATACAGCCGGCCGGCTGCCCTGGGGGCTTACCGGGGCCTACCGGCCTCGCTGGTGGCCGCCATCTGGTCGTTGGGCCGGGAGCGGGCCTCTTTTTCCTGGCAGACGTGGGGGACGCTGGTCATGGAGCAGGCCGTGGTGGGCTTGCTGAGCTTGCTGGGGTTGGTGACCGGTATCGCCGGGTTGCTGGCGCTGCTCCGTTCCCGGCGCACGCGGCAGAGCGGTCGCCTGCTGGCCACCTCCTTGCTGTTACTGAATGCCGGCCGCCTCTGGGCCAGCATCGCTAACTCCGACGACCGGATAGACTACATGCCGGCCGTGGCGCGAGAACTGGCAGAACGTTTCCAGACCGCTGCCGTGCCGTTGCGGGCCATTGTGTTAGGACATACCCATATCCCCCGCCGGCAGCGGGTGGGGGCGGCCTGGCTGGTGAACACTGGGGCCTGGATTCCGGCGCTGGCCCATCGTTCGGGACAATGGGAGACCCATTTCACCTTTGCCCGGCTGGCGGCGGGGGCTGAGCCGGATGAACCCCCGGAATTTCTGGAATGGGATTCTGGAGTAGGGGAATTACGCCGTCCCCAGCTGGGCCGACCTGGCCCGCGGGGGCGACAACCGACTGTGATCAGGAGGAGCTCGGATGGACGAAGGACCCCAGTTGCTGGAATGCGCGCACGCGATCATTGAAACTGTCCCGCGCTTGTCGCGGATCATGCGCAAGGATTTGCGGATCCACAGTGCTGGCCTTTTCACTGAACCCCAGTTCCGCGTGATGGCGCACCTCTTTCGGGAGGGTGAGCGCTGTCTCTCCGGCCTGGCCACGTATTTGGGAGTTTCCCTCCCGACGATGTCCAAGCTGGTGCAGGGCTTGGAGGCGCGCGGCCTGGTCGCCCGCACGGAAGACAGCGCCGATCGGCGACGTATCGTCCTGGCGTTGACCGAGCAGGGCCGCCAGGAATATGCGGCGATGCTTCGTCGCACCGAGGAGCATTTTGTGGATTGGATTCACGACCTGTCGGTGGCGCAATGCGCCGAGATAATCCGCGCGTTCAATACGCTTGACGAACTCCTGTCCGGCCTGGAATTTCCGGCCGAGGCCAGTGGCGAGCCGGCGGCGGACAGCCAGCAGTAGGCGTTGGGGGAACTGGAGGTGCTATGTCCATAACTGTGGCTGTGGCCCAGCTGGATCCCCGCCTGGGGGAGAATGTCGAAAATCAAACTGTCCTGACCGCGCTGCTACGGGAGGCCGCCGGGCACGGCGCACAATTGGTGGTCTTCCCGGAGTGCGCTGTCTCCGGTTACGGCTTCCCTGACCTGGCCAGCGCCCGTCGTGCCGCAGAGCCGATCCCCGGCCCGGCGACCGGAGCTCTGGCGGCCATCTGTGCGGAGACCGGGACCTACGCGGTGGTCGGGCTGCTGGAACAGGCCGGGATTGGGGTCTACAATTCTGCTGCCCTCATCGGGCCGGCGGGCTTGATCGGCGTCTACCGGAAAATTCACCTGCCCTATCTCGGCGTGGACCGGTTCGCTACCCCCGGCGACCGGGGCTTCCCGGTCTGGGAGACCGCGTTAGGCCGGATTGGGATCGCCATCTGCTACGACCTGCGTTTCCCGGAGGCGTTGCGGGTCCTGGCGCTGGCCGGGGCCGACCTGATTGCGCTTCCCACCAACTGGCCGGAGACCTCTGAATTGATGCCGGAGTATGTCACCCGCACGCGGGCGCTGGAAAACCGCGTCTATCTGCTGGCCTGCAACCGGGTGGGGGAGGAGAGCGGGTTTCGCTTCTTTGGTCGCAGCCAGGTTGTCGGCACCAGTGGCAAGGTGTTGGTGGAGGCTGACGATCAGCCCGGCCTCTGGTACGCCAAGGTGGAGCCTGAGCGCGCCCGCCAGAAGCGGATTGTCATCCGCGCGGGGGCCTTTGAGATGGATACCATCGCCGACCGGCGCCCGGAATGGTATCAACGGCTTAGCAAGTGACCCAATTGCAAAAGAGAATTTTCCATGCCCTGGCGTTCACTGGCCGTGGGATGAAAAAAGGTGAGCCGTGAGTGGTGAGCAGAAGAACTGCTACTGCTCTCTGCTCACTCCTTAACTGGTTTCTATTTTTCAGGGAGGAGCAGCCAATGGAACCCAAAAATTACCTGATTGACATGGATGGTGTCCTGGTCAGCGGTACTACCATGATTCCCGGGGCGGACCAATTCATTGCCCGGCTTGTTGCGCGCCAGGCCAAATTCCTGGTGTTGACCAATAACCCGTTGCGGACACCCCGCGATCTGTCGCACCGGTTACAGTTCAGCGGCCTGGAGATCCCGCCGGAGCGGATCTTCACCTCGGCGCTGGCGACGGCCCGCTTTCTCCAATCGCAGCGGCCTAACGGCACCGCCTACGTCATCGGTGAGAGCGGCCTGACCGACGCCATCCACAGCGTCGGCTACGTCATCACCGACCAACACCCCGACTATGTGGTCTTAGGCGAGACCGACACCTACAACTTTTCCGTCATCACCAAAGCCATCCGGCTGATCCTGGAAGGAGCGCGCTTTATTGCCACCAACCCCGATGCCTCCGGTCCCACCGAGCACGGCATTGTCCCGGCCTGCGGCGCGCTGGCGGCGCTGATAGAGAAGGCCACTGGCAAGAGTCCTTTCTTCGTGGGCAAACCCAACCCCTTGATGATGCGCACCGCACTCAACTATCTGGGAGTGCACTCCGAAAATACCATCATGGTGGGAGACCGGATGGATACCGACATGATCGCCGGTGTCCAAACCGGCCTGGAGACCATCCTGGTCCTGAGCGGCGTCACGCGCCGGGAGGATGTGGAGCGCTACCCCTATCGTCCCACGCACATTGTCGGCTCTGTGGCGGAGATTGAAGTGTGAGTGGAGGAAAGCCCATGAAGCCGCGCGTTTTTGTCACCCGTAAAATTCCAGAGGTGGGTCTGCGGCTGCTCCGCGAGACCTGCGACGTGCATCTGTGGGAGGGGGATTTGCCGGTGCCGCGCGAGGTGCTTTGCGCCGAAGCGGCGGAGGCCGAGGGGTTGCTGACGCTGCTTTCAGACCGGGTGGATGCAGACCTGTTGGCGCATGCGCCGCACCTCCGGGTTATCAGCCAGTATGCTGTCGGCTTTGACAATTTGGATGTGGCGGCGGCCACCGCGCGCGGCATTCCCATTGGGAATACCCCTGACGTGCTTACCGAAGCCACCGCCGATCTGGCGTTTGCGCTGCTCCTGGCCGTGGCCCGCCGTCTGGTAGAGGGCGTGGACAACGTCCGGCACGGCGAATGGAAGACCTGGGGGCCGGAGTTCTTCCTGGGCCGCGATGTCTGGGGCGCTACGCTGGGCCTGGTAGGCCTGGGCCGGATCGGCCAGGCGATGGCCGTGCGTGGCCAGGGTTTTGGGATGCGGCTGCTCTACACCGATCCCCACTGTCACCCTGAACGGGGGGCCGCGTTGGGCGCCGAATGCGTGGACCTGAATACGCTCCTGGCCGAGGCCGATTTCGTCAGCCTCCACTGCCCGCTGACGCCGGAGACGCGCGGGCTGATCGGCGAGCGCGAATTGCGGCGGATGCGCCCTACCGCCATTTTGATCAACACCGCGCGCGGGCCCATTGTCCGCTCCGAAGCGCTGGTCCGGGCGCTCAGCGAAGGTTGGATTGCCGGGGCGGGGTTGGACGTGACCGATCCCGAGCCATTGCCTCCTTCCCATCCGCTGGTGGCCTTGCCCAACTGCGTGATCACGCCGCACATCGCCAGCGCCAGCGTCACCGCCCGGGCGCGGATGGCTGAGATCGCCGCCAGGAATTTGCTGGCCGGTCTGCGCGGCGAGCGGCTGCCGTTCTGCGTTAACCCGCAAGTCTATTAGGCAAATCTTCCGATATTAGCGTTTCAGGGGTTGCATTTTTGGTAAATGGCAGTAGAATCCAGTTATAATTTTCCCTCCAAATTGGAATTTTGACGTTAGAAAGGAGCAACCTCATGCCTGCTGTAGAGAAAAGTATCATTATCAATGCGCCCCCGGAAAAAATTTGGGCCATGTTGAGCAATCCTGCGGATTGGATTCGCTGGTTTGAGGGCGCGGCCGAGCCTAAATCCATTCAAGGGGATGGCGGAGTCGGCACTGTGGTTGAAACCGGCATGACCCTGGCCGGGATCACATTGCCGGCGAAGATCACGATTGTGGAGACCGTGCCCTACGAACGATGGAAGGCCGAATTTAGCGGTCCGGCTACCGATGGCTATCAGCTGTGGACCTACATGCAGATGGGGCCGCGGACCAAGTTGACCTTTCGTATTGAAGCCAACCTGGGGGGACCGGCCAAACTGGCTGAAGGGTTGGTCGTCAAGAGCTTTGAGGAGCTGGCCGATAAAACGCTGCACAACATTAAGGCCATGGTAGAAGGATGAGGTTGGCCTCTTGCGGGGTGATCAAATGGGCAAACGGTTGAGCCGTTTGCCCATTTTTTATATCCCTTGCCGGGTGATTGACATTCCAGGGCTCGGCATTATCATAACGCGCACCAGGTTGGGGGGCGGACGCCGGGGCCGGAGAACGCCCGCCTTGGACGATGGGCAAACTGCAATGACCGAACCACTGACGCTCACCATAGATGACATTCTAAAGAAATTGCCTGAAGGGGTCGTGGGCATTGAGGCCCGCGATCTGGTGCGGCGTGCCTTTCTCTTTGCGGAAGACGCCCACCAGGGACAGCTGCGCAAGTCTGGTGAGCCTTACCTGCAGCATTGTTTGCACGTGGCCTACTTGCTGGCCGATCTCGGCGTGCACCCCGTCGTGGTCGCGGCCGGTCTGTTGCACGATGTGCTGGAGGATTGCAAGGACAAGGCCAGCCTGGAACTGCTCCGCCAGTCTTTCGGTGCTGAGGTCGCCAGCCTGGTGGATGGCGTGACCAAGCTGGAAGATGTGGAACGGTTCCGGCAGCAGAGCGACGACCAGAGCCGCGACCAGCAAGAATCGGAGAGCTTGCGCAAGTTGTTCATTGCCATGGCCGATAATCCCTGGGTCATGTTCATCAAGCTGGCCGATCGCCTGCACAATATGCGGACCCTGAAACCCTTATCCCGCGAGCGGCAAGTCGCGATGGCGACCGAGACGCTGGAAATTTTCGTCCCCCTGGCAAACCGGCTGGGCATCTGGCAGTGGAAAGCTGACCTGGAAGACCTGTCTCTCCGGTACCTCAACCCGACCATGTACAAGGAAATTGCGGACTTATTGGAAGCCCGCAAGCCGGAACGGGAGCAGAGTGTCGCCCGGCATGTTGCGCTCCTCCGCCAGGCGCTGGAGCGTGAGGGGATCCGCGCTGAGATCAAAGGTCGCCCCAAGCATATTTACAGCATCTACCGCAAGATGCGGCGCAAGAATGTCCCTTTCAGCCAGATTTATGATGTGGAGGGGATCCGGGTGATTGTGGATACCATCCCGCAGTGCTATCAAGTGCTGGGGATCGTCCACGGTCTGTGGTCGCCCATCCCGCGGGAATTTGACGACTATATTGCGCATCCCAAGCCGAACCTTTACCGCAGTTTGCACACCGCGGTGGTCGCCGATGACGAGCAAGCCTTTGAGATCCAGATCCGCACCCGCGAGATGGATCAGGATGCCGAGTACGGGTTGGCGGCCCACTGGCGCTACAAGGAGCAGGCGCCC
This sequence comes from uncultured Anaerolineales bacterium, assembly GCA_964437445.1. GTDB lineage: Bacteria > Chloroflexota > Anaerolineae > B4-G1 > SLSP01 > CAYTGR01. The sequence continues at coordinate 12,537 of CAYTGR010000011.1, read as the reverse complement.
CAGAGCCGCGAGCTGGACCAGCAGGTCACCTGGATGCGACAGGCGGTGCAGGAATTACGGCAAGAGGCGGAGAGCGCGCAGTCCTTCATTGAGCAAATGAAAACCGACCTCTTTCAGGATCGGGTCTACGCTTTCACGCCCAAGGGCCGGGTGATTGAGCTGCCGCTGGGGGCCACGCCACTGGATTTCGCTTACGCCATCCACTCGGAGGTCGGCCATCGCTGCCGGGGGGCGCGGGCTAACGGGCTCTGGGTGCCGCTCAACTATCAGCTCCAGACCGGAGACCGGGTGGAGATCATCACCGGCAAGCAGGCGGCCCCCAGCCAGGACTGGCTCAATGAGGAGCTGGGCTTTATCAAGACCCACCGGGCCCGGGCGAAAATTCAGCAATGGTTCCGGCGGCAGGACCGGGAAGAGAACATCGCCCGTGGGCGCGAGACGGTGGAGCGCGAACTGCGGAGGCTGGGGCTGGACCTGACGGTGGAGGACGTGGCCGAGCTGTTTGCGCGGCGTTTTCCCCGCGAAGAGGAATTCCTGGCGGCCGTGGGCGTCGGCGACGTGACCAACGAGCACATCATTGCCAAGCTGGAGGATTATGCCCGGCGTAAGGCGGAGGAAGAGGCCGAGCTGCCGGAGGAAAGTGAAATCCCGCCGCCGCCACCGGTCAGCGCGCCCGGCAAAGTCAACATCCAGGGGACCGGCGGCATGTTGACCCATGTGGCGCGCTGCTGCAACCCCTTGCCCGGCGAGGATATCGTCGGCTATGTGACGCGCGGGCGCGGGATCACCATCCATCGCCGGGATTGCCCCAACATGCTACGGATCAGCCGGGAAGAACATGAGCGGGTGATTGAAGTGGAGTGGGGGCAGCAGGAGCACACCTTCGCCGCCCAGGTGCTCATCATGGCTTATGACCGCCATCGTTTGCTGCACGACATCTCCGGCGTGGTAGCCAACGAAAGCCTCAATATGTCGGCCGTCAGCACCGGCAAACGCGACCGTTACAACATCATCCCCATTTACCTCACGCTGGAAGTGCCCAACCTGGCTAAATTGAACCGGATTCTGGGCAAGATAGAGCAAATCCCCAACGTCATTGAGGCTCGCCGGGTCAGCTGAGGTCACTTGGGCCTGAAATGTCACGGGGGCGGTTCACTACCGCCCCCGTTTTGTTGTGCTGAAGGTTATGAGAGAGTATTTGGCAGATCAGGGCGTGGTCGGTACCACACTTTGCCAATCAAAGGTCTGGAGTTTGCTCTGGCGTTGCTCCTCTAACCACTGATTGTACTTTTCGTCGCGCGCCTGCTGCAGGAAATAGTCATCCAACGGGCGCTCTTCGTGCCCCTGAACGTAAAGGATGTAATACCGATTGTCGTTGCCCAGCACCGGTTCGGAAGTTTGGCCCACCGGTGTGTTGAACGCCGCTTTTTCCACATCGGCTCCCAGCTGGCTGCTCAGGTAGCCGACCGGCAACCAGGGCAGCTCGCCGCCCGTATTGAATTGCTCGGTCAGGCTGATGGGGTTGGCGCCGCTCTCAATCTGGGCTCGCCAGGCCTGCGCGACCTCCTGCGTATCGGTCACGAGATAGGTGATTTTAACCTGATCCGCCGTCGTGGCCAGCGTGGCCGAGAAGACCGCCTGGAGCTGGGTCTTGAGGAGATCGGCGGCCACCATCTGCCGGAACTGCGCGTCTGTCAGCTCGCTGACTTTCAAGACATTGTTTTGAAAGTTCTGGTAGGCTTGCTGATATTCCTCAGCCGTGACCGGCGCTTGCGTCCCGGTCATAGTTTCGCTGGAAGTAATGACGGCCGTGGAGTCGTAACCGAACAACGATTCTACCTGGCGGGTCACTTCTTCGTCGCTCACCTGGAGGCCGTATTGGGGCGCGGCCTGTCGCACCAGCTCTTCTTCCACCATCTGGTCTAACACATCACCGCCCAGGACGTTTGCCATATCGGCCGAGAGCTGATTTTCCAGGTTGGCAATGCTGATCTGAATCTGTTGGGCGTAAGATTGATTTTCAGTGGAGGTCAATTGGTCCAACAGAGATTGATACTGATTGATCTGGTATTTGATCTGCACCCGCTGGTAGCGGACGCGGGCCTGGAACTGATCGGTCGTGATCGGCACATCGCCTACCTTGGCGACCGGCGTGCGGCCTTTGAGCACCACCTCGGTCAGCAGCCCGTAGCCGAGGATGCCCACCACCAGGACGGCTAACCCGATGGCAACCCCGGTGATAATCCTCTGGGCGCGCAGATCCCTTTCATGGCGGGCTGCCTGCTTGCGGGTGAGAGTTTTTTCTTGAACAATGGGTTTTTTCGCCATAATACCTCTCCAAAGGATAAGCAAAGGGCATAGGGGAACGCCCTATGCCCATCGTTTGATACCCAATCGTTTAATATGATTGGCCTGGTTCGGAGACGAAAGGCAGCAGCGCGACATGCCGGGCCCGCTTGATGGCGACGGCTGCAAGCCGCTGGTGCCGGGCACACAGGCCACTCTGGCGGCGGGGCTTGATTTTCCCGCGCTCGGTGACGAACCGGCGTAATACCTCAACCTGCTTGTAGTCCACGCTGGCGTTGCTTTCGTTGCAGTAATAACAGACCTTGCGTCGCATTTGAAACCGGCCGCGCTGCTGTCCACCAGCGGGTCGGGGATTGTTTGGATTTGGCACAGTCTTCCTCCTCTTAAAAATTAATCCACCAGTCTTTAGTCACTCAATGGCTTAGTCAGTGACGAGCATGACGCAAACTTTAGTTTGCGGCCCCGGCTGAGCCCTCAACGATGACGATTTCTTAAAATGGAGCCGCAACCTCCTCGGCTTCATCGTCGGTCGGCAATTCTTCTTCGGCTGTGTCCGGCCCTTCGTAGGTATCCAGGAAGATTAACTCCTGGGTGACCAGCTCGGTGCGATAATGGCGCTGGCCGTCCGTGTCCTCCCAAGAACGGGTCTGAAGCCGTCCTTCCACGTAGACCTGGGAGCCCTTGTGGAGCCGTTTCTTACACAGCTCCGCCAGCCCGCCCCAGGCCACGACGTGGAACCACTCGGTTTCTTCCCGGCGCTCGCCCTCATTGTTGGTCCACCCCCGGGTGGTCGCCACATTGAACGAGGCTACCGGCTGCCCGCTGGCCGTGAACCGCATTTCCGGGTCCCGGCCCAGCCGTCCGATGATCATCACTTTGTTGAGTCCGCGCGTCATCCCTGGTTATTCCTGAGGGCTTCAGTCCTGTTCGGTGGTTTCAGTAGCCGGTGGTTCAACGGCCGGTGGTTCGGCCACCACGGGCACTTCTGGTGTGGCGGCCGGTGCGGCTTCCCCTGCGACTTCGTCCAGGCGGATGACCAGCTCGCGCAGCACCCCTTCGGCCAGCAGCAGATTGCGTTCAAATTCCTTGACCAGGCGCGGTTCGGCCGTGAAATTCACCAGATAGTAGCGCCCTTCTTTTTGGCGTTTGATGGGGTACGCCAACCGGCGCAGCCCCCACGTGTTGAAGCTGGTGACTGTGGCCTTGGCCTGTGCCAGGTAACCCCGAATCCGTTCCAGCAGCGCTTCAGTGGCTGCCTCGTCCAGTTCGGGACTTAAGATCAACATTAACTCATAGCTCCGCGTAGCCAAGACGGTGATGTCCTCCTTTCCATGGGATTATTCCCGGTGCGGTCCCGGGAACGGAAAGCCCGTCTGAGCAAACCGGGTCAATGATACCATAGAATGGGGGTTTGGCAAACACTGCGGAGGATACGTCTTGCGCCGGGCGCGCACCCCAGGCCCGGCGAGCCGGAGCGGGCCTGTAAGCCGGATTCTGTGCCCCTGCGGGCGGTGGTCATCTATCTTGGACGGCGGTTGCCCGCCGCCTCCAGCAGCCTACCCGGAAGTTGCTCCCTCAAGGGAGAGGGAACGGGCCGCCCCCCGGCGCTGCGCGCCTTCCTCCCTGCTTGGCTTTGCTCTCGGTGAGGGTTGCCTGGCCAGCCGGTTACCCGGTCTGCCGGTGGTCTCTTACACCACCTTTTCACCGTGACCTGGCCCCTGCGGGCCGTCGGCCGTCTGTTTCTGTGGCCCTGTCTGCGGGTCGCCCCGCCCGGCCGTTAGCCGGCACCGTGCCCTGTAGAGTCCGGACTTTCCTCGCCCCACGCTGGGTGAGGCGCGACCACCCGGCCTGCTCCGACTCGCCCTAAGCATACCACGCGCGGGCGATTTGGTCAATCACCCGCCTGGCCGTTCCCGACGCTGAGTTCCCAGAGGACGATCTCCGGGGGAGTGAGGAAACGGGCGCGGGGGGCGCCCAGCCCTTCCATCCCCAGGCCCCGGCTGACGTAGAGAGTGGTCCGCCCGGTCTGGTACTCTCCCATTTCATAGCGTTTGCCGTGGCGGGAGCTGGTGAAAATCGCGCCGTACAGCGGCAGCCGAATCTGGCCGCCATGGGTGTGCCCGGCCAGATAGAGGCGCACCCCCAGTCGCGCGGCTTCGGGCATCAGGTCGGGGGTGTGATAGAGCAGCACGGTGAAAGCATCGCTGGGAACCTGGCGCAGCAACCGGGCCAGTGCCGCTGCGTCGCGCTCCGGCCGGTAGGTGCAGCGGACGCCCAGCAGCCAGAGCTCACCACCGTCCCAGCGCACCGGGGCAACCTCGTCATCCAGCCAGCGGATGGGGAGATCGGCAAAGATTCGCGGTACGACGCCGGGCCGGTCCACCACCGGACTGCCGGTCACGGCGTAGATTCCCAGCGGGGCCTGGAGCTGTTCCAGGATGGCGTGCGCCCCGGCCTGGGCTGCCGGATCGTGGACCGACGAGAGGTTGAGATAGTCGCCCGTGAGCAGAATCAGCGCCGGGTGCAGCCCGGCTACCTGCGCCAGCAGCGTAGTTTCGCGCGGCGAATCGCCTTCGTAGTGGAGGTCCGAGATGTGCAGCAGGCGCAACATGGCCGGCGGCTCATCGGACCCGGCTCCAGCCGGGTCGTCGCCAGTCAGCCTCAGCTGCCGCCGGGTGACTTTCACCTGCGCCGGCTCCACCCAGGTGGCGTACACGGCCAGGCCGCTCACGGCTAACTGTAACAGGGCCTGGACGCCCAGTGCCACCGGGGTCGGACCGGTTAACGCCAGCGCCCAGCTGAGGAGGGTGCGCAGCAGGGTGAGCGCCAGCAGCGGTGGCGTCACCGGCCCCCAGGAGCGCCGGGTGACCGGCAGCAGGGCTAACATCGCCCCATCGCTTGCCAGGGCGACCGTGGCGATCCCCACGGCCGGCCAGAGCAGCGCTTGCCAGGGCCAGGCTGCAATGAACACCAGGCCGATCCAGGAGGGGAGCAGCGCAACTGGACTGATCCGGCCCACCTGCCCGGAGGCGATCAGCAGGCGGTGGACCAGGCTACTTTTGCCGTCGTTGCTGTCGGGCGGGACGGGCAAAGCCAGCGGATCCATCGGGGGGCCGCTCCTATGCCCCGAACAGCCGCGCCAGTTCGTCGCGGGCAAAGCGTGGCAACGGACGTTCGCCGGCCGGGCTGCGCAGCACCACACCGGGTTCCGCGCGCACGGTGCCGATCCGGGTGGCGGCGATCCCGGCCGTGTGCAACGCGGCCAGGACGGCCGCTGTATCCTCCGGCACGACGGCGGCCAGCAACCCACCGGAGGCAATCAGTCCTAAGGGATCTAACTGCAGGGCGGTACAGAGGGCCCTGGTCTCGGGGAAGATAGGGAGCGCCGGTTCGTCTATCACCGCGCCGCAACCGGCGGCCTCGGTCAGTTCCCAGAGACCGGTGGCGACGCCGCCCTCGGTCGGATCGTGCATGGCGTGGACGCGGCCGGTCGTTGTGGCAAGGGCGGCGTCACGCACCACGCTGATACCGGGATCGTGCAAGAAGCCGGCTGCCCGCGTTAACAGCTCCGCCGCCACATGTCCTTGCAGCCGCTCGGCGGCTTCACGCGCCAGCAGCGCCGTCCCCTCTACCGCAATCCCCTTGGTGAGGATGAGCGCGTCGCCGGGGCAGGCCCCGTCGGAGCGGACCAACTGGGCCGGGCTGCTCTCGCCGAACATGGCGCCAACGACGATGGGACGTTCCAGGCCGTAGGTGATCTCGGTGTGACCACCGACCATCACCGTTCCGATTTCCCGGCAGCCCTCGGCCAGTTGGGCGAAGATGTGTTCTACCAGGGCGTAGTCGGTTTTCCCTTCCGGCAGGAGCAGCGTAGCGATGAACCAGCGCGGCGTCGCCCCCAGGCAGGCCACGTCGTTGGCGTTCACATGGACGGCGTACCAGCCGATTTCGTCGGTCGCGAAGGTGATGGGATCGGTTTTGGCGACCAGATAGCGGTCGCCAAACGCCACGACGGCGGCGTCGCGGCCTAAACCGGGGCCGAGGATCACGCGGGGATCAGAACCGCCGGCGTAGCGGGCCAACAGGTCCACCAGGTCAGCCTGGGGCAATTTGCCAATGGGATAACAAGAAGTATGTACAGGGTGCATGGTTTGAATTCCAAGAGGAAGTTACTCCGTGACCAGCACGGCGATTTCGTCAATGGAGGCGACGTAGGTGTGCCCGGAGCCGTAGATGGTGACCGTGCGGATGGCGGCCGGTACGATCCCCCGCTCTTTCAACAACGGGAGCAGGTCGGGCGATTCGTAAGCGTACCAGGCGCCCTGGGGAATTTTGATGTGGACCGGGTTGCCCTCGCATTGAATGCAGATGGCCGTATAGGGGGTGTTGCCCTCCATCGCGTAGAAGCCCTGGAGCCATTCGTGTGTCCCGCCCTGCTGGTCGGTATAAGTCATACGGATCATCAGCGGACATTCGGTGCCCAGTGTGCCGCAGAGTGGCAGATCTTGCACGTCCACACGCAGCCGGGCGGTGACCTTGAGCGACTGCGCGCCCCGGATGTCCTGGTTGACGGTTTGCTCCAGGCCGGTTTCAGCGTGGCCCCGGCCATAACGTTCCAGAATCACTATTTTCCGTTCCTGACCCGTCTGCCGGATAGTGCCGCCGTTTTCATCTATAAATTGGATGTCTTTGGTGTACGTAGTCCAGGGGGTGTCCAGGGGTTGTTCCAGATTGCCATTGCGGAGCAAGTTACGCCCGCCGACGGCGATCTCCCCCAAGCCCTGGGAGGTCAACTCAATGCGCTGCAGGTCGGTCAGGACGAAGGTCTCGCCGCTGGCCGGGTTCGGAATGCGGGCGCGGCCAGTGCTGACCAGCACTTCGGTGCGCTCGCTCCCGATAATCAACGTGTAGGCCCCTTCATCCAGGTCCACTGCTCCCTGGGGAGTCTGGAAGTGGAGTGTCGTTGGGCGCTCGTCGCCGCCGACGGAGAGCCGGATCCGTCCCTGCGTGGCCTGGAGGGTGATCTGGTGCGGCAGCGGGCTGTTGGGGAAACGCGGCGTGCTGGCATTGAGGAAGACCAGTTCAGTTTCGCCATATAACTGGACAGTGCTGACGGGAGCCTGAGTATCCCCGCTGGGATAAAACAGGAGCAGGGCTTCGGCGTCCGCTGCCAGCTTGATCCGGCTGTGCAGGGGCAAGTCGCTGTTGGTCAGCGCCTCAGTGACCAGAACTGGATTTCCGCTTCCTTTGGGCTGGTAGACGATGGTCCCCGAATTGGGTTGCAACGCGACGGAGAGCGGGCGGGTGGCGTTTAGAATGTACCAGCGAATGCTAACCGGGGTGCCGACTGCCAGCAGCAGGCAGGTCAGAAATGACAGAATGAGCACAATCCAGGCGATTGTTTCAGGTTTTTTGGGCATCCGTCACCAGTAATAGGTAATGCTGAAGTCCACAAACTTCCCCTGGGGCGTGGGCCACTCCACGCTGACGTGTTCTACAAAGCCGCCGGCCGGGCCGCGCCGGACGGCTTCCAGCAGCCGTTGCAGGGTGGCCCGTGGCCCCTCGGCCCAGATCTCCACCGTCTCGTCCGGCAGGTTGCGGACCCAACCCACCAGCTTGAGCTGTTGTGCCACCATGCGGGTGAAGGCGCGGAACCCGACGCCTTGAACCTCACCCCTCACGACCAGATGAATAGCGACTGGAGCATTTTCGTCGGACATAGCGAACTCCTTCCCACGGAATTCCCCCATGGGAGCTCATTGTACCCCGGAGTGGGGGATGGGCAAGGGCGGAGGTCATCGTCGTTGTGTGGATTGCACGGCGGCCACGAAGCAGGCGACTGAGCGATCATAGGTCCGCTCGGCGGCGGGCGGGAAGAGGCAACCGGGCAGCTCGTTGTAGCGACGATGGTAGGCGATACATTCGCAGCAGAGCCCTTTCCGGCTGCAGGGTTCGTAGGTGCAGGTGCATTGCTTCAGGTTGGTTGCTTGTTGGCATTCCATGTGAAAACTATCCTCGTTTCGTCAAGAAATCAGGCGATCAAAGGGGCCGGCGGATGAACAGCCGGTGCACGGTGGTGTCTACGCCGCCCAGGTCGTATTTGTAGCTCTCATCACCGCGCATGAAATCTACCACAGCGTAGCGCCGCTCAATGGCCTGCTGGATGATCCGCGCCATCAGGGCAATCCCTGGGCTGTATATCGCATAGGCCGGGTCAAACCCGGAGTTGTAGACCAGGACCCGGTTGCGGTAGAGGAAGTTGAAAAAGGCCGCAATGGGCTCCGCTTGCCAGGTCAAAAAGTTAAGCTGGAGCCACCCGGTTTGTTGAGTGGCCTGCGCGATGGCATAAAAGAAGGCGCGGTTTTGTGAGTCCTGGATGAAATGAGCTTTTTCAGGGTGACTTTTCTGCATCAGGGCTACAAAAAGGTCTACCTGGGCCGTCAGGTCATGCTCAGGGCCGACCTGATACCACGCCAGCTCGGGACCGCGCCGCAGCTTGCGGCGCAATTCGTGGCGTTGCTTTTTGTTGAGCCGGGTCTGTAGATACTCGTCCCAGCTGCCTGGCAGTGTTAAGAGCGGGCAGACATCATCCTGAGCAACTTCTGTTTCCAGTCCCCGCTGGCGCGCCAGTTCGGGCAGCCATTGCAGCGACACAGAGTCCTGCGGGACGTTGCAGGGTGCCAGGACCTCCCACGCCGGGACGTCCGGGTGCGTGAGGAGCGTATCTAACAGCGCCGGATAGACGGTCGCTTCGCTGCCGGCCGCGACGATCCAATCCAGGTAATCGGAGACGTCCACACAGCCGACCGTCTGCAAGCTGCGCTCTTCGGCATTCCAGAACAGCGGCGCTAACCCGACCAACCGGCCATCGGCGTCGCGCGCGGCGACCAGACAGAGCTCGCCGGGGTGGTAGTGTTCCCACCAGAGCGTTTGCCAGGTGTGGGTGAGGAAAAGACTGTCGGCCTGGCTGGCGTTGAGCAGTGTGTCCCATTCGGCAGCCAGCGCAGCGAACCCCGCGGTTGTGCGGTAGACCGTGATCTGCATGGCGCTGGTTACCTGCTGACCGGGTTGCACAGTCGGCCGATCCCGGCCAGTTCTACTTCTACTATGTCGCCCGGCGTGAGCGGCCCCACGCCGGCCGGGGTTCCGGTGAGGAGCAGGTCGCCTGGTTCCAACGTCATGACGGAGGAAGCGTAGGCCAGCAACTCGGCAGGCGGGAAGACCATCTCGCCCGTGCTGGCTTGCTGGCGCACCGTGCCATTGACCCGGCAAGTCAGCGTCAGCGCACTGGCCTCGGCCGTACTCAGCCCGCGCACTAACCAGGGTCCGAGAGGACAAAAGGTATCAAATCCCTTCGCGCGGGTCCATTGGCCGTCGCGGCGTTGGAGATCACGGGCCGTGACGTCGTTGGCGCAGGTAATGCCGCAAACGCAGGCCCACGCCTCGGCGGGGGGCACGTTCCGGCAGCGGCGGCCGATGACGAGGGCGAGCTCCGCTTCGTGCTCCACCCGTGCCGCTGAGGGCGGCAGCACGATAGTCGCCCCTGGGCCGATCACACTGCTGGGTGGCTTCAGGAAGAGCAGTGGTTCGGGCGGGACTTCGCCGCCGTGCTCGGCCGCGTGGGCTGCATAATTGCGCCCGACGGCCACAATCTTGGTCGGTGTGGCCGGGGCCAGCAGAGACAGCGTCTCCAGCAGTCCCAGCTCATCTTCCAGCGCCCCCCCATCCCACGGTTCGCCGCGCCATGCGATGACGCGCCCCTGGATCACCATTCCCCAACGTGGCCCGGCCGCAGTATTGAGCCGGACAAAGACCTGGCGTGATGTAGGTAAGGTCGTCGCTTTTTCTCCCCGTGGCGCGTTTTCCTGGTTGATCATGAATGTTCCTCCGGCATGTTGCCCGGCTATGATAACCCGAGCTGCTTCCCTGTCAAGCGGAGCCGCTCCCGTTGGGGATTGGCAAATCCGGGACTTGACTGCAAAAATATCTCGCGCAAAGTCGTCAAGACGGCAGGTTTTGCGCCCGGGCGTGAGATCTCAGGCTTTTGCAGTAAGCTCATCTGTACAATCTTAAAAATCTCAATATAATAGAATTATCTCTCATTATCGGCCAGGGCCGGTGTGAAAGTACTTTACTGCTTGCGCTTGAGCGCTGAGTCAGGATCGCAAATTCAAGTTTGCACCACTACCATGGCTGACTAAGCGACTAAAGACTAACTGACTATTTTCACGAGGAGGGTCGATGAGCAGGACTGATCTGTTGATCCAGCGGCTGCGCGCTTTGCAATCGTCTACCCCCGATGTGGAGGCTACGGCGCTGGTCAGTGTGGATGGCCTGACCATTGCTTCCTCCATGCCCCAGGGAGTGGAAGAAGATCGGGTTTCGGCCATGTCGGCAGCGATGCTTTCCCTGGGGGAACGCATCGCCAGCGAATTGGGACGCGGTACCTTGGATGAGGTCTACGTCAAGGGGGAGCGCGGGTACGTGGTCCTGCGCGCGGTGGGAGAGGAGGCCGTGTTGACCGTGATGGCGCGGCAACAGGCCAAACTCGGTTTGCTGTTTTTGGAGATGCGTCGCGCGGCCGAAGAATTAGCGGCGATGTTGTAGCGGACTGGAGGAGCCATGGCAACGCGCAAAGAGTACTTTCAGTCCAACCGGATCACACGCATCTACCTGGATGCGTTGGGAGAGATCATCGGGCGGCATGGTTTGAGCGCTCTATTGCGCCTGGCTAAACTGAGCCGTTGGATTGAGTCGCCGCCCCCTTATGATGAGCAGCTGGCGGTGGATTTTGTGGACTTCACCGCGCTCAATGAGACTCTGGAGGAGATGTATGGGGTGCGCGGGGGCCGGGCGCTGGCGCTGCGGGCCGGCCGCGTCTCATTTCATGCGATTCTGGAGCAGCTGGGGGCCCAGGAAGAACTGGAAGCGGGCGGCTTTCACGAACTGCCGTTGCCGGTGCGGATCACGACTTTGTTACAGAAGATCGCCGGGGTGATGGCCGGTGAAACTGACGCTAAGGTATGGGTGTCGCAGCCAGCCGAGGACCGGCTGCTCTATCACCTGGAGCCCAGCGCCTCCTGTTGGGCGCGCACTCATATGGAACGCCCGGTCTGTCATAGCACGATGGGGTTGCTGCTGGAAGCGATTGAGTGGGCCGCTGGGGAGGATGAGTACATGGTGGAAGAAGTGTCCTGTGCGGCTGCCGGGAACATCATTGCTCGTCCGTGTGTCTTTGCCATTACTCACGTGCCGACCTGAGTGGCTGAACGGTACGGTCTACGGTACAGTCATGGAGATACTACCGGCTCGCTGGTCGGGCCGGTAGTTTTTTTGATAACTAACGCAGGTTGCAACCTTGCGTTGGCAAGGGTCCTTTTCTCTTTTGACCACTGACACAAGACCGCAGCCTCCCTGTGTTAACCGCCAGTGGTCCGTGGTCAGTCGTCTGTGGTCTCCTGGCGGTGCAGGTGGCAATTGAGGTTAATCATAGAACTTACGCAGCTTCCCGTTTGTAGGGGCGGCTTATGAAGTTTAAAAATTAAATGCGGTAACACCAGGCGACTCGTTTTTTTCCGGTGGGTAGCCGGGCGATCAATCGCCCGGCTACCCAAGCCACGCCCGGTAAACCGGGCTGCCGTAGCCCCGTTCACGGGGCGTTGCTGGCTAGGCCGGCGGTTAACCGCCGGGCGCCCAGCGCGCACGTGACCGGATTATTTTCTTGAAGACCATAAGCGTTACTACAAAGCCCACGGACTACGTGACTGAAGATCATCAGCCGCTCCTGGCCCCTAAAAAACGCCCGAAGGTGTCAAATCTGAACATGTGTTCTGTTTCGTCTTGCTCTTTGATGGGAATCGTGTTATACTGCCATTATCTGCGGGATTGGTGTGGGACAGGCGCTGCCGAACGACGGTGAGATGAATTGGGAAATTCGATCTGTCATGCCAATCAATAATACAAATGCACAAACGCAAACGAAGGAGGATGGTTGAATGAAGCGCTGGAGTCTGTTGGTAATTGTTGGTCTGTTGCTCTTCTCGCTGGCCTGTCTCGGCGGGGGTGGGAAAGTAACCGAAACCCCGGCCGCGACTCAGGAGCAAGGAGGAGCAGCAACCCAGGAGCAACCGGTTGTGACGGAGGAGGCTACCACCCAGCCCGCTGGTGAGGAAGAGTCTGCGCCGGAGTTGGACCCCAACGCCCTGGAGGGGTTGAACAGTTACCGTAGCC
>CAYTGR010000010.1:96989-98908 GCA_964437445.1 uncultured Anaerolineales bacterium | reverse complement strand
GGGCGTTGCTGGCTAGCCCGGCGGTTAACCGCCGGGCGCCCAGCGCGCACGTGACTTGGTAAATAGGGTGTAAGCGACATACCCTAACTCTAACCGTATCTCCCCAAACGTCAAATGCCATTATTTGACATCCGGCCAAAGCGGGCTATGGTTAAGAGACCACAGATGACGGACCACGGACCACTAACCAATACGTTGGGGCAGTCGTTGTCCTGGCGCTGGCGCCAAAAATGGCTTACCACGGACCGCAGACCACCAGGCCGGAAAACCGTGGTCTGCCGTCCATAGTCTGTGGTCATCATCCCAAAACTATAAAGCAGAGAGGAACCCCATGCGGACTTTGATTCAAAATGTTACCGCCATCACGTTGGATGAGGCCGACCGGATTCTGCCGGCGGTAGACATGGCGCTGGAAGACCAACAGATTGTCGCCATCGGGGCGGCCCCGGCGGAATTCGCACCCGACGAGATCATTGACGGGCGCGAACTGGTCGCGCTGCCAGCCTTTTTCAACGCCCACACCCACGCCGCCATGACCTTAGAGCGCGGCTGGGCCGAGGACCTCCCTTTTGAGCGCTGGCTCAACGAGAAGATCTGGGTTGCCGAGTCGGCGCTGGAGGAAGAGGATGTCTACTGGGGCGCAGCGCTCGCCGCCGCCGAATTCCTGCGCGGGGGGGTGATCGGCTTCGCCGACCACTACTTCTGGGAAGACCAGACCGCGCGCGTGGTGGAAGAGAGCGGGATGAAGGCACTGCTGGCCTGGTGTCATTTCGGGATCGGCGACGACAAGGAAGTGGGCGGCGTCTCGTTTGCAGAAACAGTCGCCTTTGTGGAGCACTGGCGCGGCGCGGCAGGGGGGCGCATCCACACGACGTTGGGGCCGCACTCGCCCTACATGGACCCGCCAGCAACGTTGCGCCGCTGCGCTGAGGAGGCCCACCGGCTCGGCACCGGTGTCCACCTGCACCTGAGCGAGTCACCGGAGCAGCTGCAGGGCTCCCTGACGCGCTACGGTCTGAGTCCGACGGCCTACGTGGAGAGCCTGGGCCTCTTTGACCTGCCGGAGCCGGCGCTGGTCGCCCACTGCAACTTCGTGCTGGAGAGCGACCTGGCGCTACTGGCGGCCAAGGGCGTCTACGTGGCCCACACGCCCAAGACCTACCAGAAGCTCGCCATGCCGCTCCCGCCCCTCAAACGGATGCTGGAGGCCGGCGTTAAGGTGGCGCTCGGTACCGACGGCCCCGCCTCCAACAGCGACCTGAACCTGTTGGAGGTCATGCGGCTCACCGGCCTCTACCAGAAGGTGACGCACATGGACCCGGAGCTGCTGCCGCGCACCCAGCTGTTGCGCTTAGCCACCCAGGCAGCGGCGGCCGCGCTCGGCTTCCCGGCCAGCGGGGTCCTGGCGCCGGGCCGCCCCGCCGACCTGATCCTGCTGGATACCTCCGCGCCGCACTGGATTCCCCGCCACGACGTGGCGGCCGGCGTCGTCTATACGGCCCATCCCGGCGACGTCGCCTACGTCTGGTGCGACGGGCAGCTGCTCTACCGCCGGGGCGAATACCTGACGTTGGATGTGGAGCGGATCCGCTGGGAGGCGGAGCGGCGCGCCTTCCGCATGGTGGGCCGGCCGATGCAATCCATGCGCGCGTATCAGGCGTGAGGGAAAGAATTCCCCATGGCGATGAAATAGGCTCATCGTAGCGGGCTTTAGCGTGTTGGACGGCGCTAAAGCGCCTCACTACAAACTTTTCACGCTATTTTCAAACCTGGAAAAACCCTCAGAACGCCCGAAGGCATCATAGCCATCTAATGCCTGAAAACGTGACGCACCGCGCACCCGGAGCGTCACGTTTGACGTTTCACGTTTGACGTTTCACGTTTTACGCTTCACGTTTCACGTTTTACGTTTCACGTTT
>CAYTGR010000010.1:43946-96889 GCA_964437445.1 uncultured Anaerolineales bacterium | reverse complement strand
ACGTTTGACGTTTCACGTTTTACGCTTCACGTTTCACGTTTTACGTTTCACGTTTGACGCTTCACGTTTTACGCTTCACGTTTCACGTTTTACGTTTCACGCTTCACGTTTTACGTTTCACGCTTCACGTTTCACTCCAAGCGCCACCGGCTGCCCACAACGGGCCGACTCGTAGGCCGCTAACGTCACCTCCACCGCGCGCAGGCCGTCCTCGCCGGTGACAGCGGGCGCGCGCTGTTCGCGGATCGCCGCGACGAACTCAGCCACCAGCGCCTGGTTCATGTCCGACCCCCAGAAGGCCCAGGTCGGGCGCTGCAGGCGGTGGCTGTAGACCGTCACGTTCTGCTTGAAGGCATCCACGACGACCGCGCCGCGCTCCGTAACCATCTCAAAGGTCAATCCCCCCCAGGTAGGCCAGTAGGGCGGCCGGCACCAGCTGCAATCAATGGTGGCGAAAACCCCATTGCGGAAGGTGAGCAGCTCCAGACCACCGGTTTCCACCTGCACCTCATCCGCGTGGAAAATGCGGTTGGATTGAGCGTAGACCTCCGCCACCTCGTCGCCCAGGAACCAGCGCATGATGTCCACCAAATGGACCGTGTGATCCATCAACGCGCCGCCGCCGGCCAGCACCGGGTCCACGAACCAGGCGCGGTGCTTGGTCGGCAGTTCACCCTGGTTGGTAGCGTTGAAGCAGTAGACCGGGCCGAAATCGCCGGCCAGCAAGCGCGCCCGGATTTCCAGCAGTGGTGGGCTGAAACGCATCGGGAAGGCCGTCATGAGCAGCACGCCGGCCCGCTGGCAGGCTCCCACCGCGGCCTGAGCGTCGGCGACGGTCGTCGCCAGCGGCTTCTCGCAAAGGACATGGACGCCGTGGTCGGCGGCCAGTTCCACCAGCGGGCGGTGGTGGGCGTTTTCCGTGCAGATGATGACGCCGTCCGGTTTGGCGGCCACCAAATCGGCGTAGGAAGGATAAAAGGGAGCGTTGTAAGCCTCAGCGAAGGAGCGCCCGCGCGCGGCATCCTCGTCGGCCACCCCCAGCAACGTCACGTCGGGGAGTGCCCGCAGAGCCTGAATGTAGGCTTCGGCATGATGGTGTGCAAAGCTCAGGATCCCGATTCTCATGGCTGACCTCCTCACAACGCGCTCACGGGCACGGCCTGACCGGTGCGGGCCGACTCCAGCGCCGCCTCGGCGATCTGCACCGCCGCCAATCCATCCTCGGCGGAGACGCGGCAGGGCGTCCCCTCCGTCAGAGTCCGGTAAAATTCCTTGATCTGCGTCGTGTAGGGGCTTTCGCTCACCGGGCTGGAGGGCAGCCCCACGTCGGGCGCGTCCCCGCCGCCGGTCTTGCGGATCAGGGTGCGGATGGGAGCCGTGTCGTCGGAATCAAACTCCAGCAGGCCGCGATCCCCGGCGATCTCAAAACGGGTGCGGAAGGTGGGCGGCGGGTAGGCCCAGGCACCGGCGATGTGGCTCAGCGCCCCACTCTGGTGCTTGAGGATCGCCAGGCCGTAATCCACCGTCGCCTCCGGGTGACCGGCCGAGATCTTTTTGGCGTAGACGCTCTCCACGTCGCCGGCCAGCCAGCGTGCGTAATCGTAATCGTGGATCATCATATCCAGCAGGATGCCGCCCGATCTGGCCTCGTCTAAGAACCAGTTGCCCACCGGTTTCTTAGGCCGATAGCTGCCCCGGCTCAGGCGGATCACGCCGGGCCGGCCGATCTCGCCGCTGGCGACCAGCTGTTGCGCCAGCGCGTATTCCGGGAAAAAGCGGACCACGTGCGCTACGAACAAAGGCACCCCGGCCCGACGGCAGGTCGCGAGCACCTCGCGACCCTCCGCGACCGTCCGCGTCAACGGCTTCTCGCAAATGATCGCTTTGCCGGCCGCCGCCGCCTGGAGGATCTGCGCCGCGTGCAGGTGCGTGGGCGTGCAAATATCCACCACGTCCACGTCCGGCAGCAAGCTCGCCAAGTCAGGGTAAACGCGCATCCCGTACTGCTCGGCCAGGGGACGTGCCTCGGCCTCCGTCTCGGCGACGCAGCCGACCAGCTGCGCGGGGGTCGCAACCCAGCCGGCGGCGTGCGTCGTGCCCATAAAGCCCACACCGACAATGCCAACTCTCATGAGCGTGCTCCTTTCTGAATTGGGACCACAGACGACAGACCACCATAAACCACCGTGGTCTCTACATTACACTTCTACTTCACTTCACCGAACCGGCGGTGATACTCCGGATCATCTGCTGCGAGAAGAGCAGGTAGAAGATCAGGATCGGCAACATCGCTAAGGTCAACGAGGAGAGGACCGCGTTCCAATCGCTGACGAACTGGCCCAGGAATTGCTGCACCCCCAGTGTGATGGTGGCCGTCTTGCTGCTGGGCGCTAAAATCAGCGGGAACCAGAGGTCGTTCCAGATCGGGATCATCGTGAAAATCCCAATCGCGCCCAACGCCGGGCGCACCAGCGGCACCACCAGCCCAAAGATGCGGTACTCGCTGGCACCGTCCAGCCGCGCCGCTTCTTTCAAGTCACGCGGCACCTGGCGCATAAACTGTGTGAGGATGAAAATCGTCAGCGGCAACGCCTGCGCGATATAGACTAAGATCAGCGCCACCAGCGTGTTGACCAGCCCCAGCTTGACCATCAGCCGCAGAATGCCGACGGTCCCCAGCCGGATGGGAATCATGATCCCAATGGAGAGATAGAGCGCCAGCAGCGTGTTGCCCTTGAACGAATACTCCGACAGCGCGAACGAGGCCATTGCCCCGATCAAAAGCGTCAACAGCAGCGCCAGCACCGTGACAATAATGCTGTTCAAAAAGTAGGTCGGGAAAGTGGAACGGGAAAAAACCGTGTTATACCCGATCAGGCTGAAGGTCTCCGCGTTGGGCAATGCAAACGGGTGGCCGAAGATGGCCGGTTTTTTCTTGAAGGAATTTACGACGATCATCACAATGGGGAACAGCGCCAGCGCGGTGAAAAAGATCAAAATCAGGTGCGGCACCAGGCGTCCTGCCAGCAAGCGCAGCCGGTACAGGGCCGAAGGCCGGGTCGGGTTGGTCATAGCATTGGTCACGGAAGGGGTATCGGTTGTCATTGCCTCACCTCATAGCTCGTAAGTCTGGACGCGCCGCTGCCAGGCAAACAGGTAAATCAGGACGCCGCTCATAATGATCAAGAACATCATGGCTGCAATGGTCGCCCCCATGTTCGGATCGCCAAGCTGCAACTGTTGGCCGAAAAAGGTGCGGTAGAACAGAGTACCCATGATGTCGGTGGCAAAGTCGGGGCCGGCCAGCGCTCCTTTCATCGTGTAGATCAGGTCAAAGGCGTTGAAGTTGCCGACGAAGGTCAAAATCGCCACGATGCCTAAGGTGGGCAGGACCAGTGGAAATTTGATATGCCAGAAAGCCTGCCAGCCGTTAGCGCCGTCCACGCGGCCGGCCTCCACCAGCTCTTCGGGAATCCCGATCAGGGCCGTGTAGAACAGAATCATTGGAATGCCCGTGAACTGCCAGACGGAGATCAACGAAACCGTCACCAGCGCCGTGGAGGTCAGCCCCAACCAGGGTTTGAAGAGCGATCCCAGTCCCACCAGCTTCATCATGCTTTCGGCCACCCCCCAAAGCGGATTGAGGATCAGCTGCCAGATGAAGCCGATAATCACCACCGAAAGCACCGTGGGCATAAAAAGCGTCGTCCGGTAAAACCGCCGGCCCCGGCCCCCCGCCGACAGCAGCGCCGCCAGCAGCAAGCCAATGGGGTTTTGAACCAGCATGTGCACGGCAAAGAAAATGAAATTATTCTTCAGGGCCCCCCAGAACCGAGGGGCGAAATCAGAGTCGGTGAAGAGCGTGACGTAATTTTGCAGGCCGATAAAGGTCTCTACTTTTTGGTCGTTGATGGAATAAAAGCTGAGCCGCAGCGAGTTCAAAAGCGGATAGACCATGAAAATTGTGTAAATGATAAGGGCCGGGGCCAAAAAAACCACCAGGTAAGTAGGAAAGGACTTACGGCCACGCTTGAGCTGCATCCCGATTCCTCCGTTGCTGGGCTTGTAGAACTTTATGTATGATAATCCAAATTACCTTTTCACACAACCAAGCTTTATCCAGAAGGGGGATTTTGCACGTGACAACAGCCACGCACAAAATCCCCCTGAACTCTCCTGCTAGCAGCGCGAGTCTTTTACTGCTATGGCTTATACCACTTGTCCAGACCGTCCTGGATCTCTTTGGCGGCCTGTTCCGGGGTCAAGGTGCCGTTGATAACCGCCGCGCTGACCCGCCAGAGCTCGTTCTCCAGGTTCGGCTCACCGCGCGAGAGGATCTGATACGAGTTACGGATGGTGGAGCTGCACTGCTGGCGCCAGCTGAGGAACTCCTGCGCCAGGGGATCCTGCAGCGTAATAGGCTGGGTGGAGAGGCTGAAGAAACCAGGGAGCGCGTTGCTGTACAGTTCCGCAAATTCCTGGCTGGCGACCCACTCCAGGAAGATCTTGGCCTCCGCGGGGTGCTTGGTAGCGGCGTTCATGCCCAGCGCAATGTCGGTGTGGTCACTGATGTAGCACGGATCGCCGGCCTTGGGAAGCGGTGGCTTGAAGACGCCCATGGGGAAGGTGGCATCCTTCTCAAAGACCGAGATCTCCCAGGAGCCGGTCGGGTAGATGGCTGCCTTACCGGAAGTGAACAGGACCTGCGAGTCGGCGTACTTCACCGCCTGGAACCCTTCGGGCATGTAGGGGGCCCACTTGGCCAGCTGGGCGAAAGTATCCACGTAGGGCTGATCGGTGTACTTGGCCGTGCCGGCGATCAGGGCTTTGCGGCCCTCCTCGCCCTTCCAGTAGTTGGGGCCGATATTCTGGAAGCCCATCGTCGCGGCTTCCCACTGGTCGGCCGTGCCCATCGCCAGCGGGATGTACTTGCCATTGTCCTTGATCTTCTGCAAATCCGCGAAGAACTCGTCCACCGTCTCCGGGACCTTGTCAATACCGGCTGCGGCGAAAGCGTCCTTGTTGTAGAAGAACCCGTGGATCACGGAAGCCATTGGCACGCAGAAGACGTTCTTGCCGTCGTCGGTGATCCAGGCGCTCTTAGCGACATCGTTGAAGTTCGCCATGCCCTGCAAATCGTTGAGCGCAGCCAGATAGCCCTTCTCATAGAGCTTGAGGGAGGCATCAAACGGCCGGCAGGTGATCAGATCGCCGGCGGTGCCGCCCTCCAGCTTGGTGTTCAGCACACCGTTGTACTCGGCCGGGGCGGTCGGGGCAAAGACCACATGGATATTGGGGTACTTCGCCTCAAAAGCGGGGATGATCTTATCCTGCCAGATCTGCAGGTCGTCGTTGCGCCAGCTCTCAATGGTGAGCGTCACTTTTTCGGCGGGTGCCTGGGTCGTTGCCTGGGGAGTGGTAGTAGTACCGCCCCCGCCGCAGCTGACCAGGAGCAGCGTCACCAACACGGTCAGGGTCAAGAAAGCGTACTTACGCATGGTTCCTTCTCCTTCTGAAGTAAAAAATTTAGGATCTACCGTGCCAACTCAGAGGAAATTTTAAACCATCGCTATCCGGCCGGATCACCTCCTTTCGGTCAAGATGATAGACCGCCCGCTCAAGGCTGAGCAGATAACGCCCCCCACTTGGTTGACGAAAGACAAGAACAATTATACAATATAAATCGTACTTTGTAAATCCAGTGGACTTACTTAGTCAAGTGCCGGCAAAGCAGGTCAGGGATGAAAAAATCCACCCAGGAAGAGACCAAGCTCCACAACAGCCGCCTGGTTCTGCGCACCATCTACCAACAGGGGGAGATCAGCCGGGTAGATATTTCGCGCCGGACCGGTCTGACGCGGACTACCGTCTCGGAGATCGTCAGCAAATTCCAGGAAGAAGGACTGGTCACCGCAACCGGCACTTCTCCTTCGCGCGGCGGTAAACCGGCCGTCTTATTGCGGATTGTCAGCGATGCGCGCCATCTGATTGGGGTGGATTTAGCCAACAACGAGTTCCGCGGTGCGGTGGTCAACCTGCGCGGCCAGATCTGCCAGCGGCTCAGCCTGCCCGTCCAGGAACGCAAGGGGGAAGCCGCGCTGATGCCCTTGTATGGCCTGCTGGAGCAGTTGCTGGCTTTGACCGACCGGCCAGTGCTGGGCATCGGCATCGGGGTGCCCGGCCTGGTCAACCCGCAGGATGGGATAGTCCTGCAAGCGTTGGATCTGGAATGGACCAACCTGCCG
Source organism: uncultured Anaerolineales bacterium (assembly GCA_964437445.1). GTDB lineage: Bacteria > Chloroflexota > Anaerolineae > B4-G1 > SLSP01 > CAYTGR01. The sequence continues at coordinate 90,644 of CAYTGR010000010.1, read as the reverse complement.
CTCATTGCACTGCTACGAACGCGCTTCCCGCTGCCCATCTATCTGGCCAACGACAGCCAGGCGGCCGCCTTAGGTGAATACACCTTCGGCAATCCGACTCACTGCAGCAATCTCGTCGTCGTCAAGGCCGGGCGGGGGATCAGCGCCGGCGTCGTTCTGGATGGTCACCTCTTTCACGGTGACAATGCCGGCGCGGGCGAGATCGGGCACGTGCAGGTCATCACCACCGGCGGGGAACGCTGTCGCTGCGGCAACTGGGGCTGCCTGGAAACGATTGTGAGCAGCCGGGCCCTCGTCCAGCGGGCCCAGACTCTCGCCGCTCAGGAGCCGGCCTCCCTGCTCAACCGGCTGGCGCCGTCTCCCCAGGCGATCACCCTGGAGACTGTCCTGCAAGCATTGGCCGCCGGCGATCCGGCCATCCAGGCCCTGGTGGCCGAAACCGGATACTATTTGGGCTGGGCCGTGGCCCACATCGTCAGCGTGTTGAACCTCAACCACATTGTGCTGGCCGGCAGTTTGACCGGCCTCGGTCCGGATTTTATCCGTCCCGTGCAGGAACAGGTCCAACGGGGCGTCCTGGCAGCCCTGGCCCGCCAGACCACGGTGACGGTCTCCACCCTCGGTGATGACATTGTCATCCTGGGCGCGGCCAGCCTGCTGATGAACAACATTCTGGGGCTGGCCTGAGTGGCGGTTCGGGTCTGTCGTCCGTGGTCAATCCGCTAAGTAATCAACTCCGGCGGCAGGAAATCCGCCCGGTTGGTATAGACAATGCGCACTTCCCCATCCATCATATCCAGGCGGGTCAGCGCGGCATTGTTCATCAGAAACCAGCAGCCATCGCCGCCGTAGGGGCGGCCCAGGATGTGCGCCAGCAGGTAGTTGAAAAAGCCCCCGTGGCTGATCACGGCCACCCGGTCCCCGGTGTCGCCGTGCCGTGCCAACAGGTCACGCCAGACACGTTCGGCGCGCGCCGGACGTTCGGCCTCAGTCTCAAAGGGACGGTTCCACCAGCCGGTTTCGTCCACGGTGGGCGGCAATTGCAGCGCCGGGAAATGGCGCTCAAAATACGAACGCCCCTTCCCCGGCAGGCCGACCGGCTCACCGGTCACCTCATCGTCCAGGTAGATGCCGCCGTACTCGTGCCAATCCGGCCAGGCCACCAGGGGCAGCCCCAGAGCCTCGGCGACAATAGCTCCCGTTTGCACGGCGCGCAACATCAGACTGCAATACAGGTGGGTGAGCTCAAACCCGGCGACATTTTGTTGATCGGACCGGCCGGGCGGATTCCCCTTGCGGCTCAGAAAGTGGGCCAGGTACCTGGCCTGTTGCCGTCCCAACGCGGTCAGTTCGGGATCCTCGCTGCGCCCGGCGGCGGAGCCGGTCTGCTCCCACAGCCGGTTGTTCTCCGATTGGCCGTGCCGGATGAAATAGAGTTGCATCTGTCTCTCTCCCGTTACGTCATGGGATCGCCTATCGCGCCTGCAGGCCGTCCCATTTTACCACAGAAAGAAGAGGCTCAGCCTGGCCCCGGCACGCTGTTGCCCAAACCCACAACTCGGGGTATGATACCGTTAGTCAGGTCTGCACACAATTGTCCTGAATAGACGCCATTCGCCATTTGCCAGGGGGCGTGTGGGATGATCCGCCCCCAGCGGTGGGATGAAAACAGGTTCGTAGTGATGCGCTTCAGCGCGGCTCAGACGGCGCTAAAGCGCCTCACTACGAACACATTATGACAAGGAATATCACGCCAGCTTTTTCATCCTTCCGCCTTCATCCTTCATCCTTTCAGAAGGCGTTCACCAGCCGTGGGATGAAAATTGGCTCGTAGTAACGCGCTTCAGCGCGTTGGACGGCGCTAAAGCGCCTGACTACAAGCAAAGCGCTATTTTCAAAGGAGCACCAGGTGAGAAAACGAGTCTACATCGCCTACACCGGCGGTACCATTGGGATGCAAAAGACGGCGGCAGGCTATGTGCCGGCCCCCGGTTACCTGCGCGACCAGTTGGCGGCGCTGCCGGAACTGCAAAATCCGCTCATGCCGGAGTACGACATTCACGAGTACGAGCCGCTGCTGGATTCCGCCAACATGGCGCCGGCCGATTGGCTCAAGATCGCGCAAGATATTGCAGCCCACGACGAAGAATACGACGGCTTCATCGTGCTGCACGGTACTGACACGATGGCCTACACCGCCTCGGCCCTGCCGTTCCTGCTCCAGGGGCTGCGCAAACCGGTCATCCTCACCGGTTCGCAGATTCCGTTCTGCGAGCCGCGCAATGACGCCCGCGAAAACCTGATCACGGTCCTGCTGCTGGCGGCCAATTACGCCATCCCCGAAGTCTGTCTCTACTTCGGCGACCGCCTGCTGCGCGGTTGCCGCGCGGTCAAGGTCAACGCCGTGGGGTTTGACGCCTTTGATTCGCCCAACTACCCGCCGCTGGGCACGGTCGGCATTGAGATCCAGATCAACTGGGGGGCGGTGCTCCCCCCGCCCTTGACGCCTGATACGCTGGAAGTGCGCCCGATCTCCCCGCAAGCGCTGGGGGCATTGCGGCTCTTCCCCGGCCTGCCGGCTGAGGTGGTGCGCCGCGTCTTGCAGCCGCCGCTGCAGGGGTTGGTGCTGGAAGCCTATGGCGTGGGCAACGGTCCAACCGAGCACCAGGAGTTCATGGCCGCACTGGCCGAGGCCACCGCGCGCGGCGTCGTGATCGTGGATTGCACCCAATGTCGCAAGGGGTCGGTCAACTTACACGACTACGCCACCGGCTCGGCCCTGGCGGAGGTCGGGGTGATCAGTGGCTTTGACATGACCGCCGAAGCGGCGCTGGCCAAGCTCGCTTATCTGTTCAGCCAGGATTATCCGCCGGCAACGGTGAAACGGCTCATGCAGACCAATCTGCGCGGCGAGCTGACCCCCAGCCTGTAGGTTTCACGTTTTCCTGGCCGTGCCCACCTTCTGGCGCGCCAGCTGGGCCGCTGCTAAAATAGCCGCCACCATGCTTCCCTCGTGGGCCACACCCTGCCCGGCGATGTCAAACGCCGTCCCGTGATCCGCCGAGGTGCGCACAATCGGCAACCCCAGCGTGATGGTGATGGAATCGTCAAACCCGTGGGTCTTGACAGCAATGTGGCCCTGGTCGTGGTACATGCAGACAACCACGTCGTAATCCCCCCGCAGCGCGGCGACAAAAACCGAATCCGCCGGCAACGGACCCACCACGGCCAGCCCCTGTGCCTGTGCCGCCGCCACGGCCGGCGCGATCACTTCCAGCTCCTCGCGCCCCAGCAGCCCCCCCTCGCCGCCGTGAGGATTCAAGGCGGCCACCGCCATGCGCGGAGCCGGATAGCCCAACTGTCGCAGGCCCTCGTCGGTCAACACGATGGTCTCCAACACCGAATCCACCGTCAGGTGCGCCGCAATTTCCCGGAACGGCACATGCCGGGTGACATGCGTGACCCGCAGCCCCTGAGTGGCGAGCATCGTTGTGCAGCGGGAGCAACGGGTCACATCGGCCAAAATTTCCGTGTGCCCCAGGTACTCGTAGCCGGCCAGGCGGATGGCCGCTTTGTTTAAGGGAGCGGTCGCCACCGCATCCAGCACCCCCCATTGCGCCAGTTCCGCCGCCGTGATGACGTACTCCACTGCCGCCCGGCCCGAGTGCACATTCAGCTGTCCCGGTGTCACCTCGTCCGGGTTCAAGTTTTGCAAGTCCAGCACGGTCAACGCCTCCGGCGCAAAGTGAGCCGTCACAATGTCGCTGACCGCCCACACTTGCGGATGTTGGGCGGCAAAACGAGGGTCGGCGAAGACTCGTGCATCGCCGATCACCAGCGGGTGGCAAGAGGCGTAAATTTCCGGGTGTTTGAGTGCTTTGACCACCACCTCCGGGCCGATACCGGCTACATCACCGAGCGTAATACCAACCACCGGTAAATTTGTGACCATCAGAGACTCCTTTCTCTAAAAATATGGCTCCAGCCGAACACGAAATATTCAGGGCCGATGCGCTGCAACGCGAGGGAAACAGAGTCTTATCGCCGAGAGTGCCTGGTCTGGTTATGAAGCGCTTCAATGCCTCAGCATCCTTTGCAGCTTCCGCCTTAAAAACGACCTGTGATGGTATTCATTGAGTATAGCATAAGCGGCCGTGAATACCACCCCCCACACTTTAACCGACTTGCGTTGCGGCCAGGGGGCGTTATACTCTGACGTTGGAGCCTGGCGGGTCGCCGGGCATTTGCTCAGGGGGTGAACAACCTTGACGAAAGCGGATGAATTCAACCGTGCTACCGATAAGCGATTAGACGCCGGCTGGCTCGCCGAGCGCCTGGCGGACCCAACGGCACGTTTCGTTGCGGTCTGGCAGGACCGGCAACTGTTTACCTTAGAGGACCCACCCCAACCCCGTTGGCTGACCGCCGAGGAGCTGGGGCCCGGGCTGGCCCAGGCGGAAATGGTAGCTTTTCTGGGCCTGGCAGGCGACCAGGCCTGCTTCGCCGTCGGGCTGATTGCAACAGAGCCGCCCTGCACAGAGCTGGGGCGCTGGCTGGACCTGCGCTTCTCCGGGGGTGCACTGGAGCCGGCCGTCTGGGAACTACTGGCCTATGCACGGGCCTTAAGCTACTGGCACCACCGGAATCGCTTCTGCGGCGAATGCGGCAGCCCCACCGTGAGCGCCGAAGGAGGGCATGTCCGACTATGCACGAACCCGGCCTGCGGACAACGTCACTTTCCGCGCACCGACCCGGCCATCATCGTCCTGGTCACTGACGGCGAGCGCTGCCTTTTAGGGCGACAGGCCGCCTGGCCGGCCGGCCGCTATTCCACCCTCGCCGGCTTCGTGGAGCCGGGCGAGAGCCTGGAGGAGGCCATCGCGCGCGAAGTCCAGGAAGAGACCAGCGTCCAGGTGCAAACAGCCCACTATTTCCGCTCACAGCCGTGGCCGTTCCCCGGCTCGCTCATGTTAGGGTTCACCGCCCAGGCCGCGACCACCGCCATCCAACGCCACGATGGAGAGCTGGAGGACGCCCGCTGGTTCAGCCGGGCCGAGCTCGCCGCCGGACTCCAGAATGGAACGTTGCGGCTCTCGCCCAGCTTTGCTATCTCCTATCAGCTGATTGAGCATTGGTTTGACGCCGACGAACCCGGCGCGCTCCGCCGGTTGCTCGCCTCCCTGCGCTGAATCTCCCCCTGAAAATAACGCTCTGAGTTTGTAGTCAGGCGCTTTAGCGCCGTCTCACGCGCTGAAGCACGTCACTACGAACCTGTTTTCATCCCCCTGCTGATGAACGGCCAGTTCAGGGTGAATTCCCCTGAAAACAGGTATTATCAGGGACAGGGAATCAGGAAACCGCCTCCTGGCTGCCTCCCAATTGCCTCCTTGCACTCCTTGGGTCATTCGCGCCTTTAGCTGTATTGTCAATGCAGAAAAGCCATGAACATTTTGGCCCCCGGCCGCGTGCAATCATCAAAGCAAGCGCCCATGAGCGCAAGGAGGTGGAGCAATGGCTAAGTGGATGCGGGAATGGTTCGCCCTTTCGTTCTCTTTGATCCTGGTGCTGGGTATGTTCCTGATTCTCTGGGTCATCTGGCCCCTGTTGCCGGGACGCCTGTCGCCGCAACTGCTCACGTCCCTGAATGCTGAAGGCATCTTCGCCATCCTGATGCTGATCACCGTCGCAACCGGCTTTATGAAGCTCGTATTTGGGGGAAAGTGATGGCCCACGGGTTCACCTCCGGTGACCGCCTGCCCGGCGGCGCCGTCCCACTGCGATGAGAAAGTGACCGGCACGGCCGCCCCGCGTCCCGTGCCGGTCCCCAGGAACCGCCCGCCCCCCTCCATTTGACGAATTCTCTACCTGTGCTAAAGTCCCATCAGGCCAGACTGCAAATCGGTTCGGTGGGAGCTTGACCATGCAGGGTAATCCGCTCTTAATCCGCCATCTTTACGGAGCTGTGCGCCGGAATCGCCTGTTCCTGCTCCTGACCCTGTACCTGATTGCGGTCAGCGCCGCCATCCTGCTGTTCATGGCCGCGGCCGCCGCTTCGTCGCTTTCGGGCCTGGGCAGCGAGAGCCGTTTTTCCCTGCGCGATCTCTTTGTCCAGGGACGGGCCCTGTTCTGGGATTCCAGCCTGCTGCTCCTGGTGACGGCCTGGCTGTTGACCCCCATCAGCGCATTGGGAGCCATTGCCGGGGAATACGAACAACGCACGCTGGACCTCCTGCGCACGACAACCCTTTCCTCACTCAACATTGTGTTGGGCAAATTGGGCAGCGCGCTGATCCACGGCGCTTTATATCTGTTGGCTCCCTTCCCGCTCTTGATGTTGGGCTACTGGCTGGGTGGCATCCACTTTACCGAACTGGGGGTGACCATCCTTTTTCTGCTGATGACCATGCTGGCCAATACCGCGCTGGCGCTCTGGTTCTCTTCGCTCACCCGCAAAACGTTGACAGCCGTCTTTCTTTTCTATGGGCTGGCGCTGGGCACACTCCTGGGAGTGGGGGTTTGCATGATTATCTTGAGCACTCTCACCTCCGCGTTGCCCTATAACACACTCCCCCTCCAGCCGTTCTGGGTGGAGGTTTTGCTGCAACATGGCTGGATCCTGGTGAGTACACTTCACCCCCTCTCGGCAGCGTTGCTCTCCGAGTCCCTGGCGCTGGAACACGGCTCCTGGTTTCTGGTAACACTGCCGGTAGCACGGTCAAACTACAACCTGGGCAGCACCATTCCCCTGGGCAATGTCACCCTGCCGCTGCCCTGGATTTTTTATGTCATCCTGGCACTCCTGTTGACCTTCGGGTTGGTCTGGCGGACGGCGCGACGGCTCTCCCGTCCGGCCAGACGTTGAGGGAAGCGTTGATAGACCGCGAATTAGGCCGCCAGCTGGCCCGGTTAACCCGCGTCCTGCGTGCGCATCGTGCAATGCAGGGCGTCGGCTGGGGCCTGGTTGCCGCCCTGGCTGTGACATTACTGGCGGCCGGGGTGGCGCATCTCGTCCCCCTCTGGTATCGTGCCGCGCTTTGGCTCGCGCTCATCCGGGCCCTCGCCGCCGGTACAGCGGGCGGCGCCTTCGTCGGCTGGCTCTGGCCCCACCCGCTCCCACAGCGGCTCCGGCTGTTGGACCGCCGCTTAGGCCTGGCTGACCGGCTGACGACAGCGTGGGAGTTGAGCGCCGGCCGGATCGTGGCCCCTCCTGCACTGGTACGCGCGCAGGCGGAAGAGACTTTGCGCACGTTGACCACCGTCCGGCCGGAACAGGCTTTCCCGCTCCGGCCAGGGCGTACCGCGCTGTGGGCCGCCCTCGTGCTGACCGGCGCGCTTGGCGCGCTGTTATTCCTCCCCAACCCCCAGGAGGCCGAACTGGCGCGCCGGGCAGCGCTGCAACAGGCTGCGCAGGAACAGGCCGCCCGCCTGGAAACCACCGCCCGGCAATTGGAGGCAGATCCGGCGCTCAGCGCCGAACAGCGCGCGGCGGCCCGGCAAGCCCTGGAGGCCGCCAGCGCAACGTTGCGCGACCCGCACGCCTCCCCCGAAGAACGCCAGGCGGCGTTGGCGGAAGCTGAACGCCAGCTGGGCGCGCTCCGTTCGCCGGAGGCCACAGCTCGCGTGGCGGCGCTCGCTGAAGCTGCGCCGCTTTCCACCGCAGAGGTGGTCCAGCCGCTCACCGAGGCGCTCCAGCGCGGGAACGCTGCCGCTGCCGCCGACTACCTGCGCAGCCTGACAGATCCCACAGGCCGGCCGTTGACGGCGGAGGAGCTGCTGGCATTGGCCGACGCCTTCGCGCAGATGGCCGATTCGTTGCAGGCCACCGATCCGGCGCTGGCGGAACAATTCCGCAACATCGCGCAGGAAATCTACTCCGGCGATCCCCCGGGGGCCCAAGCGGCCGTCCAACAGGCCGCCGACGCGCTGGAGGCCACCGCGCAGGCCGCCGCTCCCAACCAGGCCCTGGAGCAGGCCCAGGCGCAGCTCCAGACCGCGCAACAGGCCCTGGGAACCACCGCCAGTCCGGCGGGGAACCAGGCAGCCAGCGCCAGAGAGGCGGGAAACGCTGCCCAGCCCGGCGGCAATATCCCGGCCGGCGAGGAAGGCGGCCAGACCGGCCATCACGAGGACACCGGCAGCAGCGCGCCGTTCGGACCGGGTGAGGCGGCCCGCCTGGAAGGCGCCGGCGGCGAGCTCACCGTGCCACGGGCCGCCACCGAGGGGGCGACCGGGCAGCCCCAAACCGGCCAGGCCAACTCCGCCCGCGTGCCCTACCGTGAAGTCTACACGGCCTACAGCCAGGCCGCCGAAGCGGCGCTCTCGCGTCACGCCTATCCCTCCGCCCTGCGGGCCACTATCCGCCAATACTTCAGCGGCCTGGAACCCTGATTCCCCGGGCTGTTGCATTGGGCCTGAAGCTGGTTTTTTAAGGCGATAGCCCGCCCTGATCCCCTGCACCGGCGATAGATTTTCCAAATCGTGCTATACTTTTGGCAGAGGATCTTCCTTGCTGAACGTGAAAACCATCTTATGCCAGGAGGGGGCTAACCATGAGCAACGAATTGGTGGTCCGCGCCCGCGAGGACGGGGTAAAATTCATCTCCTTGCAGTTTACCGACATTCTCGGCACCATTAAAAGTGTCACCATTCCCCTGGGCCAGTTGGAGTCTGCCCTGGACAATGGGGTCTGGTTTGACGGCTCCTCCATTGAGGGATTCGCCCGCATCTACGAGAGCGACATGGTGCTGATTCCCGACCCGGCGACTTACCGGATTTTGCCCTGGAGCACAGTGGAGCGGCGCCGCGCCCGCCTGATCTGTGACGTCTACGGTCCCAACGGTCAGCCCTCGCCCAGCGATCCGCGCAGCACCCTGAAGCGGATCCTGGCCCGGGCCGCCGAAAAGGGCTACATCTACAACACCGGCCCGGAACTGGAGTTTTTCCTGTTCAAACCAGGGAATGGTGACTCCCTGGTGCCCGTTCCCCACGACATCGGTGGTTATTTTGACTTCTCGCCGCGCGACGAAGCGCAGCGGGTGCGCAGCGAGATCGTCCTGGCCCTGGAAGCGATGCAAATTGAGGTGGAGGCCAGCCACCACGAAGTGGCGATGGGCCAGCACGAGATTGACTTCCACTACGCCAACGCGCTGACCAGCGCCGACAACGCCGTCACCTTCAAGTACACCGTGCGCGCGCTGGCGGAGGCCCATGGGCTGTACGCCAGCTTCATGCCCAAACCGATCTTCGGCATCAACGGCTCCGGGATGCACACCCACCAGAGCTTCTCCGACGCCCACGGCAACAATCTGTTTTACGATCCCCATGATACCTGCAACCTCTCACCGCTGGCCTACGCCTTCATAGCCGGCCAGCTGGTCCACGCCCGGGGCTTCTCGGCGGTGACCGCGCCCACCGTCAACAGCTACAAACGTCTCACGCCCGGCTACGAAGCGCCGGTTTACATTTGCTGGGCCAGCCGTAACCGCTCGGCGCTCATCCGGGTGCCCGCTACCACCCCCGGCATGGAGAAAGCAAAGCGGGTGGAGCTCCGTTGCCCCGACCCGAGCGCCAACCCCTATCTGGCATTCGCGGCGATGCTGGCGGCGGGACTGGACGGCGTTGAACGGGGCCTCACGCCCCCGCCGCCGGTCAACGAGGATGTCTACGGCTTCAATGAAAGCGACCTGTTAGAGCGCTCTATCGGCGTCCTGCCCGGCACGCTGGCCGAAGCCCTGGACGAGCTGGAAAAGGACCTGGTCGTGCAAGGAGCGCTGGGGCCGGCCATCGCTGGCGCTCTCCTGCGGGCCCGCCGGGCCGAGTGGGACGCATACCGCATCCAGGTCACCCCCTGGGAACTGGAGCGCTATCTCAAAACGGCATAATCTATCCCACCGTATGAGGTTACTATGATGTCAGAACCCGTCGTCTATTCCGCGGCCGGCGGTGTCGTGGTGGATGAAACCGGCACGCAGGTGCTGGTGCTCGTCCGCCCCGCCCGCGATGAAATCCGACTGCCTAAAGGGCATGTGGAGCCAGGCGAAGCCCCGTTGACCACGGCTTACCGCGAGGTTAGCGAAGAGAGCGGCTACACCGACCTGGAACTGGTCGCCGACCTGGGGGAGCAGCTGGTCGTCTTCATGCTCCAGGATCGCCCGGTCCAACGCACCGAGCATTATTACCTCATGCGCCTCCGTTCCCACCAGGAAAGCGCCCGCCCAGACGGCGACGCGACGCAGTTCTTCAGCGTCTGGGTCTCCTGGGACGAAGCGTTAGCCCACCTGACTTTTGAAGCCGAACGGGAATGGCTCCGCCGGGCCAGGCAGCACTTAGAGCTTCGCCCATGAACGAACGCCTGGCCGAGATCCACCGCCGCCTCGTGGCCGTCTACGGCGAACGGCCGTGGCAGCCGCGCCTTGACCCGCTCTCCGAGCTGGTGGATACCATCCTCAGCCAGAATACGAACGACCGCAACCGCGACCTGGCTTACGCGCAACTGCGAGCTCACTTCCCGACATGGGAGGCAGTGCGCGATGCCCCCGCAGCGGCCGTCATAGAGGCAATCCGGCCGGCAGGGCTGGCCCCCACCAAAGGGCCGCGCATCCAGGCCGTCCTGCGCCAGATCACCGCCGAGCGTGGCACGCTGACCCTGGACTTTCTGCGCGATTGGCCGCTGGAGAAGGCCCGGACCTGGCTCACGGGGATGGACGGGGTCGGGCCGAAAACCGCGGCCATCGTCCTGCTCTTCGCGCTGGGACGGCCGGCGTTCCCGGTGGATACCCACGTCCACCGGGTCACCCTGCGCCTGGGACTGATCCCGCCGCGAACTTCGCGGGAACAAGCGCACGTCCTGCTGGAGCAACAAATCGCCCCAGAAGCCTATTACACCTGCCATATTAACCTCATTGAACATGGGCGGCGCATCTGCCAGGCGCGCCAGCCCCGCTGCATGGCCTGCCCGCTGGCCGATTTATGCGATTATCACAGGAGGTCCACCGATGGCCAAGCCGAGTAAACGGTTCCCTTTGCTTGTCTACCGGGCCCTGGCGCGGCGCTGGCTTGGTCCGGCGCTCTGGATGATTCCGGCAGGCGTCCTCCTCTGGTGGGTTGCCTCCAGATTCAGCGGTTTGGCCACCCGCTATGCCCCGCTGGCGCTGGTAATTTCAGGGGTGGGAGCGCTGATCGCTCTCTATGCCCTGCTGGCCCGGCGCGCCGGTGTCCGGTGCTTCAGCGACCATTTCACCATCTACACACCGCTGTACCCGGTGGCCTTTGCCTATCGGCGCATCCAGACCACGCGCCCTACCGAATTTGATACCATCTTCCCCCAGCAAAAAGAGAAAGGAGCCCGCCGGCGGCTGTACCAGGGCCTCTGGCACAAAACAGCCCTGGTCGTGGATTTGAAAGGCTATCCGCTGCCCTTCTGGTGGCTGAAACTCTGGCTGAGCCCTTATCTCTTCTCCCCTCAAAAGGCCGGGTTGGTGCTCCTGGTGGAAGAATGGATGGCCCTCTCGCGCCAGTTAGACGAAGGGCGCAGCACGCTGGCTCGCCGTTAGGCCGGCAGCCAGCGCCAAAATAGGATGATGTCATCGGCCGGCGGTTGTCACAAAATGATATGGTCAGACAAAACTTGCCGTAGCTGGCCGGCAGTTATCCACAGTCTAACCCGCACATCTGGGGTGAAATCCCCCCCTGACCGCAGCACTGGCGGATAGATATTTTGTTACTCACAGCAGAACCCGTAACCTTAAAACCGTGCCGTTTTTAAAGTCAGCAGTCGGTCAAGAGATTGTCTTCAACCGGCTTTTCTGGTAAAATAAGAACGTCCACTTATTGAGCCGTCTGGCTTCGGACACCCGCAGCAACACCTGTGGCGGCCTGCAAGTTTTACCGTAGTTTTCGTTAAGGGTAAGGCACTCACCAGGGGAGCCTTATGCCGGCCGGAAAACAAAGAGAATTGATAAAATGATCAGCAATCATCAAAGAATATGGCAATCGGCACTGGGAGAATTGGAACTCCAAATGACCCGGGCTACCTTTGATACCTGGTTGCGTGATACCCGGTGTCTGGGCCTAGACGACGATACCACCCTGATCATCAGCGTGAAGAACGGCTATGCAGTAGAGTGGCTGGAAAACCGGCTCTATCCGGTGATCCGGCGTACCCTGCAGCGCCTGACCGGCCAGGAAATGAACGTGCGCTTTGTCGTCTGGGATGGGAAGCAAGCGAACGAGCCGCCCCCCCCACTCTCCCTGCAAGTTGTCGACCCGGCCCCGGCCCGGCCGCTTCTGGATCCAGGGCTGAAGACGGAATACACTTTTGATACCTTTGTCGTCGGGCCGGGCAATCGGCTGGCCCAGGCGGCCTCGCTGGCAGTGGCGGAAGCCCCGGCTCAGGCTTACAACCCGCTCTTCATCCACGGCGGCGTGGGATTGGGTAAAACCCACCTGCTCCACGCCATCGGGCAACTCTGTTGCCGGCGGGGAAAACAGATCCTCTACGTCTCCTCGGAGACCTTCACCAACGATCTGATTGAGGCCATCCGCACCCATACCACCGATGTCTTCCGTGACAAATATCGGACAGCGGATGTGTTGTTGGTAGACGACATCCAGTTCATCGCCGGCAAAGAGAGCACACAGGAAGAATTTTTCCATACCTTTAACGCGCTGCGCGACACCGGCCGGCAAATTGTCCTCAGCAGCGACCGCCCGCCCAAGGCCATGGTCACGCTGGAAGAGCGCCTGCGCTCGCGCTTTGAATGGGGGCTGATCGTGGATGTCCAGCCGCCGGATTTTGAGACCCGCGTGGCAATCTTACGGGCCAAAGCGCAACAGCTCCAGGTTGCCGTGCCCGACGACGTGATAACCTGCATCGCCACCAACATTGAGCGCAACATCCGCGAACTGGAAGGGGCACTCAACCGGGTGCTGGCCCTGAGCCAGTTGACCGGGTTGCCGCTGACCAGCGAAGCTGCCCGCAAAGCGTTGGTAGAGCTCCTGCCTAACCGCCCGACCCTTTCGCAAGAGGAAATCCTGAGCTCGGTCGCCTCGTACTACGGGGTCACGGTGAATGAATTGCGCAGCCCCAACCGCAGCCGCCGGATTGCCCTACCCCGCCAGGTTGCCATGTACCTGCTTCGCGAAGAGACCGCGGCCTCACTGCCCCAGATTGGGGCCCAGCTGGGAGGGCGGGACCACACCACCATCATGTATGGCTACGAACACGTCCGAGCCCAGATGGACCAGAACGATCAATTGCGCCGGGAAATCATGACCCTGCGCGCCAAATTGTACGGCCAGAACTGACAGCGCGCCCGCCAGGGGGCGTGCAAAGCTGCGGATGATTGAAGAAGGCTTGGGGATGCCCAAGCCTTTTTGGCGTTTCATCCTCGACTGCACTGCAAAAAGGTTATTTCACCGCGGAGATCGCAGCGTACGCGGAGAAATGATTAGGGGCGTTACGCACCGGAGAGTCGTTGCATTTTTCGTCTCCTGCATTTCAAGGTATAATTAGTTAGAGTGTAGCAGCTGATCCTGGAGGAACCATGTCAGCACGGATCCTGATCGTTGATGATGATGTGGAAACCTTGCGTCTGGTCGGGTTGATGCTGGAGCGCAAAGGGTATGAAATTCAGGTCGCTCCAACCGGAACTCAAGGACTGGAAAAAGCTCTCAAAGAAAAACCGGATCTGATCATTCTGGACGTGATGATGCCAGATCTGGATGGCTACGAGATCACGCGCCGCCTGCGGGGAAACCCGCAAACCGAATCCATCCCCATCCTCATGTTCACGGCCAAGACCACCATCCCCGACAAGATTGCGGGGTTCCATTCGGGCGCCGATGAATACCTGACCAAGCCGGTCCACCCCGCGGAGCTGATTAACCGCATGGAGGCGCTGCTCCAACGCAGCAGCCGCCGTCCATTGCCGCCCGAAATCAAACGTGGCCGGCTCATCGCCTTCCTCCCCACCAAAGGCGGGGTGGGCAACAGTTCCCTGGTGCTCAATGCGGCGATAGAGCTCAACCGTACCCATCCTGACAAGAAAGCGATCGTGGTGGATCTGCACAGCGGCAACGGGACGCTGGCCCTCCAGCTGGGCCTGAGCGATAAACACAGCCTCCACACGTTGATGGAGCGAGGCTCCGCAGCGCTCACCGCCGACGGGATAGAGGGGCAAATCATCACCCACAACACCGGCCTGCACCTGCTGCTGACTACCTTTCAGCCGGCCGGCATTACCCCTGAATTCACCGAAGATTTCACGCGCGGGCTCCTGCGCGTCCTGTTGACCGAATATGATTTTATCCTCCTGGATCTGCCCTTGCTGCTGGATAAAGCCGGGCGTGAAGTGCTGCGGCAGGCTAACTACATCTTGCTAACTCTGGAGCCCGACAAAATTGGCCTGGCCCTGGCCAAAGCCATGCTGGCCAGTCTGGATCAAATCAACATCACCCGCCACAAAGTCGGCCTGGTGATGATCCAACGTCTGGCAACCATGCCAACGCTCAGCCGCGATGCAGTGGAGGCCGCTCTGCAACAACCACTGTTGGGCTACGTGCCGCCAGCGCCGGAGCTGGCCCAGGAGAGCCTGGAAACGAGCAAACCGATGATCACACTCCAGCCGCAAAGTGCGTTGGCCCAACAAATCCGTCTGATTATGGAGTCCACGCTCCATGCTCTGTAGCCCGGCAGCACCATCCGACTCAAAATCTATCCTTCTCATCTACCTGGAACTACCCCTGTTGTGAAGGAGAAATATGAGCGCTCCTGATCCTACCCTGGAGCAACGTACCGTCACCCTGGAACAGCTGATCACGATCAGCCGCCAGTTGAACTCCATGCTGGAGATGCGGCTCCTGCTACCGCGCATCGTGGAATCGGCCCGTGATCTGACCGATGCCGACGACGCCTCTATCCTGTTAGTGGAAGGTGGGGGGGAGAAGCTGCGCTTTGCCGCGGCCACCAGCGGCTCCAACATCTCGGCGCTGGAAAGCGTGGAAGTCCCGATAGACCGCAGCCTGGCCGGCTGGGTCGTCCGCAACCAGCAGACCGCAATTGTGGAGGATGCTCAATCTGACCCCCGCATGTACACGATTGACGGGGTCGGTCCCACCCTCTCCATCGTCGCCGCCCCGATGATCTTCGGTGACAAGGTAATCGGCGTGCTGGAATCACTCACCCAACGCGACCGGCGAGGCTTTACAGCCCAAGACGTGGAGACATTAGAGACGCTGGCCAGCATCGCAGCCGTGGCCGTCCAAAATGCCCGCCTCTTCCAGCAGAGTGACTGGGTCGCCGAGGTGGTCCATGAAATTCGGACGCCACTGACAGCCATCATTTCATACGCCGACCTGTTGCAACGGGATGGGATCGGCGAGTCTATGCGCGAACAGTTCGCGGCCATCATCCAGCACGAAGGGGAGCGGGTCAATACGCTGGTGACGCAGTTCCTTGACCTGGCGCGCCTGGAATCCGGGCGCGTGAGCCTGGCCCGCGATCAGCTTCACATCCCCACCCTGATCTCGCTGGCGGTCAATGTGATGAAACCGCTGGCGGAAAAACAGAACACCGAGCTGCGAGTGCAACTAGCCGAAGGACTGCCCCCCATCCTGGGGGATTCACAACGCATCCACCAGGTGTTGCTGAATCTCATTTCCAACGCAGTGAAATACTCCGGGAGCAATGCCACCGTAACTATCAAGGGGTGGTATGCGTGCCCTGATGTCGTCATTGCCGTGGTCGATTCCGGCCCGGGCATTCCGCCGGAATTGCAATCGCGCCTGTTCCAGAAATTTGCCCGCCTGCCCGGCAGCGAACAGCGGGTGGGAACCGGCTTAGGGCTGCTGATCACCCGCCAGATTATAGAAGCGCACGGCGGGCGTATCTGGGTGGAGAGCGAGGTCGGCAAAGGGAGTACCTTTGCTTTTTCGCTGCCAGCAGCCACCAGTTCGCCGAGTTGAACCGTCCCGGCAACGTTAGCCGGGAGACCTGAGAGACCGCAGCCCGCTAGCCGCGGTCAGAGTCAAACATCGTTCTTTGACAGCACCATACCAGGGGAGTCCGGGGGAGCCGGGCTGAGAGGGCGTCCATGGAATTTACACCGACGCCGACCCTTGAACCTGATCTGGGTCATGCCAGCGGAGGGAGAGTGGAAACGCCATTACAAGCCCCGTCGCGGTGTGACGGGGCTTGTTGTATTTCAGGGGTTGAGGGGGAGGCCATAAGATGCGAGTGGTGATTTTTGCCAATGGAGAGTTGGCTGATCCGGCCACAGCCGCGCAGTGGGTGCGGCTCGGCGACTGCGTCGTCGCGGCCGACGGCGGGACGCGCCACGTCCTGGCCGCCGGCCTGACGCCGGCCGCCATCATCGGGGATCTGGATTCGCTGCCGCCGGAAACGCGGGCGGCGTTGACCGCGGCCGGCACCCAATTCCGCTCCTACCCGCCCGAGAAGGACGAAACCGACCTGGAACTGGCACTCCAGTGGGCGGCGGCACAGGCGGCCGAAGAGATCATCGTGGTAGGGGCGTGGGGCGGGCGGCCCGACCAGGCCCTCGCCAATCTGTTGTTGCTGGCGCTGCCGGCGTTGAGCGGGCACCGGGTGCGGCTCATCGCCGGCCGGTGGGAGATCACCCTGCTGCGCGGCGGAGAAACGGCCCACTTTGAGGGCGCGCCTGGCGAGACCCTCTCGCTGCTGCCATTGGGCGGTGACGCCACCGGCATCACCACCACGGGGCTGGCCTACCCCTTGCAAAACGAGGCGTTGTACTGCGGCCCGGCGCGTGGCGTCAGCAATCGCTTCACCGGCACCACCGCCACCGTCACGCTGGCTCAGGGGTTGCTCTGGTGTTTGCACGAAAGCTTGTAGTGCCGTGCCTCAGCGCGGCTCAGACGGCGCTCAAGTGCCTGACTACAAACAATAATTTTTAAGGAGGTTGTAAGATGAACACGATAAAACAGAGGTGGTTTTGCCTCAGTCTCGGGCTGCTGCTTTTGGTGGCCTGCGCGACCCCCACGCCACCACCGGCCGGGCCGCGCACGTTGCGGGTGATGGTCTACGACAGCTTCAGCGTCAGCGAGAGTGTGATCAAGGCCTTTGAGGCCCAGCACAACGCGACGGTGCAGTTCCTCAAGGCCGGCGACACCGGGACCATGCTCAACCAGGCCATCCTGAGCCAGGAGAACCCGCAGGCCGACGTCATCTACGGGATTGATAACACCTTTCTCAGCCGCGCGTTGGAGGCCGGCATCCTCCAACCGCTCGCGGCCCGTCCCGCCGGGCTGGCCAACGTGCCGCCGGAATTGCAGCTAGACCCCTCACTCCGCCTGATACCGGTAGATTACGGCGACGTCTGCCTGAACTACGACAAAGCGTACTTCGCCGAACATCAATTGCCGGTCCCCCAGGACCTGCGTGACCTGGTCCGCCCGGAGTACAAGGGGCTTCTGGTGGTGGAGAACCCCGCGGCCTCCTCGCCGGGGCTGGCCTTCCTCATGGCCACCGTGGACCGCTTCACCGAGGAGCATTACCCCGACTTCTGGCGGGACCTGCTGGCCAACGACGTGCGGGTCGTGGATGGCTGGGACACCGCCTACTACAACGAGTTCAGCGGCGGCTCCGGCAGCCAGGGAACGCGCCCGCTCGTCGTCAGTTACGCCACGAGCCCCGCCGCCGAGGTCTACTTCAGCGAAGGGGCGCTGACCGAGCCACCAACCGGCGCGATCACCGCGCCGGGCACCTGCTTCCGGCAGGTGGAATTCACCGGCATCCTGACGGGCACGCCCGTCGCCGACTTGGCCGAGGCATTCATCGCCTTTCTGCTCAGTGACACCTTCCAGGCCGACATCCCGCTTCAGATGTGGGTCTTCCCGGCCAGCCAGACAGCTCCCCTGCCGCCGGTCTTCCAGCAGTACGCCGTGGTTGCGCAGGAGCCGGTCCAGCTGGCGCCCGCTACCATCGCAGCCAACCGCGACCGTTGGCTCAGCGAGTGGACGGAGGCTGTGCTTAGATGAGTAGCCGCACAGAACCGGAGGGGAGCCAGGAGGAAAAACGGCATACGCAATCCGTGACCCCGCGTCAAACGTCAAACATCAAACACCAAACTCCGATCACGTTTCACGGCTCACGTCTTACGGCTCACACTTCACGTCTCACGTTCTACGCCCTCCTGCTCCCCGCCCTGCTCTTTCTCCTCGTCTTCTACTTCTACCCCCTGGCGGCGATCTTCAGCGCCAGCCTGGGGGCGGGCATCGCCCCGGCGGTGCTGGCGGAACGGCTGGCAACGAGCGGGACGCTGCGGCTCCTCGGCTTCACGGTGGGGCAGGCGCTCGCCGCCACCGCGTTGACGCTGCTGGTGGGGCTACCCGGCGCTTATCTCTTCGCCCGCTACGACTTCCCCGGCAAGGCACTGCTCAACGCGCTCACCACGGTTCCCTTCGTGCTGCCGACGGTAGTCGTGGCGACCGCCTTCACGGCGCTGATCGGGCCACGCTCGCCGCTCAACACACTCTTGATGAGCGCCCTGGGATTAGAGCGGCCGCCGTTGGACTTCCGCTACACCCTCGGCGCGATCCTGCTGGCCCACGTCTTCTACAACACCACGTTAGTGCTACGCCTGGTCGGCAGCTTCTGGGCCAATCTGGATCCGCGCCTGGAAGAGGCCGCCCGCACCCTCGGCGCTCCCCCCTGGCAGGTCTTCTGGCGCGTGACACTGCCGCTCTTGCGGCCCGCGCTTAGCGCGGCCGCGCTGCTCGTTTTCATCTTCTGCTTCACCAGCTTCGGCGTGATCCTGATTCTCGGCGGGCCCCGCTTCGCTACCCTGGAGGTCGCCATCTACCGGCAGACCGTGCAGTTTGCCGACCTTCCGCTCGCGGCGGCGCTGGCGCTGATCCAGATTCTCGGCACGTTGGGGCTGACGCTGATCTATGCCCGGCTCCAGGTCCGGTTGAGCCGCCCGTTGGAACTGCGCCCGGCCGAGAGCACCCGGCACCGCCCCCACCACCCCGGCGAGCTGGCGTTCGTCATCGCCAGCCTGACCCTGGTGCTGGGCTGCCTGGGTCTGCCGCTGCTGACGCTCGCCGCGCGCTCGTTGGAGGGCGGAGCCCGCTTCTACACCGCGCTGGCGGAAAATCCGCGCGGCTCCATTTTCTACGTGCCGCCGCTGGCCGCATTGGGCAACTCGCTGCGCTTTGCCGCCGGCACAACGGGGTTAGCGCTCGCCCTGGGGCTGCCGGCGGCGCTGGCCCTGCAACGTGAACGGCGCGGCTGGCTGGTGGATGCGCTCTTCATGCTCCCCCTGGGCACCTCGGCCGTGACGTTGGGGCTGGGTTATCTCATAGCGTTGGGCCGCCCGCCGCTCAACCTGCGGGGAACACCGCTGCTCATCATCTGCGCCCACACGCTGGTCGCGCTGCCGTTCGTCGTGCGGAGCCTGCTGCCGGCGCTCCAGGCCATCCGCCCCGCCCTGCGCGAGGCGGCCGCCACGCTTGGCGCGCCGCCGTTCCGTGTCTTTGTGGCCGTAGATCTGCCCATCATCTGGCGGGCGCTGGCCGTGGGCGCGATCTTCGCCTTCACCGTCTCCATGGGCGAGTTTGGCGCGACCTCCATGATCGCCCGCCCGGAGCTGCCCACGCTGCCGATTGCCATCTACCGTTTCCTTTCGTTGCCGGGCGCGCTCAACTATGGCCAGGCACTGGCCATGTCCACGCTGCTGATGGCCGTCTGCGCGGCCGGCTTTATCGCCATTGAACGGCTGCGCCCGCCGGGAACCCAGGCTTTTTGAATCTAAAACCACAAGAGCGTAAACATCCATGCCATTTTTAGAACTGATTGATCTACACAAATCGTTTGACGGCGCGCCGCTGCTCTGCGGCGTCTCATTCACCGTGGAACGCGGGGAAATCGCCTGCCTGCTGGGCCCCTCCGGCAGCGGTAAGACGACGCTATTGCGACTCATCGCCGGGCTGGAGGAACCGGAGGCCGGTCGCATCGTGCTGGACGGGGTTGACCTGACCGGCGTCCCGCCGCACCGGCGCAACATCGGGCTGATGTTCCAGGATTACGCGCTCTTTCCCCACCAGACTGTGGCGGAGAACGTGGCGTTTGGGTTGAAATATCAGAGAACAGGGAACAGGGAGCAGAAAGCAGGAGTTACGCAACCCGCAACCCGCAACGCATCAACGCAATCTCGCGTGGACGCCATGCTCGCCCTTGTGGGCCTGGAGGGCTTCGGCCCGCGCAACGTGAACGCGCTCTCCGGCGGGGAACGGCAGCGTGTGGCGCTGGCGCGCAGCCTCGCGCCCCGGCCCCGGCTGCTGTTGCTGGATGAACCCCTGGGCGCGCTGGACCGCACGCTCCGCGAGCAGCTGCTGGAAGAGCTGCCCCACATCCTGCGGGAGGTCGGCGTCACCGCCATCACCGTGACGCACGACCAGGAAGAGGCGTTCGCCCTGGCAGACCGGGTGGTCTTGCTCCATGCAGGCCGGATCGTGCAAAGTGGGGTTCCGGAAGCGGTCTACGACCAACCGGCGACGGCCTGGAGTGCGCGCTTCCTGGGGCTGGACAATCTCTTCCCGGCGACGGTGCAGCTAGCATCGCAGGTCTCCACGCCGCTGGGCGTGCTGACGTTAGCCCCGGGGACGCCCCTGCCCGCACCGGGCAGCGGCGGGACGTTACTGGTTCACCCGTGGGGGGTGCGGTTGGGCAGCGGGCCGGTCAACGGCTTTACAGCCCACGTTTCCAGGCGGAGCTACCACGGCGGCACTTATCGGCTGGAATTAACGTTACCCGGCGGAACCCTGACTCTGACGCGACCGCTCGGCGAGCCGCTCCCCACGCCCGGCACAGAAATCACCGGCTGGCTGGAGCCGGCGGCGCTGCGCTGGCTGGCAGAGTAACCTCACTGGCACGGGTTGTAATCCGTCCCCAGGATCAACCGCAGCCGGACCGGAGCGTTGGAAGCTGGCTGGTAGATGATATTCTCCGGCTTGACCTTGAACAGCGTTTGGACCAACGTCAGGCCGCTGCCTTTGGGATTGCTGTCAAAGTAGATGAGCTGGGTCTCCGGATAAGAGGTCTGCTCCGGCGTGCCGATGGTGGGCGCATAGCCGTAACGCGCCAGCCGGTACAACGCCAGCTGATCCCAATCGGCGTGCCCGGTCCCGTTCCAGATCTCCACCGGGATGGGGGCGTGCGTCGCCCGGCTGGTAGAGGGCGGCGTCAACACCTCGGTCAACAAGGGCTGGATCTGCTCCCAAACCGGGAGGAAAACCGCGCCGCCCTGCTCGGTCGTGTACGGCGTGACCTGCTCCCGGCCCAGGTTGTAGCGATAGATGTCCGAGGAATCCAGCTGCATGGCCGTCACCGCCAGCGAGAACAGCGTTCCCAGGTCCATGTCGGTCTCATAGAGCTGCCGGGTCTGATCATACAGCGCCGGCGCTGCCCGGACCAGGTCGGTCTGGTGGGCTTTGCGCCAGATGGCCTCCAGCACCTCCTGCTGCCGGCGCTCGCGTGAGAAAACGCTGGTCGTCTTGCGCGTGCGGGAGTACCACAGGGCGTGCTCCCCATCCATGTGATACATCCCCGGCTCTAACACCAGCCAGGGATATTCCCCCTGTTCGTTGGGATAGGGCCAGTAATCCTCCAGGCGGCAATACACGGGGATGTCAATGCCACCCAGCGCATCCACCAATCCAATCAGACCATCAAAATTGACCTTGACATAGTAATCGGCGCTGATACCCAGGTTATAGAGCATCGTCTGGTTCAGCAGCCCCAACCCGCCGCCCGCGTACTGGTTGAAAACGCCGTACATGTCGGCGCAGTTGATCCGGCTCATCCAGAAATCAGGGATGTAGACGTAAAGATCGCGCGGGATGGAAAGCATCGCCACGGCCGGGACGTCCGGGTAGATGACCACGTACTGGATCGCGTCCGTGTGCCAGTCCTTCCAATCGGGGCGCTGATCACTGCCCAACAGGACCACCGTGATCGCGTTGTCGGGGATAGAGAGTGCCGCCACCGGGGTGGGGATCACGAAAGTGCTGGAGGGATTCTGGGTCGGTGTCGCCAGCAGGGGGACCAACGTCGGACGCGGATGGGCCGAGGGCTTAGAGGTGGGAGTCGGCCGGGGGGTGTGCGTCGGCACCGGCGTGGGGGTCGGCGTCGGCGAGGGGATTGGCGTCGGCGTGGCGGTCGGGGTCGGCGTCCAGGTCGGCGGCAGTGTGACGCTGGATTGCAAAGGGAACGTTGTGGGAGTGGAGGTCGGCTCAGGCGCGACCGGCGTTGGGAACATACCCGGGAACACCGTCAGGAGCGTCACATCCACCGTGGGCGTCCAGGTGGGCGGCATGGTCGCCCGGTGATTGGCGGTAGGGCTGAGCATAGCCAGCGCGACCGCCGGCGGGGCCGCCGGCAAAGGGGGAGCCGAATAGAGCGCCGCCATCTGATAGGTCACCGTCCCGGCCAAAACTGCCAGGCCAACGATCAACAGCAGTAAAATTGTGCGCTGAAGCCGAGTCATGCCATCATCGCTCTTTGCCGTCCGACCTTCTATGGGCGCGCTGAAGCAGCAAACTGTTCAAGGTCCAAACCCTTGTTATCATTAAATTGATTGTACTCAGCTTTCCCGCTTTGTCCAACCCCTGATTTTTGCCACTTGCCAATTTGAGGTTATACTAAGATTGGGCTTTGAGCTTTTGGTGCAGGAGTGACAGGGATGTTAATCAACTATACGCTGCCGCCCAATCCGTCCCGCAAATTCAAAACAGAAACCGATGTGATCGTCTTCGGGCGCAGTTCCAAGCCCGACCCGACCATAGACGTTGATTTGTCGCCCGATAGCACCGTCTCGCACCACCACGCCCGTCTCACCTACGAAAACGGCACCTATTGGTTAGAGGACTTAGGAAGCAAAAATGGCACCCGCGTCAACGGTAAACCGATCACCGGCAAAGTCCAGCTGGCGCTGGGGGCCCATATCCAAATCGGACAGACCACCGTTGACATCCTGGAGGAAACTGCCCCGCTCGTCGTCAAGCCGGAATCAGAATCGGCGGAGCAAGCGGAAGAGGAAAGCGGCGAGCACGGCACAGATTCCATGGAAATCCCCGGCCCCGAGGTCAAGGCCGCGTTGGAGCAGACCCAACGCCAGCTCCAGCTCTTCTACACACTGGGGGACATCTTCGCCAACGCCACCGCGCTGGAACCGGTGCTACAGACGCTCATTGAGCAGGTGCAGCAAGTGCTCCCCACGGCGCAACGGGGCGCGGTGCTGTTGCCCGACGAACAGGGGGCTTTGCTCCTGAAAGCTCACTGGCCGACCGGCGCTCACTCCGTGAGTATGACCCTGGTCAAGCAAGCGTTTAGCAAACGGGAACCCTTTTTGTGGACGGCCCCGGTGGGGCGTTTGACCAACGAAGCCACCAAACACCGCAGTGTGCTCATGTACCGGGTGCAGGCGGCCATGTACGTGCCGCTGGTCTGGGGAGGACGGGCGCTGGGCGTCATGTACGTGGATAACTATGAGCAGCGCGAAGCGTTCACCCAGACCGATCTGGAGCTGCTGCGGGCCATCGCCAGCCAGCTGGCCCTCTTTATCAGCGACCGCGACCTGCGCGAGGCCCTGCAACGCCAGAAAATCCTCCGCTCCAACTTGCTGCGCCAGTTCCCGCCCTCCATAGCCGAGCGCATGGAAGCTGAATCCAACCGGCTGCGGCTGGGGGGCGAACGGGTCAACCCCGTCACCATCCTCGTTTCGGATGTCCGGGGCTTCACCGCCTTGAGCGCCAAAATGGAGCCTGACGACGTGGTCCGGATGCTCAACGAGATGTTTGATGCCTTCGTCCCGATCATTTTTGAATACGATGGCGTCGTGGATAAATATGCCGGTGATTCCATTCTGGCGGTCTTCGGCAGTCCCGAACGCGACAACCAGCAGTGGGAAAAGGCCGTGCGGGCCGGGCTGGAAATGCAGCGCGCGATGCGCAAGCTGGGCGAAGGCTGGAAAGTTCGCCGGTTGCCGGTCCTCCAGGTAGGGGTTGGCATCCACACCGGCGAAGTGATCCACGGGTTCATCGGTTCAACGGACCGGATGGAGTACACCGTCATCGGGGACGCGGTCAACCGGGCGGCCCGTTATTGCGACGGCGCGGAAGCGGGCGAAGTGCTGATCAGCCAGGCCGTCTACGAGCGGGTTTTCCGCCTGGTGGATGTCAACCTCAAAACCATCCAGACCAAACATCCTGAGCTGGAGCCCGATTTGAAAGCCTACATCGTCAAAGGGCTGAAGTGGCAACGCGAGGCTCCTACCCAAAGTAGTGTCTGAGACCCCACCTGTCACCGCCCAGCGCATCCAGGACGTGTAACGTGCACGGCACCCTCTTCTGCCCTGTGCTCAACGTTCCAACGCCCCGTGACCTGACGGCCAGCCAACCCAACGACATTGACCCAATGCCTAAACGACTGCATGACTTAACATCTCATTGAAAGGAGCATGAAGTAAATCTATGTGTAGTTCCCAAAGTCCGGCTCAGCCAGTTGATCTGCGGCAGCGCATTGTGGGAGTAGATCGCCTCATCCCTTTGCTGGATGGGCGGCTCGTCCCGTATGTTAACCTGGACAATGCCGCCAGCACCCCCCCACTGGTGGATGTGCTGGAGGCCCTGCAGCAGTTCCTTCCCTATTACGCCAGTGTCCACCGGGGAACCGGTTTCAAATCACGGCTGAGTACCGCCGCCTACGACCAGGCCCATGAGATCATCGGCCGCTTCGTCGGCGCTGATCTCTCCACCAACACGGTCATTTTCGGCAAGAACACCACCGAGGCAATCAACAAGCTCTCCTACCGCTTAGGATTGACCCGCGACGATGTGGTCATCACCACCCAGCTGGAGCACCACTCCAACGACCTGCCCTGGCGCAGCCACGCGCAGGTCGTCCACGTCCAGGCCACGCCGGAGGGGCGCCTGGACGAGGAGGATTTTGACCGCCAGCTGGCAACCTATGCCGGGCGGATCGCCCTGGTCACGGTCACCGGGGCCTCCAACGTGACCGGTTTCCTGCAACCCATCCACCGCCTGGCCCGCAAGGCCCACGCCGCCGGCGCGCGGATCTTAGTGGACGCCGCGCAGCTGGCCCCTCATCGCCGGGTAGACATGCGCCCTGATGACGACCCGGAGCACCTGGACTTTGTGGTGCTCTCGGCGCACAAAATGTACGCCCCCTTCGGCACCGGCGCGCTCATCGGCCCCCGCGAGGTCTTCCTCCAGGAGGGGCCGGAGTACTGCGGCGGCGGCACGGTCAACGTCGTCACGCTGGACGAAGTCTACTGGGCCGACCTGCCGGATCGCGACGAGGCCGGCAGCCCCAACGTCGTCGGCGCGGTGGCGATGGCCGTCGCCGCCAGAGTGCTCATGGAGATCGGGATGGAGACCATCGCGGCCCACGAGCGCGAGCTCCTCGTCTACGCCCTGGAGCGGCTGCGCGCGCTCCCCGGCCTCACCCTCTACGGCGAGGCCGACCCGGCCCGCGCCGCCGCCGAAAAAGTCGGCGTCATCCCCTTCAACCTGGCCGGCATCTCCCACTTCAAGCTGGCCGCTATTTTGGGCTACGAGGGCGGGATCGGTGTGCGCAGCGGCTGCTTCTGCGCCCATCCCTACGTCGTCCACCTGCTCCACCTGGGACCGGAGGAGGCCGTCACCTGGCGGCAGAAAATCCTCCACGGCGACAAATCCGACATGCCGGGCATGGTCCGCATCAGCTTCGGCTGCTACAACACCACCGACGACATTGACCGGTTGATCGCTATGCTGGAAGTCATCCGGCGGGGCGAATACCAGGGGGATTACCAGCTCGTCCCCCATACCGGCGAATACCTGCCGGTCAACTACACCGAACCGCTGGCCGACTACTTTAGCCTGGAAGCTTGAGCCGGAGGCCAGGCCGCGCCCGGCCAGCCACCCGCTCACCAGCCTGAAATCCCAGGGAATGGAGCTAACTGCCAGGAGAGACGCCATGCTGATCCTTTCTGCCGCTGACGTGCGCCGGGCGCTGCCAATGCGCGCGGCCATTGAGGCCATGGTGGCCGCCTTCACCGCGCTCTCGGCCGGGGAAGTGGAATTGCCATTGCGGACCACCCTCCACAGCTCGCAGCGCCACGGCGTGACGCTCATCATGCCCGCCGCCCTGCGCGGCGGTGAAGCGCTGGCCGTCAAGCTGATCTCGCTCTTTGACGACAATCCGGCCCAGGGGCTACCGCGCGCCCACGCGGTGGTGCTCCTGCTGGACCCGGAGAGCGGCGCGCCGGCCGCGCTCATAGAGGGCGGGGCGCTGACTGCGTTGCGGACCGGGGCGGCCTCCGGCGTAGCAACGGCAGTCCTCGCCCGCCCCGAGGCCACGACCGCCGCCGTCTTCGGCGCCGGGGTGCAGGGACGCACCCAGCTGGAAGCGGTCTGCGCCGTGCGCCCCCTCCGCACGGCCTGGATCTACGATCCGGTCGCCGACAAGGCCGCCGCCTGCGCCGCCGAACTGAGCGCGCGGCTGGGCCTGCCCGTTCACGCAGCAGCCACGCCCGCCGAGGCCGTGCGTGCGGCTGACATCGTCTGCACCGCCACGCCCGCCACCGCCCCGCTTTTTGCCGATGCCGACCTGCGTCCGGGGACCCATATCAACGCCATCGGCGCCTTCACGCCACAGATGCAAGAGCTCCCACCGGAGACAGTCGCGCGGGCGCGGGTGGTCGTAGATCAACGGGAAGCCGCGTTGGAAGAGGCCGGCGACCTGCTGATCCCGCTGCGGCAGGACCGGATCACCGCAGCGCATTTCGCCACCGAGTTGGGAGAGGTGCTCGCCGGTCAACAGCCGGGCCGGACCCACCCGGACGAGCTCACCCTGTTCAAATCGGTCGGGCTGGCGGTCCAGGATCTGCTGGCTGCCACCGCCGTCTACGACGCCGCGCGCACGCTGGGACTGGGTACCCTGGTGGCTCTATGACCCACCATCGCTCCTCCAGTCACGGGCTCTCTGCTATCTGACCACACGGCCAAGTGCTATGCGATCCCCAAACTCCCTTTTCCGTGGCTACAGCCTGGTCCTTCTCGCCGCCGTGCTCTGGGGCGCTATCGGCCTCTTTTACACGGCGCTGATGACCACCTATCGGCTGCCCGCACTGGAGGTCATTTTCTGGCGGGCGTTGATCGCCTCGGCGGCCCTGTTCCTGATCCAGGGGCTCCGGCAGCGCCGGGCGCTGATCCTGCACCGGCGCGACTGGCCCCTCTTCCTGGGCTTTGGGCTGATCGGCGTGGCCGGGTTCTACGCCATCTACATCCAGGCCATCGCGCTGACCGGGATGGGTGTGGCCGCCGTCCTGATGTACACCGCCCCCGCCTGGGTCACCGTACTCAGCACTTTTACCTTTCACGAGCGGCTGACCGCGCGCAAGGTCGTCGCACTCATCTTAGCGGTGAGCGGGTGCGCCCTGGTCGGCCGCGTCTACGATCTGGCGGGTGTCCGGCTCAACCTGCGCGGCCTGCTGGCCGGGTTGGGAGCGGGGCTGGGGTACGGCCTCTACATCCTGTTCAGCAAAGCGGCCACCCAACGTCACTACAGCGCCTGGACGACGATGGCTTACGCGCTGGGGCTGGGCGCGCTCTGCCTGCTGCCGCTGCAAGATCTGGCCGGCCTGCGCCAGACCCTCGGCTCGCCGCCGACGCTCGGCTGGCTGCTGGCGATGGGTTTGATACCCACGTTGGGCGGAGCGGTCGCTTTCAACGCCGGGTTGCACCACCTGCCGGCCAGCAACGCCAGCATCATCGCCACCCTGGAACCGGTCGTCGCGGCTTTCCTGGGTTGGGCCGTGCTCGGTGAAACCTTAGCGCTCTGGCAAATGGCCGGGGCCGGCCTGATCCTGATCGCCGTGGTGTTGCTGCAAACCACGGCCGGCCCCGGCACGACCGCCGAGACCGGGGAGCAGTCACCCCTGTCGACTACGTGAACCGGCTCCGACCCACGAGGCTATAGGAATAACATGAGAATTTACCATGAACTGGCGTTCACCAGCCGCGGGATGAGAATGTGAGCAGTGAGCAGTGAGCAGGAAACAGGAACTTCTGCCTGCTGCTCTCTGCTCACTACTTAACTGGTTTCTATTTTTAAGGGTGATAGGGAGCCAGGAGATCGCCGCGATGAAAAATGCTTTCATAAGTTAGGAGGAAAAGCCTGTGAAGCTCAACGTGCCGCGAGGTGGTTCTGGCATATTGCTCGCGCTGGCACTTGCTCTGACGCTGGTTGGCTGCCAACCGGACCCCAATGACGCCTTCATCCAGGGCGATTGGTACTACTGGGATGCCCACCTGGGGCAAATCATGAGCGAGCAAGACCTGGAAATCTGGTGGACCTTCATTGGCGGGAAGTACAGCTACCGCGCCTGCTGCTTTAGCGAAGCCCAGGAAGATGGTAACTACCGGATCACCCAGAGTGAAGGGGATACCCTGATCCTGGAATTATTCAACCGCCGGGGCCAGATTGGAGGCATCAACATCCCGCGCGACGAAATCGGAGAGCTCAAAATCGTGCTTAACCGCACCGACGACACCATCAAAATCAACCGGGCTGTATTCACGCGGGTGAACGAACCGTGACCATGGCCGAGCTCCTTCTCCGTCCCGCGACCTTAGCCGACGCTGCTGCGATCAGCACCGTCCATTGCAGCACTGTCCTGGCGTGGAAAGACCCCCACACCCGCCGGACAGTCCCCTACGAGACCCTGGACCTCTTCGGGCGCTGGTACAACGGCGGTCCCTGGATGAGCCCGGAGCTCTGCGCCATCCACCTCAACGAGCAGCTGCTCAACGGCCAGCTGCCGCTGGTCGCTGAGGTAGAAGGACAGGTGGTCGGCGAGGCCGAATATCTGGTGAACCGGGAGCCGGAACCGTTCGGCGCGGCGTTGCATCTCTCCATCCTCTACATCCACCGGGCATGGCAGGGGCGCGGCGTGGGGAGCGCGTTGGTCACGGCGGGTCTGGCGCTGGCACGCGCGCGTGGCCTGCCGCGGTTGACCACGCAGCCCGAAGACGAAGCGCGCCCCTTCTATGTTCACGTGGGCTTCAGCCCCTGGCTGCGCTTCCAGGAAGTCCAATTAGCTACCGCCGGCGCTGTTCCCCTCGCGCCGGAAGCCATCACGCCACTAAGCATGCCCGCTACGCCCCCGGCCGACTTGGCGCTGCGCATCGGGCGCTACCAGTGCAGCGCGCTGGATTGGGAGACCCTCTGGCCCCGGTTAGCGCTGCCCGGCTGGAGCACCCTCCGCCGCTGGGTCTGGCACGTGGAGCTGGAAAGTGGGCCGGCCGTGCTGGGCCTGCGCGAGCAGCTGCGCGATGCCACCCAGGCCGACGGGTACGCCTGGCTGCAACCCGACGCGCCGCTGGCCCCGGCGGTCGCCGCCCTGCAGGCCACCGCGGCCGCGCAGGGCTTCCAGGCCGTGGACCTGCTGCTGCCAACCGACTCTCTCCCCGCCCTACACTCCCGCTTCCGGCTGGATTACCAGGCCCGCCTGGAACTGTGGCAAAAATCGGTGGAGTAACAGCGGCCGTCCCTCTGAGAATAGAAAACAGTTAAGTAGGGAGCAGAGAGCAGTAGAGAGAAGTTTCTGTTTCCTGCTCACTGCTCGCATTTTCATCCCACGGCTGGTGAACGTCAGTTCAGAGGAAATTTCCCGGAACTTCCGCTCTCCGGATAGCGTCTAAACTGAGTCACTTGAAATCCAAATTCAAGGAGGTCAATCATGCATCAAACACGTCAGTTGAAAAATGTTTTTGGTCTGGTAGGGCTGTGGATGGCGTTGGCCATCCCCGCGCCCGGCTTGGGCCAGACCGCCGTCCCGGGCCCCACCGATCCCTTTGCCGGCCAGGGTGAACCGGTCACCTTTACGTTAGAGGGCGCCCTGTCCTCGCGCTCAGCGACCCTGGCCCCCGCCAGCCCCCACGCCACCGGCTGGCAAACGTTCAACAGTGAACCCTTCACCACCACGTTGTGGCCGGCCGCCTGGAGCTCGGTCAGTCGTGCCACGGCCCTGCCCAACGCCCGTTGGGGCACCGGCACCATCACCGGCACCAATTTCGCCGCCTGGGTGATGGGCGCACAAACGGTCGTCACCTTCGGCACCGGCGAGGTCTACACCGACGGGATAGACAGTTGGATGATCTACGGGCCGATCAGCGCCGCGCGGCTCTGGGATGTGAGCCTGGACTTTGACTACTTCAGCCGGAGCCAGCCGGGGGACTACTTCACCGTAGGCTATTCCACCAACGGAATAACCTTCACTGGCTTCCGCCTGAGCGGGCTGATGTCAGACTGGAACCACGGGCAGATGGACTGGCGACTGGGGCTGAGCGCCCCTCAGGTCTGGGTGGCGTTTGGCTTCACCAGCAACAGCGATGGCCTGGTGGAGCAGGGCGCCTGGGTGGACAATCTCGTCATACGGGGTTACTACGGCACGACCAACTTCCTACCCGTTGCCCTGCGCAACTGGACAGTCGTCCTGCCCGGTTTCACCGACGATTTCTCCAACGTGGCCTCTGGCTGGCCGCGGGCCATCTACTACCGGGGCACCTCGCCCGACGGGCCAGTGCTGGATGTCAACTACAACTCCGGCAATTACCGCATGAAAATCATGCTGGATTATAACGCCCGCAACAACCGGCGGATGGGCACCATCCCCGCACCATACACCAACACCTATACCAATTACAACATCTCTGTGGATCAGTATTTCACGCGGGCCAGCGATCAGGTCATAGACCCCCAAGATGGCAAGGCCGGTCTGGTCTTCGCCGCCAATTCCACCTATACCACGACTTACGTAATGGAATGGAACTATCAGGGCAATTGCGCGGTGACCAAATACCTGAATGTCACACGCCCCACCGCCACCTACACCGATCCCCTGGTCACCATCCCCCTGTTAGGCTGGCAGGGCTGCACCGGGCTGGGATTGCAAGCCGGCTACGACAAGCTCAACCACATCGTCGTGGAGGTCCGGGGCACCAAGGCGACTATCTATATCGCCAACACCACCCCCCGGGTGAAGCTGTTTGAGTTCACCGATTCAGCGTTACAGACCCAGCGTCAAGTCGGGCTGGTCGTCGGCTCCTACGATTGGACGCCGGTGGAAACACGCTTTGACAACTTCAGCCTCGTCTCGATCCAGTAGGGTACGCCGGCCTACGTCCTGATCTGCAACAGCCGGTCGCGGCCGGCCAGATCGGGCAACACCACAACTTCCGCGCGGGGAAAAGCGGCCCGGGCCAACGCCTGGGCCGCTTGACCTTGCCGCTCGCCGATCTCGGCCAGCAACAGGCCACCGGGCCGCAAGCGCGCCGGCGCTTGCGCTAAAATCCGCCGCAGCGCAGCCAGCCCCTCCGGGCCGGCCAGCAACGCTAAGCGCGGCTCGCGCTGGACGGAGGGCGGCAGCGCGGCCCACTCCGACTCAGCCACATAGGGCGGATTGCTGATGATCAAATCCACCGGCCTGCCCACCGGCGTCAGCAGATCGCCCTGCACCCACAGCAGTTGCCCGGCCACGCCATGGCGAGTGCTATTGGCCTGTGCGACCGTCAAGGCCGCCCGTGAGAGGTCTACCGCCACCAGGCGCAAGGTCGGCATGTAGACCGCCAGCGTCACCGCAATGCAGCCGGAGCCGGTCCCCACATCTACCGCCCTCGGTGCGGGACGGCTGGCCAGCCAGGCCAGCGCCTCGTCTACCAGCAGCTCCGTCTCCGGGCGGGGGATCAACACCGCCGGCGTGACGGTGAACTCCAGCCCGTAGAACTCCACCCGGCCGGTGATGTAGGGCAGTGGTTCATGACCGGCGCGCCGGACCACCCAGGCGGTGTAACGCGCCGCCTGCTCCGCCGTCAACGGCGCTTCGGGGTGGGCCAGCAGGAAAGGACGCGGCCGCCCCAACAATGCGGCCAGCAAGAGTTCCGCCTCCACCGCCGGACGGTCGGCCACCGCCGCCAACGCCGACATCGCCCACCGCAGGGCCGCGCCGATGGTGGTGGCCGGATTCCCTGGTTCAGTGGACCACGCTGGCATGGCGCAACTCCTCCAACAACAACCGGCTCAACGGCGCATCGGTACGTAGCAGCGCATAGCGACCGCCATGCTGCCCCGCCAGCCCGCGCAGCTCCGCCTGCCAGGCTGCCAGCCGCTCCCGGTAGGCTGCCAGCGCCGCCCCGTCCACCGTCACCTCGCGGCGGGCGTCGCTCTCTACATCCACCAGGCGCAGGTCGCCCCGCAGCGTTGGCTCCACTTCCTCCGGCGTGAGCAGGTGCAGCAACACAACCTCGTGCCCCCGCCCGGCGAGTGCCGTCAGCCCCGCGCTTAACCCTGGCACATCGTAGCCGTCGGTCAGCAGCAGGATCAGGCCAGGCCGGACCGGGCGGGCGGCGAACGCCTGCAACCCCGGGCCGAGCGCAGCCGCGCCGCCAGGCGTCAAGCCCTCACTCCAGGCCTCCCACTCAGGCAACCGCCCGCGACCGCGCGCCGCGCCCCAGAGCGCGGCCGGCCGCTCCCCCTGCAAGAGCGCGCCTGCCAGCGTATCACCTTCCAGGAGCGCGAGCGCGCCTAACGCTGCCGCCAACCGTTGCGCTGCCGGCCAGCGTGCCCACGATTCCCCCGCGCCCCAATCCATGGAGGCGCTGCCATCCACCAGTACCGTGACCGCCAGGTCCTCTTCTTCTTCAAACAAGCGGACGTAGGGCCGGTCCAGCCGGGCATAGAGCGCCCAATCCAGCCGGCGCGGATCATCGCCGGGGGAGTAGTCGCGGTAATCGGCAAATTCCAGGCCCGAACCGCGCCGCACGGAACGCCGTTCGCCCCACGCGCCGCCGCGCCGCCGCCGGTGAGAGACCAGCCGCAGCCGGGAGAGCCAGCCGAGGTCAAGAAATATCGTCATGCGAGTTGCTTCCCAAACTGCTCACAGCTCACTGCTCACCCACTCCTGATCATGGTCGGTGGTCCCTTCACCGCGCCGCCCAAAGAACCAGTAATACAGTCCGGTCGCCAAAATGTACAGGGAACAGGTTCCCAGATAGACCGGGCCGAAGCCGTAGGTCTCTTGCAGCCAGCCGCTCACCGGCGGGGAGAAAGCCCAGCCGAAGTTCCAGCTCATGTTGGTCAGGCTGGCGACCGTCGCCCGCCCTTCCGCCTCCACCTGCTCCATCACAAACGCCTGGTAGACCGGGCCAGACATGTTCATCAGCGCCACGCGGACCAGCGACGCGGCCGCCGAGAGGCCAAACCAGGGCGAGAAGCCCATCAGCAGCAAAAAGGGAATAGAAAGCCCCTGCGAGAGGATCACCAGCTTGATCTTACCCAGCCGGTCGGCGATGGGGGGCGCGATGAGCAACCCGATGCCCATGGAAAGCGATGATAACGCAAAGAGGGTGCCAATCGTCTGATCCGCTTGCCCATAGGCCACCCGGTAGAAGACATTGAGGAAGGGCATTAACAACCCGGCTCCCATGGAGGTGATCAGGAGAGGCGCGATGAGCCGGGCCAGCAGGCGCGGGTGCCGGCTGACATAGTGCCAGGGCATGGCCCGCGCCCGCCCCGCCCCGGCCGCCCGCTGGGTCCGCAGGACCACAACAGGGACCAGCGTCAGCAGATAGACAATCGCCACGCAAAAGAGCGCCGCCCCATAAGCAGCCGTACTGGTCGGCTCAGCACTCACCAGCCGGCCCAGCCAGGTCGGCAGATTGCCGCCGAGCCAGTTGCCCACAAAGCTGGCGACCGTCTGGATGCCGAAGCTGAAGCTGAACAGGTAGCTCCGCTCTCGCTCCGTGCTGTTTTCCATGAGAAAGGGTGAGCCGCTGACGCCCATGAGGCTCTGGCCCAACCCGGCCAGCACGTTCATGGTGATAAAGCCCAGGGGCGCGCGCCAGAGCACCACGCCCAACATCGCCCCCGCCGAGAGGCAACCGCTGACCAGAAACGAACGTTTGCGCCCTAAAGCATCGCCCACCAGTCCCGCCGGCAACGCACTGGCCAGCGCTACCAGGCTGTTGACCGTGACTAATGTCCCTAAGAAGCTCCGCGAGTAGCCCTGGCTGAGGATGTAGAAGTTAAAGAGCAGCTGGTAGATACCAAAGCCCAGCCCATAGAGCACAATCATCGCCAGATAGAGGCGCGCGTTCGGCTGAAAGAGCCGTACCTTGCCAATGTAAGTCCCCAGACCGCGATACAGTGAGTTCAAACTGGCACTCCTCTGAAAATAGCGCCTTGCCTGTAGTCAGGCGCTTTAGCGCCGTCCAACGCGCTAAAGCGCGTTACTACGAGCCAATTTTCATCCCCCTGCTGGTGAATGCCAGTTCATGGGGAATTCCCTTGAGCATGTTGAAGCGCGCCACTACAAACCTGCTACCTTGAGCTGGGGTACCGTCGTATTGGCCGCCGGCATGACCGCCACGCGCGGCGCAGCCGGCAAGCCCGGCGCGACAAGCGCAAGCGCCTCGGCCAGATCGGCGGCCGGCGTCAACAGGAGCCGCCGGACCAGGTCGGGCGCCAGCTCGGAGACGAGCACCGTCCGGGCGCGGGCCGCGTCGCGCGCCACCAGCAGCGCCTTGTGCGGCCCCACGCGGAAGCCGTCGCGCCAGAATTTTGCGGCGACCTCGGCGTAGCTGGCGGGCGCTTCCTCCAGCATCCAGCGCTCATAGCTGGCGCTGCCGGTCCCTTCAGGGCAGGCCGCCACGAGGATGAGCGCGCCGCCTTCGCGCACCGCTAACGCCGCATGGGCCAGCGCCTTCTGCGCCTGGTAGAGATTGAGGTCTTTGGGATGGCCGCCCGGCGAGGCGATCACCAGGTCGTAGGGCGCGCCCACCGGCACGACGTAGAGCCGCGCCGCTAACGGGATCCCGGCCCGCATCACGGCGACGGGGTCGCCCGCTATCACCGCCACGATCTGCTTGTGGCCTTCCAGGATCGCGTTGAGCGCCAGATGAACGCCGACTTTCCGCCCCAGCTCTTCAATGTCCTGCCGGACGGGGTTGTCATGGTAGCAGGCCGGCTGCGCGCCCGGCTCAAATTGCAGCGCATGGTTGGCGTTGACCGTCTCGCGCCCGCCCAGGCCGATCACGGCGGTCTTGACGCCGCCGGAGTAGCCCGCGAACTGGTGCGGTTCCAGATTGCCCACCACGATCCGCAGCTCGGCCTCCACAAAGTGCCGGTTGATCCAGAGCGGGGTACCGCGCGCACTCGTCCCCAGAAAGACCAGCGCCGCGCGGTCGTCGGCGTCGTGGGAGAGAACGCGGTAGGTGCGCAAAATCTCCGGCGGCAGGATCGCGGCAAACTCCGCCGGCACCATCGGCGCGTGCGTACCGGTAGCGATGAGAAAGGTGATCGCCTCCGGTGGGAGACCGAGCGCGTGCAATCGCTCCAGTAGCGGCGGCAGGAGGTACTGGTGCGGCACCGGGCGGGTCTTGTCGTTGATGGCAATCGCCACCGAACGCGCCGTGGCCGTCGCTTCCCAGGTGAACCCCAACGGCTGCCGGAGCGCCGCCGTCACCGCCGCCAGGGGGTCGCTGACCGGCGTCGCCGCCGCCGGCGCAAGTTGATCCACCTGCCATAGGGCGGGCAAAGTCGCATGAAGGGCCTGGCGGCCATAAGGCAACTGCACTGTGGACACAGTTCCTCCCAGTAAAGAGGGATGGCGATCAGGATCAGGAGCCCTCTCGTGGCTCGGCGGCCGGCAGCGTGAAGTAAAAGGTGCTGCCGACCCCCACCTCGCTCTCCACGCC
Source organism: uncultured Anaerolineales bacterium (assembly GCA_964437445.1). Lineage (GTDB taxonomy): Bacteria > Chloroflexota > Anaerolineae > B4-G1 > SLSP01 > CAYTGR01. The sequence continues at coordinate 54,851 of CAYTGR010000010.1, read as the reverse complement.
GACCTCTCCCCCCAGTTTCTCCACAATCCGCCGCACGATGGAAAGCCCCAGACCATGCCCCTCCACGTGCGTCTGGTCCAACCGGGTGAACAGGCCGAAGAGGCGCGCGCGTTGCTCCGGCGTCAGGCCGGGGCCGTTATCGCGCACCCAGAAGCGCACAAAAGCCGGCTGAAGGCGAAAAGACGGGGATAAAGACAAAGGCGAAGAAACAGCACCGGTCTCCTCAGCCATCTCGCCGCCGGCCACGGTTTCCCCCTCTTTCTTTTTCCTCTCTTTCGCCTTTCGCCTTCCGCCCCCCGCCTTGCCGTTTCCCCACTCCCAGCCCAACTCCACGCGGGGCGGGACGCCTTCCCCCGGACGGCCACCGTACTTGAGCGCATTGCTGATATAGTTGACCCACACCTCTTCCACCCAGGGAGCATAGCCAATCACGACCGGCCACGTCTCGGGTAGCACCAGCTCCGCCCCGGTCTCAGCAATCTGGAACTGGAGCCGCTTTTGGACCTCGGCGACGATCTGTCCCATGTCCAGCCGGCCCACCGCGACCTGATCCATCTTGCGCATACTGGCCAGCAGCAACAGCTCGTTGATGATGCTGGACATCTTCTGGCCGGTCTCAATGATAGCCGCCAGCGCCCGGTCCACGTCCTCCGGGCTCATTCTGGCGGCACGGGTCCGCAGCAGTTCACCAAAGCCTATAATGATGGTCAGCGGCGTTTTGAGGTCGTGCGCCACCGTGTGCGCAAAGGCGTCCAGCTCGGCATTGCTCGCTTCCAGCTCTTGCGTGCGGCGATGCAACGCCGCTTCGGTCGCTTTACGCCGGCTGATATCCTCTTTCACGGCCACAAAGTGCGTGATGCGACCGGCCTCATCCCGGACCGGCGAGATGGTGGTCGCCTCCCAATAGAGTTCGCCGTCCTTCCGGCGGTTGATCACCTCGCCCTGCCAGACCTCACCGCGCAGAATTGTCTGCCACATCTGACTATAAAATTCCCGCGAATGGTGGCCGGAGCTGAGAATGCGAGGGTTACGGCCCAGGGCCTCCTCCGCCGAGTAGCCGGTGATCGTCGTAAAAGCGGGATTGACGTACTCTATCGCCCCATTGAGGTCAGTGATCACCACGGTGCTGGCGCTCTGTTCCACCGCCTGCGACAGCTGGCGCAGCTTGGCCTCGGCCTGCTTGCGCTCGGCGAGTTCCTGCTGGACCCGTGCAAACAGCCGGGCCTGGTGAATCGCCACGGCCAGGATGGAGCCGAGGTCTTGAGCCATGGTCACATGGCTCTCCACAAAGGCCCCAGGTTGGGTCGCCTCAAACATCAACAGGCCGATCAGCTGACGCTGGGCCTGGAGCGGCACGAAAAGGTAAGCGCAGATGCCCTGCTCGTACAACCGCTCCTGCCACGGTGACCGGCGTGGCAGTCCGGCCAGATCGTCCGCCCCCAGGATATAGCCGCCATGCAATGCCGGCTCCCGCGCCACCGCCGCCTGGACTTCAGGGATCGGAGCCGGGGGGAGTGTCCCGTCGGATTCGCCGGCCAGAAGCAGCACCTCGCCCTGCGGCGTGAGCGCCAGCACAGTCACGCGCTGGCAGGGAATCAGCGCCCGGATGCGGTTGAGCAGCGCTGTGGCAATCGTCTCCGGCGAGCTGGCCGCTAAGATCCGCTGATCTATCTCGTGGAGCAAGCGCAGCTGCTCATCATGGCGGCGCTGGCTCTCCTGGGCCGCCTCGCGTTGCTGAATCTCCTGCTGGAGAGCAAGATTCATCGCGGCCAGTTCCTGGTTGCTGGCCGAAAGCGCGAGCGTCCGCTCCTCCACCCGCTGCTCCAGATCGTGTGTCAAGGCCTCCACCTGGGTAAAAGCGTCCGCAAACCGGCGGGAAAGAATCGCCGCCTGGACAAAGGCAAAGACAAACATTCCCAACGACCCAAGGTAGCCGGTCTGGATCAAATGGTTGTTGTGTAGAATATCGTTAACGGTGGTGACCAACAGAAAGAGAAATCCCGCCAGGAAGATGACCGCGCCCGCCTGCCGATAGCGCCAGGCCCGCAGCACCAGGTAGAGCACATACAGGCCGCCCACCAGAATAACGATTTGGTAATAGGGCAACCCGTAGGTGAAAATTCGGGCCGGTGTGAAGATGACCAGCGCACCCCACAGGGTCCCCGCCAGTTGCAGACCCCGCAACTGCCAGCGGGTCGCCCCGCCCGGGAACAGCGCATCGGTATACATGGCAAACAGGGGTAAGACCACGCCCAGGCACAGATAGTTAAGTTTGATGACCAGCCGCCAGTCAATGGCCTGCACCAACTGCGACAAGAAATACTCGTCAGTGACGGGGATACGCAGGGCCATCAGCAAACAGGTCAGGCCAAAATAGAGCGGCGACCGGTCCCGGCGGCGCAATGTAAAGAGACCAACGTGGTACACCCCCATGATGAACAGGCCGCCGAAGAGGATATATTCTTCTACCAGCGAGCGTTCACGCCACCGCTGAATCTGGGCCTGAGTGCCAAAGGAGAGCGGCTCTTCCGGCCCGCCCTTGCGGTGATAGAAGTTGGAGAACTGGATCACGACCTCCACGGTGGGAGCGGAGGTTTCAAAAACGACGGCCTGCGGCCGCCATTCGGGGCGCATCGTCTGGGGCGTGGTCCCAACCACACCGTTGCCACCTAACAGCTCACCGTTGACGTAGAGCCGGTAGGCCGTCTCGTAAGCCATCAATTTCAGGCCCAGCCGGGCCGGGGCCTGATCCAGGAGGATTTTGAACCGATAGGTAGCGTAACCGTCGCCGCCAAGCGGCGCGCCATTGACCAGGTAGCCATTCCAGGAGCGGGGGAACGCGATGTAGCCGGTCGGCTGCGGGAGGGCTGCACGCTGAAAATCCGCCGGCGTCAGCAGCTGCCCCCAATAGAACTCAGCCTCGCCGGAGACCTGAACCGGGCCGGCCTGCTCCAGGTCATAGCCCCGCAGGTCCAGCACCCCCTGGACGATATGCGGCTGTGGCCGGGCGCACGCAGTGAGCAGCCCGGCAAGCACGAGAAACCCCCACAGGCGTGAAATCAACGCACGTTTCACACCGGTATTATACCCACATTGAGTCCGCTGCCAAAAAGTAGCCTGTAGTGGCGCGTTTCAATTTTCAGGCAACTTCTCTCTAAAAATCACAGTCGCGTTGGTGGCGGTTCCGAGCGGCGCAATGCGACCCGCCGACCAATCTCCTCGCGGAGCGCATTTTCATCCAGCGGCCCCAGTTCTGCCAGGCAGGCATCACAGACCGTATCTTCGGGGAGAATGAAATCCGCGGTCTCGCGGGTAAAAGGTCGCCCGCACAGGGCGCACTCAAAATCTCGTGGTGCCATACAGATGCCAAAACCCATCATGGGCTCCCTCCTGTTGATGAGTCCAGGACCCAGAGGGCCAGCGGCTCGTCGTCGGTGCGCCGTCCCACCACCCACAGCCGCCCGTCGGCGTCCACCGTCCCAATCCAGCCGTACAAATTGGCGACCGGCTGCGTCACGCGGTTATCCTCAATCTGCGTCACCCCATTTGATAGCAAGAGCCAGGGCGTGCCGGTGCCATCAAAGAGTGGCGAGAAAAATTCAGTGTAAAGCTGCGTGGTGGGCTCATCCTGCGAACCCGCCACCGCCACCCAGGCTTCATCCTGGAAGTGATAGAGCGCGCGGGCCGTATCACAACCCGCGCCACGGCACTGCCCCGTCAACTCCGCCAACAGCCACGGCGCGCCGGCAGGATCCAGCGTCAGGGTCGCCGCATAGGCCTGGCGGTACCCCTCCGGCGCCAGCGCTATAGACTGCCGCCATTGGCCCGTGGCCGGATTAAAATCCTGCACCAGCCCTTGATCCAGGCCGATCCAGACATGACCCTGAGCATCGGCCGCGATGGCCGTCACGCACCCGTCGGCGACCGGTGTTGCCGCGCCATGCCAGGTCAACCCGTCAAACCAGCGCGCGCCGCCGCCGCCCACCACCCCTTCTTCCCCGCCCCAATCGCACGCCCCCACCCAAATCTGTTCTGTGCCCGGCACAAAGATGAGAACGAAGCCGGTCAAAACGTCGGGCTTTGACGCGGCCGACATGCCCAACGCGGCCCGCGTGAAGACGGTCCAACGCTGCCCATCAAAAACCCGCACCTCCTGCCCGGTGGCTAACCAGACCTGTCCCCGGTGATCTGTGACGACGCCGAGCCCTTTCAATGCGAGAGCATCCCAGAGCGGCTCCCAGCCGTCGCTGGCAGGGACGAAAAGCCCATTGCGATCCTGGTAGTAGACCGCCGCCCCGCCTTTATCGGTGAACCACGGCCGGCCGGCTGCATCCACCCCAAGCAGAATTCGTTCGTCGTCAGCAAAGAGCTGCGTCGTCCACAGCCCACCGCGGAACGTAGCATAGCCGCTGAGCTGCCAGGCAGCAACCAGCAAACGCAGGCCACCGTTGGACAAAGCCGTCAGGCCCGTGAACCGCTTGCCCAGCTCAGCCGGCAGCGGTGACACCTGACGGAAAGGGCCGGCGCGCTCGGCGTCCGCCGTCGCCGGATAAATCAGCGGCCACTCCTGAGGCAGCACGAAAGTCGGCTCGTCTGCACACGCCTGATACCGGGCCTCAACCAGCACGAATGTCTCTTGCTCCCAATAGTACTTGTACCAGGTGCCGCAATCCTTGAGCCCACGTTCCGCAGCAAGATTGGTCAACGTCTGCGTCTCAGGATCATAGGCAGGAAAACTACCGTGGAGCACATCCACCATGGAGAGTTCCCCCCCCTGCGCGCCGGGTAGCAATTCCGGCACACTGAGCGGGCGCGCCACAGGCGCGCCGGTGCGATTATCTACCCAGTAGGGACGCTCTTCCACCCAATAAGGGCCGAGCAAACACGACACAAAAACGAGGTATCGCTCCTCGGCGACCGGGTAGATGGCAATCCCGCCCTCGCCTTCCGGCTGCCGCGCAATGAGTTGGAAGCCCTCCTCGCAATCGTCGGGCCAGCCCAAGAGCGCACGCCAGGCCGCCCGCTCACGGTACGGCGGCCGCGCCTCGGAGAAATCCAACACCGCCGCCGGTGTGCGAGTAGCCGTAGGTGCCGCAGTGGGCGTAACGCTCGGTACTGGGAGGGGTGTCCGGGTAGCAACAGGCTGCTCCGGGGCGGAAGTCGCAGTGGCGGGCGATCGCTCTTCAGGACCACCCACCAAAGTACAGGCCAGGAACCACAGGCCCAGCCCAGCCAGGCAGATTGCTTTGAGCCCTCGTTTCATAATCCCTCCTCCAAAAATTAGGGAGCAGGGAGTAGAGGAGTAGAAAGGAAAGAATTAGGGATTAGGTCAAAGATTTAGCATCCCTGCGCCTTGGCGTCCAGCATCAATTCTCGTCCGCCGAGGATGTTTTGTTTCACACCCTCGGCGGGCATACGTCGCTCGTGAGGCCGCAGTGCCCCCGCCCCAAGATTTGGACAACCGTTAAGGCGGCCGGCGTGTAGAGCTCCCCAATGATCAACCAATCCGGGCGCATCTATGCCCCCATGGCGGGCAACACAAAGGCCAGCGCGTGTTCTATCGCCGGCTGGTAGGCCGGCACGAGCGGGTGCAACTGGTCAGGGACGGTTTCCAGCAGGGCAGGGATTCCATGCGCCTCCAGGGTGGCCGCCAGCGGCACCAGCGGCTCCTGCGGGATGGAGTCGTCGGCGCTGCCGACCACGAAGGCGACGCGCAGGCCGTGCGGCGGGGCGGCCGCGATGAGCGGCTCCCATTCTGTCAGGTCGGGGAAGTAGGGACCGACGCCGATGCACCCCTGAAACGCGCTCTCGCTCAGCGCCAGGCGCAACGCCAGCTGGCCGCCCATGGAGTGCCCCACAATCACCGTCCGGGCGGGATCCAGCGCGCCGCGTTCGCGCAACGTCGCCAGATGCGCCTGCAGCTCTGAGACGGCCTGTTCTGTATCGTCCCAAATACCGCCCCCGCCGGCAAAGAACACCTGAGAAGATTGTGGCAGCGCCACCCGCCACCCCTGCGCCACCAAGGCCTGCCAGAACGCCTGCGTCTCGGTCGCCCGCGCGCCGTTGCCGTGCAGGAAGAAAATCAGCCCCTGGGCCGCCCCTGGCGGCTCCAACACGCTGAGGAAGCCATGCACAGTCTCGTCGGCCGCCTGGAGCGCGGCACTCCTCTGGACCAGCGCCTCATACTCCGGCCGGCCCTGGATACCTTGCAGCGAGGGGCTCTGACGTAAGAGCAGCTCGGTATACCAGATGCCTTCATCCAGCGCTGCTGCCAGCAGTTGGAGCACCCGCTCAGGCTGGTTAAGTCGCCCGGCGGCGCAAAACCGCAAATAGCGGAGGTAAGGTTTGGCATGAGGGAAGGTGGCTTCTTCACGGGTTGCCAGTTCCAGCGCCTCGGCGTAGCGTTTTTCTTGAAATAGCGCTTCCACCTGTTGGGTCAAGCGTTCTTCGGTCCATTCGTCCATGGCAGCCTCCGGATCCGCAAGATGCAGCTATTATACTCTCAAGCGACCCAGACGACAGACAACAGACCACGGACAACGGTGTGGTCCGTCGTCCGTGGTCCAGCGTCTCTTCCGCGTGCGGCTACGCGCTCCGGTAAAGCTTGGTCAGCACAAACTCATCGTGACGCAGCGCCTCGGCGGCAGTCAGGCGGCCGCGGATGGTCTGTTCCAGCACCGCCATGGTCTGGTCGGCGGCCTCATCCAGATTCATCTCCACGCGCAGCAATCCCGTAAGGTCCACATCAATGTGCTCCGACATGGTGGCCACGGTCAGCGGGTTGGCGCAGAGCTTGATGACCGGCAGGATCGGGTTGCCGATCACATTCCCCTGCCCGGTTGGGAAGAAATGGACGACCGACCCGGCGGCGGCGCAGAGCGTCACCATCTCGGCCGCCGCGCTGGAGGAATCCATGAAGTGCAACCCCGGCCCGCCCGGCTCCACGGCCGGCTCCAGCACCGATTGGACGGTGCAGCGGCCCATCTTCTGGATGTTGCCCAGCGCTTTCTCGTCAATGGTCGTCAACCCGCCCCGGATATTGCCCTCGGTCGGCTGCGAGCCGAGCAAGTCCACGCCCTGGCTGACGACAAACGCCTGGTAATCGTCAAAAATGCGCTTGAAGTCAGCAGCCACCTGCGGCGTGGCGCACTGCGCCATGATGATGTCCTCGCCGCCGGTCACCTCGGTCGTCTCGCCAAAGATGAGCGTCGCGCCGGCCGCCGCCAGCCGCTCAAAGACGCGGCCCACCGTCGGGTTGGCGGCCAGGCCCGAAGTCGTATCGGATTCGCCGCATTTGGTGCTCGCCCAGAGCTCCTGAATGGCAAACGGCTCGCGCTGGAGCTCGCCGGCCCACTGGACGAACTCTTTGGCCTTGCGGGCGGCCATCTCAATCGTCTTGAGATCGCCATAGCGCTCAATGCTGAAGCCCGCGACCGGCTTGCCTGTCTCGGCAATGCGCTCCACAATCCGCTGCGTCCATTTCGGCTCAATGCCGATGACGATAACGGCAGCCACGTTGGGATTGCGCCCGGTCCCGGCTAACGTGCGGAACGTCAGCTCCAGGTCGGCGCCGAACTGTAAACGGCCATAGGGATGCGGCAGCGCCATCGTCCCCTTGATGAGCCGTGCCACCCCCTCCGCCGCCGCGTTGGAGATGTCATCTACCGGCAGGATGAGGACGTGGTTGCGGATGCCGACACGCCCGTTCTCACGCCGGTAGCCGAGCAGCCGCAACGTCGCCGGATCACGCCCGCTGACGGTATAGGTGAGCGGGCCACGCGCGACGACTTCGGGCATCACGGCCCCTTCCAGCACCCAGCGCAACGTCCGCAGATTGTGCGTATGGACATGCGCCCCTCGGCTGACCGGTTGTGTCGTCTGGCCAATGGGCCGCCCGTACTTGAGCAGCCGATGCCCGGCAGGGAGATCGCGCAGCGCGATCTTGTGACCCAGCGGGATCGCCTCCACCGCCCGGATCAGGCCGGCCGGCTGCCCCTCCAGCGTCACCACCCCCACCTCATCGCCGGGATTGAGATCCAGCACCGCCACGCCGACATCGTCCACCGTTTCGTGAATTAAGACTCCATGTTTCATGCTCGCCTCCGTAGCAAGAGATTTTGTTTAAGAGACCACGGACCACAGACAACAGACGACAGACCACGGACGACGGAATACAGGGCTCATGGTCAGCGATCCGGGAAGACTGTTCAAAAAGCGTCAATCAAAAGGTGTCTGGTCCGCAATTTTATCTGCAATTTCATAAGGAGGATGTTCCTCGTGCACTGCCGACTTTTGCAGGGCATGGCGAAAGCTCTGAAGCCGGATAAACAGTTGCTCACTCAGGCGGTAAGCCTGACGCAAAGGCTCAGGATCGGGAAGATACTCGCGGCGGTAAATCAAGTGCTGGCAAGCTACTGTTTCCACCAACGAACGGATGGCAAAGTTCAAAAAGCGAGCCTGTTCTGCATCACTTTGGCCGATAGCACCTTCCGCAATGTTCAGGGCAATACTGGTCGCCGCGCGCGTCAACTGGCTCTTGAGGTTGTACTGCTCACCCGGCGGTAGCAATTCACCCAGCGCGTAACACCGGTCAACATAGTCCAGGGCCAGCTTCCAGACCTCCAGATTTTCAAATTTGTAACCCATGGCGCTCCTTTAGAGAGACCACGGACCACAGACCACGGCTTCAAGCCATCACCAGTTATCTTCTTGTGGTCTGTCGTCCGTCATCCGTCATCCCTCTTGTGGTCTATCGTCCGTCGTCTGTCGTCCCTCTTGTGGTCTGTCGTCCGTCGTCCGTGGTCTGTTCATAAACCGGGATCCGCTCCAGCGGCATGACGCGCTCCACCACTTGCGGCCCCGTCACGCGCTCACCCGTCCAGAAATCCACCCACTCGCCCGCCGGCAGGTAAACCGTCACCGCGCCGCCCGGACGCAGCACCGGCGCGACCAGAAAGCGCGGGCCGAACAGGTATTGTTCCTCAAAGCCCCACGCCAGGCGCTCCTCCGGGAAAGCCAGCGGCATCGCGCGCATGACCGGCAACCCCGTCTGCGCCGCTGCCGCCGCGCACTGCTCCACGTAGGGGATCAGCCGGTAGCGCAGCGCCAACCACTCGCGGGCGATCCGCTCCGCCTCCGGGCCGAACTCCCACGGCTCGCGCGGCGTCGTCCCGTGCAGCCGCGTGTGCGATGAGAAAACCCCCACCTGCAACGAGCGGATGAAGTGCTCGGCCGTGGGCTTTTCCTTGCGCAGGTCATAGAAGCCGCCGATGTCGTGCGTGTAGAAGGGGACGCCGCTCAACCCCCAGGAGAGCGCCCCGCGCACGCTGGCTGCCAGCCCCTCCCAATCGCCCTGCGAGTCGCCGCCCCACTGCACCGGATACCGCTGGCTCCCCGCCCAGCCGGAGCGCCCCCAGACCAGCGGCGGCCCCTCATGGTAGCGCGCCGTCGCCTCATAGACGCAGCGGTTGTAGAGCAGCGGGTAGATATTGTGCAGCCGCGCGCCGGTATCGCCGTTATAAGCCACGGCCTCCACCGGCACCTGCTCGCCGAAATCGGTCTTGATCACATCCACGCCGAGCTCAAAGAGCACGCGGTGCTGGTCCTGCCACCAGGCGTAGGCCGCCGGATTGGTGAAATCCACGATCCCGCTGGTCGGTAACGGCGTCAACAGTGTGCCGAACGGTTCCGGGTCCCACTCCAGCAGACAGGTCTCGCCGGCCCGGTTCCGCAGGAAATACCCCCGGTCGGCCAGTTCGCGGAACAGCGGGCTGTAGATGGAGACATACGGATATTCCCAGACACAGAGCCGGTAGCCCAGCGCCTTGACCTCGCGCACGAAAGCCGCCAGATCGGGGTAGCGTTCCGCATCCCACCGGAAATCAAAGCGCGTCCTGACCGGCAGCCAGGCCCGCCCGTCCAGGGTGATCACATCACAGGGCAGATCGCGCTCGCGCATCCCGCGCGCCGCCGCCAGCAACTCCTCGCCGGTGCGATAGTAACAGCGCGAGAGCCAGGTCCCCAGACTCCAGCGCGGAATCGCCGGGGCGCGGCCCGTCAAATGCGTGTACCGTTCCAGCAGCGCCGCCGGGGTCTCGCCCACGATGAGAAACAGATCCAACACCTCATCGGCCACGCGCAGGAGATAGCTGCGGTGCGACCACTGCGGGTAGCCCACGCCATGCTCCACCCGCGCCGTCGTGTGGATGAAAACACCCCACCCGGTTGGACTCCACGCGAAGGGACAGTTTTTATAAGAAGCCTCGGCGTTGACCCCCAGTGCGTCCTCATTCCACGAGGTGACCAGCTGCCCACGCCGGTTGAGCGGGCCGTACTTCTCACCCAGCCCGTAGACCGGCTCGCCGCCGGTCAGGCCGAAAGCCAGCTGCCAGCCCTCCGGCCCGCGCGCCACCGGCGGTATCCGCCACCCGCCGGAGATGTGGCCGTCGCTGGTGGATTCCAGCAGCAGGCGCGCGCCCTGCCACAGGCGCAGCCGCACCGGCTCCGGCTCCACCTCCAGCGCCAGCTCGCCCCAGGCCAGCCGCCAGCCCGCCGCCAACGGCGTCACCGTCACCGCTAACGGCTCTGGCGGCGCGACCAGCAGCCCGTAATCAGGCCGTTGGTCCACGCCCCAACGTAACCGGATCAGCCCCGGCGCGTAAAAGATCACCTCCAGCGGCCCGGCCTCCGTCGCCAGCCGCGCCCCGGCGGGCAACACCGCCTCCAGAGCAAGCAAATTCAGGGAAGGTAGACGAGTTACCATAAGACCTTCTTGCAGAAAAAAACGTGAGACGTGAAACGTGAAACGTGAAACGTAAAACGTGAAACGTCTCACGCCTCACGTATCACGCATCACGCCTCACGCCTCACGTATCACGCATCACGCCTCACGCCTCACGTATCACG
>CAYTGR010000010.1:36505-43846 GCA_964437445.1 uncultured Anaerolineales bacterium | reverse complement strand
TCAAACGCATCCTTGAAGACCGCAAACCCTGCCGTGACGATGTCGGCGCCGGCCACCGCCGCGTCGGCGATCTGCCGGCCGTTGCGCACCGCCGCGACGATGATCTCGGTGGTGAAGCCGAAGTTGTCGCGGATGGCGACAATGTCCTCAATCATGCTCAGCGTCTCCTCGCCGTTGGATTCCTTCCAGCCGATGAACGGCGAGACGAAGAAGGCCCCCATGCGCATCGCGTGCAATGCCTGCGCCGCCGAGAACACCAACGTCAGGTTAGCGCGGATGCCCTTCTCTTTGAGCACCGCCACCGATTTGTAACCGGGTTCGGTGGCGGGCAGCTTGATCACAAAATTGGGGCTGATCGCGGCCAGCTGCTCGGCCTCGGCCACCATCGCCTGCCATTCCGTATGGTGCGGGTTGACCTCCACCGAGATCGGCTTCTCCGTCCCCTTGAACAGGTCGGCAATCTCGCGGATCACCGTCATGAACGGCTTGCCGGACTCCTTGACGTGGCGCGGGTTCGTCGTCACCCCGTCCAGGTTCCACATCTCCAAAGCGTAAGCAATCTCGTGCGTATGCGCACTATCCAGAAAGAATTTCATGGGAATCTCCTCTCTATTCTATATACAAGGTTTAACTCATCTAACGTCAAACATGATAACGTTTCACGCCTCACGTTTCACGTTTCACGTTTCACGTCTCACGTTTCACGCCTCACGTTTCACGCTTCACACCTTACGCTTGCGCACCCCCAGGATCAAAGCCACCAATCCGGCAAGCTGCACCCCCATCATCACCACCCACAACCAGCCGCCCGGATCGGCCGGGCCACTTCCAATGCCGGTGGGCCGAATGCGGATCAGACGCATAGTCTCCAGCTTAGAACGAAGCGCCTCATCGGAAATCGTAAAGGGATTGATCCCCTCAAAGGCAAAAGCCGCAAAACCGGAGTTTTTCAGGACCGCGCGCAGCGCGCGCAACGCCTCGTCTGGCTCCGTCACCGGCTCGGCGCGACCGGCGAACGCGCTCCCGGGCAGGATCACCTCCACCACCGGGTTCGCCGCCAGATTCCGGTACCAGTGCGCTTTCACGCCGAACCCTGCCCCGCAGTAGACCGCGCCGTCCAGAATCGCGTAGTTGACCGGCGTGTAGCGGCTCTTCCCGCTCTTACGCCCCACGGTCTTGAGCACCATGATGTAGCCGGCGACCGGGTTACAGATGAGCGGACCCAATCCCAGCCGGAAGGCCGGGACCATGAAATAGCGGTTGATCACGCGGAAAACGCGACGGAAAAGGTCCTCTGCCATTTTTGCCTCCTGATTAAGACCACGGACGACAAACCACCCATTTGTGGTCAGTGGTCCGTGGGCTGTCATCCCATAAAACATCTACCCTATCGCCAGTAATTTAATGTCATCCCACCCCTCAGCGGAGCGCTCAAAACTCAAGAATGGCCCGGCCGCACCGCGTTTCATCATGGCTTGGATCTGGACCACCAACTGCTCCTCTTGCACCGGCTTATAGGGCAGCGCTTCCAATGTATCCGTCGTGAAACCCCCGACGATTTTCACCCAGCCCTGGTGGAGCCATGGCCGGTAGTCAGCGGCCGTCGGCAGGATTTTATGGCGCACCTCCTGCTCAAAGTTCGGCGCGACCTCGCTCAAGGCCAGCAGCTGGTAATATGGCAGCCAGTCGGCCACGCTCTGCCTGGCCCGCGCTGTGGGCATGAAATTGACGGTGCGAATGCCCGGCACGGTCTTGAACTCCGGGGTGAGAACCGGCCCCAGCGTGATAAAGTGCCAGCGCCTGTGACGGTACAGGAGCAGGGGACTATCCTGCTTACTGCCCCACACCCTCTCCCCCCGCTTCAGCGCCGTCCAGGTCGGCCGGAACCCCTGCTCACTCACTCCCCCCTCATCACTCAATCCCATTTCCCGTTTCACGTTTCCCGCTTCCCATTTCCCGTTCACGTTTCACGCTTCACGTCTCACGTCTCACGTCTCACGTTTCACGCCTCACGTCTCACGTCTCACGCCTCACTTCATCCCCGTCGTCGCTATGCCCGTTGTAATATACTTCTGCAAGAACGCAAACACCACGCTGATCGGCAGCAGCGTCAACACCGTCATCGCCAGGATGTAATGCCACTGCACATTCAAATCGCCCTGGAAAGCATTGAGCCCCACCTGCAACGTGAAGAGCTCCGATTTGCTCAGCACAATCAGCGGCCAGAGAAAATCGTTCCAGCGCCACATGACGGAAAAGATCGTCAACACGGCCAGCGCCGGCGCTGCCAGCGGCAGGATGATCTGCCAGTAGATGCGCCACTCGCTCGCGCCGTCAATTCGCGCCGAGTCCATCAGCTCATCAGGGATGGTGAGCATGTACTGCCGCAGCAAAAAAACGCCCGTCGGCGTCGCCGCACCGGGGATGATCAGCCCCCACAGATTGTTGCTCCACCCCACTTTGGAGATGACCAGGAACGCCGGGATCAGAATCACCGAGACCGGGACCATCAGCGTGCTGATCATCACCAGGAAGATGGCATCGCGGCCGGCAAAGCGGTACTTGCTCAGCCCAAAGGCCGCCATACTGTTAAAGAGCAGCGTGAAGAGCGTCGCAACGACGGTGACAAACACCGTGTTCCGTAAATAGGTCAGGAAAGGGAAACTCTTGATCGCGCCGGTGTAATTATCCAGGTTAAAGACCACCTTGCGCACCGGTCGCCGCTGATCAATCTTGACCTGGAGCGGTTTCGCTTCCGGCGCGGCCGGATCAATCATGCGGGCCACCAGCCCCACCCGCGAGATCTGCGCCAGCCGGCGCACGGTCCCATCCTCCAGCGTCACCTCGTAGAGCGGCAACGGCTCAGCGTAGCCGGGGACCAGCACCGTCTGCTGACGGTAAGGCAGAAAGGTCGGCGGGAACTCGTACAGCCCCTCAATCGGCTTGAACGAGGAAAGGATGAGCCAGACCACGGGGCCGAACATCACCACCGTCCCCAACAGCAGATACAGGTACGTCACCAGATCGGCGGTTGTCAACCGCTTCCCCCCCTGCCGGCGCCCCAAAAATTCCCATACACTGCTCATGTTGCCCTCCTCACGACGCCACATCGCTCTCGCGCCCCAACCGCAGCTGGATCACGGTCAGCACCATCAAAATGATCGCCAGCACCAGCGAGGCCGCCGCCGCCATCCCATACTGCCGGTGCTCAAACGCCGTCCGGTAGATATATTGCACGACATAGAGCGTCGCCGTGCCGGGGCCGCCGCTCGTCAGCACGAAGACCTGGTCAAAGACCTGCACCGCGCGGATCACCGAAAGCACCAGGACCACGATCATGGTTGGCATCAACAGCGGCAACGTGACATAGCGGAACCGGTTCCAGTCGTTAGCGCCGTCTAAAGCTGCCGCCTCGTAGAGCGAAGCAGGAATGGATTGCAACCCGGCCAGCAGAATCAGCGTGTAAAAGCCCATCTGCGCCCAAACGCTGATCGCAATCACCCAAAAGCGCGCCCAGGTCGCGTTCAACAGAAAAGGAATCTTCTTGAAGCCCAACCCCACCAGCAGCGCATTGAGCAGACCGTAATCGCCCTGCAAAATCCACTTCCAGATGAGCGCCACCACCACCGGCGAGAGCAGCACCGGGTAAAAGACCATGCTGCGGAAAAAGCCCCGCCCGACGATCTTCCGATTGAGGGCCAGCGCCGTGACCAGCGCCAGCACCACCATGCTGATCACCTGTCCGAACACGAAGGCCACCGTGTTGAAGAGCCCCCGCCAGAAGAGGTCCTCGCGGCAACTGGTGGGGTTTAAATAATCCGCACAGGTCAACAGCTTCTCCAAATTGCCCAGGCCGACCCAGGTCCGGTTCTCCAGCAAAATAGAGTTGCCACTGGTAAACCCGTAATAAAAGTTCAAGAGCATGGGCAACAGGATAAAGAGGCCAAAGATCAACAAATTGGGCAGCACGAAAAAATAGCCCATCCGCTCCACGCCGATCAGCTTTTGCAAGGGGGTCAGGATAAAATCCAGGAGATTCAGCACCGCATAGAGAGGCTGCATCAGCCAATTTCCCACTCTGCTACCGAACCAGGGTCTACGCTTGGCCACTTAAGCTTCCTCCTCTGAAATATAGAAACCAGTTAAGGAGTGAGCAGAGAGCAGAATAGTGAGCAGAAAGCAGAAGTGCCTGTTTCCTGCTCACCACTCACCGCTCACCTTTGAAAAAGGATGAAGGATGAAGGCGAAAGGATGAAATCTCCTCTGAAAATAACGCTCTGTTTGTAGTGAGGCGCTTCAGCGCCGTTTTGCCGCGCTAAAACGCTGAAACGCTGAGACGCTGAAACGCTAACTTGAGCGCCGTCTTGTGCGCGTTGAAGCGCAGCACGACCAACCCAGGCTCCCCAAAATGCCTGGGGATGCGCCAGGATAGCCCGGCCACCTTGACGCATCCCCCTATCACCGCCGGCAACCCAACGGCTTACTTCACCGTCTCGTCCATCTTCTCCTGAATCTTCTGGATTGCCTCGTCCAGCGTCAGTTCACCGACAATCACCTGGCTCAGCCGGTCGCGGATTTCCGTGTTGAGCGCGAAGCTGTACTGGCTATATTGCAGCTGGTAAGCCTCCGGCATCAACTTGGCGATCTCGGCGACAAAGACGCTCAGCGCCTCTTTGTTTTTGGGATAATCCAGCCCCTTCTTGACCAGGCCCAGATGGCCGGGGATGAAGAGCGAGCGCGCGTCAAACTCGCCGAGCACCGCTTCGCTGCTCAGATATTCCATCAGCTTGCCCACCTCGGCTGGATGCTGAGTCGCCTTGAACGCCATCAGCGCCGAGCCGCCGGGGATGCCCGTGCAGCCGCAATCGCCGCAGGGATTCGGGATCGGCGTCCAGTCAAACTTATCGCCGATGGCATCGGCAAACCCGCCCACCTGCCAGCTGCCCGACATGTAGAGCACCAGCTGCGCATTGACAAAGTAATCCTTGGCGGAAGCATAGTTGCCGCCCGCGCCCACCCAGACATCGGCCGGCGTGATGCCCTCTTGGTGCCAGTCAACGATCATCTGGGCCGTCTTGCGGAAGCCCGGCGTATCCACCTTGAACTTGCCATCGGGTTGGATATAGGTCGCGCACATGCTCAGCGAGGGTCCCCAGAAGCGGTGCCCGGTCCGGTCAATCGCCACGGCGTAGGGCGTCTGCGTCTTCTGCGCCACCTCTTTGGCCGCCGCCACCCACTGCTCCCAGGTCGCCTTCTCGCCGGGGATCGCCACCCCCGCCTGCTCAAAGAGCGTCTTGTTGATGAACGGGCCGGTCACCGTGAACTGGATGGGGAAACCGTACAGCCCCTTGTCGTTCGCATCCTGCTGCATCCACGCCACCGTTAGCTCCGGCCAGTTCTTGGTCCAGGCCGCCGCGTCGCTGAGATAGGGCGTCAGGTCCAGATACTGCCCCCGGAAGCGCGGCACATCGTTAATGCGGGCCAGATCGGGCGGCGTGCCCCCCTCTACCTGCGTCTGGAGGATGTTGTGCAGGTCCTTGTAGGCCACGGTATCCATCACCACCTTGATGCCGGGATTCTGGGCCTCAAAGCGGTTAAGCAGATCGCGCATCACCTCGCCCTCTTTGCCGTCGTCGTACCACATCATCCGCAACTCCACCGGCTCCTTGGGCGGCTCGGTTGGCTTTTCGGTGGGCGCCACGGTGGTGGCGGGCGGCTCGGTCGGCTTCTCCGTCGTCGGTGGAGGCGTCGTCGGGGCCGCGGTCGGCGTCGTGCCGCAAGCCGTCAACACCAGGGTCGCAATCAACAGCAGACCAAACAACACACGCGCCTTCATAAAATTTTCCTCCTTCTTAAAGCTTACTCAGGCTGAAAAGAGACTTGAAGTTGCACAGAGAACTGAGAACCCGACACCGGCTTTAGTAAATACCCCGTGAATGCTCGTCTTTTGGAACACCTCCTTGTGTAAGGCATTTGAGCGCCGTTCTCCGCGCTGAAGCGCGTTACTCCAGGCAGAACCTTCTACAGTCGCAGCACCGGCAACCCCAGCCAGCGCGCCAGCGCCAGCAGCGCCGGGACGTAATCCCCATAAGTCAGCGAGACATGATGCTCCAGCCCTTCGCCCAAAATAGTCTCCAGCACCTCCCGCGCGGGCCGGTCAAACCGCAGCACGCCCGACGTACCGCTGAAGCTAAGCGGCGCCCGCACCATCTCACCGCTGCCCACCACCAGCCGGAAGCCGCCCGTCGCCTCACTTAGCCGCGCCAACGTCACCCGCCCCGGCTTGAGCGGGAACTCCAGCAGCAGCGGCAATTTGCGGTTGGAATGCACCGTCCCGCGCGGCTGGAACTCCGGGTCGGCCATCGCTAACGGCGCCAGCCCGCAATGCCAGAGCACTGCCGTCCCCTCCTCCAGATCAAACGAGACCAGGTCCGTGCCGAAAGCCGCCTCGCCGCTGATGGCCTGCAAGAGCAGCTGCGTCACCGTCCCGTTGACATCGGCCTCACAACTGCACGGCGTCAGTTCATCGGAAAGCAGCGCCATCGCCCCGCAAGCGGCGCCCCCCAGGTCGGTGAAAAACTCCGGCCAGCAGCGGACAGCCAGCCCCGCCAGGTTCTGCTCGCCCGCCAGCTGCCGCAGCGTCAGATAAGCCGCGAGCGTCCGGCGGAGCGCCGTCGGCTCCAGCGCCTCCAGCCCCGCCACCCGCGCCGCTATCGCCTGCAAGGTCGCCTCCACCGCGGCCGGATCGGCGGCCCGCGCGCCGGCAAAGACCTCCGCCAGCGACAGCTGCACCACCTCCAGCCCCAACGTCTGCAACAGCCCCTCCCAGTTCACCAGGCAGGATTCAAAGCCGGCGGGATTTTCCCCCACGCGCCCCAGACGGGCTCCGCGCAACGTCCGCCGTGCCCGGCCGGCGCGCGCCAGCTGCTCCACCCGTGCCAGCGCCGCCGCTTCGCCCGGCGCCGCATAGACCGTCTCGTACTGCCGCCCGGCCCGCTTCAGCGCGTGCGCCGCCAGGTTGATCCCGCAAAGCGAGTTCAACCGCAACCGCCCCCCCGTGCGCGCCTCTGGCACCGCCCAGAGCAACAACGGCGCTGCTACCTGCGCCGCCAACGTCTGCGCCGGTGTGCTATCGGCAAACGTCGCCTGGAAAACCACCAGCAGATCCAACGGCTGCTGCGCCAGCAGCCCGGCGGCCTGCTGCGCCTCTTCCACCGTGCTCACCAACCCCTCCGGCCCCACCACCGTGAACCCGGCCCCCTCCAGCGCCGCCCGCGCCGCGCGCGTCACCGCCTCGGCCAGCGGCACATCAAACGTCGGCCGCGCCAGCGGCACCCAACC
>CAYTGR010000010.1:0-36405 GCA_964437445.1 uncultured Anaerolineales bacterium | reverse complement strand
TCACCGCCTCGGCCAGCGGCACATCAAACGTCGGCCGCGCCAGCGGCACCCAACCTAACGTTAACCCTGAGTTGCTCATCCTATCCTCGTTGTAGATGTGAAGCGTGAGACGTAAAACGTGAAACGTGAGACGTGAAACGTGAAGCGTGAAACGTGATAAAGGTGGTCTGTCGTCCGTGGTCCGTGGTCTCCTATTGCTGGTAGAAGAACTGCCGCAGCGCAAGCGCCGCCGCGCCGATCACGCCGGCCTGCCGCCCAAACGTCGCCGGGCGAACCTGCACCCGGTCGCCCAAATGAGCAAACGCCCGCTGCCGCATGGTCGCCTCAGCCTCCGGCAACAACAAGTCCTGCCCCTGCGCAAACAGCCCGCCCAGCACAATCAACTCCGGGTTGAGCACATTGACCAGATTCGCCAAAGCAATGCCCATGTAGTGCGCCGCATCACGCAAGATCGCGCGGGCTGCCTCATCCCCGGCGCGAGCCGCGGCCAGGAGCCGCTCCACCGGCAAGCCTTCCCCGGTCCGCAGGCAGGCCGCCAGGATCCCGGTCGGCTCCTGTGCAGCGCGCGCCTCCGCCCGGCGGATCAACGTGGCTTCGGAGACTAAGGTCTCCAGGCAACCGGTGTTACCGCAGCGACAGAGCTCGCCGCCTTCGGCGATCAGCGTCGTGTGGCCGATCTCACCGGCCCCCGCGCCGCTGCCGGCATAGGGTTCCCCGCCGACGACAAAGCCGGCCCCCACCCCCACCCGCGCGTAGACGAATGCCATCACGTTGACCGCCTGTCCCGCGCCGAACAGCGCCTCCCCCAGCGCCATCGCCCGCACATTGTTATCCACGCAGACCGGCCAGGGCAACCGGGCTGCCAGTTGGTAGCGAATAGCGACATCGTGCCAGCCGAGGTTGGGCGCAAAAAGGTTGATGCCGGTCTCAGGGTCTACCAGGCCCGAAGCCCCCACGCCGACCCCCAGCACCGCGCGCGCTTCCCGCCCGTTGCGGACCACCAGCTCCGTCGCACGGCGGGCCACCTCCTCCAGCACCGCTTCAGGCGATTGCTCCACCGCGTGCTCCCAGGTGACACAATCCTGAGGCCGCCCGCGCAGATCGGTAAGCGCCAGGTAAATCCGCCCCACCCCGATGTGCACCCCCAGCACCGCGCGCGCATCTGCCACCAAGCGCAGCGCCGTCCGGGGACGGCCCACACTGCGCGGCTCTTCGGTCTCCTCCAGCCCCTCTTCGGCCACCAGTCCCTGCGCCAGCAGCTCGGCGATCAGGTTGGTGATGGTGGTGGTAGAGAGCCCGGTCAGCTGCGCCAGCCGGACCCGCGAGATCGGCTCCTGGCGCAATAAGGCATACAGAATAGCCTGCAAATTATGGGATTTGATCGTCGCCGAGCTGCTACCTACCAACATGGGTCGGGTGGCCATTTTTTCTCCTGTGAGCGAATTAATTAAATAAGGGGAAAAATTAAATCTCTCTTATTATACGCTCAATGGGGAGGCTGTCAACCAGCAAAATGCGTGGAAGCGTGCGTTGCAATACCGGGGGGCAAGATAAAGGGGGGACTTTTAAATCCCCCCTTTATCTTTTAATGTAAAGGCCTCATGTTGGGCGACCAGCGCCCGGCAGAGTAAAGTAAAAGAGGCTGCCATGGCCCACTTCGCTCTGCATCCCCACCTGGCCACCAATCTTTTCCACAATCCGTTTGACGATCAGCAGCCCCACCCCATGCCCTTTGACCCGATTATCGCTGAACAGGGTCGGCGGGTTAAAGAGCGCGGCCTGCACCTCCGGCGAGATACCAGAGCCGTTGTCTTTGACCCAAAAGCGCACCATGCCCCCCGCCTCTACTTCACCACCGAGTTCCACAATGGGCGGGTGACCGCCGTACTCAATCGCGTTCGTGAGGTAGTTGACCCAGACCTCTTCCACGCCCAGGGCATGGCCCAGCGCCGGCGGCCACTCGGCCGGCAGGTGGATCTCGGCCTGGTGCTCCGTAATCATGCGCGCCAACCGCCGCTGGGCCTCGGTCACAATCGTCGCCATATCCAGGGGGCGGCGGCGGATGGTCTCCCCACGCGCGCGGGCCAACCAGAGCAGGCCCTCTATAATGTTATTCATCTTGGAGGTACTGTACATGATCCGCTGGAGATATTCACGCAATTCAGCGGGCGGCCGATGGTCCAAATCCTCCACCAACAATTCGGTGAACCCCATGACTAAAGTCAGCGGGTTCTTCAAATCGTGCGCGACCGCATCGGCATAGGCATCCAAATCGGCGCCAAGACGGCGCAGTTCCATCAAATCGGCATGGCGTGCCATGGCAATGGTGATCGCCCGCTCCAGCTGGCGGGCGTCGGGCGGCTTCAACAGAAAAGCGCCCACACCGGCAGCGCTGGCCTGCCGGACCAGTTCCGGCGGGTCGTAAGCGGTCAGGACCACCACCGGGGTAGGGCAGCGTTTCTGGATCTGGCGGGCGGCGGTGATCCCATCCATTTCAGGCATCTTGAGATCCAGCAGGACCACATCAGGATGCAAGGAATGGGTCAATTCAACCGCCTGGCGGCCGTCCGCCGCTTCCCCCACGACGTCATAGCCGCTGCGCTCCAACAGCCGTTGGATCACTTCACAAACCATAGCATCGTCATCGGCAATCAGAACCCGAATAGTAGATGGTTCTGTTTTCATGTCAGGTTCCTTTCCTCGGTTCTGATATAGAGAGTCGTCACTGCCCCGTTGTGGTTGGCAAGCTGCAATGTGCCACGCAGAGAAGTGGTGACCAGGCGACGGATCAGGTAGATGCCCACGTTGTAGCGCCGCAAGGTCAAAACATCCTCAGGATACCCCGGCCCATCATCGCGGTATTCCAGCCGGATGGTATCGCCCTCCAACGCCATAGCCACCTGGATGTAAATGGCCTTTCGCCCGTTCCAGGCATATTTGAGCGTGTTGGTCACCAGTTCATGGATCACCAACGCCAGATTGCTGGCCTGGCGTGGCGACACCTCAATCTCCGAAGACAGGATTTCCACCCGGGCCTGCTGGTCCGGCGAGAGCACTTTGAGCGCCGCGGCGATGATTTGCGCGGCCAGCTCACTCAGCGGCAAGGGTCCCCACTCCGATTGGGAGAGCATGTTGTGCACTTCCAGCAATCCCCCAATGCGCTGGGTGAGCCGGCCCATGGCCGCCTCAATGTAAGCGCGCCCTTCGGCCGGGGCATACCGTTCTTCGGCATACAACAGACCGACGATTGCCGTCAGGTTGTTCTTGACCCGGTGGTTGACCTCTTTCAGCAGGTCGGCTTTGGTCTGAGCGTCCTGCAAAGTCTGCTCGTACAGCCGGGCCTGGCGCAGGGCCACCGCGAGGGAGGCCGCCACCTCGGTAGCGATGTCAATTACCTCCTGGGTGAAGATCTCCTTGGAATCAGCCCCCAGATTCAACAGCCCGATCAGATCGCCCTGGGCCACCAGCGGCACGTTAAGATAGGCCTGGATGCCGTCCGCACACAGCGCCGCCTCCAGTGCCGTAGAGGTTGAGCCTCCTGTCATGTCCGCCACCACCTCCACCCGGCCCTGACGCAACATTCCCGTGTGAAATACGTCGCGCGGGATCAACAGGCCGGTGCCAAACCGGGTCTCACCATCGGCGTCGGTCGCCAGCACCCGGGCCGCTCCGCCGCGAGCGGTAAATTCCACCAGACTGACCCGCCGACAGGGAAAGACGTGCCGCAGCCGCCGCACGGCCGCTTGCGCAATCTCACGGGGCAACTGCGCCGCCAGGATAGCGCGATCAATCTCGTGTTGCAGGCGCAAGCGGCTGGCGTAGACCCGCAAGGATTCCTCCGCCTGAACCCGGTCGGTAATGTCACGTATATATTCTACCACGCCGGTGGCCTGACCGGCGGCATCTAACAAAGGGAAGGCATAAACCTCCAGCCAGCCTCGCCGGTCGGCCGGAGCCCCCCGCGGCATGACCGCGCGTTGCATGGCCCCCTGCGCTAACGCCTGAATGGCCGGGCAGGCGATACAGCGCTCGGTCCGGCCATGGTAGGCCTCAAAACAGCACCGGCCCTCCAGCGGCAAGAGGTGAGGATACCAACTCTCCATCGTGCGATTGGCCCGCACGATGTGCATATCCCGGTCCAAAACGCTGATGCCGTCCTGAATGGCGTCAAAGATGTTCTGCAGAAAACGCTCGCTTTCATGTAAGGCTAACACCGCTCGCTGGCGCACCAGGACATTCACCAGGACTTCGGAGACGAGTTTAAAGAGCGCCAGGTCTCCCGGTTGCCAGAGCCGGTCCGGGCGCAGCGCGCCGACCCCCAGATACCCCACCAGTTGCTTGCCCAACAGCAACGGTATGATCAACACGCCACAAATGCCCTGGGCCTGCCAGGCGGCTTTTTCCGGGCCGGCCGCCGGCGGCAACCGGTCCAGGTGAGAGATGTATAGCATCCGCCCCTGGCGGAGCTGCCCGCGGGACCATTCAAACGCCGGGTTGGAGAGATCAACCACGGCGTCAGAGGTGACTGCCGGGGCATACCAGGTGTAAGTCTGTTCCAACTGCCGGCCGTCGGCGGTGAGCAAGTGAACAAAACTGTGATCAATGCGGACAAATTCGCCGATTGCCTGGAGAGTGCGCTGAATCTCGCGGTCCACTTCACCGGGCGAAAGGTTGATGAACCGGGTGGAGATCGTGGTCACCAGCTCCTCCATGGCGAGCTGGTGCCGCAGGGCTTCCTCGGCCTGCCGGCGTTCTTCAAGCTCGCGCCGGGCCTGTTCAAAGAGCCGGCCGTTCTCAATGGCAATCGCCGCCGACGCCGCCAACGGCTCCAACAACGCCAGATCGCCGGCGTCAAAGCGGTCCGCCACAGTATCCACCACCTGCAACACGCCGATCACGGTATCTTTAATCCGCAGCGGCATGCTGAGGATGGAGCGCAATTCCAGCCCGGTCTTCTCATTGATGGTCTTAAAATGATGGGGATGGGTGGTAGCATCGGAAACGACGAGGCTCTCACCGGTGTGGACTACCTGTCCCACCAGGCCCTGATTCCGGCCCAGCCGCCAACCGCGCACCACGCTGCTCTGAGGGCCGGTCACCTGGCGGCAGACCAGGTCGCCGGTGTCCGGTTCCACCAGCCAGATGGACGAAGCGGCCACATTGAGCACCCGACACACTTCCTCCAGCACGATGGACAGGACCCGATCCAGGTCCAGCGTGGAGATAAAAGCCTGCGCGACCCGGCTCAGCAAGCTGAGTCCCCGGCGCTGCATCCGCAGGGCCGCCTCCGCCTGCTTGCGGGCGCTGATATCTTCTATCATCCCCAAACCGTAACGCGGCTCGCCGTTGACGTCCCGAATGACCGACATGGTGAGCGAGGTCCAAACCGCCTGACCATCCTTGCACAGAGCGCGCACCTCAAACTCATCCAGCTCTGCTCGCTCGCCACGCAAGAACTCTTCAATTTGTTGCCAGCAGCTCCCTCGCTCCTGGGGATGGAGGAGAGCGCTCAACGGCCGGCCAAGCAATTCACCGGGCTGATAACTCAGCATCTTTTGCAGGGCCGGATTGGTTTGAATGAGATGCCCCTGCAGGTCGGTCAACGCCATCCCAATCCCGACCCAATCAAAAATCGCATGGAAACGGCTCTCGCTCTCCCGTAGCGCGGCTTCCGTCTGGTACTGCTCCGTCACGTTACGGCACATCGTCCCCACGGCTATGATCTGCCCCTGCGCATCGCGAACCGGGTATTTGCGGTCGACAAACTGGAAATGCCTGCCCCGCCAATCCATAGACCGCTCTACGGTGAGCGTCTCGCCCTGCTCGGCCACCGTGCGCACGTCCGCGACGATCTGAGCCGCCAGGGGCGGATCAAAAAGATCAAAGGGAGTTTTACCCACCACCTCATCCACAGCCAGACCATATTGCGGGACGCCGTTATAATAAAGATACCTGCCGGTCAAATCCTGGATGACGATGATATCCTCGGTGCTCTGAGCCAGCCGGTGGAGCTGCTCCTCGCTCATGCGTCGGGCCTCCTCGGCCTGTTTTCGCTCGGTGATATCCTGGCTGAAAACCGCCAGCCGCGTCACCTGCCCGTCCGGGTCTACCAGGGGATGGACGGAAATGTCCAGGGCCCGCCGTTGATAAGTGCATTCAAAGTGTGCCGGACGTTGGGTGCGTATCACTTCTTGGGCATACTGGCGGCTCAGGGCGACGAGTTCCGCCGGCAACCAGGCGCGGATTGGCGCGCCGATGACCTCGTTCACGCTACAACCCAGGCTACGGGCCAGAGCTTCGTTGGCCATCAGGATGTTTCCCTCTTTATCCAGCAGAAAAACGACAAAGGGGTTGGCATTGATGAGTGCCCACAGCAGCTCCTGGCTTTCCCACAAGGCCTGTTCTATACGTTTGGTCTGACTGACATCTTCCGTGATGATCAACACGCCCCAGGGGGTAGGATAAACCCAACTCTTGAGGTAATCCTCTTGCCGGCGTTCCTCCAACAGGCGCGCCCGGCCTGTCTTGATGACCTCCAGGCAGGTCTGATGCAATTTGCTGTCCTTAAAATCGGAGAACACTGCCAGGGCGCTGCGCCCGGCCAGTTCGGTTGAGCAGCCCGCGCGGGCTGCATATTCGTGGTTACAATAGAGGATAGTCAGATCGCGTTGGAGCGCCAGCACCGGGGTCCGGATACTGTCCAGCAGCAGGCGGTGGCGTGTTTCGCTTTCCCGCAACGCCATCTCGGCCTGACAACTCTCAGCGGCCACTCGCTCCAGGTCAGCCACCTGGCGACGCAAAGCGTGCAGCTCGGCCAGGAGCTGCTCTCTGGTCTTGTGCTCATCCTCCATCATAAGTTCGGACATGAGAAAATCCCCAACGATCAGCCCCGGCAACGACAAGTCCCCTTCCTGAGCAGTCGCGGCCGGCACGGTTGCCCTTATTTTAATACCACTATTATACCTTAATTACCAATTTGGCCGTTTTGTCGCCAGGGCTTACGCATCTGGGCAAAATTGCTCCTCGGCGATAAAAAAAATTCCCCCTGTTTACCCGCAAAGCGGGGACAGGGAAGATGACGATATAGAAAATCGCCTTCTCTCCGTGAGGGGAGGGGATTCACTGTGAAGTCAACGCAGAAAGTCCTGTCAGGGCAGCGTGATAGAAAAAGGGTGACTACCAGGTAGTCACCCTTCCACCCCTCCAACTGGCAGCGCCCGAGCTCAAGCCGGCGGCTGCGGATTAGATTTAACCCAGGCCCGCAGCTCCAGGCTGAGGCGTTGGAAGAAGCTGCCGGGCGGCAGATTGCCCTGGGCGTAATCCACCGCCCTGATGATGGCCCGCACCCGCAACGCGGAGGTTTCCAAGACCACCTCAGCGCCGGGCTTCGCCAGCACGATTTCCCCTTTGGGGGCCAACTTGGCCTGCAAAGCCGGATCATTGAACGCATATTCGCTGGCCACCACCGTGGTGATAGTGCGAATGTCGCTCTTGTCAAACAACCAGACCTCAAAAGCGGTCACTTTCTTCGGATCGGCAACCCCGATGGTCTCAGAGACGCCGACACCGCACTCACCCAGGAAGTCAGGCCCCACCTCAATGCTGAACGAAGGATCAAAATAATCATCGCCTAACACGTAATTAGCCATAAACGAGGTGACCGGTTCCGGTTCGCCGCCCCGGGCCTCTTCCGGCACAAGCGGCGCTTCACCCGCCGGCCCGGGAGCCGCTGGCTTACGCGCCGGGGCCGGTTTCTTGGCCGCGCGCTGGCGGGTGATCAAGAAATAAGCGCCGACGACCAGCGCAAAGACCACCAGGAGCAGCCCGCAGATAGTGGTAATGGGCAATTTTCCACCGCCGGTGGGCTGCGGCGTGGTCCCGGCCGCCGGGGTGACCCCAGCAGTCGCCAGCGGCGCGGCGACCATCCCCTTGAGTTGTTGGAAGATGGGCGCACGGTCGCTGTATTCCTGAGCCGCCGAATCCATGGCGGTCCCCAGCAGCGCCGGTGTTTTGACCCAGGGGTTCTGTTTGGCCTTCAGATCCAATCCCAAGTGCCGTTGCATGGCTCCAACATCACCGCTGGCAAGGTATTCATCGGCCACACAGCGGAGGTAGTAGCGTTGATAATCGGCCCGCAAGTGCCCCGGGGCCGCGTTTTCCCATTGCACAGGCCAGACCACCCAGGCAAACAGCAGGCCCAGAAGCAACCCCACTAACAGACCGCCCACAAACAGCACTAACGTCTTGCGTTTTTGTAAGAAGGTCATCACGTTGATCAGCAGGCCCATTGGAACCCCCTTGCAGCTGAGGTAAGTTTAAATTCTCTCACAGGTTACCACAATTTTTGGATATTTGCAAGTCCGTCAATTAAATCAAAACCAACCTTGACGCAAACTACTGGCAAGGTATAATTCGGCAGGCACAAGTGAGCTTCAATCTTATGGAAAACCAACGGACTTTTCTGAACAATTGGTGGGCAAATCTCTCGCGCGCCGCCCGGTCGTTCTTGCACCAACAGTGGGCGGTGATTGCGCTGGCCGCCCTGCTGGCTACCGCCGGCGGAATCGGTGGCGGCTGGCTGATCGCCGAGGTTGGCCCCCTGCCGGTCATGGCTCTGGTAGCGGCGCTGGGCTATCTGGTCTGGATTCTGCGCAACCTGGAGATCGCCTTCTGGGGCGTCTTAGGGATCGTCACGCTGCTCCCCTTCGCCGCGCTGCCGATCCAGGTCGGCTTCAAGCCCACCTTCCTGGATGGCGCGTTGGGGGCGCTCTTCTTCGCCTGGCTGGCCCCCGTCGCGCTCAACCGCACCTGGAAACCGGTCGCCACCCCGGTCGGCGGCCCGGTGCTCGCCTTCATGCTGCTGGCCATCGGGTCGTTTGTCGCCGGCCTCTCTCATAGCGCCGTCACCAGCTATATCGTGCGCCACTTCGCCGAAGTGCTGCTCAGCATCGCGCTCTTCTATCTGGTGGTCAACACCGTGCGCGAGGTGGGCCGCCTGGAGCGGCTGACCCGCGCGCTGATCCTGACCGCTTCCGCGGCGGCGGCGCTGGGGATCGTCCTCTACTTCCTGCCCGATGAGCTGACCATCACGCTGCTCTCGGCGCTGGGGCGCTTCGGCTACCCCGTCGGCGCTAACGTCTTGCGCTTCATCCGCGACGACCCCTCGCTCATGCAGCGGGCCACCTCCACCTCTGTTGACCCCAACGTGCTGGGCAGCCTGTTAAACGTCACCACCGCGCTGGCCGTGCCGCAGCTCTTCGCCGAGCGGCCCATCCTGCCGCGCCGCTTCCTCATCCCGCTGGTGGGCATCATGGGACTCTGTCTGGGGCTGACTATCTCGCGCGGTTCCATGGCCGGCCTGGCCCTGACGGTGGCGTTGCTGGGCGCCTTGCGCTACCGCAAGCTGCTGCCCCTCCTGGCCGCCGGCGTGGTCCTGATCCTGCTGCTTCCCTGGACTCAAACCTATGTCGTGCACTTCGTCCAGGGCTTGCAATGGCAAGACCTCTCCAGTCAAATGCGCCTGGGCGAATACAAGGACGCCCTCATCCTCATCCGGCGGTATCCCATCCTGGGCGTGGGCTTCGGCGGCGCGCCGGATATTGACACCTACATCGGCGTCTCCAACATGTACCTGCTCATCGCCGAGGAAATGGGGCTGGTCGGGCTGACCGCTTTCCTGACCGTGGCAGGCACGGTACTGGTCCGCTTCTGGCGCCGCCGGGCCGCCGCGCTGGCCCTGCCCCGGCTGGAACCGCTCTGGTACGGCCTGCATGGCGCGATCGTCGGCGGGTTGATCGGCGGCACGTTAGACCATTACTTCTTCAGCCTGGACTTTCACCACTCGGTCACGCTTTTCTGGCTGCTCATCGGGCTGGCCACCGCCGCCACGGAGCTGGTGGATGCTGAAAGCCGGCTGCCGGCCGGTGAGTAAAGCCCGGCGGTTTTTGTTCAGGAAGCCAAACCGGCGTTGCGCAAAGTTCCGTGGTCTGTGGTCTGCCGTCGGCGGTCGTTCCGGGGTTGGGGGCTGGGCATCAGAATCAACCTGGCCCTGGTGGTGACCCTGGTGCTGGCTGCCTGCGCGGCCCCGACGCCACTCCCGCCGGCCAACCGCCTCTACTTCCTGGCCCGCACGGCCGAGGGCTGGCACCTGGCTACGCTGGATGAAGCCGGCGCAGTGCAGCCCCTCCTGGCCGATGTGACCGCCTTTGCCCCTGGCGCGCCCTTCGCGGTCGTGACCGGCGCCGAACAGACGTTAGCGCTGTGGACGCCGGGACAAAAGGGCGCTCCCCGCCCCTTGCACCGCTGCTCGGCCCCCTGCCGTGCGCCGGCCTGGTCGCCCGATGGGCAGTGGCTGGCCTGGGTGGAAGGCGATCCGCTCCCGGCCCCGGTCTGGGTCATGCAGCCCGCCAGCGGAGACGCCCGCACGCTGGGCCTGGCCACCGGCTCCCCCGCCTGGGCGCCCACCGGCCAACAGCTGGCCTGGCCCACAGCCGAGGGTCTGGTCATAGCCGACCTGGCCGCCGGGACCGTCCTCACGCTGCCCCTGGCTGCCACCGGCCAACCGGCGTGGAGCCCCGACGGCACGCAGCTGGCGGTCATCCTGCTCAGCGGGCCGGCCGTGATCGTGGACCCCCGCACCCGGCTGACCGTGCCGCTGACCTTAGCCGAGTCCCCCATGCAGGCCGAGGCGCTGGCCTGGAGTCCCACCGGTGAATGGATCGCCCTCCTGCGCCAGTCATTCGCCGCGCCGCCCACCGGCGATGAGCCTACCCACGAACACGAAGAGGGCCGGGGCGCGCTGATGCTGGGAGCGCAACCCGTGCTGGTAGCCGCCGCTACCGGCGTCCTGCAGGAGCTGCCCGGCGACCCGGCCGCGGCGTTTGCCCATCCGGTCTGGTCCGCCGACGGACGCCAGCTGGCCCTGGTGCAGCTGCCGCTGGGACAGCCCACCCCTCAACCCGCCGTCTGGCTGATAGAGGCCACCACCGGCCGCGTCACTGCGCGCTTGCCGGGCGCGGCCGCCCCCGCCTGGGGGCCCTGAACGCCCCATCCTCGCCAATTAATTTTCCTACTTGACAAATTAGCCGTTTTACGGTACAATGTGAACGTAATGTGACCGGTCACGTGACCGGTCACTCCCCACCCAACAGGTTCAAGCCGTGAGGGGTCATGAATCGTTCCCGTATCACCATCCGCGATGTGGCGGCCCAGGCTGGCGTCTCTCACCAGACCGTGTCGCGCGTGCTCAACGCCCATGAACGGGTCACGCCGGAGACGCGGGCCCGGGTAGAAGCCGCTATTGCGGCCTTAGGCTACCGGCCCAATGCCAGTGCCCGCTCGCTGGCAGCCGGGCGGACTTTTGCCCTGGCCTGCATCGCCCCCAATCTGACCGATTACACCTTCGCCTCCATCATAGAGGGGGCCCAGGCCGCCGCGCGCGAACAGGGTTACTTTGTCCTCTCCACCTCGGCCGCCGACGAAGCCAGCTTTGCCCCCCTGGTGGAAGAGCTGGTCTCCAGCCAGCGGGTGGATGGGCTGCTGGTCATCAACCCTTATGCCGACGGCCGCCACCAGCACCTGCCCGCCCATTTCCCGGTGGTGCTGGTCGGGGCGCGCCCCCGCCCGGAGGCCCCCGACTCGGTCGCGCTGGATGATGAGGCCGCTGCCCGGCTGGCCCTCCAGCACCTGCTGGAGCTGGGCCACCGCCAGATCGCCATGATCACCGGCCCGGCCAACGAGGATTGCACCAAAGACCGCATTACGGGTTACGAAGCCACCTTGTGCACCGCCGGCCTGACCCCCAATCCGGCGTTGGTTGTAGAAGGGGACTGGTCGGCCACCAGCGGCGTCGTGACCGTTCAGCACTGGCTGGCGCAGCAGCTCCCCTTTACGGCGCTCTTTGCCCAGAACGACCGCATGGCGATTGGGGCCATTCGCGCCCTGCGGGAAGCCGGCTACCAGGTTCCGGCCGACATCTCCGTCGTCGGCGTTGACGATATGCCGCTGACGGCCTACTTTGACCCGCCGTTGACCACCATCCGCCAGGATATGGCCCTCTCTGGCCGGGAAGCTGTGCGTTTGCTGATCCGCCGGTTGGAAAACCCCGCTTTAGAGCCGCAACATTTACGCCTGCCGGCGCAATTGATCATCCGTAGTTCAACTGCACCCGTGAAAGGAGGTGAAAGCGGCCCAAAGTTTGCAGGACCCGGATAACCCCAAGCGTAGCATTACGTCAGGCGAATTTTAATTGATCAATCACTTGCAAATTGAATTGAAAGGAGAAATAGCCGTGTTGCGCCCAAAGCTGTGGTCATTGCTGAGCGTCATCTTCATCGCCGCCTTTATCCTCGCCGCCTGCGGCCCCACCCCCACCCCGCAAACCATTGAAGTTACCAAGGAAGTCCCGGTTACCGTGGAAAAGACTGTGACCGTGGAAGTGACCAAAGAGGTGCCGGTGGCCGTGCAGACGGTCATGTACAACTCCTACAACGGCGACCCCCTGCCCCGCGCCTTTGACGAGGCCATCGTCAAGGCCTGGAACGAACAGCACCCGGAGATGCCGGTGGAGCACTCCATCATCGCCCACGAGGACTTCAAGCAGGCCATCCGCGCTTACCTGACCGCGAATCCGGCCCCCGATGTGTTGACCTGGTTCGCCGGCAACCGGACCCGGTTCTTCATTGATAAGGGCTTGGTCAAGGATTTTGATGCGGCCTGGGCCGCCGACAAGTTTGATGATGTGTACGCCCCTGGGTTCAAAGCGCTGGCGACCTACAACGGGAAGAAATACTTCCTGCCGACCTCCTACTACTGGTGGGCGATCTACTACCGGCCCTCGCTGTTCAAGCAGGCCGGGATTGAGAAGGCCCCTGAGACCTGGGACGAGCTCCTGACCGCCTGCGATAAGCTGAACGCGGCCGGCATCACCCCCTTCACCATCGGCGCCCGCTTCAAGTGGCCCGCCGCGGCCTGGTTTGACTACCTGAACATGCGCACCAACGGGCCGCAGTTCCACATTGACCTGACCGACCTGAAGGTGGATTACACCGATCCGCGGGTCAAGAAGACCTTTGAGCACTGGAAAGAGCTCATTGATCACAAGTGCTTCATTGAAGACCCGGCCGCCTACGACTGGCAGGAGGCCATTGACCCGATGGTGCAGGGCAAGGCCGCCATGTACCTGATGGGCGCCTTCATCACCGACTCCTATCCTGATGAGGCCGAAGCTGATCTGGACTTCTTCCGCTTCCCCATCATTGACCCGAACCAGCCGGTCGGCGAGGACGCCCCCACGGATGGGTTCTTTATCTCCGCCAACGCCCGCAACCCCCAGGGCGCCGAAGCCTTCCTGGCCTACCTGGGCTCCAAGGAAGTGCAGCAGAAAGCCCTGGATGAGCTGGGCCGCCTGCCCACCCGCACGGATGTGGACCTGAGCAACCTCAAGCCGGCCACGCAGAAAGGGATCCAGCTGATCCAGAGCGCCGACTTCATTGCCCAGTTCTACGACCGCGACACCACCCCGCCGATGGCGGAGGCTGGCATGGAGGGGTTCATGCGCTTCTGGGATAACCCGGACGACCTGGACACCATCCTGGCCGACCTGGAAGCCGAACGACAGCGGCTGCTCGCCGAGGGACAATAGCCCTGCAAGAGTAAACGCCGGTTCTGGGGGATTGGGGGACCGCACCCCAATCCCCCTCTGTATCCACAAGGGCGCTTCCATAAAATCCTGAACCCTGGGACCCTGGCCAGAGAGCCTGGCCCTGATTTTGCTCCAAAGGGGGAACGTATGCGCGAGTCGTGGGAATTTTCAACCGCGATCACCGTCGCTCTGCTCAGCACGGTGGTGATCATGATTGCCTTCCTGTTTCTGCCCTGGGTCGGCACGCTGCTCACCGATAACGGCGCCCGTATTTTTGCCGATCAACTCTACGGCGCAGTGAGCGCCAAACCGGTGCCCTTTATCTGGCTGATCCCGTTGCTCACGCTGCTGGGGGTAGGGCTTTCCCTGTGGGGGTTCCTGAGCGCCGACCACAACCGGGAAGCCTCGCTGGGGGTCTTCGCGCTGGGCCTGGTCGGGGTGGGCTACTTCGTCCTGGCGTTCAAAGGCCCGGTTCCCATCGGCAGCCGTCCCGGCTTACAACCCGGCCTGGGCTTTTGGGTGACGATGGCCGGCGTGTTAGGAATGCTCCTCCAATTGCCTCTGGCCCATCCGCGCGTTCAAACTCTCCTGGAGCGGCTGGAACGGAGCAACCGGCGGCCCATCCCGTTCAAACTGGTGCCCTATCTGTTCCTGTTGCCGGCCCTGGCCCTCTATTTCGTCTGGATCATCGGCCCGACCTTTTACACGATGTACCTGAGCCTCACCAATTGGGACGCGGTCTCCCAACCGGCTTACGTGGGGCTGGCCAATTACATCCGGCTTTTCACCCGCGACAAGCTCTTCCTGGAATCGCTCGGCAACAACCTGCGCTGGCTACTCATCTTCATCACCATCCCCACCACGTTAGGGCTGGGCATGGCGATGATCTTCAACCAGGAGATGAAGGGCGGGCGCTTCTACAAGGTCAGTTTCTACGCGCCCCTGGTGCTCTCGCTCCCGGTCATCGGGTTGATCTGGGCCTGGGTCTACAATCCCCGCTTAGGGCTGCTCAACGGCTTCCTGAGCCTGCTGGGCGTCTCCCCCCTGCCCGGCTGGTTAGGCGACCGCAAATTGGCGATCTGGTGCGTGATCGGGGCAGCCGTCTGGCGTCAGGTCGGCTACGTCATGGTGCTCTACCTGGCCGGCCTGAAAAATGTGGATCCCAGCCTGGTGGATGCCGCCCGCGTGGATGGCGCCGACCGCTGGAATCTCTTCCGGCATGTCATCTTCCCCCTGCTGGCCCCCGTCACCACCATCATCGTCGTTATTTCCATCATTGACTCTTTGCGCTCCTTTGATCTGGTTTCCATTATGACGCGCGGGGGACAGAGCACCCAGGTGCTGGCTAACTTCATGTATATTGAAGCCTTCAACAATTACCGGATGGGCTATGCCGCCGCCATCGCCGTGGTGCTGTTCGCCATCAGCCTGGTCTTTATCGGCTTCTACCTCTCGCGGGTAATCAAAGACGAGTTGGAGTATTAGGAGGCCCCATGAGCAGTCTTGCCAAAACCGAAGTTCTGACCCAGGCCGGCCGCGTGGAACGCCAGCGCCCTTTCCGCTGGGGGCTGCTGTTCCAGTATCTCGGCCTCACCCTGCTCACCCTGCTCTGGCTGTTGCCGGTTTTTGCCGCCTTCATCACCTCCTTCCGCACCATGGATGATATTACCACCCATGGTTTTTGGAGCCTCCCCACCAAATTGATTTTAGACAACTTCATCAAGGCCTGGACCAGTGCCCGCGTCTCCAAATACCTGGTCAACTCTTTCATCATCACGCTGCCTTCGCTGCTGGGGATGCTCTTTCTCTCCTCCATGGCAGCCTACGCCCTGGCGCGCTACAAATTCCGGGGCAACCTGCTGCTCTACTTTATGTTCGTCGCCGGCACCATGCTCCCCTTCCAAATCCTGCTCCTGCCCGTCTTCCGACTGACCAACACCTTAGGGCTATACGACACGCACGGCTCGCTCATCCTGATCCACACCGCCTTCCAGCTGGGCTTTTGCACGTTCGTGCTGCGCAACTTCATGCGCACCGTGCCCGGCGACATCATTGACGCGGCGCGCGTGGACGGCTGTAGCGAGTTCCGCATCTACTGGCAGATGATCCTGCCGCTGAGCCTGCCCTCGCTGGCGGCGCTGGGCACGCTGGAATTCACCTGGGTCTTCAACGACTACCTCTGGGCCATCATCTTGCTGCGTTCCGACACGCTCCGCCCGGTGACGGCCGGTCTGGCAACCTTGCGCGGCCAGTACAACACCGATTGGCCCGTCATCACCGCCGGCGCGCTGCTGGCCACCATCCCCACCCTCCTGGTCTTCGTCTTCCTGCAACGGTACTTCATCCAGGGGCTGACGCTGGGATCAAGTAAATAACGCAAATTGCCACCAGCACTGCCAGAAGACCACGGACGACTGACCACAGACCCCCGGCGGTTAAAACAGGGGGGCCGCGGTCTTGTGGTCAGTGGTCAAAAGAGAAAATGACCCTTGCCAACCAAAGGTAGCAACTTGGGTTAAATAAGGCTATCAGCGCCAGGATACAAAGCCTGCCTTTGTGCAGCGGAGATAACTCCACTGGAAAAGCAAGTTTTTGCTTTTTTACCTATGGAGGCCCCAAGGCCATGGATAAGTGGTATAATTGAACTCCGCGCCCGCGACATAGCCTGGCGCGACTTTTTCAGGTGATCAGACATGGACTTTTTCTCTACACCTACCCGACTCTACGACGCCTATATTTTTGACCTGGACGGCACCATCTACCTGGGCGATGCCTTCCTGCCCACCGTGCCGGAGACCCTGAGCCGGCTGCGTGACCTGGGCCGGCGGACCGTTTTCCTTTCCAACAACCCCACCCACACCCGCGAGGACTACGCGGCCAAATTGACCCGGCTGGGGCTGCCCACGCCGGTCAGCGACATCATCAACTCCTCGGTGGTCATGGTGGAGTTCCTGCGCCGCCGGATGCCCGGCGCGCGGCTCTTCGTCATCGGCGAGCCGCCGCTCTGCCGGGAACTGGAGGCCGCCGGTTTCACGCTAACCGAAGACGCGCGCCAGGTAGAAGCCGTCATCGCCAGCTTTGACCGGACACT
The DNA here is from genome assembly GCA_964437445.1 of uncultured Anaerolineales bacterium. Lineage (GTDB taxonomy): Bacteria > Chloroflexota > Anaerolineae > B4-G1 > SLSP01 > CAYTGR01. Next base: position 19,672 of record CAYTGR010000010.1, on the reverse strand, counting down.
GGTCTACCGCAAGCTGCAAATCGCCTTTGACGCCATCCGCGCCGGGGCGCGCTTCTTCGCCACCAACGCCGACCGCTACTGTCCCGTCCCCGGCGGCGGCGAACCCGACGCCGCCGCCATCATCGCCGCCGTGGAAGCCTGCACCAACACCCGCGTGGAAGCCGTAGTCGGCAAACCCTCACCCTACATGATTGAAGCGATCTTAGGACTGGTGCAGCTGCCCGCCGACCGCTGCCTGATGACCGGCGACCGGCTGGAGACCGATGTCCAGATGGGGTTGAACGCGGGCATGGATGCGGCGCTGGCGCTCACCGGCGCTACCGATTTGGCTGCGCTGGCCGCCTCGCCCATCCGGCCCACCTACGTCCTCCACACCCTGTCGGAGCTCCTTACCGCCGTCGGCGATTAGCCCTGAGCGCTCAACCATTAGCCGCCAGCATGTTAACTAACAGCCTGAACTCACCCATGCCCTCTTATCCCTGCTCCATCATTCCTGCTCCCTGACGAGGTCCTATGTCCAACCGACCCTATCTGTTAGGCATTGATCAGGGGACGAGCGGCAGCCGGGCGCTGATCCTGGACCGCGAAGGGCAGCTGCGCGGTTATGGCTATCGCCCGCTCCCCCGGCTCTACCCGCAGCCCGATTGGGTGGAGCAGGACCCGCTGGCGCTGAGCGCCGGCGTCGCGGAAGCCATTGCCGAAGCGCTGGCCCAGGCCGGTTGTCGCCCCAACGAGCTCGCCGCCTGCGGCATAGATTGCCAGCGCAACACCGATTTCGCCTGGGACGCGCGCACCGGACAGCCGCTCACTCACGCCATCACCTGGCAGGACCTCCGCACGCTGCCGCTGGTGGAAGCAATCAGCAGCTGGGAGCACGCTGCTGAATACCGCCAGCGGCTGGGCTACCTGCCCGGCCCCTACAGCTCCGCGCTGCACCTGGCCTGGCGGCTGCGGCATGACCCCGTCATCCAGGCGGCGGCCCGCGCCGGCACCCTCCGGCTCAGCGGTTCCGCCGAGTGGCTGCTGGTCTCCCTGGGCACGCCCACCGGCCACCAGATGGATACTTCCCTGGTCCAGGCCATGGGCCTCTACGACTTCCGCGCCCGCACCTACTGGCAAGCGTGGCTGGATTACCTGGGCATCCCCCGCGATCCGCTGCCGGAGGCCCGGCCCACGCTCTACGATTACGGCGTCCTGCACCTCCAGGGCACAGCCGTCCCGGTGCTGGCGATGATCGGGGATCAGCAGGCCGCGCTCTTCGGCTACGACTGCCGGCAGCCCGGCGACGCCGAATGCACCCACGGCACCGCCTCATTTGTGGATGTCTTCCTGGGCGCGCAGGCCCCGGAGCAGGAAAATCTCAACGTCTACTACGCCTGGGATTTGGGGCTGGGCCAGACCTACTGCCTGGAGGCCGATACCACTGTCACCGGCGCCGGCGTCCGCTGGCTGCGCGAGAGCGCCCAACTCCTGACCAGCGAGAGCGAGATCGGCCCGCTGGCCGCCACCGTTCCCGATGCCGGCGGCGTGATCTTCATCCCGGCCTTCACCGGACTCAACGTCCCCTACCACGACCGCAACGCGCGCGGCACCCTCCTCGGCCTGACGCTCGGCACCTCACGCGCCCACATCGCCCGCGCCTTCCTGGAAGCTATCGGCTACCAGGTGCGCGCCATCCTGGAGACCATCGAGGCCGATACCGGGCTGCGGGTGAACCGGCTCCACGTCGGTGGCGGGCTTTCGGCCAGCGACGAGGCCTGTCAAATCCAGGCCGACCTGACCGGGCGGCCCGTCATCCGCCCCGCCTTCCCGCAGACGACCGCACGGGCCGCCGCGCTCCTGGCAGGATTGGCTGCCGGCTTCTGGCCCGACGAGACCGCGCTCCCGCCGCTGCCGGGCGAACGCCACTGCTTTGAGCCGCAGCTGCCGGCCGACATCCGCGATGCCGGCTATGAGCGCTGGCAACGCGCCGTGGCCCTGGCCCGGCAATGGGGTACCCCGCCGACCGGCCTGCCTTCCGCTCACCGCTGAGGCCCACCGGGAGGAGTTCTATGCGCTTAGGTGTGGATTACTACCCCGAACACTGGCCAGAAGAACGGTGGGCCACCGATGCCCGCTTGATGCGTGATCTGGGTCTGCAAGTGGTGCGGCTGGCCGAATTTGCCTGGGCAAAGCTAGAGCCGGCGGAAGGCCAGTTTGATTGGAGCTGGCTGGATCGCGCTATAGACACGCTGAGCGCTGCCGGGCTGGAGATCATCCTCGGCACGCCGACCGCGGCGCCCCCGGCCTGGCTGGTGGCCGCCAACCCGGAGATCCTCCCCGTGGACGCCCAGGGCCGCCGGCGCCATTTCGGTGGCCGCCGCCATTACTGCGTTAACAGCCCGACCTACCGTGAGCACACCCGGCGCATCGTGACCGCCATGGCCGAACACTACGCCGGTCATCCCCACCTGATCGGCTGGCAGATTGATAACGAATGGGGCGGCGGCGGGACCGCCCGCTGCTATTGCCCCGCCTGCGAGGCAGCCTTCCGGCGCTGGTTGCAACGCCGCTACGGCTCCCTGGAGGCGCTCAACGCCGCCTGGGCGACCGTCTTCTGGTCGCAAACCTACACCGCCTGGGAGCAGATCGACGCCCCTATCCTCACCGGCACCGCCCCCAACCCCAGCCAGCTCCTGGATTACGAACGCTTTGCCACCGCTTCCTTTGCCGAATACCAGCAACTCCAAATTGACCTGCTGAGAGCCATCAGCCAACGGCCAGCAGCTAACGCCACGCCCTTTATCACCCACAACTTCATCGGCCACGCCACCGACCTGGATTACTTCCGGCTGGCCGCCCCCCTGGATTTCGTCAGCTGGGACAACTACCCCACCGGCAACGCCGACCGGTTGCGCGCCACCCTGTACGGTCCCGAACAGCCGCCGGCCGGTTACGCCTATGACGTGGGCGATCCGCTCATCACCGGCTTCATCCACGACCTGATGCGCGGGCTGAAAAATCGCCCCTTCTGGATCATGGAACAACAACCGGGGCACATCAATTGGGGCGCCGAAAACCCCGGCATCCGGCCGGGCACCGTGCGGCTGTGGACCTGGCACGCGGTCGCGGCCGGCGCGGAGGCCGTCCTCTACTTCCGCTGGCGGGCCTGCCGTTTCGCCCAGGAGCAATATCATGCCGGCCTGCTGCGCCACGACGCCACGCCCGACGTGGGCTACGAGGAGCTGCGCACCCTGCAAACGGAACGCCCGCAACTGGAAGCCCTGGCAGCCGCGCCGCTCACCCCGGCCCCGGCTGCGCTCCTGTTCAGCTACGAGGATCTCTGGGCCTGGCGCGCTCAGCCTCACCGCCCGGGGGTGAGCTATCTGAGCCACCTCTTTGTCTTCTACCGGGCCTTGCAACAGTTGGGCTTCCCCGTCGATCTCCGCCCCCCTGAAGCCGACCTGACCGCCTACCCGCTCATCCTGGCCCCCACCCTGCACCTGGAAAACGAGGCCCTGGCCGCCCACCTGATTGCCTGCGCCGAGGCCGGCGCGACCGTGCTGTTGGGCATCCGCAGCGGCTTCAAGACCCCCAGCAACCTCGTCACCGACCGGCCGCTGCCCGGCGTCTTCCGCGCCCTGACCGGCGCAACCGTCACCGCCTGGCAGGCCCTGCCCTCGGGTATCCGCTGGCCCCTGGATTCCACCCTGCCGGGGTTGACTGGCGAGGCTGCTTACTGGGCTGAGGCGCTCCGGCCGCTCAGTGAGAGCACCGATACCCGCCCCACAGCGTTGGTCCGCTACGCCAGCGGCCCCTACACCGGGCAGGCCGCCTTGCTCGAGCGCGAACTAGGCGCCGGGCGTGTGCTCACCCTGGGCTGGTACCCCACCCTGGCCCAGGCCGAGGCTCTGATCACCTACCTGGCCTCCATCACCGGCGTGGAACCGCTTGCCGAGCTCCCCGCAGGGCTGATCGCCGCCCGGCGCGGCTCTCAGACCATCCTGCTCAACTTCACCGACCAGCTCCTGACGGCCCAGGTGGGTCGCCACGCCGTCACCGTTCCCCCGCGCGACGTGAAAAGTTTGTAAGGACGCGCTACCCTCATTTTCATTTTCATCCCACCGCTGGTGAACGCCTTCTGAAAGGATGAAGGATGAAGGCGGAAGGATGAAATCCCTCTGAAAATAGCGCTTTGTTTGTAGTCAGGCGCTTCAGCGCCGTTTTGCCGCGCTAAAGCGCGTCACTACAAGCCTAAAGCACGGCACTACAAGCCCATTTTCATCACAGTGAATTACCTTGACCGGACCGGATTTGACTCACAGCCAGATACCAGTATGATAAACATGGAATAAGGACAGCAAGAGAAGCCAGGCATTGAGATGAGTCCAGATTCAAGCGCCAGAGAACCCGGCAGCGCAGCCACAACCGCCGGGAACGAAAGTGAGGACCGCTACCACCAGCTCTTTGAGCTGGTCTCCGATGCCCTGTTCCTCATCGACAACAAAACCGGCCAGATCTTGGAGGCCAACGAGGCCGCCACCTTGCTCTACGGCTACTCGCACGCCGAGCTGCTCACGCTGCGCAACGTGGACCTTTCCGCCGAGCCGGAACAGACCCGCGCCGTCACCCAGGGGCAATGGAGCCGCACCGTGGTTCCCGTGCGCTTCCACCGCAAACGCGACGGCACCGTCTTCCCGGTGGAGATCACCGGGCGCCAGTTCAGCTGGCAAGGGCGCCCGGTCCACCTTGCCGCCATCCGCGACATCAGCCACCGTCTGCACACCGAAGAAGAACTGCGCGCCAAGACCGAGCAGCTGATGTTAGTGCTCAACGGCGTGCCGGCGCTGATTGCCTATGTGGACGCCGAAGAGCGCTATCGCTTCGTTAACCAGCCCTACGCAGAATGGTACGGCTTCACCCCTGACGAAATGATCGGCCGAAAGGTCAGCGAGCTCTTGCGCCCGGAGGTCTACGAGCGGGCCGCCCCCTTCTATCGGGCCGCGCGCAGCGGACAGACGGTAGCCTTTGAGAACCTGGCCTATGACAAAAACGGTCAGGCCCGCGTTGTCAGCGTCACTTTAACTCCCCACGTGGATGCTAACGGCGTGGTCCAGGGTTTCTTAGGCCTGATTCACGACATCACCGCCCGGCGGCGGGCCGAAGCGGAAGCCGAACAGACCGCCGCGCAGCTGCATCAGCTCTACACAGCCGGCCAGGCGCTCAGTCGTACCTTAGACCCCAATGAAATCTACACCCTCCTGTATCAATTCACCCACCAGATGATGGCGTGCGACCAGTTCTACATCCTGGCCTACGAACCAGAGCAGCAACAAGTTACCTGCCTGGCCGCCTGGGAAGGCGAACGCCGACTGGATGTCAACGGCTTCCCCCCGCTGCCGGTGGATCATGCCGGCCAGACTTCGGCGCTGGTCATCCACAGCGGGCAGGCGCTCCTGTTCAGCAATGAAGATGCCCCGTTACGGACGTTCTGGTCCCAGGCCCCGGTGCCAGCTGAGCAACAACGTTCGGCGCTCTTCGTGCCACTTAAGGTGGAGGGAACTGTCACCGGCCTCATCCAGGTCTTCAGCCATGAGCCAGAAGCCTACACGATTGACCAGCTGCACCTGCTGGAATCTTTCTCCCTGCACGCAGCGACCGCGCTCCATAACGCGCGGCTCTTCGCCGCCGGACAGGCCGAACGTGAACGGCTCAAAGCCCTCTACGAGATCACCCGGCGGCTGGCGTTAGCGGCCACCCGCGAAGATGTCACCACAGTGATCAAGTATATTGGACCTTACGTGGGCGCCGAGACCTGTGAGCTGATCTTGTTTGGCACCCACCCGCCCTTCTATTTTTCCACTGTTCCAGCCCGCACGGAGCTCTCGCCCACCGCGGTCCTGGATTATATTGAGCAGGTAACTACCAGGGGGTTGGAAGCCTGGATGCTCGCCCACCAACAAACGGCCGTGGTCCTGGACACCAAAACGGATCCCCGCTGGCTCATTTTGCCCGGACACGAGGAGCGAGACCCTGTGCGGTCAGTCATCTGCATGCCGCTTTGCAACCGCCAGGGCGATATCACCGGAATTCTTAGCTACAATCACTCCAGCCCCGGAGCCTGGGGCGCGGAGGCCCAACAGCTGGCCGAGGAGATCGGGGCTCGCGTCGCCGTGGCGCTGGAAAATACCTGGCTCTACGAGGAAACTCGCCGCCGGCTGGAACGCGAAGAGCGGTTGAATGAGCTGGCCCATGTACTGGGTGGTGAAACGGAGCTCTCCGCCCTCTTAAATCGTTTCCTGCCGGCCGTCACCGCCCTGACCGGTGCGGATTGCGCGGCTATCAGTCTGCTGGAACCGGACGGGTTCGTTTATCACGATTACTACCAATACCATCTCCCCACCCCTGTGCCGCCCAGTCGCCGGCCGGTCGGCGAGGGCATCGTGGGACAAGTCATCCGGGATCGCGCGGCGTACCGGGTAGACGAATATCGTGACCATCCGGCTGCCTTGCCGACCTGGATCCAGGCCGGCGTGCACTCGCTGCTCTCCGTCCCGCTGCTGGTCGGCGACGAAGCGGTCGGCGCGCTGGGCCTTTTCACGGTAGGTGAGGTGCGACCGTTCGGTCCGGAGGCAACCGCCTCGGCAGAGGCCGCCGCCCGCCTGGTGGCCGTGGCTATCCAACGAGCCCGGCTCTTTGAACAGGAACGCAAGCAACGGCAGCTGGCCGAAGCACTGGCCCAAGCGGCCGCTGCCCTCAGCAGCTCGCTGGAATTAGACAAAGTCCTGGATCAAATCCTGGAACAAACCTTACGAGTGGTCACCGGAAACGCCTGCAACGTGATGTTGGTGCAAGAGCAGCAAGCCCGCATGGCCCGTTGGCGCGGATACGAAGCCTTGGGGACCAGCCCCCTCATTGCCAGGCTCGTTCTTCCCATCGCTACCACTCCTAACCTGCGCCAGATGGCCGAAACCGGCGCCCCCATCGTCATCCCCGACGTCACAGCTTATCCCGGCTGGGCCCCCCTGCCGGGCACCGAATGGCTTCATTCCTACGTCGGGGCGCCGATCAAAGTGGGGGGCCTAGTGGTGGGGTTCTTGAACGTGGATAGCGACCGCCCGGAGCAGTTCACGGCCGATGACGCCCAACGCCTGCAGGCCTTTGCCAACCAGGCCGCGGCCGTCATTGAGAACGCCGGGCTGTTTCAGGAATTGCGCCGGTACACGGAACAACTGGAGCAACGGGTGCACGAACGGACGGCTCAGCTTCAATCCCAGGTGGCTCGCGCCGAGGCCATCCTGAGCAGTGTCTCCGACGGGATTGTGGTAACCGACCGGGACGGTACCGTGCTCCAGGCCAACCCGGTCATGCAAACCTGGCTGACCCGACTGGCCCCCGCCGAGGCCGAGCAACTGATCAGCGTGATGCGCGACCTGGCCCAACGGGTTACTGAACGTCCTGAAGCCACCCTGGAGCTGCCGGGGCTGGATTTGCAGCTGCGAGCAGCTCCCATCGCTGCGCCCGGCGTGGCCGAGGCCGCGGCCGTCATCGCGGCTCACGACATCAGCGAGCTCAAAACGCTGGATCGGATGAAATCGCGCTTCGTCTCCAACGTCTCGCACGAGCTCCGCACCCCGATCACCACCATCCGGCTCTACGCCACCCTGCTGCGACGGGGCCACCGGGAGAAAGCGGAGCAATACCTGACGGCATTGGAAGAGGAAACTAAACGGCTGGCGCAACTGGTGGAGGATGTATTGCAGATCTCACGCATTGACGCCGGCCGGCTGGAGCTCAAGCTACGCCCTATACCTCTGAATAGTTTAGTGGAAGCGGTAGTCACCAGCCATGCCACGTTAGCCGCCGCTGGCGGCCTGACTCTGTCGTATTACCCTCAGTCTCCCAGCCCCTGGACTGCCGTAGATTCCGACCAAATCATCCAGGTGTTCAACAACCTGACTGAAAACGCTATCCGTTACACCCGACCGGGAGGGAGTGTAACGGTCAGCACCGGGGTTGCCACCCGGCAGGGGCGCGAATGGGCCACCATCACCATTGTTGACACCGGGATCGGCATCCCCACCTCGGAGCTGCCCCACATCTTTGAGCGCTTCTACCGGGGCGACGAACCCCGCCATCTGCAGTTGCCCGGCTCCGGCCTGGGACTGGCCATCGTGAAAGAAATTGTGGAATTACACAGCGGCCATGTCACCGTAGAAAGCGCAGTTGGCCAGGGCAGCATCTTCACCATCTGGCTACCTCTGATCCAGCCGCCAGGACTGCCTTAGAAAGGCCCACCCCGGATGTAGTGCGTCACGCTGGCCTCTTGACATCATCGATAAAAAATAATATAATATTAATACAAAACCATTAAATAAACCAGCGCAACCTTTTCCCTGCACCGGCGCCGGTTTTCCCCGCAAAAGCAGGGATTAAATATCGGAGATAAGGAGCTTGACAATGATGTACTGGCATTGGGAGACTTTACTGGCAGAACACGAACAGCGTGTTCGTGAGCTGACGCAGGTGAATTTCCTGCTGCAAGACTTGAAATCACCCCAGCCGGAGCGCCCGGCACCGCTGGCAGCGTTAGTCTGCTGGCTCAATTGCCGGCTGCCGGTGCTGGGAGCCCGTCTGCCGGAAGCAGCCGTGGTAGGCTGTACCTGTTAGTAGGAACAGTAGGATAAGGATGACGGGGCTTTGGCCAGTGCCAAAGCCCCGTTGCTGTTACAGCTCTTGCCGCTCAAAGGCAGCCAGTGCACCGACCAGGCACAGGACGATGAGGGTCAGGGCGGCCGCGACTGCGCCGCCGTTGGCGGCAGATGCGGACCCGCTGGTCCCCAGGCCGATCTGGCTGGCCCAGGCGATCAACCCATTGGGCATCAGTGGCCCCACCTGCGGCAGGCTGCCGGCTAACAACAGCACGACCGCGCCGCCTAACCCGATCCCGGCGGCAGCGCCGATGCTACCGCCAAGCGTACTCCCCAGCAGCGCCACGGCCACGAAGACGAGCAGCCAGAGCAGCAGCAGCAGATTGCTAAGCATGAAGCTGCCAAAGTTGGCCGGTCCGAACAGGAAGAGTGTGTAGTAGAAGGCCCCCAGCGCGGCGATGGCAAACCCCAGGATGTAGCCGGCCGTCTGGGCCGTGAATTTGCTCAACACGAAGGCCCACCGGGGCAGGGGTTTGCTCAAGATCAGCGCCGCGGTGCCGCGCTCTTTCTCACCGGCGACGGCCCCCATCCCCAATAACACGGCTAACATGAAGCCGAACTGCGTCAGGTTCTTGACATATTGCGCCATCGCGTCGGCCGCGGTGGGAGTGGGCACCAGCGCCGCGAACTGCTCTGCGCCGGGGACCATTTTCAACATCTGCGGCGTGAAGTAGGCCAGCAGCGGTGAGGTCAACCCAAACAGCACGAAGACCGCCAGCGTGACGAGCAGCCGTTTGGTGCGCCATTGCTGGAGCCACTCCTTGTGCACGGCGGCGACGAAGGCACGCCACTCGGTGGCGATCGGCGCGACCGGGTGTGAGGGGATGGCTGGGGGCCGGATTAGCCAGACCCAAATCAACCCTGGAGCCAGCATGACCAGCAGACCCAACTCAATAGTGATTCCACTCAGTTCGTATTGGGTGGCGGTCACGGCAGCAGCGTCCACCGCCATGTGGTAGATAATGGCGAGCACAAAATAAAGGGGGTTGCGCCGCTCAAAGGCCCGCCACACTAACATAGAGAGGGTTACGTGCAGGCCCACCGCAAGGATCCGCTCCACCAGGGGGAGTGCAGCATAGAATGGCGAGGCGGTAAAGACCTCCAGCTGGCGGTTGACCGCGGCCAGCTGCTCGGCCGACAGGTGCAGGGTGTTCAGATCTACCTTGCTCAACGCCAGCAGGGAACTGAGAGTAGCCGCAGTCAACACCCCGCCGAAGGTCATCGCCTCAATGCCGCCGTGGCCCAGCCCCATCATCAAGCCATCCTCAAAGCGCCGCCAGCGGCGCAGCAGGGCATACCCCACAGCGCGCGCGGTTTCCTCACAGAGGCCGGCCGTCAAGCCCATCAGCAGGGCAGTCTGCCAGCGGCGGCCTTCCAGCATGGAATGGGGGAGCGCCCCCAGGTCGGCCAGCCAGTGGTTGAGCGGCAAGTGGACCGCTTGCGAACCGATGAAAGTGGCCGTGCCGACCAGGAAGAGGAACCACGGCACCTGCACCCGTCGCCGCAGCGCCACCGCCAGCGCAACGGGAAAAAGAATCATGAGTAACACCGAAAGGCAATAGGCCAGGGTAATCATAGTAAACTCCAACATCGTCAGCAGTTACTGATGGACGACAGACCACGGACCACCGGTCACAGGCAAACCGTGGTCTGTGATCCGTCGTCCGTGGTCATCATGGCTCAGGCGCTCACTTCCAGGAAGATCTCTTCCAGCGTCGGGCGGACCCATTCGTAGCGGACCAGGGTCAGCCCTTGCTGGACGATGAACGGCAACAGGGCCTGTTTGCCCTGCGCCAGGTCTTTGACGACCACGCGCAGGGTCAGCTGGTCCGGCGTGACCGTTTCCACCCAGGGTAATGCTTGCAACGCCGCGACAAACCCGGCCGGAATAGCGCCATGGACGGCATCCAGTTCCAGGAGGGCAGTGTTGGCGGCATAACGTTGCAACAGGGCCTCGCGTTCCTCCACCAGCAGCAGACGTCCCTGGTGGATGATCGCTACTGTGTCGCAGATGCGTTCCACGTCCCCTAAGATGTGGCTGGAGAAGAAAACCGTCACGTGACCCCGCAGGCCGGCGATCAGTTCCAGCACTTCGTGGCGGCCGGCCGGGTCTAAGGCACTCGTTGGCTCGTCCAGCAAGAGGACAGGGGGCCGGTGCAGGAGGGCCTGCGCGATGCCGAGCCGCTGGTGCATCCCGCCGGAAAAGCCCCCGATTTTGCGCCGCGCCACGGTTTGCAGTCCAACCAGCTCCAGGACCTCATCCAGACATCGCTTACGCTCCACCTCCGGCAGCCCGAAAAGGCGGCCGGCGTAATCCAGATATTCGCGCGGCGTCATCCAGTTGTAAAAGGCCGGATCCTGGGGTAAATAGCCGAACTGTTCGCGCGCCCGGCTGTCGCCGTTGGTCGTTTCCACGCCGGCGATCCACGCATGTCCGGCGGTGGGGTGAGCCAATCCCGCCAGCAAGCGCATGGTCGTGGTCTTACCGGCCCCGTTGCGTCCCAGGAAGCCAAAAATGGAGCCGTAAGGCACGGTCAAATCCAAAGTCTGGAGGGCCTTGACCTCGCCGTAATGTTTGGTCAAACCCTCGCAGCGAATGGCAGCGTCAGTGGTATGATTCATCTCGGGGTCCTTCAAAGAAACGAATCAGCGAGCCGGCAAGTCGGCGGGCTGACAGGTTGGCGGGGGCCAGGGCTTATTCGTCCCGTTTGGCGAGCACGAAGTAGAGGATAGGGCCGATGATGTTGACAAAGATCACGATCAAGAGCCACAGCCATTTGGAGCCGCGCAGCGTCGGCTGTTTGAGTAAATCAATCAGCGCAAAAATCATCAACCCCAATTGCACCAACACGAGCGGGATCAGCAGCGGCAACAGCCGCGTGATGGTATCCAATGAGCCTTCCATAGGATTTTTCCTCACTTAATGAAAATATCGATTAGTCTGTGACGAAATACGCACTACGTAATGCGTAATACGTTACCTTGCCCCGCTATTCCTGGGGCTTGACCTCCGGCGATCGGAGCGGATGGGTGATGACCGCCAGCTTGTGCCGGTGGCGACCTTCCGCCGGTTCATTTTGCAACAGCGGCACGAGGGCGGCATTAAGGGCCTGCCCGAATTGATCCAACTCCTCGGGGGTGGCATAAAACACCGTCTCCGTGTAGCCGGCCCGGTCGGCGAGCATGTCCGGGGGGCCGGCCTCGGCGGCCGCTACGTAATCGGCAAACCCCTGAAGCAGCGTGGCGGTATAGGAAGCGAAATAACGGAGGAACTCCTCCCGGGTTAATCCCGCCAGGTCCTCCATCCCCAGATGCGGCGCTTGGGCCAGCCGATAGACTTTTTCCGCCACCCCTTTCACGGGCCGGGTCTGCACAACTTCTACCAGGCCGGCCTCCAGCAGTAACCGCAAATGGCGGTAGATGGATGGCTTGGGCACTGAAGACACGGCTGCCGCGATCTCCTGCGTGGTCAGGTCACCGCCGGCCAAAGCCATGAGAATTTGCAAGCGCGCCGGGTGCAGGATCAGATCGGCCTTCTGTGATCCCAAAATCCCTCCTCTCCGATTTATGTTATCATTATCAATAATGATAACATAAGTTCCCATTCTGTCAAGAGGGTAAACGAGTTAATCTACATTGAAACGGTCCTTCTGGTATAATAGGGCTATATCTCGCCACTTGAGCGGCTTTAAGGAGACAGCCATGGAGTTCTTTCAATTGGTGCAGGAGCGCTATAGTGTACGCTCCTACCGGTCTCAACCGGTGGAGGAAGAGAAGTTGCAGCTGATGTTACAGGCGGCCCGCCTGGCCCCGACGGCCGCTAACAAGCAACCGATCCAAATCGTGGTGATACACACGGCGGGCCGGGAGGCCGAATTGAAGCGCATCTACAGCCGCGATTGGTTCGTGCAGGCGCCGCTGGTCATCGCGCTCTGCGCGCTCCCGGCTCAAGGGTGGACCCGGCGGCAGGACGGCAAGAACTACACCGATGTAGATGCAGCCATTGTGATGGATCATCTGGTGCTGGCGGCCACGGACCTGGGACTGGGGACCTGTTGGATCGCGGCTTTTGATCCTGCGGCCGCGCGGGAGGTGTTGGGCTTGCCGGAGGGGGTGGAACCGGTGGTCTTCACGCCGCTCGGTTATCCGGCCGATGCAGCCGGCGCTAAAGTGCGCAAGCCGCTGGCCGACCTGGTGCGCTACGAGCGCTGGTAAAGCTGGTGCTGACCGGGTAAACTGGACCGCCGACCGACGACTTCCTGGTCGTGGTCGGCGGTCGGGCCAGCGCACCGGCCTGAGATGCAGGCTTTCTACTTGGCCTGCGGCCCGATGATCTGGATCGCAAGTTGCTTCAGGGCGGCTACGAGCGGCGTCTCCGGTTGGCTCAGCGCCAGCGGCGCGCTCCGTCGCAACGCCGGTACCTGGGCCGGATCAAAGGGGATCTCGCTGGCGATGGGCATCTTGAGCACCTTCTGGAGTGCTTCCAGGGGGGGATGCGGCGCCGGGCTGGGAGCATTGATCACGACCGAGATCCGGCTGCGGTAGTCTTGCAGGACCTGCAACGTCGCCAACGTGGTCTGAAGGCCCGGAGGATCGTCGCCGCTGATGAGGAAAATCCCGTAAGCCAGGTCCAGAATCCGCAAAATCTCCGGACTGAGCACCGGCGGCGTATCCACAATCACGTACTCGGCCTGCGCAGCCAGCTTTTCCAATAGGGCCTGTACTTCATCCTCGGAGAACCAGGCGGCCCGCACCGGCAACGGCGGGGTGGCCAGCAATTTCAGCCCGGAGGGATGGGGCAGCAGGAGTTTTTCTACCGGTACCTCTTGCCCTTCCAATAGCAGGCCCCAGTGGCGCTCTGGCCGCATCCCCAGCGCGAGCGCGCAGTGTCCGGCATTGAGCGAGAGGTCCGCTAATGTCGTCTCGCCCGCCAGGCGCAGGAGCAGGGCCAGGTTCACCGCCACCGTCGTCGTGCCAATCCCGCCGCGCAAGCTGAAGACTGAGAAGATTTTCCCGCTCGCTTTCTGGCTGCCGTGTTCCAACAGCTGTTCCAGATGTTGCAGGAGTTCAGCCGGTTTGACCGGTTTGGCCATATAGTCATCCGCTCCGGCCTCTAAGGCGGCCATGCGATCTACCGGCTGTCCGCGGGCGGTCAGGATCATGATCGCCAGATTGGCCGTCCGCCGGTCGGCGCGCAGTTGCCGGACGACATCATAGCCGCTGAGGCCCGGCATCATCACGTCCACGATGGCCAGGTCCGGCATTTCAGTCACAGCTTTCGTCAGGCCGTCCTTGCCATCGGCGCTGAGAATGACCTCATGCCCCATGCGCTGGAGCATCACCCGCAGCATTTCCAGCATGTCTACGTTGTCGTCAACGATCAGTACACGCGCCACGTAGTACCTCCCTTTTTGATATTCAACCTCGCGGCGACGAGCTAGGGTTGTTGGTTGAGCCCAAAGGAAATAATCTGGTTACGATTGACGATCGCTCCCCCGCCGTGGAAACTGACGTCGGGATGCACGGCAGAACGAGCCGTGACGTTTGCCAGAGTGATGTAGGATTCGGTCTGTAGTGATAGGAAGGGGACCAGCTCAAACCGCCCAATAATGCGTATCGCCCCGGTGATTTCAAAAAAGGGCACGGTGATGACCACCGGGACCAGCTGCATCAGCTTGTAATTGCCGTAGCGCTGGTCGCGGCGCAGCGCGTCATCTTCTTCCAGAGTCAGGAGGAAGTGCAGGTTAGCTTTGATGCAGGCGGCGTTGGTGTAATGGGTGCCGATCTCGGCCGGGCGACCAATCGGTGAGATGTAGACCTCGTTGACGAGCACCAACGAGACACTTTTGTCGTAGATGATATCCCCCAGCAGCCGATGGCGAGCGTCATACATCCCGGAGATGCGGTAGCCTCCGGCAAAGAATTCAGCCGAAACCCAGTTGGTGGTGACTGCCTTATCGGCCATCGCTTATGCCTCCTGTGCTTGCAATTGCAACTGATGGAAGAATCCCGGTTAGCTCTTGCCGGAGCGCCTGGTCTCCAACCGCAGTGTGAAGCGTGATGGCGACCGCTATCACACCTCACGCCGCCCATAGATCCGCGTGCCCGGGTTCTCGCCGCGCAACGCGGCTGTCAGGGCACCCGGTTCGCGTCCATTGACGATGAGCACCTCGGTCACGGAGCGCGCCCGCTCCATGGCCGCGAGCATGGAACGTTCCACCGGGAGATCGGGCAGGTCCAGCGCCAGCAGATCGCCGGCAGAGATCTCCGGGATGAACCTGGCCGCCGGGTTACGCTTGGGATCGTCGGTGTACAGCCCGCGTTCGTCCTTGACCAGGATGCAGCGGCGCGCGCCCAGGACTTCAGCGGTGAGGAAAGCGCCCGCGTCGGTGCGGTGAGGGGGGATGCGGCCCACGTCCGGCGGTTCCTCCCACAGCCCGTAGGGCGGCATCGCGTGCATGACCGGGATGTCGCCCAGGCGCAGGTAAGCGGGCAGCTTGACCAGATCGTCGTGGCCGATTTTGATGCCGCCGTAGGGTGCCAGCAGCAGGGCGATCATCAGCGCGTTTTGCTCGCTGATGCTGGCCCCCAATTGAGCGAGCACGCCGGTGGGCATCCCCAAATCCAGCGCGATGGCGTAGGCGTGCCGGGAGCGGGTCCCGCCACCGGTGAGGAGCAGCAGGTCGTACTCCTGCCGCGCGGTGACGATCTCCTCCAGGAGCGGCACGACGACCGCCCGGCCCCGGTCAATGACCGATTGCCCGCCCAACTTGATCACCGGCAGGTCGGGCATCATCCGAAAAAGGAGGTCGGTTTCGGTTTGCTCCAGCAGCTGTTTCCGCATGAGGGATTCGCCCATCAGGGGGGACTCTATGTGCAACCGGCCGGTGGGGTCTTTTTTCAGTCCCATAGTACCTCCGTTAGAAAAGTTATAGCATAGCCAGGGGAGAATGTCAAACCAGGGTATTCCCGCGCTGTTACAGGAGCGCAAAATCAGGTCCGCGGGTTAAAACCGGCCCGCCCGCAGGTTAGAGTGATCTGCGGGCGGGCCGACTGATCCTGGCGATTGAGCTTAGTAGACCATCTCGCCACGCACAAAGGCTGCTGTGCGGGGATCACGGGGGGCTGTAAAGAAAGTGGGGGTATCTGCTGCTTCCACGACTTGCCCGTTGAGCAGAAAGACGACGCGCTGGGCCAACCGCCGCGCCTGGAAAATGTTGTGAGTCACCAACACGACAGTGGTGCCGGCCTCCTGGTTGCGCTGGCGCACCACGGTTTCAATCAGCCCGACGTTGTAGGGGTCCAGGTTAGCGGTCGGTTCGTCCAACAGAAGGACCGTAGGCTGAATAATCAGCGCGCGGGCCAGGGCGACCCGCTGGGCCTCGCCGCCGGAAAGCGCGCGAGCCGGCGCGCGGGCCAGCTCCGTCAACCCGATCAGCTCCAGGAGTTGGGCGATCTCCGTTTGGGCGTCGCGCTGGCCGCGCAACCGCAGCCCGTAGGCGATGTTGCGGGCCACGGTGGTGGAGAGCAGGGCAGGCCGTTGGAAGACCGTGGTCACCTGGCGGCGCAGGGCCAACGGCACGGCCCCCGGGACGACGGGGAGCCCCTGGAAAGTCAAGGTTCCTGCATCAGGGTATTCCAGAAAGTTGAGCAGCCGCAGCAGGGTGGATTTGCCCGCGCCGCTGGGACCGACCAGCGCCAGGATCTCGCCGCGCCGGATCTGGAGCTGCTCAATGGCCAGCACCGTCCGCCCGGCGTAGCGTTTTTGCACATTCTCTAAGGTGTACAGCACTTCGTCCATGGGACCTTATTTGCCTTTTCCTTGCAGTTGGGTCATCGCCAGATTGATCGCGAACGAGAGCAACAATAACACCAGCCCCAGGGCGATGGCAAAGTCAAAATTACCCCGGCGGGTCTCCAGCATGATCGCGGTGGTGAGCACGCGGGTGTAGCCCTCAATATTGCCGCCGACCATCATCACAGCGCCGACCTCGGAGATGATGCTACCCAGGCCGGCGATGAGGGAAACCAGGACGCCTAATCGGGCCTCGTTCAGCACAGCCCAGGTGATCTGAAACCTGGTAGCGCCTAAGGAGGCCAGCTGGCGGCTCAATTCGGGGTCCACGCCGGCGACCGCGGCCATCGTGAAGCCGATCACCAGCGGGGTAGCGATGATCACCTGGGCCCAGATCATCGCCGCCGGCGTGAAGAGCTCCGGCACCCACGACCAGTTCAGCGGTCCCAAAATGCCGTTGCGCGAGAGGAGCAGGTAGACCAACAGCCCCACGACGACAGGGGGCAACCCCATGCCGGTGTAGACGAGCGCCTGCACGAGTCGCCGGCCTGGAAAGCGGGTCAATCCCAACAACGCGCCCAACGGAATGCCGAGCACGGCACTGACGGCCAACGCTACGCCACTGACCTGGGCCGACCGGCCGATAATCTGCCACAGATAGGGGTCCCCCCTAAACAAAAGGCGCAGCCCCTCTACCAGTCCTTGCCAGAGAACTTCCATAAAAAACCGACTATTCCTCCGAAAGTGAAAATAGCGAATTTTTTCTGCCGGCAGTAAAGCAAAAAGGGCCGAGGCTGTCATGGAGGGCCGGATACCCAAAAGGGGGCCGTAGCCAGCGACTACCTGATCCTTTTGCGGGTAGGGGAAGTGATGCTCAAACGAGGCTTGTCTCAGGCCCTTCCGCCAGCGGAAATTGTGCGACGACTCTGGTTCCCTGACCGGGCCTGGATTCCACCCGGCACTGCCCACCCAACAGGGCGGCCCGTTCCTGCATCCCGGTCAGGCCGCTGGAGTTATGCGCCCGCAACGCGGACTGGGGATCAAACCCAGCGCCGTGATCCTCAATGTGCACGTTCAGCGTATCCGGGGTGACCCAAAGACGCACGCTCACGGCAGTCACGCTGGCGTGACGGGCGACGTTTGTCAGCCCTTCCTGGATGATCCGGTAGGCAGTGGTCTCCACCGAGGGCGGGAAGCGCCGCTCCAGGCCGGTTTGCTCAAAGCTGACCTGGATCCGGGTCTGGGTGGTATAGCGGCCAAAATACCATTGCAGCGTCGGGAGCAGTCCTAAATTATCCAACATGGAAGGCCGCAGGTCAAGCGAGAGCTCACGCACACGCTTGATCAGGTCGGTAGTCAACCCCAGGGCTTCCGCCAGCAGCTCGCGCTTATCCTCTGTGAAAGGGGGATGGCCGGCCATGTCCAACAGAAGTTTGAGACCGGTGAGCAGCTGGCCGATCTCGTCGTGCAGCTCGCAGGCAATGTAGCGCCGTTCGTTTTCCTGTACTTCCACCAGCCGGCGGGAGAGTTCTTGCAGGCGGGTTACACTTTGTTGGAGCGCGGCAAAGAGCCGGGCGTTCTCCAGCGCTGTGGCGATCTGGCCGGCCAGCGTGGTGAAAACGTCCAGGTCGGCCGGCTGGAAACGCTGAGGACGGTGGTCCTGGATGTGCAGCACCCCCAACAGCTGCCCATGGGTGAGCAAGGGAATCGCCACCTCAGAAGGCCGGCCTGTGTCTGTGACGGAAGCAGGCGTCTCGGCGGGATTTTCCCCATGGACGACGACAATGGCGCGCTGAAGGGCCGCCCGGCGGGAGACTGCGCCGGGCTCAGCCCGCGGGCTGAGGGGAGCGGCAAACGCCGTCGCCGGCACAGGAGTGATCTCCCCAGCAGTGCGTCGCAACAGGGTTTGGGTCGTTTCGTCCCACAGATCAAGCGTCACCTGGTCCACCATGAAACGTTGTGGCAATTGGACCAGCAGCTCGTCCAGCAGCTGGCGGGGATCCAGAATGGCGTTGATCCGACCGGTCAAGTCGGCGGCGGCACGCAGGAGCTCGGTGAAACGTTCGCGTTCGGCCTCCGCCCGTCGGCGTTGGGTGATGTCGTGCAGCGTGATGAGCAGCGCCTCACTTTTCTCCCAAGGGATCAGCGTGGCGCTCCACTCCACCGGGCAGAGGGAACTGTCAGCCCGGAGCATCTCGTGAACCTGCCGCGTGGCGTTATGGATATGGAGGGCAGCCACCAGCTCGGCGAGCACGGGCGCGGTGCCGGGCGGAAACAGAGCCGCCAACTCCTTTTGGATCAGGTCGGCTTCGGCATAACACAGGATAGCTTGCGCTGCCTGGTTGGCGCTGAGGATCCGGCCGTCGGTGGGCCGGACCACCAGAATGCCATCCAACGACTCACGGACAATGGTGCGGAACTGGTGCTCACTCCGCCGGAGGCTTTGAGTCAGGGCGCTGACCAGCCAGGCCGGGGCGGTCACAACCCAGGCCATAGCAATCATTACCCCGATGCTGCCCATGGTGTTTAAGTGGAGGAGGAGGCCAAACCCAATTAAAATTACCGTAGCCACGCCGGCGTAGACAACCGCGGCTTCAAATCCCAACACCATTCCCAGGGTAAAAATCCCCAGGTGAAAATATAAAGCGATCGTGGGGATACGGGTCTCGCCGCCGATCAGAATGGCGGTCAGGCACATCACCACCACTCCTACCGTGCCTGCAGCCGTGAAAAACCACATCCCCCAGCGCAGCGATTTTTTAATCCAGATCAGCGTGATGATCGCGCTCGCCAAAAGCGCTAACAGCACTCCCTGAAAGAGCACCACCACGTGCCAGGCTTCCGGCATTTTTCTGCCCAGGATAAAGTTGTTGTAGGTGTTCCACCCAAACCCTAAAATGAGCACCACGATGTTAAAAGCAAGGATGATCCGGGCAGTCGTTAAGCGTGGGCCTTCATCCGGCAAAGAGGAGAGGCTGGTTTTCTGTTGTTTCTGTATCATCGTGATGGGTGTTTCTATCTAACTCAGCGCCTTAACGGTGGCAACTTTATAACCACCGGCCACAGATAACTGCCCCCCTGGGGCCTGGCTGTGACCGGTGGTGGTCCGTTAGGCGCAGTGACCTGATTATTTTTTCTCTACCGTACATCTGATTTAAAAGGTCAGTCATGGTATACTCCGCGGTGA
>CAYTGR010000009.1:96906-102634 GCA_964437445.1 uncultured Anaerolineales bacterium | reverse complement strand
ATGTGCGAGCAATTGCGTTCTCCGACTATCAAAATGACTCTTGCGTAAGTCCTAACCAGTACAAATCGGGTGCTTGATCCAGGGCGCTGGCGTTGACCTCTGGCCAGATGTCGTAAAGGAAGACCTCGTAGGGCCGCCAGTCGGTGAAGGCGGTGGGATGCAGTTCCACGCCGGGATAGCCGTAACCGCCGACGGTGTTGGTCACAATGGTGTGCACCGAGGCGCTCCCCTGGGTGAAGCGGACCGTGTCGCGCAGCACCGAGCCGAGGTCGTTGGTGCTCCACCCGCTGGTGGCTTCGGCGTCGTGGAGCAGGCGGCTATACGTCTCGGCGTAGGGGACCGGCGCGCCGGGCGTGGGGCCGGTGTACGGCACGACACGGATGGAGCGCAGGTCCAGCAGGCCGCCGTTCAGCCCCAGCGTGCTGAAGAGGGTGGTGAAGTTGAGCGAGACCTGCGCCACGCCGCTCCCGCTCACCGTGACCGGGATGCGGTATGGCCAGGCGGTATCCCACCAGGCGTCGGCGGCATCGGCACGCGCCGGGAGCGGCGGAAAAGCACCGGCCAACAGCGCACCAAGCAAAATCAACATGAACAGAGCCCGTTTTGTCATGCTAACCTCCCGTTAGAAACTTGCCTTGAGGATGATGAGTTGAAAAGATAGTGTTGGGCCAAGAGCTGTTGAGGATACTATAGCGAGTTGCGGGGAAAGCGCAAATGGTCGGGGAGAACAATTTTCAAGGAGCGGTAACCCACTTGACAAAGCGCGGCAGGAGTAGTATTATTTGACCAGATTAACATATCTGGTCAAAGGGTCAAAATGATGCCAGTCTCAGAAGCTACTGATCGTCCGGCCCGCGTGCTCGCGGCAGCCGCCAGACTCATTGCCCATTTTGGGTACGACAAGACCACGGTGGACGATATCGCCCGTGAGGCGGGCGTCTCCAAGGGCGCCCTCTACCTGCACTGGAAAAGCAAGGATGCGCTCTTTGAGGCGTTGTTAATCCACGAGATGAGCCGCCTGCTGGACGATCTGTCCGCGCGCATTGAGGCCGATCCAGAGGGCGGCACACTGCCCCAGATGTATCGCCATGCGCTGCTGGCCTTGCAGGGTAATCCGCTGATGCGCGCGCTCTATACGCAAGACAGCCGCATCTTAGGGGATTACGTCCGCCGCCAGGGAGCGGCGCGGTACACCGGGCGGTTTCTGTTCGGGAAAACCTTCGTGCAGCAATTGCAGGCGGCCGGGTTGTTGCGCGCCGATCTCAGCCCAGAGGTGGTCGCTTACCTGATGAGCATCATCTCCTACGGATTTATCGGCATTGAAACGATCATCCCGGCCTCGGAAGCTCCGCCGTTGGAGGAAGTGGCGGCGGGCATTTCCGCTTTGATGCAAAGCGGGTTTGCCGGGCCGGGGGGCGAGAGCGCGGTCGGCAAGCAGGCCCTGTTGGCGCTGGTGGCGCTCATCCAGCGCCAGTATAGTGAGCATGAAGCGCAAACCGGTGCGTGATCGTGAGCGCCGAGAAAAGCAGGAGAAGACAGCGATGGACATGCAGAACCAGTGGATTCAGGTCAATGGATTGCGGATTCACACGATGACCGCGGGCGAGCAGGGCTCACCGGTAGTGTTGCTACATGGCGGGGGCATAGATTCGGCGAGACTTTCCTGGGAATTGTTACTGCCGGTGCTGGCGCAGACGCATCGGGTCTTTGCCGCCGATTGGCCGGGTTATGGCGACAGCGACAAACCCCAGGCTGACTATTCTATGGACTACTACATCCAATTCTTGGCGGCGCTCATGGCAGCGTGGGGGCTGGACCAGGCCAGCCTGGTCGGCATCTCGCTGGGAGGCGGGGTGGCGCTCGGCTACACCTTGCGTGCGCCTGAGCATGTGGCGCGCCTGGTGCTGGTGGATAGCTACGGCTTGCAGTCTAAAGCGCCCCTGCACCAACTGAGCTACTTGCTGGTCAAACTGCCGCTGCTCAATGCGCTGACCTGGGCGCTGGTCCGCCGCAGCCGGGCTATGTTGCGGGCTTCGTTGCAGGGTTTGTTGCACAATCCCGGTGCCGTGACTGAGGCGCTGGTGGATCAGGCACTATTGGAGGTGCGGAAGCCCGGCGCGGCCCGGGCCTGGATGGTGTTTCAGAACAGCGAGATGTTGTGGCGTGGCGCACGTACCTGCTATCTGGAGCGGTTGGGGGAGCTTACGGCCCCGACCCTGATCATTCATGGCCGGCAGGATCGGGCCGTGCCTTTGTCGTGCGCGGAACAGGCTCACACGCGGATTCAGGGTTCGCAATTGCAAATCCTGGAGGGGTGCGGGCACTGGCCCCAGCGCGACCACCCGGACGAATTCAACCGCCTGGTGGCGGATTTTCTGGCGGAGTAAACCGGCTGTTTTGCTCCAGCAGGGACTCAATTTCTTGGATCAGGATGGGCAGATTGGGACGGGTGAAGCTCAACTCGGGCGCAGGGATGCGATGATGCTTAGCGTCTGGAGGAATATGTTCGTGATGAGGGTGGGAGCTCTGTAAGTTTTCTTCGTGAGGGTGGGGTTGAGAATCGTACCAATACAGCTTTTCTTCACCTTGCCAGACCTCATAACCGTACCAATCTATGACGGCCGGGAGCCGATGATATAGAATGCGTTCTCGTACTACCGGGAAGATACCCTGGTCAAAGTGTATCTCACCCGTAACCCGCGCCAGGGTGGCTCCTAAACGGATCAGGGTCAGTGTGGAACGGCGGATCGCCGGAAATTGATCTGTCAGGGTGTAAAGAAACAGCTCGTAGTCTTCAAGTGTACGTAGTGGTTGGCTCATCCTGTGACTCGTACCAGCCCAATCAGGCTGGGTGTTTGAGGATACAGGCGCTGAATTTCATTGCGGTAATCAGCCTGGCGAGCCAACCAGGTTTTGTAGACGCTGGCCCATTCGCCAAAATCCAGCACCCAGCGATCGTCTTCTGGTTCTTCGCCTCTGACATAGGCAGCGTAGAAGATTTCCGAACGGACCCCATACTTGCGTTCAAAATCCAGGAGCTCCATCTCCAGGGCATGGATGTCTGCCAGAATTTCACTCAAATTCATGGATTACCTCCATTGGACATTCTCCTGTAATCATCATACCGCAATTGCGATAAAAACGCACTCGTGGGGTGTTGGGTGGCTCAATTCCAAAACTGGAATTTTATATCTCTGCCTTAAATGCTGCGAGCGCTGCGCGCAGGAAGGCCTCGTCAAACGGCCCGGCCGGCGACGGCGTCTCCCAGATGCGGGCCGGCAGGCGCAGCTGCGTTAAGTCAAAGCCCTCCCGTACCTTGAAGGCGTTTTTGCGCCGCAAGGTCTCCGCGCCAAGCGCGGCCAAGTCGGCGGCGGTGCGCTCAAAGCCGGCGACCGTCAGCGCCTTCAGCACGGCTTCCTCGGTGTAGACGCCGCGCGCGAAGAGGCAGATGACCAGGCTGGTGAGCACCTGCCGCCAGCGCTCCTCTTTCAGCAGCGCGGCGGCGACGCCCTCCGGCGTCAGCGTTTCGCCCTGGGCCGCGGCTTTCTGATCCAGGCTGTAGCCGGCGCTATCCAGGTGGCTGTGCCGCGCGCCGGTGAGGTACCCCAGATGGCAACCGGGACCGGTGTGGTAGCCGGGCATCTCGTTCCCGCCGAAGGTGAGCGCGAACTCCGCCCCGCCGTAGACCGATGCCGCGTGCTCCGCGCCGCGCGCCAACGCCCGGTAGAACGCCGTCGGCTGGCTGACGATCCGCCGTATCGCTTCCACGTAGGTCGCGGCGTCGCCGAAGGTTAGCGGCAGGCCGTCGGTCTCCTGCGTCGTGATCAGCCCGCGCTGGAGCGCCTCGGTCGCCCAGGCCAGGCAAACGCCGGTGCTCATCACGTCCAGCCCCTGCACCTCCGTCTCGTCCATGATGCGGAGCATCCCCGGCACGTCGCTCACGCCGAGCAGGCTACCGGTCGCGTAGATCGGCTCGTGGTCGTAGCCGATCAGGTCGGTTTTGTAGAAATAGGGCTCGTTGGGGTAGGGTGTCCGCAACGTTGCCAGGTGGATGCAGGCCACCGGACAGTGGGCGCAGGCGACCCGGCGGCCCAGGTACTCCGCCGCCAGTCGCTCGCCGGAGATGGCCTCCGCGCCTTCAAAGCGCCCGGCTTGCAGATTGCGCGTGGGCAGCGCGCCGAGCTCATGCAGCGGCACGACATTCATCGGCGTGCCCAGGTCGTGGTACTTTTTCATCAACGGCGAGACGGTGGCCGCCCGGAAGAGCGCGTCGTAGACGGTGCGGAAAGCGCGCTTGTCGCCCACCGGTAGTGCGCGCCGCCCGGCGATCACCAGCGCCTTGAGCTGCTTGCTGCCAAAGACCGCGCCCAGTCCCAGCCGCCCAAAGTGGCGGTAGGTTTCCGCGATGACGCTGGCATAGGTGACCTGTTGCTCGCCCGCGCGCCCGATCCGCAGGATGGTGCGCGTCCCGGCGCCGCCCTCGCGGTCGCGCAAGACACTGCCCACGGTGTAGGCGCTGCGCAGTCCCCAGAGCGCCGTCGCGTCACGAAAATAGACCTCGTCGCCATCCACCACGAGGTAGACCGGCATGGTGCTCGCGCCCCGGATGACCAGCGCGCCATACCCTGCCATCCGCAGCGCGACCGCGCTCCGTCCCCCGGCGTGACTTTCCCCCAGGTTGCCGGTGTGCGGCGACTTGAACATCGCCACGGTCTTGGAGGCCAGCGGGAAGAGTCCCACCAGCGGCCCCACGGTGAAGATGATGGGATTCTCCGGCCCTAATGGGTCGGCCCCGGCGGGGCACTCTTCCTCCAGTAAGCGGATGCCGACGCCAGCGCCACCCAACGCGCCCTCAAACAGCTCGGGGCGCTCTTCCACGCGGGCCCGGCGGCGGGCGAGATCAATGTATAACACACGGCTCAGCGGATCATTCTTGAGCATAGTTGCCTCCTGATTGGTTTGGGCCGTCCACGAATGGGCACGAATGCACGAATACACGAATGAGCACGAATGCACGAATACACGAATGAGCACGAATGCACGAATACACGAATGGGCACGAATGCACGAATACACGAATGCTGTCCACGAATGGGCACGAATGCACGAATGGGCATGAATGGCGAAATGGGTGCTATTTTGGGTGGTCAGGCCGGCGTTGAGAGGCCGGGATGTATTCCGGTGGGGGACTTTTCCGCCGCTCACTTTTATGCACCTCGTCTCGTCCAATGCGTTGGAGTGGAGCGCCGGTGCCGGGGAAAACCCGGCTCCAATCCAACCGCCGTCGTCCAAAGTTGAAGACGAGCGCTACCGGTGCCTGGGTGGCTTTGAGGTAGTTGAGCGCTTGGGCTCGCTCGTCATCAGTCAACTGATGAGCGAAGGCTTTGACTTCTACCACCACTGTGCGTTCAATGAAAAGGTCCAGGATGAATAGTCCCACCGGGGCGTCTTCATAAACTACTTCAACACGATACTGACGTTCAACACCCAGGCCGCGGTCATGCAATTCAACGGCCAGCGCGCGCTCATACACCTCCTCTTTATAGCCAGGGCCGAGGAAATTATGCACCGCCATCGCTGCCCCAATGATACGGTAGGTCAAGTCATTGCCGGTGGCATCTGTAACCAGGTCAGGCATAGATTATTCTCCTGCAATGATTTGCTGTCCACGAATCGGCGCGAATGCACAAATTGCTACCCTCTACTATTCGTGCCTTCGTGGCATTCG
>CAYTGR010000009.1:83470-96806 GCA_964437445.1 uncultured Anaerolineales bacterium | reverse complement strand
TGTCCCATTCGTGTCCCATTCGTGTCTTATTCGTGTATTCGTGTCCCATTCGTGTCTTATTCGTGTATTCGTGTCCCATTCGTGTCCCATTCGTGTCTTATTCGTGTATTCGTGTCCCATTCGTGTATCGTGTCTCATTCGTGTTCCATTCGTGGACGGCCCGGCATCTCCTCCAGCGCGAGCACCTCATACGGGCAATACGGCGCGCAGTAGCCACAGTAGACGCAAATTTGCGGTTTGTTTTCCTCTGTGTCCCAGAAGACGGCGCCGAAGGGACAGGCGGCCACGCAGTTGCCACAGGCGATGCAGAGCTCGGCCTTGAGACGCACACCGCCGCCGTCGCGCAGCGTCAGCGCGTCGGTCGGACAGACGCGGGCGCAGGGGGGATTCTGGCAGGCGCGGCAGACGACGACGACAAAGCCTTTGCGGATCCCACCCGCCGATTTCACGCCGATGCACGACGCGGCCAAGCCACCTTCTCCCGTCCGGCGGGCGCAGGCGAACATGCAGGCCTGGCAGCCGACGCAACGTTCTACATCCAGCACAGAAAGTCGTTTGACCATCATGGCTCCTTGAAATAGGGATTGGGGAGCAGGGAGCGGAGAGCCGGGTTGGAAACCCGCCCCCCTGTATGGTCCCATCTTATCATACTTTTCGGCGCACTCAACCGGCTGAGCATTTGTTGGGTTCCAGGGAAGCCGGTATAATTACCAGGTGACAATGGGCGAGATCAAGTTAACTGGGAGGGCAGCATGGATGACCAGAGCAATCGGTTACAAGGGCGTTGGGCGCTGATTTTGGGCGCTTCCAGCGGTTTTGGGGCCGCCACGGCGCGGGCCCTGGCCCAGGCGGGCATGAACATCTGCGGCGTGCACCTGGATACGCGGGCCACCTTAGAGCGGGTAGAGGCGGTCAAGGCTGATATTGAACAGGCCGGCAGCCGCGCGGTGTTCTTCAACACCAATGCTGCCGACGCCCGGAAGCGGGCGCGGGTCATTGAACAGGTACGCGACCTGCTCAAGGACGAACCGTTCAACACGCTGCACCTGGTGGTGCATACGCTGGCTTTTGGCAGCCTGCGGCCCTTTATCCACGACGACCCCAACGAGGCGACCACCGAGGACCAGCTGGAGATGACCCTGCGGGTGATGGCCCACAGCCTGGTCTACTGGACGCAGGATTTGCTGCGGGCGGGCCTGTTGGGGCGGGGCAGCCGCATCTACGCCATGTCCAGCATCGGCTCGCAGCGGGTGGTGAAAGCCTACGGCGCCGTCTCGGCGGCCAAGGCCGCGCTGGAGAGCCATACTCGCCAGCTGGCGCTGGAATTAGGGCCGCAGGGGATCGCCGTCAACTGCCTGATGCCCGGTGTGACCGACACCCCGGCGCTGCGCGCCATCCCCGGCCACGAGCAAATCGTGGCCGAGGTGCTGGCGCACCATCCCGGCGGGCGGCTTACCACGCCTGAAGATGTGGCGCAGACCTTAGTGGCGCTGGCCGACCCGCGCCTGACCTGGATTTCCGGGGCGATTATCCCGGTGGACGGCGGCGAAGCTATCATTGGGATTGGTTAGCGCTCAGAAAAGCGCGCGGCGCGTTATGCATCAAATCATGGAGTCCAGTGGTTGACATTCTCCTGTGGTATGATAGAATGGCGCTCAAACTTAGTCGAGGCACCGGGATGAGGAGCGCCAGAAGCCAGGCCTTTTCCGGTGAATGAGGAGCGGACTGTGGAATCTGAAAAGAGCAACTTAGTTGAATCTCCTTCTATGGAAACCCTGCTGGAGGAGACTTTGGGCGGTGAGCCACGGCGTGGCGAGCTGCGAGAAGGTGAAATTTTGTCTGTCCGGGACGATGGCCTGGTCGTCGGCATCGGCGCCAAGCACGATGGCGTGGTTCCTAAAGCGGACCTGGAGCAGGTCGCCGACAGGACCTTTGAGGTGGGTCAGAAGATCCCCGTCATTGTGGTCAACCCCCATGGCCCCAACGGCACGATGGAGCTCTCCGTGGCGCAGGCTTTTACCCAGGAAGACTGGCTGAAGGCCGAACAGCTGAAAGACCAGCAGGAAGTTTACGAAACAGTCGTGCTGGAATCTAACAAAGGCGGCTTGACGGTCCAGTTCGGGCACCTGCGTGGCTTTGTGCCCCTGTCGCAGCTGATCGGCTTTGGGCAGATCCGGCAGGCCAACGAACGGAACCGGCGGTTGAACGGGATGGTGGGGCAGTCCATCATGCTCAAGGTGATTGAGGTCAACCGCCGCCGTGAGCGGCTCATCCTCTCCCAACTGGCCGCCGAGAAAGAATGGCGCGCGGCCCGGCGCAAGCAGCTGCTGGAAGAGCTGGAAGTGGGGCAGGTGCGCTCCGGGCGGATCAGCCAGGTCACCGATTTCGGCCTCTTTGTCAACCTGGGCGGGCTGGATGGGTTGGTGCACATCTCCGAGCTCTCGTGGGGGCACATTGATAAACCCACTGACGTCTTCCGCGTGGGGCAGCGGGTGAAGGTTAAGGTCATCAACCTGAACCGTGAGCGCCGCCGCATCGGCTTGAGCATCAAGGCGTTGACCCCCGATCCGTGGGAGTCTGTACCGCAGCGCTACCACGAAGGTGAACTGCGGGAGGGCAAGGTGAGCCAGCTTTCCGACTTCGGCGCGTTTGTAGAGTTGGAGCCGGGGGTGGAAGGGTTGCTGCACAATACCGAGCTGCTCTCGGCCGAACAGCGGGCCGAGCTGAAACCGGGTGACCGGGTGCTGGTGAAAGTGATCCGCATAGAACCGGATCGCCGCCGCATCGGGTTGAGCGCTCGCCAGGTGCGGCGCGAGGAGTGGGAGCAGTGGGCTGCCGAGCAGGCCGCCCGCGCGCAGGAAGCTGCCCCAGAGCCGCAGCCCGTGGCCGAACTGGAAGAGGACGAGGGCGAGCTGGGATTGCTGGAGGAAGCGGCCCTGACCGAAGCTGAGGACACCGCTGAGGCTGAAGAGACCGCCGAGGCCTAACCACGTTAGCAGAAGGGTTGCCGGATGGGGAACAAAGAAGATAAGATCGTTGTTGAAGGGACCATTGTAGAGGCGTTGCCCGGCACGCAATTTCGTGTACAGCTGGACACCGGGCACACTGTTCTGGCTTACCTCTCCGGCAAAATGCGCAAATATTACATCCGCATCCTGTTAGGGGATCGGGTGCGGGTGGAGCTCTCGCCCTATGATCTCACCCGGGGCCGCATCGTTTACCGCCACAAGCGCCAGCTGGGCGATGAAGTCGGGGAAGAGCTCGGTTAAATGTGCCGCGCGATGAGCGCGACCCAATCGTCTTTTTGACGCCGGTCTGTGACATGCAGGCCGGCGTTTTCTATGGCGACGACCACCGCCTCGGCTTGCTCGGCCAGGATGCCGGAGGCAACCAAGGCCCCGCCCGGCGCGACCCGCTGGGCCAGTCCGGCGGCAGCCATCTGGATGATGACCGGAGCCAGGATGTTGGCCAGGACCAGGTCATAGGTGCCGGTGGCCTCCGGCAGGGAGCCGTGGATCAGCTGGATGGCGTGTTCCAACCCGTTGGCGCGCGCGTTCTGCCGGGCAACGGCGATAGCGTTGTAATCGTTGTCCACGGCCACGACCTCGCCGGCGCCCAATTGGGCGGCGGCAAAGGCTAAGATGCCGGTCCCGGTCCCCAAATCCAGCACCCGCAGCCCCGGTTGGATCAACGTCTCCAACGCCTCCACGCAGAGCTGCGTCGTGGCGTGCAGACCGGTCCCAAACGCCATGCCCGGATCCAGCTCTAAGACGACCTCCTCCGGCGCTGGGGTATACGTCCGCCAGGAAGGTTTGATGACGACGTGCCGCCCCAGATGCAGGATCGGGATGGTCTCGCGCCAGGCGGCCGTCCAGTCCTTATCGGGGATCAACTGAAAGGTTGGGGCTGGGATAGGCCAGAGCTGGCCCAGGTGCCAGAGCGCTTCCTCCACCTTCTGGCGTTGTTGTTCCATCGCGTCATCTATAGCCAGATAGGCGCGGACGGTCACCTGCTTGACCTCAGCGGGTTTCTCGCCCAGGTCAATGGCTACCCCCTGCGGCGCATAACGGCTCAGCACCTCGGCGACCGCCTCGGCGGCCTCCGGATCCACCTTCACGCTGACTTCCAACCACTCCATGGCCGGTTCCTTTCTGCTGTGTGCACAGTCTACTCTTTGGACATATGACGCTACTGCAAAAACTCACCGCAGAGACGCCGAGAGCGCAGAGTTTTACAAGAAAGAACACTATCTCTGCGGTTTTGCGTCTCGGCGGTAAAATAGACTTTTTGCAGTGGACTCACAGATTGAAAGCCGGATGCCTGGTCAGCATCCGACTTCAGAGCGTCGTTTTTCGCTACAACCCCAGGGCATCCTTGAGCCGATCCACGAAGCTCTGCTTCTGGCCGACTACGGCCTCGGTCCCTAAGGTACGGGCCAGTTGTTGGAAGAGCTGGCGCTGCTCGGCGGTCAGTTGCGTGGGGGTTGCTACCTGGACGATGATCAGCTGGTCGCCCCGTCCATTGCTGCGCAGGTGGTGCGCGCCCAGCCCGCGCAGCCGGAAGATGGTGCCCGATTGTGTCCCGGCCGGGACGTTGATCTGGCGCTCGCCGTCTAACGTGGGCACGGTGACGCTGCTACCCAGCGTCGCCTGCGCTATGTTGACCTGCATTTCCAGGATCACATCGTCGCCGCGCCGTTTAAAATAGGCGTGCGGCAGGACGTGCAGGGCGACGTAGAGGTTCCCCGGCGGGCCGTTGCGCTCGCCCGGCTCCCCTTCGCCGCTCAGCCGGATGTTGACGCCATCGTCCACGCCGGCGGGGATGTTGACCTTGATCCGGCGGCGGGCCCGCACCCGCCCGGAGCCGCTGCACTCCTCGCAGGGGACGCGGATCACAGAGCCGCTCCCCTGGCAGGTCGGGCAGGGCATGACGTTGACGAAGGAACCCAGGAAGGTGTGTTGTACCCGGCGCACCTGGCCAGCGCCGTTACATTCGGCACAGCGCTCCGGTCGCGTCCCCGGTTTCGCCCCGCTGCCGTTGCAGGTCGGGCAGGTCTCCATCCGTTGGATTTCTAATTCCTTCTCCACGCCGAACGCCGCCTCTTCAAAGGTGATGTCCAGGCTGATGCGGATGTCGTTGCCCCGGCGTGGGCCGGTCCGGCCGGCTCCGGTCCCGAAGCCGCCCAGGTTGCCGAAGACCTCGGCGAAGATGTCAAAGGGGTCGCGGAACCCGCCGTAATCGTAGCCGCCGCCCAGCCCGCCGTTGGGCATGACCGTCCCGTAGCGGTCGTACATCGCCCGCTTATCGGGGTCGGAAAGCACTTCGTAGGCTTCGTTGATCTCCTTAAAACGCTCTTCCGCGTCGGGGGATTTGTTGACGTCGGGATGGTACTGGCGGGCCAGTCGCCGGTAGGCCTGTTTGATTTCGTCTTGGGAGGCGTCCCGGCTCGTTTCCAGGATGGTGTAATAGTCTTTGGTGGCCATAAAGTTCGCTTTAACGTCTCATTTCTTGCTGGCCGGCAACGCTTCCGGCCCATACATATCGTAAACCAGCTCGCTGAGCAGGCTGGCGACGAAGCGGACGGTGGAAACCGCGTGGCCATAGGCCATGCGGATGGGGCCGACGACGCCGAGGGCTCCGGTGGCGTAGTTGGCGACGCCGTAGCGGGTGAGAATCATGCTGCACGCGCGCAGCTCGTCCCAGCGGCCCTCACCGCCGATCAGAATGCGCATCCCGCCCACGTTGGCGACCGGCCCTAACACGTCGCTCAAGACCCCCTGGAGCAGGCTGCGCTCCTCCAGAATGCGCAGCAGGCCGACGGGCCGCCCTTCGCCCTCGGTAAATTCCGGCTCCTGGAGCAACTCGGAGACGCCGTGGTGGTAGATCTCCGCCGTCGGTGATGCTTCCACCTGTTGCATCAGCCCAAGCACCAATTCGGCGAGGTCGGCTTCCAGCGCGGGCAGCTCGTGCAGGTGGGTTTTGATCTGCTCGGCGTTCAGGCCGGTGAAGAGCTGGTTCAACCGGTCGGCGGCTTCGCTCAGCGCTGTCTGGGTCATCGGCTCGGGCAGGGCCAGCATCTGTTGATTGACCGTGCCGCCTTGCAGGACCAGCACCAGGAGGACGGCCCGCCCGTGGGTGGCGATCAGTTCCAGGTGCTTGTAGCTGGCCTGGACGGCGCGTGGGGCCGTGACCAGGGCCGCGCCACCGGTGCGCCGCGCCAGAACTGAGGCCGCCAGCGGCATCCACTGATCCATGTCATGCTGGGCCTGGTAAAACTGGTGGGCGATCATCCGCTGCTCGGTAACGGGCAGCTCCTGCTCCTGCATCAGCCGTTCCACAAAATAACGGTAGCCGGCCACGGTGGGCAGCCGGCCGGCCGAGGTGTGCGGTTGCCAGAGGTAGCCCAACTCTTCCAGGCGCGCCATATCATTGCGGACGGTGGCGGGGCTGGCTTCCAGCTGGTACTGTTCCACCAGCGTGCGTGAGGCCACCGGCGCGGCCGTCCGAATGTGCTCCTGGACGATCAACTTGAGCAACAGCGCCTGGCGCGGGCTCAGGTCTGACGGTTCCATCAAGGCTTCCTCTTTCTGTGTTAGCACTCAAGATTGGCGAGTGCTAAACGATCTTTTTACATCATACCACGCAAAGGCCAGAGCGCAAGTGGCCGGCATTTTGCCCGGTGCCGGCCACTTGCACGGGGAAACCCTGCCGGGTTAACGGAGCAGTTGGGCCTCCAGTTTGATCTCCACGCCGGTCAACGCCTTGGAAACGGGACAGCCCTGTTTGGCGATCTCGGCAAATTCCTGAAAGGCCTTTTCCTCCAGCGCCGGGACTGTGGCCTCGGTGCGCAGTTCAATGGTGCTGATCCGGGGACCTTCATCCAGGTGGACTTTGGCGATGGTATAGATGCGGGTGGGGGCGTACCCCGCCCGGGTGAGCAGCGCCGCAAGGAACATGGAGAAGCAGCCGGCATGCGCTGCGCCCAGCAGCTCCTCCGGGTTGGTGCCGGGGCCCATCTCAAAACGTGAGGCGAAGCTGTAGGCACCCTCAAACGTGCCGCTCCCCACTTTCAGCGTGCCGTTACCCTCGCGCAAAGTTCCGTTCCAGGTTGCTTCCGCGGTACGAATAGCCATGTCTAAGCTCCTTATGAGAAAAGTTGAAAGTTCCAGGCTGAAAGTTAATGGGCGGCGGCCTGGCGTCTCAATTTGATAGATGACCGTTTGGATTATATACGGGGTTGGGCCGGGCGTCAAGGTTTGCCTGCCGGGAGGGGTGGGTATAATAACTTATGTCTGATCCCTGAGAGGAGTGTCCCGGTGGAAAACTCAACCCGACGTTCAATGTCATGGTCGCCGCGCCGATGGGTGACGTTGCGGCGCGCGGTGCAGTACACGGTGCTGATGGCGTTCATCGCGCTGTTCGTGGCCTCGCGGCGCGCGGGCTGGCCGCCGGTGTTGATCAACATCCCGATGCGGCTGGACCCGCTGGCGATGTTGGCGCAGGCGCTGGCCAGCCGGACGCTATGGGCGAGTTCCGCGTTGGCGCTGCTCACCGTTGTGCTGACGCTGGCGCTGGGGCGCGCCTGGTGCGGCTGGCTCTGCCCGTTAGGGACGCTGCTGGACCTCTTCGCGCTGCGCCGGTGGCGCGGCAAACGCGCGGCCCCGGCCGAGGGCTGGCGGCGCGTCAAATACGGGTTGCTGTTGACCCTGTTGGCGCTGGCGCTCCTGGGCAACCTCACGCTGCTGATCTTTGATCCGCTGACGCTGCTCTTTCGCACTCTCTCAGCGAGCGTCTGGCCGGCCGTGGACCAGATCGTCACAGGGGCAGAGCGGGCGCTCTACCAGCTGGCACCGTTGCGCCCGGCAGTTTCCGCGCTGGAGCGATTGCTTCGCCCGCAGGTGCTCCCCCCGACGGCGGACCACGCCTTCTACCGGGCGACGCTGCTCTACGCGAGCGTTTTGCTCGGCGTGATGGGGCTCAACCTGGCCGCGCCGCGCTTCTGGTGCCGCTATCTCTGCCCGCTGGGGGGCTTGCTGGGGCTGTTGAGCAAGGTCAGTGTGGTGCGCCGCCAGGTCAACGACCGCTGTACCCGGTGTGGGGCCTGTGCCCGCGTCTGCCCGACCGGCACGATCCGGCCTGAGCGGGATTTCGCCAGCGACCCGGGCGAGTGCACGCAATGCCTGGCCTGCCTGCCGGCCTGCCCTTACGGGGCGATTGAATTCCCGGCCCGGCGACCGCAGCTGGAGTGGCGCGAGTACGATCCCGACCGCCGCCAGGCGCTCGCGGCGTTGGGCGGCGCAGTAGTGGCGGTGGGGCTTTTCCGCAGCGATCTCTTTGCCCGCCGTGAGCATCCCCAGCTGATCCGGCCGCCCGGGGCGCGGGAGAACGACCTGCTCGCGAAGTGTATCCGCTGCGGCGAGTGCAGCCGGGCCTGCCCGACCAGCGCCATCCAGCCGGCGCTGGCGGAGGCCGGCCTGGAGGGGCTCTGGACGCCGGT
Organism: uncultured Anaerolineales bacterium; assembly: GCA_964437445.1. Lineage (GTDB taxonomy): Bacteria > Chloroflexota > Anaerolineae > B4-G1 > SLSP01 > CAYTGR01. Next base: position 88,309 of record CAYTGR010000009.1, on the reverse strand, counting down.
GCTCGTCACCCGGCTGGGTTATTGCGACTATTCCTGCCACGCCTGTGGGCAGGTTTGCCCGGTCCAGGCGATCCCGCCCCTGACGTTGGAGGAAAAGCGGCAGCAGGTGATCGGCTGGGCCTACATTGATCAAAATCGCTGCATCCCCTGGGCCGATTTTGGCGATTGCATCGTTTGCGAGGAGATGTGCCCCGTGCCGGAGAAGGCCATTCAACTGCAAGTGGTGGAGGTCACCAACGGCGACGGGCAGAGGGTGACCGTTAAACGGCCGGTTGTTGTCCGCGACCGCTGCATCGGCTGCGGTATCTGCGAGTACCGGTGCCCGGTTAACGGCGCGGCCGCGATCCACGTCTACGTGCCGGGGACGGCCGCGCCGGGCTGAGACGGTTCACTGTAACGCCAGGTAGCGTATCTCGTAATTGCTCAACAAACCGGGTTTGAAGACCAGCGTGGGCTTCTCTTTGGCCTGGTCCACTTCCAGCCCTACCCAGCCGATGGCCTCGCCGCCGGGGAAAAGATAGGCATTGAGCTCCGGCTGCGGCTCCACCAGGGCCGGCGCGTCATACAACTGCTGGCCGCTGCCCAACATTTTAAATTTAAAGCCGTCTAAATGGGCCGGACCTTCTGCGGTGCCGATGTAGCGCACACGGAGCGAGACGAGCACATATTCCATCCCGGCGGCGGGCTGGGCGTTGTAGGGGTTGGCCGCCTGGAGCCGCCGCAGCGCCTCGGCCCCCCGGTAGACCTCTAACACGGTGATTTCCCAATCCTCGGTGGTGGCGGTTTCCCCTAAGGCTGCCGGCATGGCTTTATCGGCCCCCACCGCTGTGGCGTCAATCTCCAGCAGGCCGGGATCTACTTCTATCTTGGCACCCTCTTGCAGCGCCAGATAGCGCGGCTTTTCCTCGGTGGTGCTGATCAGTTCATCGCCTCGCAAGAGGAGATTGGTCTCCTCCAACCGGATCCGAAAGACCAGCCAGCCTTCGGCTTCCATGCCGGGAGTGAACTCGTAGGGCAGTCGGGGCTCCGGCGCGACAGCTCCCCCTGAGGAATAAAGCACCTTGTAGTCGCCGGTGACACCAAAGGCAATGCTATGGCTGCCGCTGTTTTGGGGGGCGGTGCACTTGACCCAGAGCTTGACCAGGAGATATTCCCACCCTTCAGCGGGCGGTTCGTTGAACATGTTGGCCTCGTGGAGTAGCGCCCAGGCTTGATCCCCGCGCACGAGATCGCGCACCTGCGCCTGCCAGGTTTCGGCCGTGGCCAGTTCGCCAAAAGCGAACGGCGTCGCCCGGCTGGTACCGATGGCCTGGTCAGCCGGCCAGGTCGGGGCCGCACCGGCCGGGGGCGGTGTCTGCGCTGTGCCGGTCGGGGTCGTGAGCGGTAGGGTCGTGCAGGCCAGCGAGGCCAGCAGCAGGCCGCCGATCATCAGCCAGAACCGGGGGTGAGATGACGTGTGCATTTTGAATACCTCCGTGAGAAATCCCGTCGCGTTAACCGCGTTATCATATCCTGATTTTGCGTTCCAGCAACCCTGGCGCCATTCCCGGCATTTGGCCGGCGGTGTAACTGCGCTATACTTTGTAGATGGTAGACTGGGGTAAAGGCCCGGTGTTCTCGGCACTCACAGGTAAAGGGATTCTCAGCAAGCAGGAATTTTTCCTGAACGGGGGCACCCACGACAGGATGAGAGGTGAGCACTTAACGAAGACGGCGAGCTGAAGTTCGCGTTACGTCCGCTACGGACTGAGTAACTAAGTGACTAAGCGACTGTTTTAAGGAGCGATGATGATGCAAAAACGCTGGCTCTTCTTAACTGCGTGCCGGTGTACCGTGTCGGGGGTTGTTGTGCTGGGCCTGGCACTGCTCAGCCTGGGCTGTATTTTCGGCCCGCCGGGCAGCCAGCAGCGTAAAGATGCCACCGCCGAGGTGCGTGTCTTTGCCGACGCTAACAGCAATGGTACGTTGGATGCCGGTGAGGCCGGCCTACCTGACACCTTGCTGATCGCCGAACATAACATCCACGGTGCGCGCTTCTACACCGCCGCCCTCGCTGACGCTGAAGGCGGCGTTAAGTTCAGTGCCAGCTACACACATTTCTTTACCGTGGTCGCTGCGCCGCCGTGCGACGCTCAGGCGACGACGCCGACGCGCGTTGACGCTGACCAGGAGCGTCGCCCCCGGTTCGGCTTTGTGCCGGCGGCCACCGCCCCCACCCCACGAGCATTAACGATCCGGTTGTGGGAAGACGGCAACCGGGACGGCCAGCGCCAGCCTGACGAACCAGTATCCAGCGGCCTGTTCATCGCGTTGCGGCCCCGGTTGCCCGGCCTGGAGCCGAGTGGGGAGCAAGATACCGACGGCATTCTGCTGCAAACCGACGCCGCCGGCGAGGTCCACTTCAATGCCGGGAGCTATTGCGGGTTGATAGCGGCGCGCGTGACGGCCGGCCAGTGGCAAACCACTGCCGTTACCCCGACCGCTACCTTCAAGGATGGCTGGTTGACGGTTGACCTCGCTGCTGGCAGCGTGGAGATGGAGTGGGGCGTGGCGCAAGCCCCTTGAGGGGCGGACAGCCGGCCTGTGGGCGGATCGGGGAGGTGCAGCATGATCCGGTCAAAACTGTGGTGCGGTGTCGTGTTGCTGTGGGGCTGTTCCTGGTGGGGCTACGCGCCGCTGACCGTCCCGCCGGCACAGCCGGGTGTTTACTACGTCGCCCCGGACGGCAACGATGAGCAGCCGGGCACGGCTGGGCAGCCGTGGCGTACCCTCCAACATGCGGCCGAGACTTTGCGGGCCGGTGAGACGGTCTATGTGCTGACCGGCGTCTATCACGAGCGCGTCATCCCCCAGGCCTCCGGTTACGCGGGGCACTTCATCACCTACGCGGCCTATCCCGGCGCAACGCCGACGATAGACGGCACCGGCCTGACGTTGCCGGATGAGCTGGCCGGCCTGTTTGAGATCGCCGGCCGGAGCTACATCAGGGTGAGTGGGCTGCGCATCGCCAATGCCGGACCGTATGCCGACAACGCCGGCCTGCTGGTCATTGACTCCGACCACATTATTGTGGAGCAGGTGACTACTTATCAGACGGCCTCCTCGGGCATCGGCGTTTGGGGCAGCCAGCAGATCACGCTGGCGGGCAACACGGTGGACCTGGCCGGTTCCGGCGGCGGCCAGGAGTGTATCACTGTCGCCGGCACCGATACCTTTGAGGTCCGGTACAACACCGTCGTGCGCTGCCAGAAAGAGGGGATTGACGCCAAGGATGGTGCGGCGAACGGCAAAATCTATCGCAATCACGTTTACCAGACGCAGGCCGTGGGGATCTACGTGGATGCCTGGGACAAGTCAACGCACGACATAGAGGTCTTCCAGAACCGCGTGCACGACATTCTGCGCTACGACGGCATTGCGCTCGCCTCGGAGGCCGGTGGCACGTTAGCGGCCATCAAAGTCTACAATAACTTGATCTACAGCAATACCTGCGCCGGCCTGGCACTGGCCCACAACGGCAGCGGCGGCCCCCTGCGCGATATCCAGATTGTGAATAACACGATTTACGACAACGGCCGCACCTGGGGCGGCGGCCTGGTCGTGGACACCCCTGATGTGCAGGCAGTGGTGATTCGCAATAACCTGGTCAGCGACAACCTCTCTTTCCAGATTGTGATCAGCCCGGGGATCGCCTTAGATCAAATTACGGTGGACCACAACCTGATCAACGGGTTTGGGGGCGTTGAGGGCGAGACGCGCGGCACGGATTACGTGGAGGGCGATCCTCGCTTCGTCCATGCGGCCGCCGCCGACTTCTATTTGCGGGCCGATTCCCCGGCGCTGGACGCCGGCACGGCGCTTGCGGCGCCGCCGGTGGATTACGACGGCCGTGTGCGCCCTCAAGACGGCGACGCCGACGGCGTCGCGGCCTACGACATCGGCGCTTATGAACGGGGTGTTTATCCCCATACGCTCTACCTGCCCGTCATTTTGAAAACGGCCAGCGGTTGGTGGCGGCCGGCTCGCCAGGCCACGCTGCAGATCCAGTTCACCGGCGCGCCGATTGACCAGACGGTGGTTGCCGATCTCTATGACCTGGACCTTTTTGAGACGGAGCCGGTACTGGTGGCGGCGCTGCACGCGCAGGGACGCCACGTGATCTGCTATATCAACGCCGGCGCCTGGGAAGACTGGCGGCCGGATCAGGACGCCTTTCCTGCCGCCGTGTTGGGCAAAAAATACGCCGGTTGGCCGGGCGAACGCTGGCTGGATATCCGCCGGCTGGACCTGCTGGCCCCCTTGATGCGCGCCCGCCTGGATCAATGCCGGGCGAAAGGCTTTGACGGCGTGGAGCCGGACAACATCAACGGTTATCTCAACGACACCGGCTTCCCCCTCACCGCCCAGGATCAGCTGACCTATAACCGCTGGCTGGCGCAAGAGGCCCACGCGCGGGGCCTGGCCATCGGCCTCAAGAATGACACGGAACAGGCCACCGAATTGCAGCCGCTCTTCGACTGGGTCATCACCGAGAGCTGCCTGGTTGAGGGCTGGTGCGCGCAGGCTGCGCCGTTCATTGCCGCCGGGAAGCCGGTGTGGGCGATTGAGTACACCGATACTGTCACCGCCGACCGCTTCCGCACTGAGCTCTGCCCGCAGGCGGCCACGTTGGGGGTGAACGCGGCCCTCAAGCAGCGCACGTTGGACGCCTGGCGGCAGGCCTGCCCCTGAAAGCCTGCCCACGGACGACTCCGCCCGGCATAGCGAACTCCTCAAGTTAGGGTATAATCCTGGCCCAGGAGGTGCGCAACGATACCCATGTCAACGCATCAGCACAGT